>NZ_JBEZYY010000013.1:0-160509 GCF_040638975.1 Amycolatopsis sp. NPDC024027
CCGCCACGCCCGGTGGCGGGCGGCGGGCGGCGGGCGGCGGGCGGCGGGCGGCGCAGCTTCGGCGGCGCCGCCTGCTCCGCCCGCTCCCTCAGTCCTCGTCCGGCTTGGCGTGGTCCGGCTTGCCCGGGTTCGGATCCCGGGACAGGTCGATCAGGGGGTGCACGCCGGCGCCCTCCGGGGCCGCGTGACTGCCCCTCGACTTGGGTTCTTCGGCCGGGCCTCCGGCCCCTTCGGTGCTGGTCATCACACACTCCTCGCGCGTTGTCCCCTGCTTCCCTCTCGGGCCGAAACCTACCCATTACCCGGTCGGGTGATGCAGTGGGATCGGATCGGCCGTTCCGTACGTCACAGTGCGGCCGGAGGGTCACGATGGGTGCACCACGAAACGGAGAGGCGGCCGCATGTCGGGCGAGTTCGAGCACCTGGTGGCCGAGTTCGAACGGTTCCAGGCGGGCATCCGCCACGCCGACGACCGGTTCGCCGGGCTGGGCGCGATGCGGCAGCAGCTGACCGAACTGCGGGCGAGCGCCGCGTCGGCGGACGGGGGCGTCACCGTCGTGACCGGGCCCGGCGGTGCCGTCCTGGACGTCAAGTTCACCGAAGCCGCGCTGGCCAAGGGGCCGCAGGCGCTGTCGGCCACGCTGCTGGCGACGCTGCGGGAAGCCGTCGGCGAGGCGGCGCGGCGGCAGGCGGTCATCGTCGAAGAGAACATGGGTGACGACCTCGGCCTGGTCGACCAGGTCCTCGAGACGCAGGCCGTGGCGTTCGGAACCACCGTCGAAGAACTGCGGTCGAAACTCACCGAAGCACCGCCGCGGCCCGAGGACTTCTCCGAGCAGCGCGTGCTCCGGCCGGCAGACCCGCCGCCGGCACCACCCGCGGCCGGCCCCGCGGCGGGCGACCGCTTCCTGCGGAACCTGTTCGACGAGGAGGACTGATGCCCGACGGCGCCGGCGGTTACCGGGTCGAGGTCGACGCGCTGCACAAGTACGTCGGCGAGCTCGGCAAGTACCGCGAACAGGGCACGAAGATCACCGAAAAGGTGGCTCAGGCCGACGTCGGCGACAAGTCGTGGGGCGTGGTCGGCCTCTTCACCAAGAGCGGCTACGACGACACCCTCCGCGAGCTGCAGGCGCTGCTGGCGTCCATCTCGGACGGCCTCGCCTCCGCGCAGGCCAAGCTGACCGACGCGGCGAACGTCTACCAAGGCGTCGAGGACGACCACAAGACCTTCTTCGGCCAGGTCGAGACCCTGCTCGACGGCCCGGGAAAGCACTGAGCCGAAGCACTGAAGGGGGAACACCATGGCCGAGGTCGAAGACGTCGCGAGCGGCATCACCGTCAAGCCCGACGACCCGAAGACCGTGCTCGGGGTCAACGTCGGCAACGCGATCAAGGCGACGCCGTTCGCCGGGAGCGCGGTCACCGTCGGCACGGACGCGGTCTCGGTGACGAAGGCCGTCTTCGCGCCGCAGCCCGACGGCGCGGACATCACCCTCGCGCTCGGCACGATCGCCACCGACACCGCGAGCTTCATCCAGTCGAGCTCGAGCGCCATCACCGACATCGCGACCGACCCGCTCGGCTGGCTGGTCGGGCAGGGGCTGAACTTCCTGGTCAACGCCGTCCAGCCGATCCAGGACGCGATCCACTTCGTCAGCGGCGACGGCCCGGCGCTGGGGATCGCGGCGGAGAACTTCGGGGCGATCGCCACCGGGCTGGACAAGCTGGCCAAGAACTTCGCCGAGGTCGCCGACGAATCCCTCAAGGACTGGGAGGGTGACGCGGGCAACGCGGCGAAGACGGCGCTGGGCGAGTTCGCCCACGGCATCGAGGGCGTCGCCGGGAAGTCCGGTGACCTGGCCCGGATGCTGCAGCTCAACAGCATGCTGATGAGCTTCGTCGAGGACCTGGTCAAGGCCATCCTCACCGAGTTCGTGACCTGGCTGATCCTGCTGTGGGTGCCCGCCCTGGCCGCCGCGGTGCCGACCTGCGGGGCCTCGCTGTCCGCCGCCGCTCCGGTGACCGAGGTCAAGGCGGCCCAGACGACCGCGAAGACCACCCGAAAGGTGAACAAGCTGCGCGAGCTCCTGCAGAAGGTGCTCGACTGGCTCCGGAAGCTGCAGGAGAAGTTCGCTTCGACGACGCTGGGCAAGTCGCTCACGAAGATCGCCGAGGAGAACGAGGGCAAGGACCTCCTCCAGAAGGCCGCCGGCGACAAGGGCCTGATCGGCCAGCGCTGGGCGAAGGCCTTCGAGAACCCGGTGCTCGACGCCGCCGGCAAGGTCGACTACCGGAAGACGATGCTGAAGGCGGGTGCCGCCGAAGCGCTGAAGAAGGGTGGCGAAGCGGCGATCAAGGGCGTGCTCGGCTACCACCCGGCCAACCCCGGCGACAACCCGGCCAAGACGGTGAACGACCACCTCGGCAAGCTCACCAGCCACGTCAAGAACGCGAAGAAGGCGAGCGGGTACGACGGGACGGGCCGGGACCAGTCCGGCGAGGAAACCCGCGAGGACCTGGACTTCTGACGATGGAGACGCTCTTCACGATCGGCGTCCTGGTGGTCGTGGCCGCGGTGGCCGCCGCAGTCTGGTGGCGCTCGCAGCGGGCGGCCGCCGCGAGCCGCGAGGGTCACTGGTTCAAGGCCTTCGCGGCCGAGCGGGGTGGCACGTACGGCAGCGGTTCGCCGAGCTTCGGCGTGGTTCACCCGACCGGGCGACCGCTGGCGGGTGCGCCGGCAGACCCGTGGGTCGAGTTCCGCCTCGGCGACCGGCCGGTGCTCGGGATCGACACGCGGGAGTCCTACCGGCACTTCGACGACCACATCCACTTCCGCGACCTCCACGTCACCCAGGTGCGCGTGCCGCCGGGCCCGGAGCTGCGGATCGTCCCCGGCCGGCCGGTGTCCATGCCGACGCTCCCGCCGGACTCGGCGCTCGACGCCGAACTGGCCCGCTGGCTGGCGGCGAACCCGCGGTTCGGGCAGCGGGAGGTCGTCGTCGAAAACGGCTCGGCGCGGACCTGGGGGCCGGGCTGCGCGACGCGGCAGAACCTCACCGCCGAGGCCGCCTACCTCGCCGAACTGGCCGACCACCTGCCCGCGACGCTGTGGAACCTCAGCGGCGGCGGGTCGTGAGGTGGGTCAAGCCCGCCGACAAGGCGAAGACGAGCCCGAGGCCGACGACGTAGGGCCCGGCCAGCAGGGCGAACCCGGCCCCGATGTTGGCGTCGGGCTGATCCGACGTCGCCCGGAAGCCGATCGCGCCGACCGACAGCAGGACCGCGCC
Source organism: Amycolatopsis sp. NPDC024027 (assembly GCF_040638975.1). Classification (NCBI taxonomy): domain Bacteria; kingdom Bacillati; phylum Actinomycetota; class Actinomycetes; order Pseudonocardiales; family Pseudonocardiaceae; genus Amycolatopsis; species Amycolatopsis sp. NPDC024027. The sequence continues at coordinate 3,291 of NZ_JBEZYY010000013.1, forward strand.
CGCGATGATCAGGACGAGGGCGATCACCGTGAGGCGTTTGGTGACGGGCGTCATGCCTCCATGGTGCCCCGGGCCGCGCGGATCCGCCGGATCAGCGGGCCGCGCGGCCGGGCACCTCCCCTACTGCTGGTTGCGCAGCTTCGCGGCCAGCCGGTCGATCTCGGCGTCCAGGTCCGACTCCCGCCGCGCCCGGGCGGAGCGATCGGCCTCCTCGATGCTGTCGATCCGGGTCCGGAGGTTGTACTCCGTCCGCTGCAGCCAGACGTCGTTGTCCGCGGTGTCCTGCCGCTCCCGCAGCGTGACGTGCTTCTCGTGCAGCCGGCGGGCGACCTCGATCTGCCGGGCGACGAGCACGTCGTAGGCCGTCGAGCCGCTCATCAGCTTCGTCAGCACCGGCATGCAGTCGATCGCGATCAGCAGCAGCCGCACGAGCCACTGGGCCGCGAACACGAGCACGCTGCGGCCGGAGAGCCGCCCGAGCGCTTCGTCCTCGTCGAGGATGCCGATCACGCCCTGGTGCTCGCGCATCGACGTGACCTTCGCGGTGATGGCGTCGCTGACCTGCTGGCCGGCGGTCTGCCGGGCGCTGCCCAGCTTCGCGGTCAACGCGTCGATGTTCGTGTTGGCCGCGGTCAGGTCGGCCTGCCGCTTCTCGAGCCGGTTGTCGGTGCGGAAGCGGTCGGCCACCTGCCGGTTCCGGTCGCATTCGGGACCGTCACCCGCCACGCCGGTGAGCCCCTCACCCCGCGCGCCGCTGCACTCCGCCCGGGCCAGCTTCTCCAGCTGGTCCCACTGCGCGTCGAGGGCGTCGTACTCCGACTTCGCCGCGTCCCGGTTCTTGCTCGCCTTGTCCAGCTCCTGCTGCGCCGCGTCCGGCGAGTTCTTGATGGTCAGCCGGAAGTTCGCGCACCCGGGGGTGTCGAGCGCCGGCGCACCTTCGGGGTTGCAGGTGCGGTACTGGCTCTCGTAGGCGGACAGCTCGTTTTGCCTGCCGTCGAGGACTTCCTTGTGGATGGCGGGCTGGAAGATCCACAGCAGCAACGGTTCCGCGATCACGGCCCCCATCAGCAGCGAGATCACCAGCCGCGGCACGAACACCCGGGTCTTGCCCGCGCCGAGCATGCCGTGCGTGCTGGAGATCAGCCAGCCGTCGAAGCTGATGATGACGTAGGCCCACAGCGCACCGGCGGGCAGCAGGAAGATCCACGGCACGGCCGACAGATCGCTGAGCGCCACCAGCAGCGACAACCCGGCCAGCAGGCCGGTGTTGAAGATGATGGCGCCGAGCCGCGTGTAGCGCGGCCGCTCTTCCGGCACCCAGTCGAGGATCTCTTCGCGGATCCCGGCCAGTGCCCGCAGCCGCCGGCCGAGCCCGCGGTGGGGGTCCACCGGCCGGTAGGTCCCCAGTGGGACGTCGGGAGGAAGGGCGCCCCGGGTGGGCGCCTCGGTCTCAACTGACATCCTCTTCCCTCACCCCGGTGTCGTCGTCTTCGGTGTCTTCCGCCTCGGCCCGCGGCGCGGGCGAACCCTTGTCCCCGGCGGCCAGCTCCGTCTTGCCGCCGCCCTCGAGCTGCTCCCGCGGCGCGGCTCCGGTCAGCTTGGTGATCAGCAGGTTCGGGTCCAGGTTCGTCATGTCGAGGTAGCCGTGCTTGCCGAGCTCCCGGATGACCTCGAGGGTGATCTCCTCCTTGCGCCGGGTCTCCGCGCGGGCCAGGCCGTGGTCTTCGCGCCGCCACTTGCGTTCCTCGCGGGACTGCTCGCGGCTCCACCGGCGCTGCTCGTTCCGGTGCTCGATTTCGTAGAGCCGCTCTTCGTGCCGGCGATCGAACGCGGCCTGCCGCTCGGTTCGCTCGACCTCGCCGCGGTAGCGGTTCTCGACGAGCAGCCGCTCGGCCATCTCGGACGCGTCCAGCGAGCCGGCCACGTACGCGTTCGCCAGCGCGCTGTCCGGGTTGTTCCGGATGATCTCGGCCAGCGCGGTCATCTCCTCGCGGTCCTGCCCGCGCTGGTGCCGGTCGAACGCCTTCCGGTCGGCCATGCGGTCGAGCTCGTACCGCTGCTGCTCGATCCCGACGACCCCGGAGTGGTGCACGCGTTCCCACTCCAGGCGCTGCTCGTGCGCCTGCCGTTCGGTGCTCAGCCGGTGGTCGTGCCCGCTCCGGTCGCGCTCGAGGTACTGGTCGTGGTGCTGGCGTTCCGCGGTCAGCGAATGGTCCAGGCGCTGCTGCGTCGTGTCCAGCTCGTGCTGGTATTCGATGCTGCGGCGGTTGCCCATCAGCTGCCGGTACTCGTCCGGGGTCAGCACCTCGACGCTGCGCAGTTCCACGGCGATGCCGGAGATCACCGGCGGCTTGAGCGTGGTGAAGGCCTTCACCTGGGCGTTGACGTCCCGGCGGACTTCGTTGATCTGCAGGAGCCGGTACTCCAGGCCCAGCTCGAAGATCCGGTGGTGGCTCTTGAGGTAGGCCCGCAGCAGCGTTTGCGCGTCGCCCCGCCCCTCCCGGACGACGCTGACGGCGTTCGTCACGGTGCAGACGAACGTGACGCGCATGGTGAAGTCGTCGGCTTCGGCGGACGGGATGGCCAGCTCGACGATCACCTCGGCTTCGCGGGTCAGGTCCACCAGGCTGACGTGGGTGGCCCGGACGACCTGTTCCTCGTCCAGGCGCCGCTGGGCGCTGTCGAGGACGTATTCGCCGTCGACGCGGTAGACGAAGACCTGGTGCGCGTTCGGCCTCGGCAGTTCGCCGTGTTCGCGGTATTCCTTGCGCCAGAAGAACTTCCCCTTGGTCTGCGCGGGATCCAGCGGGCGCTGTTCGACGATCGGGTAGGGCTCGGTCATGGCAGTGCGGCAGCCTCTCGGTGCAGGTGGGAGATCGCGGCGAGCAGGTGCTCGACCAGAGGGGAACTGTCTTTGCTGGTACGCGCCTCCAACGCGGCGAAGTCCGCGCGGAGGAGGTCGGCTTCGCCGGCGGGCAGGGCCACCGAAATGGCCAGCCCGAGCGAAGTCGCGACCGCGACGGGGTCGTCGCAGAGGTGCTTGAGGTCGTCGAGGGCGGAGCGCAGCACGGTCAGCGCCCGCTTGCGGGTCGGCCGGTTGCGCAGGACGGTGGCCCACAGCCGGCCTTGGACGGGCGCGGTCCGGTCCCCCACTCGGCAGAGGTGGGTGATGGCGGCGTGCCGGCCGGAGATCCGGTCGCGCGCGGCGAGCACGCTGAGGGTCGCCCGCGTGGCCGCCCGGATGTACTCCGGCTTGGTGCCCGGGTTGTCCAGCCGCCGCACTTTCCCGTCGAGCAGCGTCAAGACGACCCCGGCGTCCTCGGTGCGCCGGGTCAACGTGACGAACAGGGCGGCGAGCGCGACGTGCGCGTCTCCCGTGACCGTGTGGCTCTGCAGGATCAGCTGCCAGAGGCGGTTGGCCGCCTCGTGCGGGTAGCGGGCACCGAGCTCGCCGCTCAGCGCGACCGCGCCCGTCCACCGTTCGGCCGGGGTGCCGCGCCCGGCCCACTGCGCCGCCAGCTGCAGCGCTTCCGGGGCGAGGGCTTCGTCGTAGCTCAGCAGCCACAGCACGTGGGTCGCGGTGGTCTGGCCCGGCCAGCCGCGCTTCCCGTCGGCCCACGGCGCCAGGATGTCGTCGACCTCGTCGAAGGCGTACCGCGCGAGTTCGGCGAGCCCGGCGGCGACCCGCAGGCCCTCTTCCGGCATCACCTCGTCGAGCCACGCGGAGACGCCGTCCCAGAAGGGCGCTTCTTCGCGGGCCCACAGCTCGGCGAGCACGAACCGCCGGTACCGCGGCTCCCGGAACCGGGGGCAGTGCCGGGCGACCCCGTCCGAGCCGGCCCGCTCGACCTTGATCAGGCTGTCGGGCGCGTAGAGCTTGAGCCGGTGTTGCCGCAGCAACTCCGGCTGCGGTCGCTCGGCGGGGTCCGGCTCGTCGCCCACGATCGACTCGGCGAGCTTCGCCTCCAGCTTTCCCAGCGCCGACTCGAAGGTCCGTTGCCGCGCCCCGTCGAGGAAGGCCAGTGCGGTGGCGGCCAGGAAGTCCCGCTGGTCGCGCTCTTCGTCGAACCACGTCCGGACCCGGTCGTGCAGGGACGCGTCCAGTTTGGGCAGCGCCTGCTCGACCGTCAGCCCCTCACCGAGGTCGGCCGCGACGGCGACGAGGTCGGTCAGCTGCCCGCCGTCGGGCCAAGCACGCAGGACCCGTTCGACGACCTCGTCGACGTCGTCGAGACCGGCGAGCCGGACGCGCAGCACCTGCCGCGGATCGGGCTGCTCCCACCGCACCTGGGCGACGGCGTCGACTTCACCGCCCCCGGTCGGCGTGGTCGTGGTGACGACGAGGTGGGCCCCTTGGTCGCGGACGCGGTCGCGGACCGTCCGCCACGTGAAGTCGACGTCGGCGGCTCTTCGCTCCGCGATGCGGTCGGCGATGATGTAACCGCTTCCCGCCGCGTAGTCGCGTTCGGCCAGGCTCTTGAGCCGGTTCATCGGGGACAGCAGGTACAGCGGCCCGTCGGTGACCTCGCGCAGCAGCGCGATGGCCCCGGCCCGCTTCCCGGTTCCCCGGTCGCCGTGCAGGCCGACGACGTGGTCCTTGCGCAGCGCGCCGAGCGCGGTGTCGTAGCAGGCCGGTGTGACGTAGTGGCTCAGCTCGGCCAGGACATCGGTGTCGTCGAGCTTGCCGGCCGCGGCCTTGACGCGCGCCGGCCGCTGCGGGCCGATGCCGAACTGGGCGCCGTCGGCGTAGATCGGGCCGTTGAACTGGTTCACCGCACCCGCGAGCTGTTCGGTGTAGTCGTCGCCGGGCGCGGGCTCCGGCGTCTCGGCCGGCTTTTCCGCCGGTTCTTCCTCGCTCATGAGCCGTGCTTGATCCCGAAGACCGCGTTCGCCGCGTCGACGCTCCCGTTGACCACGGTGATCGCCTCGGCGCGGTAGTGCTGCCCGGCCGCGGCGGTCACCCGGGTGCCCGCCGGTTCGGCCGGCGGCGGATCGGCCGAGAGCCGGGCGCCGTGCACGTCGTGTCCCGGGACCCGGAGCCAGGCCACGTCGGTGAATTCCTTCTGCCGCACCACGACTTCCCGGAACTCCCCCGGTTTCAGCGAGGTGTGGCGCTGGGCCACGACGTCGGTGTAGATCTGCCGCGAAACGAGCACGGCCAGGTCGGCGTCCGGGAACGCGCGGAGGGCGCCGCGGAGGGGCGCGCTGTCGACGAGGCGGCTCACGCCCACGACGCCCTGTCCCGTCCAGCCGTTCGCGCCGGGCATCGCGACCCCGTGGTGGATCGCGATCCGGATGCGCATCCGGGCGTCGGCCGTGAGGTCGTGGTTGTGGTGGCCGAGCGCCGCGACCAGCTCGCGGACGTAGTCGTCCACGACCGCCGGTTCGGGGGTGCCGGGCGGGAGGATCGCCAGTTCGCCGTCGCCGGCGCCCTGCCGGTGCCAGGTCGTCCGGTCCAGGCCGCACCGGACGGCGGCGGTGTCCGCCACGGCGAGCAGGCCGGACTGGATCGAAGCGTGCTGGCGGTCGTCCCGGCCGCCATAGCCTTGCACGTCCAGGGAAATGAGCAGATGGCGGGAAAAATCGCTGCCGCGAGCCAAGGTCTTTGTCCTTTTCGGAGCCGTTAGGAGATGAGCGCAGAGTCTGCCTGCACTGCGTGACCAAGACTCCGGAAAATTCCGTGATCTGCACCGGTTCGTTAGCCAGGATCAGCGAACGTCGCTAGTCCGTTCAGGTCAAGAATGGTTACCGTCCGGTATCGGTACGCGATGTAGTTCTTCTCCTTCAATTGACGGACAGCCAATTGGATCGCGTCCCGGCCCGCACCGATCAGCTTCCCGAATTCCGGTTGCGAAAGCTCGATGTCGAGCCTGATCCCGGCCTCACCCGGCGCACCGTGGTACTCGGCCAGTTCGAGCAGGACCCGGGCGAGGCGGACCGCCGTGTCGTACCCGGCGAAGTCGAGCCGGCGGCGGTTCGCCCAGTCGAGGCGGTCGGCGATCATGTGGCAGACCACCCGCCAGGCTTCTTCCCGGCGCCGCAGGAAGAGCCGGAAGTGCTCCAGCGGGATCCGGTGCACCGTCATCGCCCGGCACGCCGTCACCGTGGCCGAGCGAGGACCTTCCCGCAGCACCCCCATCTCACCGACGAGATCGCCGCTGATCCTGATGCCCAGCAGGCTTTCGGTGCCGTTCCGATCCGCCGCGGTGACCTTGACGCACGCCAGCCTGGGCTGTTTTCCGTGCCCGAGCAGGAAAACGTGCGTGCTGGGTTCGCCCTGGTGCAGCAGGACGGTCCCGGCGGGGCACGGTTTCGGGTTCCCCAGTCTCAGCAGCTCACCGCCCAGCGCACCCGGTAGCCGCGACATGACCGTGCCGCCAGGCCATTCCGTGCCGTTTCCGCCCGCACCGCCGACCGCCACGCCGCACCCTCCTCGACGAGTCCCGGAACGACCACCGTTCCGGTTCCGTGCCCGCGAGCCCCCCTCGCGCACCCTAGACAAATACCCGCGACGAAGGCGGTTGTCGATGCTCGGGAAAGGAAACGGCCCGCATCGCGGGCCGTACCGGCGGAACGTGACGGAATTCGTGGGAACGGGAGGTGGAACGCCGGTTTCCGGAGGGGCCGGGCTCAGAGTTTGGCGCCGCAATCGGAGCAGAACAGCGCTCCCGGCTTGTTGCTCTCACTGCCGCAGCCGCCGCAGGCGACCTTCAAGGCCAGTGACGTCCCGCAGGACGAACAGAACTTGCCGCCGTCCGCTTTCAGGCCGCAGCCCGGGCAGCTGACCTTGGCCCGGGTGTCGAGGTCCAGGCCCGCCGTCCAGTCCTTGTCGCGGGCCTTGTCCCAGATCTGGTCGCGCTGGGCCGCGGCCTGGGCGCGCGAGATCTCCTCCGCGACGCTCGGCGAGCAGCGCAGGCACTGGCCGATCTCCTCGTTCCAGCACTGGTCTTGGCACATCCAGTCGCCGCAGCCGCGGCACTGGCGGAAGCTCGGCGTGATCTCCTCGACCGCCGCCGCCAGGGCCTTGTCCTTGGCCGGCGAGTTCGTCGCGCGGTCGTAGCGCCACTGGTCGGCCGAATTGCTCAGGTCGCGCAGCGTGCCGCCGAAGAACGAGCCCACCGCGCGAAGCACGCTTCGGCCGGTCTCGACGTTGTCGCGCTGGAAGGCGGAACGGAAGCCGTTGCCGCAACGCTCGCAACGGAATTCGAACTGGTACCCCTGCGTGTTCGAGAGGTCCGAGAAGTTGTCCGTGAAGGGCACAGAGTCAGCCACGGCCCATCTTCGCCGCCCGGCGGCGGCCGCGGTGACGAGAGATTTGCCGACAACGGCCCGGCTACCGGCCGTCACGGGTGGCGGAGAACGCCAGCGGGAGCAGGGCCAGCACGCCGCCGACCACCGCGACCAGCCCGTACCCGCCGCCGGCGAACAACGCCCCCGACCCCAGCCCGGCCAGTGCGGACGCCGACCAGACGACCGCGTCGACGGTGCCCTGCACCCGGCTGCGCGTCTCCGGCGCGAGGTCCCGGCTGAGCTGTGCGCTGCCGCCGACGAACACCAGGTTCCAGCCGTAGCCCAGGAGGAACAGCGCGATCGGCAGGCCGGAGGTGTGCGCCGTCGGCGCCGCGAGCGCGGTCGCCGCCGCCAGCGCGAGGACGCCGAGGCCCGCGTTGACGGCGACGTGCGGACCCCAGCGGTCGGCGATCCGGCCGGACAGCGGCGCCAGCGCGAACATCCCGAACAGGTGCGCGCTCAGCACCCAGCCGACGACGCCGAGGCCGTGCCCGTGCGCCTGCAGCTGCAACGGCGTCATCGTCATCACCGCGCCCATCGTGAGCTGCGCGACGACCATCGCGACCAGCGGCCGCGCGAACCCGGCCGGCCGCACCGGGCCGCGATCGGCGACGGCGAGGCTTTTCGGGGGTCCGGGTGGCGAAGCCTCCGGCCCGGGCCGGAGGCCCGGTTCTCGCTGCGGGGGCACGTGCCGCGGGAGGAACGCCGCCGCCAGCGCCGCGCCCGCCGTGGCCAGGACCGCCACCGCGGCCGGGCCGGACAGCGACGGCCAGCCGAAGCCTGCGGCGGCACCGGCCGCCGGAGCCATCAGGGCCGGCCCGGCGAGCGCGCCGACGGTCCCGCCCCAGACGACGGTCGAGAGCGCGCGCCCCCGGCGGTCCTCCGGGTACAGGTCCGCGGCCAGGTACCGCGAGAGCTGTGCCCCGCCGTTGCCCAGCCCGACCAGCAGGATGCCCAGCAGCAGCGGCACGACCGACGTCGCCAGCGTGCCCGCGAACGCCACCAGCGCGCCGGCCGCGGCGAGGCCGTAGCCACCGGCCAGTACCCGGCGGCTGCCGTGGACCGGCAGCAGCCTCCCGGCGCCGAGCGCGCCCGCCGCGGTGCCGAGCACGTTGGCCACGCTCGGCAGCCCGCTCCAGACCGCGCCGCTGCCGGCGGCGACGATCAGCGTGGCCGCCGTGCCGAGGCCGACCGTGGCCGTGTTGAGCAACGCGACACCGGTGAACAGTGCCCCCATCGACCGGGTCCGCCCGGTCACCGTCGAAGTCCCCATGAGCAGCAACGTTAGGGAAATCCGGCCGCGGTCCGAAGGGCCGATGCACGGGATTTCGCTCGCCCCGGGCCCGCATCGGAAGGAAGATGAGGCCCATGACCTTCCGTTCGGAAAAGGCGCTGGACGACGTCGACTGGCGGCTGCTGGACCTGCTGCAGGCCGACGGGCGGCTGTCGTTCAAGGAGCTCGGGCGGCGGATCAACCTGTCGGCGCCGGCGGTGGCCGAGCGGGTGCGGCGGCTGGAGGAGACCGGGGTGATCACCGGCTACCGCGCCCAGGTCGACGCGCGGCGCGCGGGCCAGCCGCTGCAGGCGTTCGTCGAGATGCGGTGCGCGCTGAGCAGCTGCCTGCTGAAGACGTCGAAGTCCGAGGACTACCCGGAGGTCGTCGAGATCCACCGGCTGAGCGGCGACCACTGCACGATGCTGAAGATCCGGGCGGCGTCGCTCGAGCACTTCGAGGGCCTGCTGGAACGGCTGGGCAAGCACGGTGAACTGCGGTCGTCGGTGGTGCTTTCGACGCAGTTCGAGGGACGGCCGGTGCAGCCGCCGTCGGACGACTTCCTGCGCGCGACGACCTCGGAAGGCTGGTCCTGACCCCGACGGCGGCTGCGCGCCCGGGGCCGAGCTGATAGACGAGAGGGATGCCGATCTTCACTCGCCGGGTGCGCGCTCTCGCCGTCACCCTCGCCGCGGCGGCCGCTCTCGCCGTCCCCTCCCCCGCGCAGGCCGGCACTTCCGGGGCCTTCGTCGCGCTCTCCGACGTCGCACCGTCGATCCTGCAGGACATCCGATACGACACGCGGCACAACTTCGTCGGCCGCCGCATCGACGGGTACCGCCAACCGCTGTGCATCCTCACCCGGCAGGCCGCCGAAGGCCTGCGGCAGGCGCAGGCTCAGCTGCTCAAGCGCGGTTACACGCTCAAGGTCTACGACTGCTACCGGCCGCAGCGCGCCGTCGACCACTTCGTGCGGTGGGCCAAGGACCTCGCCGACGAGAAGATGAAGGCCGAGTTCTACCCGAACGTCGCCAAGGAGCGGCTCTTCGCCGACGGGTACATCGCCGAGAAGTCCGGGCACAGCCGCGGCAGCACGATGGACCTCACCCTCGTGCGGATCCCGCCGCGGTTCCAGCGCCCGTACGTCCCGGGTGAGCCGCTCGAGGCGTGCTTCGCGCCGCGGGACCAGCGGTTCCCCGACAACACCGTCGACATGGGCACCGGCTACGACTGCTTCGACCCGCTCGCCCACACCGACAACCCGGCGATCACCGGCGTCGCCCGGCAGCACCGTGACCTGCTGCGCTCGACGATGGCCGCGGCGGGCTTCCGCAACCTGCCCGAGGAGTGGTGGCACTTCACGCTGAACGGCGAGCCGTTCCCGGACACCTACTTCGACTTTCCGGTGTCCCGGGGAAGCCTGCACTGAACCGCGGTCCGCCCGGACGAAAGCGCCCCCGGTCCACTGTGGACCGGGGGCGCTTCGCTTTCCTGCGTCAGATCGTGCGACGGCGACGGCGGGCGCCGGCCACCAGGCCGCCGCCGAGCGCGAGGGCGAGCAGCGCGAGCGCGCCGAGGCCGATCGCGTCGACGCCGGTGCTGGCCAGCCCGGAGGCGCCGCTCTGGCCGCCGCCGGTCCCGCCGGCCGCGGCGGTCGTCGACGTCGGAGTGGCCGCGGTGCAGTCCGCCGGGTTGGTGGGCACGGCCGGGAGCGGCGCGTCGCCTTGCTCCGCGTCGATCCGCCACACGTGGTGGTTCTCCGGCGGCCCCCAGACGTCGATCCACATCGGGTTCTCGTCCTTGATCTTCCAGCCCGCCGGGGGCAGCAGGTACAGGTGGTACTGGGGCCCGGGTGCGACATCGAGGAACTCGAAGTGGCCCTTCGCGTCGGTGGTCCGCTCGCCGGCGACCGGGCAGTGCTGATCGGACACCAGCACGACCTTGACCCCGGCGAGGCCCTGCGTCACCTCACCCTGGTTGCCGAAGACGCCGATATTGCCTTCGACGACGGCCTTGGCACCCGGGACAGCCGCCTGCGCGTGGGCCTGTGCGTGGTTGTCGGTGTCGACCTCGGAGTAGCCGAAGTCGCAGGAGGCCACGACGATCCCGCGGTTGAACGCGGCCTGCGGGACGGCCTCGGACACGTCGATCACGCGGGTCTCTCCCGGAGCGATCGTCACGCCGTCTCCCGCGAGGTCGCCCCAGCCGGGGGAACGGCCGCTCAGGATGTAGGGATCGCCGATGCGGTTGCAGCCGGCCAAGATGCCGGCCAGCGGGATCGGCCCGGAGTTGGACAGGGTCACCGTGACGTGCGCGAGCTCGCCGACCTGGTAGCTGTCCTGGGTGAACTTCATCGACGCCGTGAGCGCGCCGTTCAGCGGCGGTACCCCGCGGAGGTTCAGGATCGTGCCCTGGCCGATCCGGACGGTGTGCCACGGGAACAGCCAGCCGTCGACCACGTCGCCGCCGAGGAAGTAGTCCGCGGCCGGGACCTTGAAGGTGAGGTTGCCTTTGTTGTCGCTCGTCGCGGTGTAGCTGACGTCGCCGTGGATGTACCGGAGGGTGAGTTTGATCCCCGCCAGCTCTTCGCCGCGGTCGCGGACGCCGTTGCCGTTCTTGTCGCCGTACACGACGCCCGACGCCTCGCCGGAGGCCGCCGTGACCTTCGCCGGCTCGTCGAACTGGCCGATGCCGAAGTGGGAATCGTCGAACACGGCCCCCCGGACGTGCACGGTGTCCTTGCCGATGTCCCGGATGTGGCCGGTCATCGCCAGCTCGAACGTCTGCCCCGGCTCGAGCTTGATCCCCCGCCCGTAGGTCAGGTCACCCCAGCCCGGCTCGTACGCGACCTGCAGGTCGGTCGGCTGGTCGATGTGCTGGGAAACCCAGACCCCGGTCGCGGTGACGCCGCCGGTGTTCTTCAGCCGGAACGTGAAGCGGACGTCCTCGTTGGACGCGTACTCGTCCTTGAGGCCAACGATCGAGACTGTGACCTGCGCGCGTTGCGCGGGCTCGGCTTGCGGCTGCGCCGCCGGCCTGCTCTCGGGCGCGCTCGAAACCGGCGGCGCCGGCGCGCTGGAGCCGGCCGGTGCTTCCGATGTGGACGGCGCGGCCGGCGTCGACGTCGGTGTCGGCTCTTCCGCCCCGGCCGGGCCGGCGAACACGCTGGTCAGCACGGCCGCGGCCGTCAGCGCGGCGAAACCGCGCGCGAGAGATCTCGCGCTTCTGGATATGTTCACGAACAGTCACCCCTGATTACCCGTTGGAAACGCGCAAAGCCCCCGAACCGCGTGAACCGGGTCACTCTAGCGGTATTTCGGACGGGGTTGGGTGACGAAACGGGAAAGGCCCCCGCCGGAAACCCGGCAGGGGCCTTTCTCGTGACTCAGCTTCAGCGGAAGTCGCGGCCGAAGTCGTAGTCGTCCAGCGGAACCGCGGCACCGGTACCCGTACCGAACACGTCCGGGGTGTAGTAACCGTCGTCGTAGGACGGGATCGCGTACGCCGCGACCCGGGCCTCCTCGGTCGGCTGCACCTGGATGTTGCGGTACTTGTTGATGCCCGTACCGGCCGGGATCAGCTTACCGATGATCACGTTCTCCTTGAGGCCGACGAGCTTGTCCGAGCGGCCGTTGATCGCCGCGTCGGTCAGGACTCGCGTGGTCTCCTGGAACGACGCCGCCGACAGCCACGAGTCCGTGGTCAGCGACGCCTTCGTGATGCCCATCAGCACCGGACGGCCCGAAGCCGGCTCGCCGCCTTCGGCGACCGAGGCCCGGTTCGTCGCCTCGAACTTCGTCCGCTCGGGCAGCTCGCCCGGCAGGAAGTCCGTGCCACCCGAATCGATGACCGTCACCCGGCGCAGCATCTGCCGGACGATGACCTCGATGTGCTTGTCGTGGATCGACACACCCTGCGCCCGGTACACCTTCTGGACCTCGTCCACCAGGTGGATCTGCGCCTCGCGCGGCCCCATGACCCGCAGCACCTCGTGCGGGTCCGGGGTGCCCTCGAGCAGCTGCTGACCGACGTGCACGTGGTCACCGTCGCCCAGCGGGCCGTTCGGGGTGTTCGCGAGCCGCTGCCGCTTGGACAGCTTGTCGAAGACGATCTCCTCGCCCCCGTCGTCCGGGATGAGGGTGATCTTCCAGAACCGCTCGCTCTCCTCGATCCGCACGCGGCCGTCGACGTCGGCGATGGGCGCCTTGCCCTTCGGGACGCGGGCCTCGAACAGCTCCTGGACACGCGGCAGACCGGTCGTGATGTCGTCACCGGCCACACCACCCTGGTGGAACGTACGCATCGTCAGCTGCGTACCCGGCTCACCGATCGACTGGGCCGCGACGATACCCACGGCCTCGCCGACGTCGACCAGCAGACCGGTCGCCATCGAGCGGCCGTAGCAGGTCGCGCAGATGCCGACGACCGACTCGCAGGTCAGCACCGAGCGGACCTTGACCTTCGAGATGCCGCTGGAGATCAGCTTGTCGATGGCCGGGTCGCCGATGTCGTCAGCGGCGTTCAGCACGACGTTGCCCTTGGCGTCCACCGCGTCCGTCGCGAGGTTCCGCGCGTACACGGAGGTCTCGACGTGCTGGTCGCGCAGGACCTTGCCGTCGCCGATGTCCTCGCCGATCGGCATCATGATGCCGCGGGTGGTGCCGCAGTCGGTCTCGCGGACGATGACGTCCTGCGAGACGTCCACCAGACGCCGGGTCAGGTAACCCGAGTCGGCGGTCCGGAGCGCCGTGTCCGCCAGGCCCTTACGAGCACCGTGCGTCGCGATGAAGTACTCCGCCACCGACAGGCCTTCACGGAAGTTGGCCTTGATCGGGCGCGGGATGTACTCACCCTTCGGGTTCGACACCAGGCCACGCATGCCGGCCAGCGACCGGACCTGCGTCATGTTGCCCGCCGCGCCCGACTTCACGATCACCGCGATCGGGTTGTCGTCCGGCAGCGCCGTCTCCATGATCTTGTGGACCTCTTCGGTGGCCTGCGTCCACACCTTGACGAGCTCGTTGTTGCGCTCGGCGTGCGACAGCTGACCGCGCTGGTAGCGCTTCTCCACCTGGGAGGCCTTGCCCTCGTACTCGTCGAGGATGGCGGCCTTGCCCACCGGGGTGAGCACGTCCGAGATGGCGACGGTGACGCCCGAGCGGGTCGCCCAGTAGAACCCGGCGTCCTTCAGGCGGTCCAGGGTCTGCGCGACCTGGGTCATCGAGTACCGCTCGGCGAGGTCGTTCACGATCGCGGCCTGCCGCTTCTTCGGCATCGGCTCGTTGATGAACGGGTAGTCCGCCGGCAGCAGCTCGTTGAACAGCACGCGGCCCAGGGTGGTCTCGGCCAGCCAGGCCTTGCCCGGCTCCCAGCCCTTCTCCGCGAGCCGCGCCTCGTCGGCCTTCGCCGGCTGACGGTCGGTGATGCGGATCTTCACCGGAGCGTGCAGGCTCAGCGCCTTGCGGTCGTAGGCCATGATCGCCTCGGCCGGCGACGAGTACGCGTTGCCCGCGCCCTCGGCCGTCTCGGTGAGGCGGGTCAGGTGGAACAGGCCCGTGACCATGTCCAGCCGCGGCATGGCGAGCGGACGGCCCGACGCCGGCGACAGGATGTTGTTCGCCGACAGCATCAGGATCCGGGCCTCGGCCTGCGCCTCGGCCGACAGCGGCAGGTGCACCGCCATCTGGTCACCGTCGAAGTCCGCGTTGAACGCCTCGCAGACCAGCGGGTGCAGCTGGATGGCCTTGCCTTCGACCAGCTGCGGCTCGAAGGCCTGGATGCCGAGGCGGTGCAGCGTCGGCGCGCGGTTCAGCATCACCGGGTGACCGGTGATGACCTCTTCCAGCACGTCCCACACCTGCGGCCGCGAGCGCTCCACCATCCGCTTGGCGGACTTGATGTTCTGCGCGTGGTTCAGGTCGACCAGCCGCTTCATGACGAACGGCTTGAACAGCTCGAGCGCCATGTCCTTCGGCAGGCCGCACTGGTGCAGCTTCAGCTGCGGGCCGACGATGATGACCGAACGGCCCGAGTAGTCGACGCGCTTGCCGAGCAGGTTCTGGCGGAACCGGCCCTGCTTGCCCTTGAGGAGGTCGGACAGCGACTTCAGCGGCCGGTTGCCCGGGCCGGTGACCGGACGCCCGCGGCGGCCGTTGTCGAACAGCGCGTCGACGGCCTCCTGCAGCATCCGCTTCTCGTTGTTGACGATGATCTCGGGCGCGCCGAGGTCGATCAGCCGCTTGAGGCGGTTGTTCCGGTTGATCACCCGGCGGTACAGGTCGTTCAGGTCGGAGGTCGCGAAGCGGCCACCGTCCAGCTGCACCATCGGACGCAGGTCCGGCGGGATCACCGGGACGGCGTCGAGCACCATGCCGCGCGGGTCGTTGCCGGTGGCCTGGAAGGCCGCGACGACCTTGAGCCGCTTCAGCGCGCGGAGCTTCTTCTGCCCCTTGCCGTTGCGGATGGTGTCGCGCAGGTTGTCGGCTTCGGCCGCGACGTCGAACTCGGCGGCCAGCTTCTGGATGGCCTCCGCGCCCATGCCGCCGGTGAAGTACTCGCCGTAGCGGTCGACGAGCTCGCGGTAGAGCAGCTCGTCGGCGATCAGCTGGCGGGTGTCGAGCTTCGTGAAGGTCGTCCAGACCTCCTCGAGGCGGTCCAGCTCGCGGCCGGCGCGGTCGCGCAGCTGGCGCATCTCGCGCTCGCCGCCCTCCTTGACCTTGCGGCGGACGTCGGACTTGGCGCCCTCCGCCTCCAGCGCGGCCAGGTCGGCTTCGAGCTTCTGCGCGCGGGCCTCGATGTCGGCGTCACGCTTGGTCTCGAGGTTCTTGCGCTCGACGCCGATCTCGTTCTCGAGGGTCGGCAGGTCGTTGTGGCGCAGCTCCGTGTTCACGCCGGTGATGACGTAAGCCGCGAAGTAGATGATCTTCTCGAGGTCCTTCGGCGCCAGGTCCAGCAGGTAGCCCAGGCGGGACGGAACACCCTTGAAGTACCAGATGTGGGTGACCGGGGCGGCCAGCTCGATGTGGCCCATCCGCTCGCGGCGCACCTTCGCGCGGGTCACCTCGACGCCGCAGCGCTCACAGATGATGCCCTTGAAGCGAACGCGCTTGTACTTGCCGCAGTAGCACTCCCAGTCCCGGGTCGGGCCGAAGATCTTCTCGCAGAAGAGGCCGTCCTTCTCGGGCTTGAGCGTCCGGTAGTTGATGGTCTCCGGCTTCTTGACCTCGCCGTAGGACCACTGACGGATGTCGTCGGCGGTGGCGAGGCCAATCCGGAGCTCATCGAAAAAGTTGACGTCCAGCACGTCTAGATCCCCTTGGGGTTGTTTCGGCTAGAGGGGGTTGGCGGGCGAGCCGGGGCCCACGGGAGGCAGGCCCCGGCTCAGCTCGCGATCAGTGCACGACGTCGTCCACCGAGGGCGACTCGTTGCGGGACAGGTTGATGCCGAGGTTGGCCGCGGCGCGCTCGAGGTCCTCGTCGTCGGAGTCGCGCATCTCGATCGAGGAGCCGTCGCTGGAGAGCACCTCGACGTTGAGGCACAGCGACTGGAGCTCCTTGAGGAGCACCTTGAACGACTCCGGGATGCCCGGCTCGGGGATGTTCTCCCCCTTGACGATGGCCTCGTACACCTTGACGCGGCCGACCACGTCGTCCGACTTGATCGTCAGCAGCTCCTGCAGCGTGTAGGCGGCGCCGTACGCCTGCATCGCCCAGCACTCCATCTCACCGAAGCGCTGGCCACCGAACTGCGCCTTACCACCCAGCGGCTGCTGCGTGATCATCGAGTACGGACCGGTGGAGCGGGCGTGGATCTTGTCGTCGACCAGGTGGTGCAGCTTCAGGATGTACATGTAGCCGACCGCGACCGGGTACGGGTACGGCTCGCCGGAACGGCCGTCGAACAGGTTGGCCTTCCCGTTCTCCTTCACCATCCGCTCGCCGTCGCGGTTCGGCTTCGTGCTGCTGAGCAGGCCGGTGAGCTCGTCTTCCTTGGCGCCGTCGAACACCGGGGTGGCGGTGTTCGTGCCGGGCTCGACGTCACGGAGCTCGGGCGACAGGTTCTTCGCCCAGTCCGGGTTGCCCTCGATCGTCCAGCCCTGCGAAGCCAGCCAGCCCAGGTGCAGCTCGAGGATCTGGCCGATGTTCATCCGTCGCGGGACACCGTGGGTGTTCAGGATGATGTCGACCGGGGTGCCGTCCTCCATGAACGGCATGTCCTCGACCGGCAGGATCTTGCCGATGACACCCTTGTTCCCGTGCCGGCCGGCGAGCTTGTCGCCCGGCTGGATCTTGCGCTTCTGGGCCACGTAGACGCGGACCAGCTCGTTGACGCCCGGGGGCAGCTCGTCGTCGTCCTCGCGCGAGAACACGCGGATGCCGATGACCTTGCCGGTCTCGCCGTGCGGCACTTTCAGGGAGGTGTCGCGGACCTCGCGGGCCTTCTCGCCGAAGATCGCGCGGAGCAGGCGCTCCTCCGGGGTCAGCTCGGTCTCGCCCTTCGGCGTGACCTTGCCGACCAGGATGTCGCCGTCGCGGACCTCGGCACCGATCCGGATGATGCCGCGCTCGTCGAGGTCGGCCAGCACCTCCTCGGAGACGTTCGGGATGTCCCGGGTGATCTCCTCGGCGCCCAGCTTCGTGTCGCGGGCGTCGATCTCGTGCTCCTCGATGTGGATCGACGTCAGCACGTCGTCCTGCACCAGGCGCTCGGAGAGGATGATCGCGTCCTCGTAGTTGTGGCCCTCCCACGGCATGACCGCGACCAGCAGGTTCTTGCCGAGCGCCACCTCACCGTTTTCGGTGGACGGGCCGTCGGCGATGACCTGGCCGGCTTCGATCCGGTCGCCCTCGTTGACGATCGGGCGGTGGTTGAAGCAGGTGCCGTGGTTCGAGCGGCGGAACTTGTAGAGGCTGTAGCTCTTCCGCGTGCCGTCGTCGTGCATGACCGTGATCAGGTCCGCCGACAGCTCCTCCACCACGCCCGACTGCTCGGCGACCAGCATGTCGCCGGAGTCGATCGCGGCCCGCAGCTCCACGCCGGTACCGACGTACGGCGCCTGGCTGCGCAGCAGCGGCACGGCCTGACGCTGCATGTTCGCGCCCATCAGCGCGCGGTTCGCGTCGTCGTGCTCGAGGAACGGGATCATCGCCGTCGCGATCGAGACCATCTGCCGCGGCGACACGTCCATGTAGTCGACGTCGAGCGGGTCGATCAGCTCGACCTCGCCGCCCTTCCGGCGGACCAGGACGCGGTCTTCGATGAAGGTGCCGTCGTCGGAGATCGGCGCGTTGGCCTGGGCCTTGACGAACCGGTCTTCTTCGTCCGCGGTCAGGTAGTCGATCTGGTCGGTGACCCGGCCCTCGACGACCTTGCGGTACGGCGTCTCGATGAAGCCGAACGGGTTGACCCGCGCGTACGAGCAGAGCGAGCCGATCAGGCCGATGTTCGGGCCTTCCGGCGTCTCGATCGGGCACATCCGGCCGTAGTGCGACGGGTGGACGTCGCGGACCTCCATGCCGGCGCGCTCACGCGACAGACCACCCGGGCCCAGCGCGTTGAGGCGGCGCTTGTGGGTCAGGCCGTCGATCGGGTTCGTCTGCTGCATGAACTGCGACAGCTGCGAGGTGCCGAAGAACTCCTTGATCGCCGCGCCGATCGGGCGGATGTTGATCAGGGTCTGCGGGGTGATCGCCTCGACGTCCTGCGTGGTCATGCGCTCGCGGACGACGCGCTCGGTGCGCGACAGGCCGACCCGGATCTGGTTCTGGATCAGCTCGCCGACGGTCCGGATCCGGCGGTTGCCGAAGTGGTCGATGTCGTCGGTCTCGACCGGGATCTCGGTGTTGTTCGCCGCGGTCATCTTGTCCTCGCCGGCGTGCAGCCGGACCAGGTACTCGATGATCGTGACGATGTCCTCTTCGGTCAGCGTCCCGTTCTCGATCGGGGTCGAGAGGCCCAGCTTCTTGTTGACCTTGTACCGGCCGACCTTGGCCAGGTCGTAGCGCTTCGCCTTGAAGAACAGGTTCTCCAGCAGGGTCTGCGCGCTCTCCTTCGTGGGCGGTTCGCCCGGGCGGAGCTTGCGGTAGATGTCGAGCAGCGCCTCGTCGGTGCCGGCGGTGTGGTCCTTCTCGAGGGTGGCGAGCAGCGTCTCCGAGAAGGAGAAGCGCTCGCGGATCGCCTCGGTGGTCCAGCCGAGCGCCTTCAGCAGCACGGTGACCGGCTGGCGGCGCTTGCGGTCGATGCGGACGCCGACGGTGTCGCGCTTGTCGACGTCGAACTCCAGCCAGGCACCGCGGCTCGGGATGACCCGGACGCTGAAGACGTCCTTGTCGCTCGTCTTGTCGATGTCCTTGGAGTAGTAGACGCCCGGCGAGCGGACCAGCTGGGACACCACGACACGCTCGGTGCCGTTGATGACGAAGGTGCCCTTGTCGGTCATCACCGGGAAGTCGCCCAGGAAGACCGTCTGGCTCTTGATCTCGCCCGTGTTGTTGTTGACGAACTCCGCCGTGACGAACAGCGGGGCCGCGTACGTCATGTCCTTGTCCTTGCACTCCTCGATCGAGGCCTTGACCTCGTCGAAGCGCGGAGCGGAGAAGGACAGGGACATCGAACCGGAGAAGTCTTCGATCGGGGAGATCTCGTTGAGGACCTCTTCGAGGCCGCCGACCGGGTTCTCTTCACCTGCCTCGACACGGCGCTGGAACCACGCTTCGTCCCCGGTGAACCACTGGAACGACTGGATCTGGACGTCGAGCAGGTTGGGGGTGTTCAGGGGTTCGCGAATCTTTGCGAAGGAAACCCGCTTGGGCGCGCCGGGGATTCCCGTGGCCTCCGAGCGAGATTCAGCCGAGGTGGTCGCAGCAGTGGCCTGGTTCGCGGGAGAGACTGCCAAGATGCGTCCTTCCGGGGACAATGAGCGGTGACGGCCGCCATAGCAACAGCTATGAGCGACTGTCAAGGGTGCCGTGTGCCCACTATCCTAACTACCGGCTCCGGGCAGCCTGAAAGAGGGCAGCGCAAAGAGACAGTCTAGCCCGAACGTCGCGGTCTGTCCAGGGGGCGCTCCCGATGGGGCCCAGCCTGCTTCGCAACGTCTTCAGGTATGCCTCCGGGCGACCCGGAGGTCCCTCCCGCAAGGGCCCCGGTTTCGCCGTTGGGAGTAAGCGTGACCCCACCGGAGCTTCCAGTCAAGATGCCACACGGGGGTCCCGCCGGTTGGCGCAGCGTGGAAGAGGGTCAGCGGAGCGTGAGCGGCCGAATATCATTCCAGCTACCCGCCGGTAACGCCACCTTGAGGGGCTCTACCTGGGGTTTCGCCCGGATCGAGGGGTATGGCGCAGGCCACTCGGGCGGAGTGGATCCGGGCGTGTCGGGAGCGGAGATTTCGCGGATCGGGGACGGATCGGGGACTTCGAAAGTCCGGTTCGGAGGCGCGAGAGAGCGCTTACGGCCGTCCGCGGCGGCGTGAGTGCGTGAGGCCCGCGCGGCGCCACCCACCCGCCCACGCGCCCCTCACGGCGATGTGAGCACGCGACAGCGCGACGAGCCCTCCGGGGCCCGCGCTGCGCGGCACAGCGACGTGACCACCCTTCGTGCCCGCTCGGCCACCCGGGTCCGGGCGGCGCTCCCACCGGAACACCGCGATGCCGCGCCCGCCGGCGACCCGCGATTCCCGCCGTGCGAGAAAGGCGGAGACCGCCCGGTGGACCTACTTGGACGGCGAGGGGGACGCCGGCGCCGACGAGGGTGCCTGCGACGCCGCCGGGACCTTCGGGGCGTTGTAGGTGTCCATGTCGGTGATCTTCCACTTGGCGCCCTGGAGCTGGGCGTTCAGGTGGAGCTGGGCCGTGCCCGCCGTCGTCTTCTTCGTGTCCGTGCGGGTCGAGGTCTGGTCGACGAAGACCATCACCTTCGCCAGGTCGCCGTTGAGCATGATCACCGCCGCGCGCGTCACCTTGCACGTCACGATCATCTTCTGGGCCGGCGCCAGCCGCTTCACCTCGCCCATCAGCGAGTTGTACTTGTTCTTGACGTCGTCGTTGGCGAGCAGGTCGTTCGCCGCGTCCTCGGTCTTCTTGATGTTGTTGAAGTCGTAGGAGAACAGCGCCTCGGCCGCCTTCGACACCGCGTCCTTGACCTGCGCGGTCTTCGCGACGTCCAGCAGGGCCGTGTTGCTCGTCGCCGAGGAGACCTTCACCTCTTCGGACTTGAACCAGAACGCCAGCCCGCCCAGGACCAGCGCGACCAGCACCAGCGCACCCGCCACGAGGTACGGCCTCGGCACCTTCGAACCCGCGGGCTTCTCCGGCTCCGGATCCGCATCCGAGACGGGGACCTCGGATTCCTCGGTCGGCTTCGCGATCCCGGTGTCCCGCTTCTTCCGCCGCGGCGCCGGCCGCGCCGGGGCTTCCTCCTCGTCGGCCGGGGGCTCACCCGTGAGCGCGTCGACCTGCGGCTCTTCTTCGGCACCGGTGCCGACCGGCGCGAACACCTGCGTGTCCTCGGCGGGCGCCAGGTCGTCGAGCCGCCCGCTGGTGGACTCCACCGGCTCGGCCGGCTCGGCGGCCGGCCGGGGTGCCGGCCGCGGCGCCGGCCGCGGACGCGGCTTCGCGGGCGGCACGGCGGGCAGCTGACCGGTCCGCTCGGCGGCGGTCTCGTCCGTCGGGGGCTTGCGCAGCCCGGCCACGCGGGGACGCCGCGACGGCGACGGGGTGCTGCGCGGCGGCTGGCGGCGGGAGGGGGGCACTACGGGCTCCTTCTGGGTAAAGCTACTGGCCGGCCGCGACGAGCGGGACGCTGTCGATGCCGGACAGCTTCCAATCATCGCCCACCCGGGTCATCGAGACTTCGAGGCGCAACGGCTTCGCGCTGCTCTTGTCCCCCTGGGTGACGGTGGTGGCGATCGCGGCGAGGAAGCTGGCCTTGCCTTCGTGGTCGTCCAGCTCCTCGACGGCGACGTCCTGGACGTCCGTGGTGACCTTCGTCTTGGCGTCCGAGAGCGCCTTGCGGAACGTCGGCGCCGACTGGTCGATCTGCTGCGCCATCTTGTCGTCCGACACGGCCTTCTGCCGGGCGAAGAAGCCGTCGAGGTCGTTGTAGTCGACTTCGGTGTAGGCCTTCAGCGCGTTGGTGCCCGCCTTCACCACGGCATCGCGCGACGCCGCCAGGCCGGCGTTGTCGTCGTTCGCCGCCACCCACCACAGGACGCCGAAGATCGCCGCCGCGATGAGGGCGGCCAGTGCCAGTGCCGCGGCGCCGAGCACCAGGGTCCGCGAGGGATCCTTCGACGGCGTCGGGGAGGGCTCCTCCGCCACTGCCGTGGCGGCCGGCTCGTCCGTGCTCATGACACTCCAGGGTAGGTAACGGTCGTCAAAATCGGCGTCAGGTCAGGCCGAGCAGCGAGCCCAGGCTGGTGAGGCTGACGCCGGGGCTGCCGACGATGCCCGGCACACCCCGGGTGTTCCGCTCCTCGGCCAGCTCTTCGGCCGGCCGGTTCGCGTTGGCCGAGACGTCGCTGTCCGACGGCGCGACCGGCACCCCGCCGTAGGGCGCGTTCTGCGCCCCGCGGACGTTGATCGGGCTGCCCTTCGGTTCGGCACAGTACGCGTCTTCCTTCGCCGGCTTCGCGGAAAGGTCGTTCCCGGTGCGGAACTGCGAATACGGGAGGTACCCCTTGGTGCAGGCCGGCGGGTTGAACAGGTTGAGCACCAGGCCGAGGTGCGCGGTGCCGTCGCCGGGCGCCACGCTGCTCGCCGCCCCGGCCAGCGCCGGGTAGGTGACCAGGCCCTGCTCGATCCCGTCGAGGCGGGTCACGGTCAGGTTGGCCGTGGTGAGCAGGTTCGCCGTCAGCGCGCCCAGGCCCGGGCCGGACTCGGCCAGCACCTGGCTGATCTGGGACGCCACCTGCGGCGTGACGCCGATGAGCTTGCGCAGGTCGCCGTCGGAGTTCTTCAGCGTGCCGGTGAGCTCGTTGAGGCTCTTGCTGAACGAGGCGAAGTTCGCCGCCTCGGCGTTCTGCGTGTCCAGCACCTGGCCGCCGGCGTCCAGCAGCTGGATCGTCTGCGGCAGGTACTGCTGCGCGGTGGTGGTGAAGCTGCGGGCGGTGTCCAGCAGCTTCTGCAGGTCGCCGCCGGTGCCGCGGAAGGCGTCGTAGGACTCGTCGACGACCGTGCGCAGCGAGTCGACCGGGACCGACGCGGCGAGCGAGTCGAGGTCGCCGATCAGCCGGTCGGTGCTCACCGGGGTGGTCGTCTTCGACGCCGGGATGACCGAACCCGACGCCAGGTACGGGCCCTTGTCGGCCTTCGGCTTGAGGTCGACGTACTGCTCGCCGACCGCCGACCGGTTGGCGACGACGGCGTCGAGGTCCGCGGGCACCTTCGGCGCCGACGGGTCGATGTTCAGGTCGGCCTCGAGCCCGGTCTGGGTGAGCCGCATTTCGCCGACCCGGCCGATGTTGTAGCCGCGGTAGGTCACCTCGGCGTTGGTGAAGATGCCGCCCGACTCGTTGAGCTGCAGCTTCACCGTGTAGCCGTCGTTGCCGAACACGCTGCCGAGCCCGGCGAACCGGATCAGCGCGTAGACGATCGCGACGACCGAGATCACCACGAAGGCGATCAGCTGGATCTTCGTCCGGCGGATCAGCATCAGCCCGCACCTCCCGGCAGGAGCCCGAAGAGGTTGCCCAGGCCCGGCTTCGACTGCTGTTGCCCGGTGCCGGGGATCGGCAGCGGCGGCGGCTGGTTGGCCGGTGTGCCCTGGACCCCGCCGGTCAGGCCGGCCAGCGGCAGCTGCCCCGACAGGGCGTTCTGCCGGCTGTTGCCCAGGTTCTCCACCACGGTCTTCAGGTTCAGGTCCACCTTCGCGAACAGGTTGAAGTAGTCGCCCTTGACGCCGTTGACGGCCTGGTCGCTGAACGGGAACGTCAGCAGGATCTCCAGCGCCTTCGGCAGGTCGTTGCCCGCCTCGCCGAGCTTCTGCAGCGTCGGCGTCAGCGCCTTCAGGTCGGCGACGAGGTCCTTCTGCGACTTGTTCACCGTGTCGGTGGCGACGCCGGAGAGGTTGTCCAGCGCCTGCAGCATGGTGACCAGCTGGCCGCGCTGCTGCTCCAGCACGCCGAGCCCGGGCCCGAGGTTGTCGACCGCGCCGACCAGCTTGTCCTTCTGGTCGTTGAGGGTCGAGGAGAGCCGGTTCAGCCCGTCGATGGCCCGGGTGATGTTCTTCGACTGCCGGTCGAGGTTCGTCACCAGCTGGTTCGCGTTGTCCAGCAACGCCTTGATGTCCGGTTCGCGGCCGGACGTGGCGTTGTTGAGCTCCTTGGTGATGGTGTTCAGCTGGTCGACGCCCCCGCCGTTGAGCAGCAGGGACAGCGCCCCGAGCAGCTCTTCGACCTCGACGCTGCGGTTCGTGCGGGCCAGCGGGATGGTCGCGTTGTCGGCGAGCTTGCCGTGGGCCTGGTCGGCGCCGGGCGAGGCCAGCTCGACATACTTCTCACCGAGCAGGCTGGACTGCTTGACGTTGGCGATCGCGTTGGCCGGCAGCTTGATGCCGCCGTTGACCCGCAGCGTGACCAGCGCGTGCCAGCCGTCCTTGGTGAGCCCGACGTTCTCGACCCGGCCGACCGGCACCTCGTCGACCTTCACCCCGGCCTGCGGGGTCAGGTCGAGCACGTCGCGGAACTCGACGTTCACCGTGTACGGGTGGTCGCCGAGGTCGGCGCCACCGGGCAGCGGCAGGTCGTAGATGCCCTTGAAAGCACAGCCGGACAGCGTCAGCGCGGACGCCGTGACCAGCACTCCGACGGTCAGTAGCTTTTTCACTGGCCACCTCCGTAAAGCTGCCCGGCGATGGGCAGCGGCAGCGGCGGCAGCTGACCGGACTGCAGGGCCTGCACGGTCTGCGCCACGGACGGCAGCGGGATCACCTTGTCGACCACGCCGGCGATGCTCTCGCAGGCGTTGCCGAGCACGTCCGGGATGCTGTTGGTGCCGACCTGCTTGAGCAGCCGGCAGATCATCACCAGCGGCGGCTGGGTCAGTTCGTTGAGGTTCGGCCGGGCGTCGAGCGTGCCCGCCGCGCCGTTGTAGGTGTTGACCAGGTTGCTCAGGCCGACCGGGGCGACGTCCAGGATCTCGGCGAGCGAGCTGCGCTGGTCGACGAGCACCTTGGTGATGCCGGCCAGCTTGTCCACATTGGACTTCAACCGGTCGTGGTTCTGGTCGATGAACGCCTGCACCGCGGTGAGCGTCGTGCCCAGCTGCTGCACGGTCGCGGCCAGGTTGTCCTTTTCGGACGCCAGGTAGCCGCTGACGTCGGCGAGCCGTCCCTCGAAGGTGCGGACCTGCTTGTCGGAGTCGGCCAGCGTCTGCGAGAACTTGCCCAGGTTCTCCACGGTGGAGAACAGGTCGTCCTTGTTGCCCGACAGCGTGCCGGCCGCCTGGCCGAGCTTGGTGATCGTGTCGTGCAGGGCCTGGCCGTTGCCGTCGACGTTGGCCGCCGCGGTGTTCAGCAGGTTCGACAGCGAGCCGGACTTGTTGGCGCCGTTCGGGCCGAGGGTCTCGCTGACCCGGGCCAGGCTCGACGCGAGCTGGTCGACCTCCAGGGGCACCTCGGTGCGGTCGAGGCCGATGACCGCGCCGTCGGAGATGCGCGGGCCGCCGGTGTAGGCCGGGGCCAGCTGGACGTAGCGGTCCGACACCAGCGACGGCGCCACGATGAGCGCCTTCGCGTCGGCCGGGACGGCCACCGAGCGGTCGTACTCGAAGTCGACCTTCACCTGGTTGCCCATGGGCTGGATCTTGGTGACCGTGCCCATGTCGACGCCGAGCATCCGCACGCTGTTGCCCTCGTACAGGCCGACGGCGCCGGCGAAGTACGCGGTCAGGTGGTTGCGGCCGGCGTCCTTGAGGGTCCACCAGATCCCGCCGGCGACGACGAGCGCGAGCACGATCGCGATGGTGAAGCCCCGGGTCAGGGCCATCCCGAAGCGGGTGTCACTCATTTCGTGTAGCACCCCTCTTCGTTGATCGGACCGAACGACGGCAGCAGCAGGCCGCAGATGTAGTTGTCGAACCAGCGGCCGTTGCCGATGGTGTTGGTGAAGACGCGGATGAAGGGCGCGAACTTCTTGAGCCCCTCGGCCAGCGAGTCCTGGTTGCGCTGCAGCATCGACGTCAGCTGGTCGAGCTGGGTCAGCACCGGGTCGAGCTGCTTGTCGTTGTCGTCGATCAGGCCCTGCAGCTGCGTGGCCAGCTGGCGGGAGCCGTCCAGCAGCGCGGTGATCGCGTCCTCCCGCTTGGCCAGCTCGGCGAGCAGGTCGTTGCCGTCGGTCAGCAGCTTCTGCACCTCGGCGTCGCGGTCGACCAGCGTCTGCGACACCTCGCGGGTGTTGGCCAGCAGGTTCGACAGCTGCTGGTCACGCGACGCGATCGTGTCCGACAGCTTCGACAGCCCCGACAGCGCGCCCTTCACGTCCTCCGGCGTGTTGGCGAAGGTCCGCGAGATCGTGTCGAAGCTCTGCGCCAGCTGCTTGGTGTCGATGTTGTCGACGGTCTGGGACAGCCCGCGGAAGGCGTCGAGCACGTCGTAGGGCGCCATCGTGCGGTCCCGCGGAATGCCGCTGCCCGGGTTCAGTGCGCTTTCGCCCTGCGGGTCCAGCGACAGGTACTTCTGCCCGAGCAACGTCTTGATCTTGATCGCGGCACTGGTCCGGTCGCCCAGCCAGGCGTCCTTGACTTTGAACGACACCTTCACCGACGCGCCGTCGAGCGCGATGTCGCTGACCTTGCCGACCTTGACGCCGGCGATCCGGACGTCGTTGTCCTTCTGCAGCCCGGACGCCTCGCTGAACTCGGCGCTGTAGGTGGTGCCGCCGCCGATCACCGGCAGGTCGTCGGAGTTGAGCGCGGCGGTGAAGGCGAGCGCCAGCACGACGATCCCGACCAGCGCGATCGGCACGGGGTTGCGCTTCTGGAAGGACTTCATCCCTGGCACCTCGCCCGGTTCGCCGGAATCAGGGGCAGGGCGACGTCGTTGATCAGTGGCGGCAAGCTCACGCTCCCGGAGAACTCACAGGCGTAGAAGTTGAACCAGGAGCCGTAGTCCGCGGTGCGGGTCAGCGTGCTCACCTTGGTCGGCAGGAACTGGATGAAGTGCTCCAGCTCCGGCTCGTTCTTGTTCAGCGCGCTCGTCAGGTTCCCGAGCGCGCTGATGTCGTTCTTCAGCGGCTCGCGGACCTCGCCGAGCAGCCCGGACGTCGTCTGGGCCAGGTTGCCGAGGCTCTCGATCGCGTCGCCGATCGGCTTGCGGTCGGCGGCCAGCCCGGACACCAGCTGCTGCAGCTTCACGATCAGGTCGTTGAGCTGCGGGGTGTGCGCGTTGACCGTGTCGAGCACCGAGTTGAGGTTGTCGATCACCTCGCCGATCACCTGGTCCTTGTCGGCGATCGTGGTGGCCAGCGACGCCGTGTGCGACAGCAGGCTCTCCACGGTGCCGCCCTCGCCCTGCAGGACCTGGATGACCTCGTAGGACAGCTTGTTGACGTCCTCGGGGTTGAGCGCGGTGAACAGCGGCTTGAAGCCGTTGAACAGCTCGGTCAGGTCCAGCGCCGGCGTGGTCCGCTCCAGCGGGATGGTGCCGCCGGGCTGCAGGGTCTTGCCGGCGCTGTCGTCGCCCTCGCCGAGCGAGACGTACCGCTGGCCGACCAGGTTGCGGAACTTGATCTGCGCGGTCACCCCGGCCGGCAGCGTCCGGCCGGCGTCGACCTCGAACTCGACCTCGGCCTGCCGCTTGTCGACGATGTGCACGTCCTTGACCTGCCCGACCCGGACGCCGGCGATGCGGACGTCGTCGTTGGGCAGCAGCAGCGTCGCGTCGGTGAAGCGGGCCTTGTAGGCGTTGGTGCTGGTGGTGTTGATGTTGGCGATGCTGATCCCGAGGATCGTCGTGAACAGCACGGTGACCACCACGAAGATGCCGAGCTTGATCAGCGGCGCGAGCAGGCCCCTCACTTGACCGTCACCTCCGCACCCCGGTACAGCGGGCCGACGAGCAGCGAGCTCCAGCCCGGGACGTCCGCGGCGGTCATGCCCAGCTGCGGGCCGAGGAGATCGGCCAGGAAGCCCTGCTCCGCCGTCGAATACGCCAGGTCACCACCGCTGCCGCCGTTGCCGGCCGCGTCGGCCTTGAACTTGGCCGGGTTGAGGCCCTCGCCGGCGCTCTTCGGCGCGGCCTGGTGCAGCGTGCCGTCCTTGAACGCGCCGTCCGGCGGCTCGGACGGGAACGGCTTCGGGATGTCCTTGATGTCGTAGCAGCGCGGGCCGCGCTTGTCGTCGAACCGCGGCTCTTCCTTGCCGGCCTGGTACGGCGCGCGCGGCACGATGATCTCGATGGTCGCGTGCAGGCCGGGCTGGTTGGTGCCCTTGCCCAGCGCCTGGTCGATCAGCGGCACGTTCTTGGCCATCTGGGAGATCACGCAGGGGTACTCCGGCGCGTACTTCGCCAGCAGTTCGGCCGTCGGCCGGGCGGTGTCGACGAGGGAGATGATGTTGTCCTTGTTGTTCTGCAGGAACGTCTGCAGGTCCACCGAGGCCTGGGTCAGGCTGCCGTAGAGGTTCGACAGGTTCTGCCGCTCGTCGACCACGGTCCGGGTCGTCGTGCTCAGGTTGTCCAGGCTCTGCACCAGATCGGGTGCCGCGTCCTTCAGGTGGTCGGAGAACTCCGCGAGCGCTTTGAGGTTGTGCTGCAGTTCCGGCTCGTGCGGGTTCAGCTCGCCGATGTAGGTGCCCAGCTGCGAGAGGGTGTCGCCGAGCTGGTCGCCGCGGCCGGACAGCGCCGTCGAAATCGCCGTGAGCGTCGCCGACAGCTTCTGCGGCTGCACCGCCTGCAGCACCGGCATCAGGTGGGAGAACGCCTGCTCCAGCTCGACCGCGCTCGACGTGCGGTCCTGCGGGATGACGTCCCCGCTGGCCAGGGTCTTCGCCGACGGGTCCTTCGGGATCTCCAGCGAGACGAACCGCTCGCCGAAGAGCGTCTTGGGCAGGAACCGCGCCGAGACGTTCTCCGGGATGAGCTTCGCGGACTCCGGCTGGAGCGCCAGGGTCAGCTCGGCGCCGTGGTCGGTGGCGACGATGTCCTGCACCGAGCCGACGATCAGCCCGCGCACCTTGACGTCGGACTGCTTGATCAGCTGGTTGCCGATCTTGTCGGCCTGCAGCTTGACCGTGACGACCGGCGTGAACGCCTTGTCGTAGAGCGCGATGGACAGCGCCACCCCGCCGACCATCACGGCGATGAGCAGCAGGCCGAGCAGCCTGCGTCGGAGCGTCCTCATCCCGCGATCCTTACCGTGACGTCGGTTCCCCAGATGGCGAACCCGATGAAGAAGTTCATGATCGACACCGTGACGATGGACAGCCGCACGGCCTTGCCGACCGCGACGCCGACACCGGCCGGGCCGCCGGTCGCCCGGTACCCGAAGTAGCAGTGCGACAGGATGATCAGGACGCTGAACAGCAGCACCTTGATGAAGGAATAGAGCACGTCCTGCGGTGGCAGGAACAGGTCGAAGTAGTGGTCGTAGGTGCCGGCCGACTGGTGGTAGATGTAGATGACGACCAGTCTCGACGCGAGGTACGAGCTCAGCAGGCCGATGATGTAGAGCGGGATGACCGCGACGAACCCGGCGATGATCCGCGTCGTGACCAGGTACGGCAGGCTCGGCACGCCCATGACCTCGAGGGCGTCGATCTCCTCGGAGATCCGCATCGCGCCGAGCTGGGCGGTGAACCCGGCGCCGACGGTGGCGCTCAGGGCGAGCCCGGCGACCAGCGGAGCGATCTCGCGGGTGTTGAAGAACGCGGTCAGGAAGCCGGTGAAGGCCGACGTGCCGATCGAGTTCAGCGCCGAGTAGCCCTGGAGGCCGACGAGGACACCGGTGAACAGCGTCAGGCCGACCATCACGCCGACCGTGCCGCCGATGACCGCCAGCGAGCCGGAGCCGAAGCTGACCTCGGCCAGCAGCCGGAGCACCTCTTTGGTGTAGCGGCGCAGCGTCCGCGGCGTCCACAGCAGCGCGCGGCCGTAGAACGACATCTGGTCGCCGAGGGTGTCCAGCGTCTGGAGGGGTCGATTTACGACGCGTTTAGCGCCCTGGAGGAACGTCATGGCGCTAGTCCAGCTTTCCGGGCACGATCTGCAGGTAGATCAGGGTGATCACGAAGTTCACGACGAACAGCAGCAGGAACGTGATGACCACCGACTGGTTCACCGCGTCCCCGACGCCCTTCGGGCCGCCGGAGGGGTTCAAGCCCCGGTAAGACGCGACGACGGCGGCGATGAACCCGAAGATCAGCGCCTTGAGCTCACCGACCCAGAGGTCGGGCAGCTGCGCGAGGGCGGAGAAGCTGGCCAGGTAGGCGCCCGGCGTCCCGCCCTGCAGCACGACGTTGAAGAAGTAGCCGCCGAGCACGCCGATGACGCTGACCATGCCGTTGAGCAGGAGCGCGACCAGCATCATGGCCAGGGTGCGCGGCACGATCAGCCGCTGGACCGCGGAGACGCCGAGCACCTCCATGGCGGCGATCTCTTCGCGGATGGTCCGCGCGCCGATATCAGCACAGACGGCGCTTCCTCCTGCGCCCGCCACCAGCAGCGCGGTGACCAGCGGACTGGCCTGCTGCACGGTGGCGAGCACGGAGCCCGCGCCGGTGTAGGACTGCGCGCCCAGCTGGCGGGCGAGCGACCCGAACTGCAGCGAGATGACGGCGCCGAACGGGATGGCCACCAGGGCCGTCGGCAGGATCGTCACGCTCGCGATGAACCACGACTGCTGGATGAACTCCCGCAGCTGGAACGGGCGCTGGAACAGGCCGCGGACGATGTCCAGGCCGAGAGCGAACAGGTTCCCGGTCTCGCGGAGCATGCCGATCCCGGGAATCTTCGCCTGTGTTGCGGGAGAGCTCACCGGCCACCTGGCCCGTTGTTCGGTGGCATTCGGTGCGTGCCGGTTCTCGGCGGCTGGCCGCCGGGGATCCGCGCCACCTGTTCGGCGGGCAGCTGCCCGTGGTGCTGGTTCGGGACACCGCCGTCACCCTGCGGACGGGCGCCGACCTGCTGCGGCTGCCCGCGGTGCGGCCGCACGCCGTAGTGGCGCTGCTCCTCCGGGCTCAGCGACTCGATGATGCTTTCCTGCGCGGCCGGCGGCAGCCGGTGCATGATCTCCATGACCCGGTCCTTGCGGCGGACGGCACCCATCCGGGTGGGCACGCCCGGCGTCGGCTGCATCTGCGGCGGCACGCCGGAGACGTCCTCGACCCCGCCCGCGTGGTGGCCGGCTTCGAACATCGCCTGCTCGGCGGCTATCTGGGCGCTGTCCTTTTCCTCGGACATACCGATCGGGCCCTGCATCTTGCCGTTGAGGAACTGCTTGACGACCGGCTCTTCGCTGGTCAGCAGCACCTCGCGCGGGCCGAACATGACCAGTTCCTTGCGGAAGAGCATGCCCAGGTTGTCCGGCACCGTGCGGGCCAGGTTGATGTTGTGCGTGACGATCAGGAACGTCGCGTCGATCTGCGCGTTGACGTCGAGGAACAGCTGCGAGATGTAGGTGGTGCGAACCGGGTCGAGGCCCGAGTCCGGCTCGTCGACCAGGATGATCTCCGGGTCGAGCACCAGGGCGCGGGCCAGGCCGGCGCGCTTGCGCATCCCGCCGGAGATCTCGCCCGGCAGCTTCTTGTCGGCGCCGTTCAGACCGGTCATGTCGAGCTTTTCGAGCACGATCCGGCGGATTTCCGTCTCGGACTTCTTCGTGTGCTCGCGCAGCGGGAAGGCGACGTTGTCGTAGAGGTTCATCGAGCCGAACAGCGCGCCGTCCTGGAAGAGGACACCGAAGAGCTTCCGGATCTCGTACAGCTTGTGCTCGGAGCAGGTGACGATGTCCACCCCGTTGATCATGCAGCGGCCGCGGTCGGGCTTGAGCAGCCCGATCATCGACTTCAGGAAGACCGACTTGCCGGTCCCCGACGGGCCGAGCATGGCCGACACTTCGCCCGGGGGGAGCGTCAACGTGACGTCCCGCCAGATGGCCTGCTTACCGAAGGACTTCGTCAGACCTTCGATGACCACCTCGGCACCCATCGCACCTCCAGGAGCTGTTCCGCGTCATTGCGCCCGCTGCCACACCCTGCCACCCACGCCGGCGGCGAGTGTGGGCCGGTGGCGCCCACGAACCCGCGTCAACCAGGTGCAACGAGCTGAGTGCGAACAGGTTACTCACCAGTTTTCTTTTCTGGCCAGCCCCGGGTTCATCGTCACCCCGCCGTGATCGCCAACTGGCAGCACGGTAGCCCAAACGGGGCAATGGCGCAGGTCCGAGCGACCCCCGATCCACGATTTAGGGACCCCGGGGCGATCCGGACACCGCTCCTAGGGGTTGCGGCGGGCTCCCAGCTCAGGAAGTCGTAGACGCGGAAAGGGGCGGGCATCCGAAGTGGATGCCCGCCCCTTTCTCGAGGTGGTGCATAGGCGCTTGCGCGCCCGGAATCACTTGATGGAGATCTTGGCGCCCGCAGCCTCGAGCTTCTCCTTGGCGGCCTCGGCGGCCTCCTTGTCGACCTTCTCCAGGAGGGCCTTGGGAGCGGCCTCGACCAGCTCCTTGGCCTCCTTCAGGCCCAGGCCCGAGACGACCTCGCGGACGACCTTGATGACCTGGATCTTCTTGTCACCGGCGCCCTCGAGGACGACGTCGAACTCGTCCTGCTCCTCGACCGGGGCGGCAGCGGCGGCGGCCGGGCCGGCGGCGACGGCGACCGGCGCGGCGGCGGTCACGTCGAAGACCTCTTCGAATTCCTTCACGAACTCGGACAGCTCGAGGAGGGTCAGCTCCTTGAAGGCGTCGATCAGCTCGGTGGTGCTCAGCTTCGCCATGATGGCTTCCTCTCAGAAAAACGAACTAGACGTTCGGGGTGGGGGTAAATCAGCTCTCGGCGGGTGCTTCGGCTGCTTCGGTACCGGCGGCGTTGCGCTGCTTCTCCTCCAGCGCGGCAGCCAGGCGGGCGACCTGGGACGCCGGCGCCTGGAACAGCGCGGCGGCCTGGGACAGCTTCGCCTTGAACGCGCCCGCCGCCTTGGCGAGCAGGACCTCACGGCTGTCGAGATCGGCGATCCGGTTGATCTCGTCCACGGACAGCGCTCGGCCGTCCATGTAGCCGCCCTTGATCACAAGCGCGTTGTTGTCCTTCGCGAAGTCGCGAAGCGCCTTGGCGGCGTCGACCGCTTCACCCTCGACGAAGGCGATGGCGGTCGCGCCGACGAACAGGTCCTCGAGCCCCTGGACGCCAGCGTCCTCGGCGGCACGCTTGACGAGGGTGTTCTTCGCGACCCGGTACTTGGCACTGGTGCCGAGAGCGCGGCGCAGCTGGGACAGCTGGGACACGGAGAGGCCGGTGTACTGGGTAACGACGGTGGCCGAGCTGGTGCGGAAGCTCTCCGCGATCTCGGCGACGGCCGCCACCTTGTCGGGCTTCGCCATGGTCGCCTCCTCTCTTGGCTAGTGTTTCCACTGGCGTTCGAGGAGCCCCGAAACGACGAAACGCCCTCGCGCAGACAGGCGCGGGGCGTTGTTGGGCACTTTGGGGTGCCCGCCTCGTTCCTCCTGCGCGGGCCGCCCGGCGAGTGCGGGACCTTCGTTCCCCGTGTTGGGCGGGGAAAACCAGCGGTCTTCGGTAGAACCGTGGTCAAGTGTACGTGATGGGTTCGGAGGGGTGTTCGCACCCCCCGCGCTGACCTGCGTTTAGGACGCCTGGGGGTTCCCTGTGGTCCCTCGGGGGGCATCATGGTGACGTGGCGGAGCAGCGCGATGACGGAAAGCCGGGCTCGGAGATCGAACCGGCGGGCTCCAACGCGCCCACCGCGGGCGCTCCTCCCCAGCCGCCGGTGGACCCGGCGCAGCTCGAACAGTTCCGCCAGTTCCAGCAGTTCCAGGACTACCTGCGGTTCACGCAGGCCCAGCAGGGCAACCAGCCGGCACCCACCCCGGATGCCGGGATGGTCCAGGCGCCTTCTTCCCAGCCTGCCACCCAGCCGGGCGGGCAGCCTCCGGTCATTCCCCCCGGCTACCAGCTCGTCCCGACCGAGCGCCGCCGAGCGCCGCGATGGCTGAGCTGGCTGGGCAAGAAGGTGATCGCATGGGTCTTGGCGATCGTGATCCTCGGCGTCGCGGGCACGTGGCTGTACAACCACTTCTTCCCCAACGACTCGGGCAAGACCTCCGCGCAGCTCGCCCAGGAGGGCGGCGGGAAGTACCAGACCAACCACATCCTTTCGACGAGCCCGTACGAAGCCGTCCGCGAGGTCTACGACGCCATCGCGCAGAACCTCGTCCCGCAGGCGTGCGGGCGGATGGACGAGCCGATCCAGCAGAAGTTCGCCCAGGACCTGGGCTACGCGGACTGCCAGGTCGCGGTGCACGAGCTGAACCGCAAGGTCACCAACAAGAACAAGTACGCGGAATCGATGCCGTCGTACGTCTCGGAGCCGATCCCCGGCGATCGGTTCACGATCAGCTCGTGCCAGTTCGGCATCGAAGGCGGTCCCGCGCTCGGCGCGTTCACCGTGGCGAAGGTGCCGAAGGGGCAATGGCTGATCGTCGAGCACACCAACGAACCCACGCCCTGCCCGCTGCCGACGCCGACCAGCCGCTAGCGCGGGTGCGGAGCCGACAGGAAAGACACCAGGGCCTCCGCGAACGCCGGTGACATCACCGCCGTCATGTGGTCGCCCGGGATGCGGACCAGCCTTGCTCCCGCGATCGCCGCCGCCAGGCGCTCCGGCTCGGCGGCCAGCTGGTCCTGCTCGCCCGCCAGGACCAAGGTCGGCACCCCGATCGCCGAGAGGTCCAGGCGCCCCTGACGGGAAGCCGAAGCCACCGCCGCCAGCGCTCGGCGATCGCCGCCCACCGCGTCGGCCAGCAGGCGGAACGGCACCCCCGACGGCGGTACCGAGGACGGGTCCTCCGCCAGCAGGGCCGAAGCGATGTCCGCCGGCTTCAGCACGCGCAGGTCCACGCCGCCGAAGTCGACGATGCCCGAGCCCACGCCGCCCGTGGCCAGGCAGCGGATGCGCTTGTCGGACGCCGTCACCGTCAGCGCGATGATCGCGCCCATCGAGTAGCCGACCATCGAGACCTCGTCGAGGACCAGCTCGTCGAGCAGCGCCGAGACGTCCCGCGCCATCGCGTCCTCGGTGTAGCGGGACTCGTCGTGCGGCTTTTCGGAGCGGCCGTGGCCGCGGGCGTCCAGGGAAATCACCGTGAAGCCGGCCGAGCGCAGGGCCGCGACGACCCCCGTGGAGATCCAGTTCGCGTTCGTGTCCGCGGCGAAACCGTGCTGCAGCAGCACCGGGCGGT
This sequence comes from Amycolatopsis sp. NPDC024027, assembly GCF_040638975.1. Taxonomy (NCBI): domain Bacteria; kingdom Bacillati; phylum Actinomycetota; class Actinomycetes; order Pseudonocardiales; family Pseudonocardiaceae; genus Amycolatopsis; species Amycolatopsis sp. NPDC024027. Next base: position 38,259 of record NZ_JBEZYY010000013.1, read on the forward strand.
GGGCGCCGTCGCCCTCCCACACCGTGTAGTGCAACCGGAGCCCGTCGAACGACGCGAAAGTCGGCATGCTGTCAATAAGACACGAAGAAAGGGCGCCCCCGCAGCTAGCGGGGACGCCCTTTCTGGTGATCTCAGACTCAGACCGCAGCTTCCTCGGAAAGGAGGTTGCGGGTCCGCAGCGGGTCGACCGGGATGCCCGGGCCCATCGTGGTGGTGAAGGTGACCTTCTTCAGGTAGCGGCCCTTCGCCGACGACGGCTTGGCGCGGAGGATCTCGTCCAGCGCGGCGGCGTAGTTCTCGACCAGCTTCTCGGTGTCGAAGGAAGCCTTGCCGATCACCAGGTGCAGGTTGGCCTGCTTGTCGACGCGGAAGTTGATCTTACCGCCCTTGATGTCCTTCACGGCCTTCTCGACCGCGGGGGTCACCGTGCCGGTCTTCGGGTTCGGCATCAGGCCACGCGGGCCGAGGATGCGGGCGATGCGGCCCACCTTGGCCATCTGGTCCGGCGTCGCGATCGCGGCGTCGAAGTCGAGCCAGCCACCCTGGATGCGCTCGATCAGTTCGTCGGTGCCGACCGCGTCCGCACCGGCGGCTTCGGCCTCGGCGGCCTTGTCGCCGACGGCGAAGACGATGACACGGGCGGTCTTACCGGTGCCGTGCGGCAGGTTCACGGTGCCGCGGACCATCTGGTCGGCCTTGCGGGGGTCCACCCCGAGACGCATCGCGACCTCGACGGTCGCGTCCATCTTGGTCTTGGAGGTCTCCTTCGCCAGCTTCGCAGCCTCGAGCGGCGCGTACAGCCGCGCCTTGTCGATGAGCTCCGCAGCCTGGCGGTAAGCCTTGCTGTGCTTGGTCATGCTTCTGTCCTTAAGTAATCGTGGATCAGTGTGGTGTCAGAGCCAGCACTTGGCTCTCCCACGGGTATTGCTGCAAACGTCAGGCGTCGACGACCGTGATGCCCATCGACCGAGCAGTGCCGGCGATGATCTTCGCGGCCTGGTCGATGTCGTGCGCGTTGAGGTCGGTCTCCTTGGTCTTGGCGATCTCGCGGACCTGGTCCCAAGTGACCTTGGCGACCTTGGTCTTGTGCGGCTCGCCGGAGCCCTTCTCGACACCAGCGGCCTTGAGCAGCAGGCGCGCGGCCGGCGGCGTCTTCAGCTTGAAGTCGAACGACCGGTCCTCGTACACGGAGATCTCGACCGGGACGACGTCCCCGCGCTGCGACTCGGTCGCGGCGTTGTAGGCCTTGCAGAACTCCATGATGTTGACGCCGTGCTGACCCAGCGCGGGGCCGACCGGCGGCGCGGGGTTGGCCGCACCCGCCTTGATCTGCAGCTTGATGATCGCCGCAAGCTTCTTCTTCTTGGGTGGCATTTCTTTTCCTGTCCTGTACTACGTTCCCCGCGTACCTGCCGTGGACACGGGGACTGCGGCCGAACGGGCGGCCGTCAGATCTTGGAGACCTGGTTGAACGACAGCTCGACCGGGGTCTCCCGGCCGAAGATCGACACCAGGACCTTCAGCTTCTGCCCGTCGATGTTGACCTCGGAGATCGTCGCCGGCAGCGTCGCGAACGGGCCGTCCATGACCGTGACCGACTCGCCGATCTCGAAGTCGACCTCGACGGCCGGGCCACCGAGCGGGGCCGCGGTCGCGGTGGACTCGCCCTTGCCCGCCTTCGCGGGGGCTTCGCTCTCGACCTTCGGGGCGAGGAACTTCAGCACCTCGTCCACGGTCAGCGGCGACGGCCGCGAGGTGGCGCCGACGAACCCGGTGACACCGGGCGTGTTGCGCACCGCGCTCCACGAGGCGTCGTTCAGGTCCATCCGGACCAGGATGTAGCCGGGCAGCACCTTGCGCTGCACCTGCTTGCGCTGGCCGTTCTTGATCTCGGTGACCTCTTCGGTCGGGACCTCGATCTGGAAGATGTAGTCCTCGACGTCCAGGGTCTGGGTCCGGGTCTCGAGGTTGGTCTTCACCTTGTTCTCGTACCCGGCGTAGGAGTGCACGACGTACCACTCGCCGGGCGCGGCGAGCAGCTCGGAGCGCAGCTTGGCGACCGGGTCCTCGTCATCCGCGGCGGGCTCGGCTTCGGCCTCGTCGGCCGAGGCCTCGTCAGCGCCTTCGTCGGCGGAAGCGGCGTCGTCGGCACCGGATTCGGCGTCGTCGACCTCGGAGTCCGACACGTCGACGGGCTCGAGGTGTGCGGACTCCTCGTCACCGAGTGCCGCGTGCACCTGCTCGTCGGAAAGCTCGGTCAGGTCGTGACCGGCTGCTGTGCCGTTGTCGGAGGTCACGTTCCGTCCTCTCAGTTGATCATTGCGGGCCAAGGCCGGGACCTGGGCCCCATTCGGCGCGCGCCGGAGCGCGTCAGCCGAAGATCTTGCCGATGCCCCACTTGAATGCCAGGTCGAGCACGCTCACCAGGCCCACCATGAACACCACGAACGCGAGCACGACCACGGTGTAGGTGACCATCTGCTTGCGGTTGGGCCAGATGACCTTGCGCAGCTCCGCCCAGACCTCGCGGATGAAGCGCACCAGCCGCGCGAACACGGAGGCCTTCTTCGGCTTCTGGTCCCGCTTCGGAGTCGGAGCACCCTTCGCGTCCGGGGCGGTCTTCTCCCCCGACTTCCCGGCCGGACGGGTCTTGTCGTCCGCACGTGCCGCGGACTTCCCCGCCGGGCGAGCGGTCGCACGGCGCTCACGCCGGGCAGCGGCTGTGACGGGACGGGACGGGCTCTCGGGCTTCCGCCCGGTGCCGTCCTGATCCTGCTCGCCGCCGCTGGCGTCGCTGTCGCTCACGACCACTCCTCCGCTCCACCAGTTCCGTTACGCAGGGGTGACAGGACTTGAACCTGCAACCTGCGGTTTTGGAGACCGCTGCTCTGCCAATTGAGCTACACCCCTGTGGAGTCCCGATCGCTCGGAGCCCCGGAGGACGCATTCCATCGTCCCCACCATCCAGGCGGGGATGACCGTAGTGCGTTCCAAGTCCCGAAGTCTACGGCAAGCCTCGCGAGAGGCCGCAACCGCGCCCCCCGATCGACCACCGCACCCCGGCCGGCCTGCGGGAAACTCCCCGCCGGCCACCTGATCATGCCAGGATGTCCGCCATGACGACCACCCCCCGTCCGGCGGGGGCTCCGATGCGGCTCGGCCTCGCACTCCCCCAGTACGGCGCCCTCGCCGACCCCGCCGCCGTGACGCGCTTCGCGACGGCCGCGGAGGACCTCGGGTTCACCTCGCTCTGGGTGGGCGACCGGATCCTGACGCCGCTCGAGCCGTCGGACCTCTACCCGGGCGGCGGGACGCCGGAGCACCCGTACCCCCGGGAGTTCGAGACCTTCGCCGACCCGTTCACGACGCTGGCGGCCGCGGCCGCGGTGACGCGCACGGCCCGCCTGGGGATGAGCGCGCTGACCGGCCCGGTCTATTCCCCGGTGCTCCTCGCCCGGGCCCTGACCTCGCTCGACCTGGCCAGCTCGGGACGGCTCGACGTCGGCTTCGGGCTCGGCTGGCTGCGCGAGGAGTACTTCGCCACCGGAGTGCCGTGGGCAGGCCGGGGCCGGCGGCTCGAAGACCTGCTCGACGCGCTCGAGGCGCTCTGGACCGGCGACCCCGCGGAGCACGAAGGCCCGCAGTGGCGGATCGCGCCGTCGACGGTCGGCCTGCGCCCGGCACAGAACCCGCGCCCGCCGGTGCTGCTCGGCGGCTTCTCACCGCCGGCGCTGGCCCGGGTGGGGCGCCGCGCGGACGGCTGGCTCGCCGGCTGGATGCCGGAGCAGTACCTGACCGGACTCTGGTCGGTCGCGCTCGACGCGGCCCGGAAGGCCGGACGCGACCCGGACGCCCTGCGCCGCGTGCTGCGGATCAACCCGAGGGCGGGCACCGCCGTCGAGACGGCCGCCGACGTCCTCCCCTGCCTCGACGTGGCCCGCGAGCTGGGCATCACCGAGGTGCTCGTCGACCTGCACTACGTCGCGAAGGACGTCGACCACGCCCTGGACCTCGCCGGCGACCTGATCACGAACGCGAACTGACCCCATCCGCGTGACGCAGGTCTCGCGCAGCGCCTCATTGTTCTATTATAGTTAGAACTATGCTCGTTCAAATCGATCCGAGCTCCACTGTCCCGCTCTTCGAACAGGTGGCCGCCTCGCTGCGCCGGTCCCTCGCCGACGGCCGCCCGGCGCCCGGGCAGCAGCTGCCACCGGCCCGGGAACTGGCTGCGGCCCTCGAGATCAACGTCCACACCGTGCTGCGGGCGTACGCGCTGCTTCGCGACGAAGGCCTCATCGACCTGCGGCGCCGCCGGGGCGCCGTCGTCATCGGCGGCGCGTCCTCCCGGGCGCGGCTGGCCGAACTGGCCGAGGACCTGGTCCGCGAGGCGAAACGCACGGGCGTCGGCCTGGACGAACTCACCGGGGTGTTGAAGGAGAAGTACTCATGACCAAGCTGATCCGGGTCCTGTTCGCCACCGCCGTGCTGCCTGGCGCCGCGCTCGCGGTCGCGGGCGCGCTCGAGAACGGGTGGGCGCACCGGCTGCCCGACCCCGTCGCGACGCACTGGCGCAGCGCGCCGGACGGTCACAACGCACTCGCGGCGTTCACCGGCCTGACCCTGGGGGTCGGCGCCGTCGCCGTCCTGCTCCTGGCCACGACGGCGGTCAACGCGCTGCGCCGCGGACGGCCGCTGCCGCGTCCGACCGTCGGGGTGGGCGCCGGGTTCGCGGCCCTGCCGGCCGCGGTCCTGCTCTCGGTGCTCGTGGCGAACCTCGACGTCCCGGACTGGCACGCGGCCCGCAGCGGCGTCGTCGTCGTGCCCTTCATGCTGGGCGCGGTCGTCATCGGGGTGGTGGCGGCCCTCGTCGGCGGCCTGCCGGCACCGGCCCGGGAGACCTCGGGGCAGCGGCCGACCATCGGTCTCCGGCCCGGGGAGCGCGCGTTCTGGTCGGGTCGCGCGGTGAACCCGGCGATGCTCTGGGCGCTGGCGCTGATCCCGGTGGCGATCGCCCTCCTGCCCGCCGGGCTCCCGTGGCAGACCGGCGTGTGGATCGCCCTGGTCGGCTTGGTGGTGACGGCGCTGACCTACCGGCTGTCGGCGACCGTGGACGCCAAGGGCGTCACGATCCGCTTCGGCCTCCTGGGCGTCCCGTGGCGGCACCTGGCACTGGCCGCCATCCGCGAAGCGACCACGCGCGAGCTCACGACGTTCGGCGACGGCGGGCTCGGTCTCCGGTTCAACCCGGTCACCGGCACCACGGCGTACAAGGTCCGCGGTGGCCCGGCGCTGGTCCTCGCGCTCGAGAACGGCCGGACCGTGCTGGTCAGCGTGGACGACCCGGAGACGGGCGCCGGTCTGGTCAACGACCTGCTCGCGCAGCGGATCACCCGGATTGACTAGGTCGGCGGCGCGGCGGGTTCGGTAGAAACGAAGAAGTGGCGAAAAAGAGCGGTGGCGGCGGCTGCCTGGTGGTCGTGCTCGTGGTCGGGCTCCTGGCCTTCGGGTACTACAAGTGGCACCACGGCTCGTCGTCGGCGCCCCCGGAGGGCGTCGACACCGGGGGTGGCTCCGGCCGCTACGTCGCCCTCGGGGATTCGTACACGTCCTCGCCGCGGACCGGGCGCCAGGCGGGGACCCCGGCCGGCTGCGACCGCTCGGACGACAACTACCCGCACCTCGTCTCGGCGAAGCTGAAGCCGGCCCAGTTCGCCGACGTCAGCTGCAGCGGCGCGACGACGGATCACCTCAGCCAGGCGCAGAAGACGGGGAACGGGACGAACCCGCCGCAGCTGGACGCGGTCACGGCGGAGACGACGCTGGTGACGCTGGGCATCGGCGGCAACGACATCGGCTTCATCGGGTACGCGTCGAGCTGCGCGACGACGCACCAGGACGCCGCACCCTGCCGGGACCGCCTGACGGCCGGCGGCCACGACCAGCTGGCCGAGCGCATCGACGCCACGGCCCCGAAGGTCGGCGGGCTCCTCGACCGGATCCACCAGAAGGCCCCGAAGGCGAAGGTGGTGGTGGTCGGCTACCCGACGGTGCTCCCGGACGGCAACGGCTGCTGGCCGTCGCTGCCGTTCGGCGCGGGCGACATCGAGTACTTCCGCGGCGCGCTGGGCAAGCTGGACAAGATGCTGGAGGACCAGGCGGACGCGCACCGGGCGGGCTACGCGGACACGGCCACCCCCGGCAAGGGCCACGACGTGTGCTCGGCGTCGGACAAGCGCTGGGTGGAAGGCCTGCTGCCCGCCTCGCCGGCCATCCCCCTCCACCCGAACGCGCGGGGGGAGCAGGGCATGGCCGACGCGGTGCTGGCGGTGCTCAAGCTGCCGTAGCGGCCGTGCGGCTCAGCGGCGGACCAGGGCCTGCGGCTTCCCCAGCACCGTCTTGCCGTCGAACTTCACCACGAGGTCGATCCGCGCGATGCCGTCGTCCTTGACGTCCGCGACCTTGCCGGTGATCTCCACCAGCGCGCCCTCGGGCGTGTTCGGCACCACCACCGGGCGGGTGAACCGGGCGCTGAAGTCGATCAGCCGGGCGGGGTCGCCGAGCCAGTCCGTGACCACCCGGCCCGCCACCGCCATGGTCAGCATCCCGTGCGCGATCACGTCCGGCAGGCCGACGCCCTTCGCGAACGCCTCGTTCCAGTGGATCGGGTTGAAGTCCAGCGCCGCCCCGGCGTACCGGACCAGCTGCTCGCGGGTGATGCGGACCTCGAGGGCGGGCAGTTCGTCGCCGGGGTTCACGCGTTCTCCCCTCGGACCACCAGCTGCGCGCGGGTGGAACAGACCTTCTGGCCGGCGGCGTCGGTGATGTCGGCGCGCAGGTTGATGAAGTCGTTGCCCGCACGGGTCATGATGGCGTCGATGTGGGTGGTCACCTCGAGCACGTCACCGGCGAACACCGGGCGCGTGTAGGTGAAGCCCTGGTCGCCGTGCACCATCCGCGAGTAGTCGAGGCCGAGCTCGGGGTCGGCGACGATCGCGTTGATCGAGGCGAGGTTGATGATCGTGAGGAAGGTCGGCGGGGCGATCACGTCCGGGTGACCGGCTTCGCGGGCCGCCTCCGGGTCGCGGTAGATCGGGTTCGCGTCGCCGATCGCGTCGGCGAACTCCCGGATCTTCTCCCGGCTCACTTCGTAACTGGTCTGCGGCGGATAGCTCCGCCCGGTGAACGACTGGTCCAAGGGCACGGCGACGAGGCTACCAACAGCGAGAAGCCGCCCGGAGCAACTCCGGGCGGCTTCTTCGAGCTGGTGTGAACGCGCTACGCGTCAGCGGGTTTCCTTGTGCGTCCGGTGCGTACCGCAGTTCGGGCAGAACTTCTTCATCTCCAGGCGATCCGGGTTGTTGCGCCGGTTCTTCTTGGTGATGTAGTTGCGGTGCTTGCACTCTTCGCACGCCAGCGTGATCTTGGGTCGCACGTCGGTGGCAGCCACAGCGTTTCCTTCTCTCTCAGGTCCCGGGGGCCAGCCCCGTCGTTACCGCGTAGCGGTGGCCGGACTTGAACCGGCGACACAGCGATTATGAGCCGCTTGCTCTGCCAACTGAGCTACACCGCCCTTACATGACCCAAGCCGCGACACGCAGGCGTGACGCGGCTGAGGTCGTGAGCCCCTTTACGGAATCGAACCGTAGACCTTCTCCTTACCATGGAGACGCTCTGCCGACTGAGCTAAAGGGGCCTCGCCTCTCGCGAGGACTTGAAAAGATTAGCAAGGGGCTTCACCCGCCCGTGCAACCGGGGTCCCCTTAGCACAAAACCTCAGGTCAGAAGGGTCAACACGGTCTCGGAGTGGCGTCCGGGTGAGCGCGCGGTCCGGGCCTGCAGCCACGCCTCCAGCCGGTCCTCCGGCAGCGGCCGCGAGATCAGGTAGCCCTGGGCGACGTCACACCCCATCGCCTCGAGCTGGTCGCGGGCCACGTCCTCCTCGACGCCCTCGGCCACCACCGTCAGCCCGAGCGAGTGCCCGAGCTCGACGATCGACCGCACGACCGCGAGGTCGCCGAGGTCGGTGCCCATCCCGAGGACGAAGCTCTTGTCGATCTTGACCTGGTCGACCGGCAGCTGCCGCAGGTACGCCAGCGACGAGTAGCCCGTCCCGAAGTCGTCCACGGCGAGGGTGATGCCCAGCGAGTGCAGCTCGCGCAGGATCGGCAGCGCCTTCTGCGGGTCGGACATCACGCCGGACTCGGTCAGCTCGAACGTGAGCAGCTCCGGCGGGATGCCGTAGTGCTCCAGCTCGCGGGCCACCTTGTTCGGGAAGTCCTCGTCGGCGAGGTTGCGCACCGACAGGTTGACCGCGACCGAAATCCGCAGGCCCTCGTCGAGCCACTTGCGGCAGCGCTTGAGGGCCTCGCCGAGCACGAAACCCGTCAGCACGCCGATCAGGCCGGCCGCTTCGATGGCCGGGACGAACTCGTCCGGACCGAGCCGGCCGAACTCGGGGTGCACCCAGCGGACCAGCGCCTCGACGCCCTGGACCTGCCGGTTCGGCAGGGTGATCTTCGGCTGGTAGTGGACGCTGACCTGGCCGTCCTCGAGGGACTGCCGGAACTGCGTCACCATCTGGAAGCGGCGCAGGAAGATCTGGCCCATGCTCGGCACGTAGCCGCGGACCTCTTCGCCGCCCTTGGTCGCGCGGACGGCGACGTCGGCGCGCTGCAGCAGGCCTTCGATGTCGACGACGTCACCGGGCTCTTCGGCGGAGGTCGTCGCGTAGCCGATCATCGCGTTCGCCTCGACCGACAGCCGGTCGACCGGGTACGGCGCCGACAGCTCTTCGCGCAGCCGTTCCGCCGCCCGGTGGGCGTCCTCCGGCGGGAGGCCGACGAGCAGCGCCGCGAAGGACGCGCCTTCGAGCCGGGCGAGCGGGACGTCGGGGCCGAGCGCGTCGCGGATGCGGCGGCCGGCCGCGACGACCATCCGGTCGGCCCAGGCGTAGCCGAGCGCGTCGCTGACCGTCGAGAAGACGTCGAGGTCGATCCGCAGCACCACGGCGTTGGCGAAGTCCCGCAGCGGCTCCTTCGCCACCTGCCGGAAGCCCGGCCGGTTGAGGTGCCCGGTGAGCGGGTCGTGGTAGGCGTCGTGGCGCAGCGTCGCCAGCAGGCGCCGGTTGTCCAGCGACGTCGCGAGGTGGCTGGCCATCGTGCCGAGCAGCTGGACGTCGTACTTGCCGAACCCGCGCCAGCGGGACAGCCGGTCGTGCGCCTCGACGACGCCGAGCAGCCGGTTCGCGCTGCGCAGCGGGACGACGAGCGCCTCCTGCGCGCCGCGGTCGAGCAGCGCCGCGCGGACGTCGGGGTTGGCCTCGGTGATCCGGAAGTGCCGGACGTGCGCGCCGGGCAGCCGCAGCAGCGGGTCGTCGGCGGCGGGGTCGGCGGCCGGCAGGTCGTCGCCCGCGACCACCACCCGCATGGTGTCCTTCGGCTCGAGCCGGAGCCGCAGCACGACGCGGCCGGCGGCGAGCTGGTCCTTGATGCGCTCGGCGATCGTCGCCCATTCGCGGACGTCGACGCCGCCGACGAGCTCGTCGGCGCGGCTGGCCGGGCGCGCCGCGGCCTGCTGGCCCGAGCGGGCGACCATCAGGCTGACGTCCGAGAGTGCCTCCATGTCCCGCTGCTCACGCAGCAGGTCGGAGTACGCCCAGTACAGCGCGGTGAGGCCGAGGAAGACGGCGAGCACCAGCGGCCACGCCTGGGGCGTGCTGGAGATGACGAGGTAGCCGGAGAGGCCGACGGACGCGTTGACGAAGCCGACGACCAGGATCCGCCCGGTGAGCCGGACGGCGGTGCTGACCCGCATGCGGCGCCGCAGCACGCGGACCGCGGCCAGGGCGAGCAGCGTGCTCACCAGCGGCGCGGTCAGGGTGCCGGCCAGCGCCGCGAGCCACGGGATCTTGTCGCCGGTCCCGGCGCCGACGAGGTACTTCACCAGCCCGGCGACCGCGAAGGCGCCGGTGATCTCGAGCAGGAACGCGCCCGCGTTGTAGAGGACGCGCCCGGCGACCTTGCGGGCGAGCAGCGTGCCGATGCCGGCGATCAGGTGCGCGGCCAGCACGACCTCGAACGGCGCGATGAAGAACCCGATGACGAGCGGGATCTCGGTGAAGGAGATCGTCCACGAGATGCCGCTGCGGACGTCGACGTTGATGCCGAGCTGTTCGGCGAGCAGGAAGGCGACCGCGAGCACGGGCCCGATCCACAGCAGCCGGTCGTTCCACTCGAACGGCAGCCACGAGCCGACCGCGAACGCGGCGACGAGCCCGAGGCTCAGGACGGCGAAGGTGTAGACGCGGAAGCGGCGTTCGTCCGTGCGGGCTTCGGCGGAGACGGGTGGTGTCCCGGAAGCGGCTCCCGGCCCGGGCTGCGCCTGCGCGACGGCGTCACCGTGGGCGTTGGTGTCCGGCATCCGACCTTCCCTCCCGGCTTGTCCACCGGTGCTGATCCGTGACTTCGGGTGTGGACAGGGGCCATACCGTACCCCGTAGGGCGTATCCGCGTCCCTTTCGAGACAGTAGGAGATCACCCCAGGGTTAACAATGCCTCGAACGCGCTGACCTGCGTGGACCAAGGGGTGACGGGCCGGATGACTGAACTCGGCCGGTTCCGTGCCCACCGGGGGCCGGGTCGCGCTTCAATGGGCCCATGCACAGCGATGTGATTGCCACCGAGCACGCGGCACGGCTCGCGGCGGTGGACTCCCTGCTCCCCGGATCGACTCCCTTCGAGGCAACGGAAAACGCGGTGGTCCTGGAGGTGGCGACGGGCGACTCCGCGGCGTCCGCGCTGGCCTCCCGGGTCCAGGTCGACCGCGACGCCCCGAACGCGCCGTGGCGCGCGCTGACCGAGCACCGGCTCGACCTCCAGCTGGCCGGCCCGCAGCCGGCGGCCGCGCTGGACGCCCTCCTCACCCGATGGGATGAACATCTGCGCGCCGTCGCCGAGCCGGGCGACACCGAGACGGCGGCGATCGTCCCGCGCGCGAGCCGGGACGCCGCCGGCGCGCGCGAAATGCTGCACCACGGCTTCGCGCCGCTGCGGGTGGTCGCGGTCCGCCCGGCGCAGCGGCTGGTGCCGGCGACCCCGCTGGCGACGCCCGGGGTCAAGATCCGCCGCGCCGAGCCCGGCGACCTCGAGACGGCGGTGGAGCTCGGCATGGAGCTGCACTCCTACGACGCCCAGTACGGCACGGTGAACTGGCGCACCGGCGTCGAGGAGATCCTGGCCAAGGATCTCGCCGAGCAGCTGAAGCGGCCGGAGCCGCCGTTGTGGATCGCCGAGCTGTACGGCCGCCCGCTCGGCATGGTCAGCGTCCAGCACCCGGGCGACACCGGCTGGATCAGCGGCCGCGTCGCCGCTTCCCGCGTGGGTTACCTGTCCTCACTGGCGGTGGCGGAGGCCGCGCGGTCGTCCGGCGTCGGCACCGCGCTGGCGACGCACGCCCACCACGTCCTCGACGAGGAAGGCGCCGACGTCGTCCTGCTGCACCACGCCGCGGCGAACCCGTTGTCGACGCCGTTCTGGTACGCGCAGGGGTACCGCCCGCTGTGGACGTACTGGCAGCGTCGACCGGCTGTTCGGTGAACTACTGGTGGATTACCCGGGCTCTGCAGGCCTTATAGGCTGGCCCTCGCCGCCAGCGAGGGGAGCCTGAAGTGACCGACCAGCGGGATTCCGCGCCGAGAGCGCCCGAAGGTGTCGACACCGAGAAGCCGTCCGCGGCCCGGATCTACGACTGGTACCTGGGCGGTACCCAGAACTGGGCCGTGGACCGCGAGTTCGGCCGGCGCATGGAGCAGCAGTGGCCACTGGTGCGCCCGGGGTCGAAGCAGAACCGCGAGTTCATGAACCGCGCGGTGCGGGCGGCGCTGCGGGCCGGGATCCGGCAGTTCATCGACCTCGGGTCGGGGGTGCCGACGGCCGGGAACGTGCACGAGGTCGTGGAGGCGGAGCTGCCCGAGGACCATGACGCGAAGGTCGTCTACGTCGACTACGAGCCGGTCGCCGTCGCCCACGCGACGCTGATCCTCGAGGAGGGAATCGCGACCGACTGGGCCGGCATCGTCCAGGCCGACATGCGGGACGCGAAGTCCGTGCTGCGCGCCTCGGAAACGCAGCGCCTCATCGACTTTTCCCAGCCCGTCTGCCTGATCATGGCGGCGGTCCTGCACTTCGTCGGACCCGACGACGATCCCGACGAGCTGCTGGCGGCGTACCGGGACGCCCTCGCGCCCGGCAGCTGGCTGGCGATTTCGCAGATGAGCGAAGGCGACGGCGAAGGCCCGTACCTGGACGGGCTGCGCTGGTTCGTCGAGCAGTACCGGAAGACGAGCAACCCGGTCTGGCTGCGCAACCGCGAAGAGATCGAGCCGCTCTTCGGGGACTGGCCGCTCCTGGAGCCGGGCATCGTGCACCTGCCGGACTGGCGGCCGGACCGGAAAATCAACGCGCTCGAGGCGGAGGCCCGCCCCTTCGCGTGGTGCGCGGTGGCGGAGAAACCCGCCTGACCTGCGGTTTCCTCGATCGCTGTGGGCGAACGCACCATCGGAAACAAACACACCCATCGGAGAGTTGAGCTAAGCAGACTCAACTACCCGAGGAGTGCACATGTCCGACACCCGCCTCCTGCCCGTGCTCCCGCTCGATGACGACGTCGTGCTGCCGGGCATGGTGGTCCCGCTCGACCTCACCGACACCGAGACGCGGGCCGCGGTGGAGTCCGCCCAGGCCAAGACGCCGAGCCAGGCGTCCTTCCCCGGCATCCGCTCGTCCGCCGCCACCAAGGCGGAGGTCCTGATCGTCCCGCGCGTCCACGGCGAGTACGCCGAGTTCGGCACCGTCGCCACGGTCGAGCGCATCGGCCGCGTGCCCGGCGGCAAGGCCGCCGTCCTGCTGCGCGGCACGGCCCGCGCGGTCGTCGGCCGGATCGCCGACGGCCCCGGCGCCGCCCGCTGGGTGCACGCCGAGGACGCCCCCGAGACCACCGACGACCGGGCCGCGCAGCTCGCGGCCGAGTACAAGGCCGTCGTCATCTCGATCCTCCAGCAGCGCGGCGGCTGGCAGCTGATCGACGCCGTCCAGCAGGTCGAGGACGCCTCCGCGATCGCCGACCTGTCCGGCAACGCGCCGTACCTGTCCACCGAGCAGAAGCTCGAGCTGCTCGGCGCGCTCGAAGTCGCCGCGCGCCTGGAGAAGGCCCTCGAGTGGAGCAAGGAGTACCTGGCCGAGCTCGAGGTGACCGACACGATCCGCAAGGACGTCGCCGACGGCATGGAGAAGCAGCAGAAGGAGTTCCTGCTGCGCCGCCAGCTCGAGGCGATCCGCAAGGAGCTCGGCGAGCTCGACGGCACCGCGCAGGACGACGACTACCGCGCCCGCGTCGAGGCCGCCGAACTGCCCGACGCCGTCAAGAAGGCGGCACTGGCCGAAGTGGACAAGCTGGACCGCGCGTCCGAGCAGTCCCCCGAAGGCGGCTGGATCCGCACCTGGCTGGACACCGTCCTGGAGCTGCCCTGGAACGAGCGCACCGAGGACGTCTACGACATCGCGGCCGCGCGGGCGGTGCTGGACGCCGACCACGCCGGCCTCGACGACGTGAAGGAACGCATCATCGAGTACCTGGCCGTGCGCAAGCGCCGCGCGGAATCGGGTCTCGCCCCGGTCGGCGGCCGCCGGTCCGGCGCCGTGCTCGCCCTCGCGGGCCCTCCCGGGGTCGGCAAGACGTCGCTGGGTGAGTCCGTCGCGAAGGCCATGGGCCGCAAGTTCGTCCGCGTCGCGCTGGGCGGCATCCGCGACGAGGCGGAGATCCGCGGGCACCGCCGCACCTACGTCGGCGCGCTGCCCGGCCGGATCGTCCGCGCCATCAAGGAAGCCGGCTCGATGAACCCGGTCGTGCTGCTCGACGAGATCGACAAGGTGGGCGCCGACTACCGCGGCGACCCGACCGCGGCACTGCTCGAAGTGCTGGACCCGGAGCAGAACCACACGTTCCGCGACCACTACCTCGAGGTCGAGCTGGACCTGTCCGACGTCGTGTTCCTGGCGACGGCCAACGCGCTCGAGACCATCCCCGGCCCGCTGCTGGACCGCATGGAGCTCGTCACGCTGGACGGCTACACCGAGCACGAGAAGGTCACCATCGCCCGCGACCACCTGCTCCCCCGCGAGCTGGAGCGCGCGGGGCTGGGTGCTTCGGACGTCGTTCTCACGGACGCCGCGTTCAGCCGGATCGCCGCCGAGTACACCCGCGAGGCGGGCGTGCGCGACGCGAACCGGACGATCGCGAAGGTGCTTCGGAAGATCGCGACGAAGGTCGCGCTGGACGAGGTCTCGCTGCCGCTGACCGTGGACGCTCCTTCCCTGGAGACCTACCTGGGCCGTCCGCGGCACATCCCGGAGTCGTCGCTCCCGGCGTCGACGCAGCGCACGGCGACCCCGGGCGTGGCGACGGGCCTGGCGGTGACCGGCGCGGGCGGCGACGTCCTGTACATCGAGGCGTCGCTGGCGGACCAGGAGTCCGGCGCGTCCGGGCTGCAGCTGACCGGCCAGCTCGGCGACGTGATGAAGGAGTCGGTGCAGATCGCGCTGTCCTACCTCAGGTCGCACGGCGCGGAGCTGGAGCTGCCGGTGGGTGACCTGAAGAACCGCGGCATCCACGTCCACGTCCCGGCGGGCGCGGTCCCGAAGGACGGCCCTTCCGCCGGTGTCACCATGACGACGGCGCTGGCATCGCTGCTCTCGGGCCGGGTGGTCCGCGCGGACGTGGCGATGACGGGCGAGGTGTCCCTCACCGGCCGCGTGCTCCCGATCGGCGGCGTCAAGCAGAAGCTGCTGGCGGCCCACCGGGCGGGGATGAAGACGGTGATCATCCCCCAGCGCAACGAGCCGGACCTGGACGACGTCCCGGCCGAGGTGCTGGCCCAGCTGGACGTCCACGCGGTGGCGAACGTCCGCGAGGTCCTCGACCTCGCCCTGACCCCGGCTTCGACGCCGGTTTCCCAGGCGGCGTAACCCCGAGCGCCGCCACGACGGCCGGTTTCCCTCTCCCCCAAGGGAAACCGGCCGTTCGCCTATGCTGGTGCCCGGTGCCGATTCGGCGAATCGAGGTACTGATGGATCCCGGGTACCGCTACTGGGCTTGGCTCGACGAAGTCGACTCCTCCCCGGACCGCGCGAAGGAGATCATCCGGACGTGGACGAATTCCAACGGCTTCACGGTGTCGGAAGGCCACACGCCCGAGGGCTGGAATAGGACCGGGACCTACTGGGACGTGCGAGGCCGGCACGAACGCGGCTACCTGCTGTGGATCACCACCGAGGACGCCGAACGGCTGACGGAGAGCTAGCCGTCCATGCGAAGAGGCCCCGCGACCGAGACGGTCACGGGGCCTCTTCGTGAGGGTGGCGGGTGAGGGATTCGAACCCCCGTAGGCAATGCCAACTGGTTTACAGCCAGTCCCCTTTGGCCACTCGGGTAACCCGCCCAGGCCGGTCTCACCGGCCGGGGGAAAGCTTACCCAAGGGGTCCGAGCAGGGGTCAACCGGGATACCCCTCCCCCCGTGGGGGCTAGGCTGGGTGGTCCCTGACAAGCGAGTACGAGGTGTGAGGACACGTGGCGGATCCCTCTTTCGACGTCGTGAGCAAGGTCGACCGCCAGGAGGTGGACAACGCGCTCAACCAGGCGAGCAAGGAGCTGGGCACGCGGTTCGACTTCCGCGGCACCGGCACGACGATCAACTGGGCCGGCGAGGAGGCTCTCACGATCGAGTCCGAGACCGAGGAGCGCGCGCTGGCCGCGGTCGAGGTGTTCAAGGAGAAGCTGATCAAGCGCAGCATCTCCCTGAAGGCCTTCGAAGCCGGCGAGCCGGCCCTGTCGGGCAAGATCTACAAGATCTCCGGCAAGATCCTGCAGGGCATCGCCTCGGACAAGGCGAAGCAGATCGCCAAGTTCATCCGCGACGAAGGCCCCAAGGGCGTCCAGGCCCAGATCCAGGGCGACCAGCTGCGGGTGTCGGGCAAGAAGAAGGACCAGCTGCAGGATGTCATCGCCCTGCTGAAGGGCAAGGACTTCGAGATCGCGCTGCAGTTCACCAACTACCGGTGACGCCGCCGCGGGCACCCGCACTCCGGGTGCCCGCTCAGGACGGCGTCAGCGTCCAGCTTGCCTCGTAGCCCTCCACCTGCAGGTACGCCGGCCCGTGGACGTCGCGCTCCACCTGCAGGTCGCCGATCTGGTTGAGGAGGAGGTCGCGGTCCTTCGGGGACATCAGCCACAGGCCGATCGCCCCGCGGGTCTTCGCCGTGAAGCGGATGCGGGCCACTCCCGCCGGAAGCCTCAGGACCGCGTCGCTCTTGCCCGCCGCTTCCTTGCCGCTCTCCGCCGTCGGGATGCTTCGGTAGTCCGAGATCGTTGCCGTCCAGGGGGCGTTCGCGTGGACCGTCACCCGCTTCACCGGGCGGTCCGGCTCCGTGTTCATCCACTTCGTGCCCTTGTACGCGCCGATCGCGTTGACCAGGCCGTGCTCGCCGCCGTCGGTGTCGACGATCACGTTGGACGTGCACTTCGGGCACTCGAACGTCAAGAAGCCCAGCTGGTCCGCCGGCCACGACGTCTGGAACTCGCCGCTCTCCGTGCCCGTGTGCGTCTCCGTCGGCACCTCGCGCGGTACCGGCGGTGCTGACGAAGCCGGCGTACGAGGAGGCAAAGCGGGCGCCGATTTCGTCACGATCTCGCCGTAGCCGGTCGCCGGCGCGCACGCCGATGCCATCACCAAGAGCAGCAGCACGCCGCCCAGCCGGAGCTTCATCTTTCCCCCTCGGGGCCACGCGGCCCTCCCGTGATCTTTCGACACCCAGAGCACGAGCGTTACCCGAACGCGTGAATGCGTCCCGTGGCCGCCGCTCGCGCGTGTTGTAATCGCGCCATCACCGTGTGAAGGGGGGCGAGTGCGCCGTTCGCTGGTCTTCGTGCTGACGCTCGCCGCCGTCGCCTCGCTGCTGACGCCGGCCGGCGCGGCCGAGCGCAAACTGCTCCTCCCCGGCTTCGGCGCCTACGCGCGACTGATCCGCCTCGAACACTCCGCCGTCGGCCGCGGGCACATCGTCGCCACGCTGACCAGCGAAGACGCCGCCGGCAAGTTCACGCCCGTGCTGGAGAGCACCGACGAAGGCGAGTCGTTCCACGAGATCGGCGCCATCCACGACCCCGACGGCCGGGCCGGCATGTGCTGCGGCACCGTCTACGAACTGCCGGAACGCGTCGGCAAGCTCCGCGCGGGCACGCTGCTGTGGGCCGCGTCCTACCGGCAGGACGCCGGGCCGCAGCGCCGCATCGGGATCCGCGTCTGGGCCAGCAAGGACGGCGGCCGCTCCTGGAGCTTCCTGTCCGAGGCCGCGCGGTCGCACAACATCGACGGCATCTGGGAGCCCGAGTTCACCGTCGACGCCGGCGGCACGCTCTGGCTCCACTTCGCCGACGAGACGCAGGCGCCGAAGTACGCGCAGGTGCTCAACCGGGTCGCCTCGACCGACGGGGTGCACTGGGGCACCAAGCAGCTCACCATGGCGATCCCGCCCGACCGCGTCCGGCCGGGCATGCCGATCATCCGGCGGCTGCCCGACGGCCGCTACTACTTCGCCTACGAAATCTGCAACTTCCGCGACCGCTACTGCGACCCGCACTTCAAGATCTCCGCCGACGGCGCCAACTGGGGCGACCCCGCCGACCCCGGCACCCGCGTCGACACCGCCGTCGGCAACTACTTCCAGCACGCGCAGACGATCGCCCTGTTCCCCGGCGGTCCGAACGGGGTCCGGATCGTCATGGTCGGGCAGATCTACACCGACGCGAAGGGCGTGCCGCAGCCGCAGAACGGCCAGGTGCTGCTCGCGAACGACGACTTCGGCAGCGGACCTTGGTACGAACTGCCCGCTCCCGTGCACATCACCGGCATCTCCAACAACTTCTGCCCCAACTACTCCTCGACGCTGCTGCCGGTCGACGACGGCCGGAACGTGCTGGAAATCGCCACCGAGAACAACGCCGGCTGCAAGGCCTACTTCGGGAAAGGATCCGCCTTCTAGCGGCAGCCCGTAGGGTGGGGAAGTCTCAGCCACGGGAAAGGGAGGCCGTCCATGAAGGGCATCGTGCTGGCCGGAGGCAGCGGGACACGTCTGCACCCGATCACCCAGGCGGTGTCCAAGCAGCTGCTGCCGGTCTACGACAAACCGATGGTCTACTACCCGATCTCGGTGCTGATGCTCGCCGGGATCCGCGAGATCCTCGTCATCTCCACCCCCACCGACCTGCCGATGTTCCGCAGGCTGCTGGGCAACGGCGACCAGTTCGGCCTCTCGTTCTCCTACGCCGAGCAGGCGAGCCCGAACGGGCTGGCCGAGGCCTTCGTGATCGGCGCGGACTTCATCGGCGACGACGACGTGGCGCTGGTCCTCGGCGACAACATCTTCTACGGCCAGGGCTTCTCCAGCCGCCTGCAGCAGGCCGTGCGCGAGCTCGACGGCTGCGTGCTGTTCGGCTACCCGGTCAAGGACCCGGAGCGCTACGGCGTCGGTGAGGTCGACGAGACAGGCAAACTGCGCACCATCGAAGAAAAGCCGCTGAAGCCGCGCTCCAACAAGGCGATCACCGGCCTGTACTTCTACGACAACCACGTCGTCGACATCGCCCGCGCGCTGAAGCCGTCGAGACGCGGTGAGCTCGAGATCACCGACGTCAACCTGACCTACCTGCGCCAGGACCGCGCCACGCTGATCGAGCTCAGCCGCGGCTTCGCCTGGCTCGACACCGGCACGCACGACTCGCTGCTCGAGGCCGGCCAGTTCGTGCAGGTACTGGAGCACCGCACCGGCGTGCGCATCGCGTGTCTCGAGGAAATCGCGCTGCGCATGGGCTTCATCGACGCCGACGAGTGCTACGCGCTCGGCGAGAAGCTGGCGAAGTCCGGCTACGGCGACTACGTGAAGGCAGTCGCCGTAGCGGCGGGAGCTTCGGCCTAGAAGAGCTGCTCGCGCAGCGTCGATCCGGCGTACTCGGTGCGGAAGACCCCACGTTCCTGCAGGTGGGGGACGACTTTGTCGACGAACTCGTCGAGCCCGCCCGGGGTCAGGTGCGGCACGAGCACGAACCCGTCGGCCGCGTCCGACTGGACGTATTCGTCGATCGCGTCGGCCACCGTCGACGGCGTGCCGACGAACTGCCGGCGCGCGGTGACCTCGATCACCAGCTCGCGGATCGAGAGCTTCTTCTCCTCCGCGATGGCCCGCCACCGGCGCGCCGTTTCCAGCGGGTCCTTCTCGTGGCGGACGCGGCCCCAGGTCAGCGGCTCGGCGTCCGGGTCGGGGTCGACCTCGGGCAGCGGCCCGTCGACGTCGTACTCCGCCAGGTCGCGGCTCCACACCTGCTCGAGGAACTGGATCGCGGTGGCCGGGCGCACCTGCTGGAGCCGGATCTCGCGGGCGTTCTCCTCGGCTTCGGCGTCGGTGTCGCCGAGGACGAACGTCGCGGCCGGCATGATCAGCAGCTCGCCGTGCTCACGGCCGTACGTGGCCAGGCGGCGCTTGACGTCGTGGAAGAACGCTGGCCGTCTTCGAGGGTGCCGTGCCTGCTGAAGATGACGTCCGCGGCCTTCGCGGCGAACTCACGGCCTTCGTCGGAGTCGCCGGCCTGGATGACGATCGGTTGTCCCTGCGGCGTCCGCGGCAAGGTGAACTCGCCGGCGATGTCGAACTGGCTCCACTGTGGACGAATCGGCCCGGGTCGCGCGCGAAGACGCCGTTCTCCTTGTCCCCCACCAGGGTTCCGGGCGCCCAGCTGTCCCAAGCTCGCGCACGGTGGCCAGGAACTCCTCGGCGCGCGCGTACCGGTCCTCCCGCTCGAGGAAGCCGCCGCGCCGGAAGTTCTGCCCGGTGAAGGCGTCCGGCGACGTCACGACGTTCCACGCCGCGCGCCCACCGGAGAGGTGGTCGATGCTCGCGACCTGGCGGGCCACCTCGTAAGGCTCGTTGAACGTCGACGACAGCGTCCCGGCCAGGCCGAGGTGGGTCGTGACGGCGGACAGCGCGGCCAGCACGGTGGTCGTGCGGGCCAGGTGCTCGAACGACGCGAAGTCGATCTGGCTGCCCGAGGCGGGGTCGCTCCACACCGTCGTGTTGTTGACGCCGGGGAGGTGCGCGGCGAGCTTGATCTGCTTGGTCATCTCACGCCCCCTGGTACTGGTTGACGGCGACGCCGAGACCGAGGTGCTCGCGCAGGGTGGTCCCCGCGTAGCCGCTCCGGAACGCGCCCGCGGCACGCAGGGCGGGCACGGCCTCCCCGGCGAGCAGGTCGAGGTCGTCGGGCAGGACGGCGGGCCGCAGGTGGAACCCGGCGACGCCGGTCTCGGCCGCCCAGCGCGGCAGCTCGGCGGCCAGCTGCGCGGGCGTGCCGGCGAACGACAGGCCCGCGGGTTCGAACGGGACCAGGGCGTCGAGTTCGCGTTGCCGGTCGCGGGCCCCCTGCTCGGTCTCGGCCAGCACGATCGACACCGTCGCCAGGACCTTCGCGCCCGGGAACCGGGCGGCCGTGGCGCGGACCGCGTCCAGGTGGTCCGCCCTGGTCACGACCACGTCGGCGGCGCTCGCGTGCGGCGAGTCGCCGTAGACCGCGGTCACCGGGTGGCCCTGCGGCGGCCGTGGCGTGATCGACGGTCCCTTCACGCTGAAGAACCGGCCCTCGAAGTCGACGTAGTGCAGCTTGTCGCGGTCGATGAACCGGCCGGTCGCCGCGTCGCGGACGATCGCGTCGTCCTCCCAGCTGTCCCACAGCCGGGTGCTGACGTCGAGGACCTCGGCCGTCTCGGCGTCGCCGTCCGCCGGCGAAGGAGCGAGGCGGCGGCCGAAGTGCGCGGCCTCGGCGGCCGTCAGCGACGGCACCGCGAGGACGCCGGCGCGGCCCCGGCTCGCGTAGTCCAGCGTCGCGACCGACGTCGAGACGTGGAACGGCTCGGTGTGCGTGGTGGTGACGGTCGGGACCAGGCCGATCCGGCTGGTCACCGGCGCGATCGCGGACAGCGTGAGCAGCGCGTCGAGCCGCCCGCGCACGACCCCTTCACCCCCGGGCTGTAGCGCAAGCGAGTCGTCGAGGGTGACGAAGTCGAGCGAAGCGGCTTCGGCGAGCTTCGCGTACTTCAGGTAGTGGCCGGCGGCGAACAGGGCGGCGGGCTCGACCGCGGAGATCCGCCACGCGGCCGGGTGGTAGCCGGCCCCGTCGATGGCGACGCCCAGGTGCAGCTGTGCGGAAACCATGCCTGCGCAACTCGGGCCGCGGGCCCGGGATTCCCCCTCCCACCGGCTGGGATCAGAACGGGCGGCGGGCCAGCTCTTCGAGCCGGGCGATGCGGTCGGCGATCGGTGGGTGGGTCGAGAACAGCTTGCTCAGGCCCTCGCCGGGGCGGAACGGGTTCGCGATCATCAGGTGCGACTGCGACACCAGCTGCGGCTCGGCGACCAGCGGCCGCGCCCGCGTACCGGCGTCCAGCTTCCGCAGCGCCGAGGCCAGGCCCAGCGGGTCACCGGTCAGCTCGGCCCCGGACGCGTCGGCCTGGTACTCCCGCGATCGGCTGACACCCATCCGGATGATGGCCGCGGCGATCGGCCCGACGAAGATCAGCAGCAGGCTGAGCAGGGGATTGCCGTCGCGGTTGTTGCTGCCGAAGAACAGCGCGATGTTCGCGAGCACGCTGATCACGCTGGCCAGCGCGCCGGCCACGCACGAGATCAGGATGTCGCGGTTGTAGACGTGCGAGAGCTCGTGGCCGAGCACGGCCCGCAGCTCGCGCTCGTCGAGCAGGTCGAGGATGCCGGTGGTGCAGCACACCGCCGCGTGCCGCGGGCTGCGGCCGGTCGCGAACGCGTTGGGCGCGACCGTCGGGCTGATGTACAGCTGCGGCATCGGCTGCCGGGCGACCTGCGCGAGCTCGCGCACGATCCGGTACATCGCGGGCTGCTCGACCTCCGACACCGGCCGCGCCCGCATCGCGCGCAACGCCAGCTTGTCGGAGCTGAAGTAGGCGAACGCGTTCATCCCGAGGGCGATGACCAGCCCGATCAGCAGCGCGCCCCGGCCGAAGAGCCCGCTGAGCGCGATGATGATCGCCGACAGCAGGCCGAGCAGCAATGCCGTCTTGAGTCCGTTCTGGTGCCCGTGCACGCGCTCGCCTCCGTCCGCTCTGGAAGTGGGTTACCCAGTGGAAACAACGCGATCGGGGGACGCGAAGTTCCTTCAGGTGGGGATGGCGCGGGTTACGCTCGGGCGGCGGGATGATCAGGAGCGGAGGCGCCGATGCGTGGTGGGCGGCTACCCCGGCGGACCCTGTTCGCCCTGTTCACAGCGGGTGCCGGCGCCCTCTTCCTGCCTGGGACGGCGCGCGCGGAGGACGTCCGGTCCCTCGACCTCGGCGGCGCCCCGGCCGGGGTCGCGGTGAACCCGGTCACCGGCCTCGGGTACGTCACCGACGCCCAGGCCGGGACGGTCTCCGTGGTGGATCCGCGCAGCGCGTCGGTCGTCGACGTGATCCACGTCGGCGGCGAGCCCGGCGACGTCGCGGCCGACCCGGAGGCCGGCCGGATCTACGTCGCGAACCCCCCGGCGGGCACCGTGGTGGTGCTCGACAGCCGGACCCACGACCTGGTGAGCGTGATCGGCGCGGGAGCCGGCGCCTCGGCGCTGGCGGTCGACGAGGAGGCCAACCGCGTCTACGCGGCCAGCGGCACCACCGGGACGCTCGCCGTGCTCGACGGCGTCAGCTGCACGCTGGCCGCGCTCGTGCCGGGCCCGCAGCAGGGGTTCGCCGGCATCGGCGTCGACCCCGGCCGCAAGCTGGCCTACTGCGCGAGCACCGCCACCGATTCGGTCGAGGTGTTCTCGATCGACAGCGGGAAGTTCGTCGCTTCGGTGAAGGTCGGGCGCAACCCGACCGGGGTCGCGGTGCACCACGCGAGCGGCACGGTCTACGTCGCGAACTCCGGCATCCACCACATGTCCATTGTGGATGCCGTCACGCGCACCGAGCGCAAGACCGTCTTGCTGCGCAGCGAATCCTCGGCGCTGGCCGTGCACCAGGGCACGAACACGGTGTTCACCAACGGCGGCCAGAACGGGCTCGCCCGCGTCGACGGCACGGCGGGCACGCTGAGCGGCGAGCTGTCGCTGGGCGTCAACCCCGGTGACGTCGCCGTCGACCAGCGGACGCGCACGGTGTGGGTCACCGATCCCCTGCACGGCCGGGTCTTCCTGGTCCGCGATTTCTGACCGGGCAGCTGGGGCAACTCCAGGTATACGGTCGGAAATTATGAAACTCGGACTGCAGATCCCCGACTTCACCTGGCCGAACGGGGCGTCCGCGCTGGGCGCCGACCTGGCCGCCGTCGTCCGCGCGGGCGACCAGGCGGGCTTCGACTCCATCGCCGTGATGGACCACTTCTTCCAGATCGGCGCCGTCGGGCCCGTCGAGAACGACATGCTCGAGGCGTACACGACCCTCGGCTTCATCGCCGCGCACACCGAGCACGCCAAGCTGCTCACCGTGGTCACCGGCGTCCTCTACCGGCACCCCGGCCTGCTGGCCAAGGCCGTCACGACGCTGGACGTGCTCTCCGGCGGCCGTGCGATCCTCGGCATCGGCGCGGGCTGGAACGAGGAGGAGTCCCGCGGGCTGGGCTTCCCGTTCCCGTCCGTGGCCGAGCGCTTCGAGCTGCTGGAGGAGAACCTCCAGTACGTGCTGCAGATGTGGGCCGACGGCGACGCGCCGTTCAAGAGCAAGCACTTCGACGCCGGACGGCTGCTGAACGTGCCCCAGGCGCTGCAGAAGCCGCGTCCGCTGATCATGATCGGGGGCGGCGGCGAGAAGAAGACCCTGAAGCTCGTCGCGAAGTACGCCGACGCCTGCAACCTCTTCAACGGGCCGGACCTGGAGCGCAAGCTCGACGTGCTGCGGCAGCACTGCGAGACCGAGGGCCGCGACTACGACTCGATCACCAAGACCGTCTACCACATCCTCGACGTCGGCGAGAACGGTGAGAAGTCCGACGAGCTGCTGGCCGAGCTGGAGCGGCTGAACGGGCTCGGCATCCAGGTCGCGCTCGGGATGGTGCCGCACGTCCACCGGCCCGTGGTGCTGGAGAAGTTCGCCACCGACGTCGTCCCGGCCGCCGAAAAGCTCGGCTGAGCGGCTGCCGGAGCCCTCTCCGCCGAGCGGCGGGGAGGGCTCAGCCGTCTTTGGCGACCACCCGGGTCAGGGCCGCGACGCCGATCCCGGCCACCGCCACGGCGATGCCCGCGACCAGCCAGCCCACCAGGGCGAGCACCACGCCGGTGACCGCGAAGAGGGCGAATTCCAGCAGGAAGCGGGCCGGTTCCGGGAGGCGGCGGCGCGCCCGCGGCGCGATGAACAGACCCCACAGCGCGGCCGCCGCCACCGGCAGCAGGACGGCGTCGACGATGGCCAGCGCGACACCGCTGCCGAGCTGGGTGCCCGCCAGGGCCAACCCGCCCAGGAGCGCCAGCTCGGTCAGGAAGCGGACCGTCAGCACCACGCCCGTGAACCCGCTCAGGCGGGGAGTCGGCTGGGAAGTCATCCGGCCAGCCTAGGAGCAGGTCCACTGTGGACGTTACGGGTCCGGTCGGGTACGGTTCGTGATTCCCGCCACAGTTACGCCATTCAGGTTGCGGTTCCGAATCGGTCCACCAGCGGCTCCCGCGTCACTGTAACGACCTTCCGGCGCCGGTCGACGTGTTAAACGCACATCGCGACCGCGAGCCAAGGAGCCTGGTAGATGACCACATGTCGACTCTGCGGTTCGACAAACACGGCCAGTGTCGTCGACCTCGGCGCGACTCCCCCGTGTGAGCGATTTTTGGCGGCGGAGCAGCTCGACGAGCCGGAAGCCACCTTCCCGCTCCACCTGAAGGTCTGCACCGACTGCTGGCTCGCGCAGATCCCGCCGCTGATCGACCCCGACGACACCTTCACCGAGTACGCGTACTTCTCGTCCTTCTCGACGTCGTGGGTCGAGCACGCGAAGCGGTTCGTCGACGGCGCGGTCGAGCGGCTCGAACTCGACGAGAAATCGTTCGTCGTCGAGGTGGCGAGCAACGACGGGTACCTGCTCCAGCACGTCGTCGGGCACGGGATCCGGTGTCTGGGCGTGGAACCTTCGGTGAACGTCGGGCAAGCGGCGCGCGACGCCGGCGTGCCCACGCTGACCGCGTTCCTCTCCGAGGAAACCGGCCTGAAGGTGCGCGAGGAGCACGGGCCGGCCGATCTGGTGGCCGCGAACAACGTCTACGCGCACATCCCCGACGTCCTCGGCTTCACCAAGGGCCTGCGGGCGCTCGTCGCCGACGACGGCTGGGTCTCCATCGAGGTCCAGCACCTGCTCACGCTGATCGAGAAGAACCAGTACGACACGATCTACCACGAGCACTTCCAGTACTACACCGTCGAATCCGCGCGCCGGGCCCTCGCGACCGGCGGGCTGACCGTGGTCGACGTCGAACTGCTGCCGACGCACGGCGGGTCGATCCGGCTCTGGGCGCGTCCCACCGAGGCTTTTGGGGGGTTCCGGGTGGCGGAGCCCCCGGCCCAGGACGGAGCGCCGGTTGGCACAGTCGCGGGCGAGCCCAGCGAGCGGATGACCGACGTGCTGGAGCGCGAAAAGGCCGCCGGGCTGCACGAGCTGTCCGGGTACACCGAGTTCGCCGAGCGCGTCACCCGCGTGCGGCTGGACCTGCTGAAGTTCCTCATCGAGGCGCGCAACGACGGCAAGACCGTCGTCGGTTACGGCGCCCCGGGCAAGGGCAACACCCTGCTGAACCACTGCGGCATCCGGACGGACCTGCTGCAGTACACGGTCGATCGCAATCCGTACAAGCACGGCCGGTTCACCCCCGGCACGCGCATCCCGGTGCTGCCGCCGGAACGGATCGAAGCGGACCGGCCCGACTACGTGCTCGTCCTCCCGTGGAACCTCCGGGAGGAACTGACCGAACAGCTCTCCCACATCGGGGCCTGGGGCGGAAAGCTCGTGTTCCCGATCCCCCACCTGGAAATCGTCGAGGTGCAGTGAAGTGAAGGTCGTCCTCTTCTGCGGTGGTTACGGGATGCGGATGCGCAACGGCGCGGCCGACGACATCCCGAAGCCGATGGCGATGGTCGGTCCGAGACCGCTCATCTGGCACGTGATGCGCTACTACGCGCATTTCGGCCACACCGAATTCATCCTGTGCCTCGGCTACGGCGCGGCGCACATCAAGAACTTCTTCCTGAACTACCAGGAAACCATTTCCAACGACTTCGTCCTCCGCAACGGGCAGGCGGAGCTGCTGTCGACCGACATCGCGGACTGGACGATCACCTTCGTGCAGACCGGCATCGAGTCGCCGATCGGCGAGCGGCTGCGCCGGGTGCGCCCGTACCTCGACGGCGACGAAATGTTCCTCGCGAACTACGCCGACGTCCTGTCCGACGTCCCGCTGCCCGACATGATCGAGCGGTTCTCCAACTCCGACTCGGGCGCCTCGATGATGGTCGTGCCGCCGCAGTCGTCGTTCCACTGCGTGGAAATGGACGAGGGCGGCAAGGTCGGCTCGATCACCGCGGTGAGCGAAATGCCGCTGTGGGAGAACGGTGGTTACTTCGTGCTGCGGCAGGAAGTGTTCGACCACATCCCGGAGAACGGCGACCTGGTCGCCGACGGCTGCGGCGAGCTCGCCAAGCGCGGCCGCCTGCTGGCCTACCCGTACCGCGGCTTCTGGAAGCCGACGGACACGGTCAAGGAGCGCGCGGCCCTCGACAACGCCTACACCCACGGTGAGCGGCCCTGGGCGCTCTGGGAGCGCACCGCGGCGAGCATCGCGTGATCGGGCTCCGGCCGGACCGGCTCGCCGGCGTCGTCGCCCTCGGCGCGCACTGCGACGACATCGCGATCGGCGCCGGCGGCACGCTGCTGACGCTGTGCGCGTCGCGGCCGGGCCTGAAGGTCGACGCGCTGGTCCTCTCCGGCGGCGGCACGCCCCGCGAGGACGAGGAGCGGGCGGCGCTCGCGGCGTTCTGCCCGGGCGCCGAGCTCGACGTCACGGTGCTGAAGCTGCCGGACGGCCGGTTCCCGGCGCACTGGGAAGAGGCCAAGAACGCCCTGGAGGAGCTGCGGCGGCGGACCGACCCGGACGTCATCCTGGCGCCCCGGACCGACGACGCCCACCAGGACCACCGGGGGCTGGCCAAGCTCGTCCCGACGGCGTTCCGCGACCACCTGGCGCTCGGCTACGAGATCGTCAAATGGGACGGCGACCTCGGCGCCCCATCGGTGTACCAGCCGCTCGACGACGACGTCGCCGAGTCGAAGGTCCGGCTGCTCCAGGAGCACTACGCGTCGCAACGGCACCGCGGCTGGTACGACCGCGAGGCCTTCCTCGGGTTGGCCAGGATCCGCGGCATCGAAGCCGCCGCGAAGTACGCCGAGGCGTTTTTCGTCAAGAAACTCACTCTCGATCTGAAGGGCTGAATCCGATGCGGGTGTTGCTGACGGGGCACAAGGGCTACCTGGGGACGGTGATGGCCCCGGTGCTCGCCGCCGCCGGCCACGAAGTCACCGGCCTGGACTCCGGGCTGTTCGAGGACTGCCTGCTCGGGCCCGCCCCCGCCGACCCGGCCGGGCACGCCGTCGACCTGCGGGACGTGACCGCTTCCCACGTCGAGGGCTTCGACGCGGTGATCCACCTGGCCGCGCTGTCGAACGACCCGCTGGGTTCGCTCGCGCCGGAGCTGACCTACGACATCAACCACCACGCGTCGGTGAAGCTCGCGAAGCTGGCGAAGGACGCCGGCGTCCAGCGGTACCTCTACGCGTCGACCTGCTCGGTGTACGGCGCCGGCGGCGACAACCTCGTCGACGAGGACGCGCCGCTGCGGCCGGTGACGCCGTACGCGGAGTCGAAGGTGCGCGTCGAAGCCGACGTCCACGAACTCGCCGACGACGACTTCACGCCGGTCTACATGCGCAACGCGACCGCGTTCGGCTACTCGCCTCGCCTGCGCGGCGACATCGTGCTGAACAACCTGACCGCGCACGCCCACCTGTCCGGCGAGGTGCTGGTGCTCTCCGACGGCACGCCGTGGCGGCCGCTGGTGCACGCCCAGGACATCGCGCGCGCGTTCACGGCGGCCCTGACGGCACCGAAGGAGGCCGTGCACAACAAGGCCTTCAACATCGGCACCGAGGAGAACAACGTCACCGTCGCCGAGATCGCGCAGGAGGTCGTCGAGGCCGTGCCGGGCTCGACGCTGAACATCACCGGCGAGGCGGGCGCCGACCCGCGCTCGTACCGGGTCGACTTCTCCCGCTTCCGCGCGGCGATCCCCGGCTTCGCCTGCGACTGGTCGGTCAAGGACGGCGCCGTCGAGCTCATCGAGGCCTACCGCAAGTTCGGCCTCACCCGGGAGTCGTTCCAGCAGCTGTTCACCCGGCTGGCCTGGCTCAAGAGCGAGGGCGAAGCCGGCCGCGTCGACGCCACCATGCGGCGGAAGTAGTGGCGGGCCCGCAGCTGCGGACCGGGGCGGAGCTGCACGCCCTGGTCGAGCGGCTGTACCCGATCTGCCGCAGCATCACCGGCGACGGTGTGCGGCAGACCCTGGACATCATCGGCGAGCACATCGCGCTGGAGCGGCACGAAGTCCCGACCGGTACGCAGGTGCTGGACTGGACGATCCCGCAGGAGTGGAACATCCGGGACGCGTACGTCGCTTCGCCATCGGGTGAGCGCGTCATCGACTTCCAGGAGCTGAACCTGCACGTCGTCGGGTACAGCGTCCCGGTGTCGCGGCGGATGCCGCTGAGCGAGCTGCGGGAACACCTCCACACGCTGCCCGAGCAGCCGTCGTGGGTGCCCTACCGGACCAGCTACTACGCCCCGGCCTGGGGATTCTGCCTCGCGCAGGAGAAGCTCGACGCGCTGCCCGACGGCGACTACGACGTCGTCATCGACTCGACCCTTGCCGACGGCTCGCTGACCTACGGCGAGCACGTCGTCCCGGGGCGCGTCACCGACGAGGTCATCGTGTCCTGCCACGTGTGCCACCCGTCGCTGGCGAACGACAACCTCGCCGGCATCGCGGTGGCCGTCTCGCTGGCCCAGCAGCTGGCGTCGGCGCAGCCGCACTACACGTACCGCTTCCTGTTCATGCCGGGCACGATCGGCTCGATCACCTGGCTGGCCCGCAACGCCTCACGGATCGAGAAGGTCCGGCACGGGCTGGTGCTGGCGTGCGCGGGCGACCCGGGCTCGTTGACGTACAAGAAGTCCCGCCGCGACGACGCCGAGATCGACCGCGTCATGCAGCACGTGCTGCGCTCGCGTGAGCACCGCGTTGTCGACTTCTCGCCATACGGCTACGACGAGCGCCAGTTCTGCTCGCCGGGCTTCAACCTCGGCGTCGGCTCGCTGACGCGCACGCCGTACGCGGGCTACCCCGAGTACCACACCTCCGCGGACAACCCGGGCTTCGTTTCGCCCGCGGCCATGGAAGACACGCTCGGTGTCTTGAAGGACGCGTTCGGCGTCCTGGACCGCAACCGCCGGTACGTCAACCTCAGCCCGTACGGCGAGCCGCAGCTCGGCAAGCGCGGGCTGTACGACTCCCTCGGCGGCCGCAGCGACGCCAAGCAGGCCCAGATGGCGATGCTGTGGGTGCTCAACCTCTCGGACGGCGAGCACTCGCTCCTGGACATCGCCGAGCGCGCCGGGCTGCCCTTCGACATCGTCGACGTCGCGGCCCGTGCCCTGCACGCCGCCGGTCTGGTCAAGGAGTGAGCGACGTGGCCAACCATCGCCGGGTGCCGCGCTCGATCTTCCGGTCGGGCGCGGCGCGCGCGATGGCCGGACGGTTGAGCTGGGGCCTCGGCGACCAGGCCGTGTCCAGCCTGACCAACTTCGCCGTCGGGCTGTACGTGGCCCGCTCGCTCGGCACGTTCGCGTTCGGCATCTTCAGCCTCGCCTGGGTCACCTACGGCGTGGTGCTCAACATCTCGCGCGGCCTCGCCACCGACCCGCTGATGGTGCGGTTCAGCGCCGTGCCGGAGGACCGGTGGCGGTCGGGCGTGGCGAGCGCGTCCGGCACCGCGATCGGCGTCGGCTGCGTGACCGGGGTGGTCAGTCTCGTGGCCGGGCTGGCCGCGGGCGGCCCGCTCGGCAACGCGTTCGTCGCGCTCGCCGTCGTCCTGCCGGGCTTGCTCCTGCAGGACGCCTGGCGCTTCGCGTTCTTCGCGCGCGGCGCGGGCAAGAAAGCGTTCGTCAACGACTGCGTGTGGGGCGTG
Organism: Amycolatopsis sp. NPDC024027; assembly: GCF_040638975.1. Lineage (NCBI taxonomy): Bacteria > Bacillati > Actinomycetota > Actinomycetes > Pseudonocardiales > Pseudonocardiaceae > Amycolatopsis > Amycolatopsis sp. NPDC024027. Next base: position 68,640 of record NZ_JBEZYY010000013.1, read on the forward strand.
GCGCTGCTCCCGGCGCTCTACGTCGCCGCGCAGATCCACACGGTGGTCGCGTTCGTGCTGGCCTGGGGCCTTTCCGGCGCGGTCGCGGCCCTCTACGGCGGGTTCCAGACCGGGATCCTCCCGCACCCGCGGGAGATGGCGGGCTGGCTCCGGACGCAGCGCGACCTCAGCATCCGGTACCTCGTCGAGAACGTCAGCAACAGTGGGGCGTCGCAGCTGCGCGCGTACGGCCTCGGCGCCATCGCCGGGATCACCGCCGTCGGCGCGGTCCGCGGTGCCGAGCAGCTCCTCGGCCCGTTCCTGGCCCTGCTCATGGGGCTGTCCCTGGTCACCGTCGCCGAGGGCGCGCGGGTGCTTCAGCGGGCGCCGCACCGGCTGAAGCACTTCTGCGTGATCCTCGGTGGCGGGCAGGCCGCCGCCGCGCTGTGCTGGGGCCTCGGCCTGCTGCTCCTCGTGCCCGACAGCGCCGGCCGCTGGGTGATGGGCTCGGTGTGGGACTCGTCGTCCCCGCTGATCCTCCCGGTCACCCTCGCCGTGGTCGGCGCGAGCTTCGCCACCGGCGCCGCAGCCGGGCTCCGGGCTTTGGGCGCCGCCAAGCGGAGCCTGCGGTCGCAGCTGATCGCCTCCCTGTTCTACGTCACGTTCGGCATCACCGGCGCCTTCCTCGGTGATGCGGCCGGGTCCGCGTGGGGCGTCGCGACCGCGACGCTCAGCGGATCCGTCGTCTGGTGGCTGCAACTGCGGATGGGGCTGCGCGACTACGTGCCGCCGGGGGCCGACGAGCCCACCGTGGTGTTCGAGCCGATCAAAGAGCCGATCAAGGAATGAGGACTCCATGACCACCGTCCCGCGGCTGAGCCTCGGCCTCCCGGTGTACAACGGCGAGGAGTACCTCGCCGAGTCGCTGGACGCCCTGCTCGGCCAGACCTTCGAAGACTTCGAGCTGATCATCTCGGACAACGCCTCCACCGACGGCACCGACGAGATCTGCCGCCGCTACGCCGAGAAGGACTCGCGGATCCGCTACGTCCGCCAGCCGAAGAACATCGGCGCGACGCCGAACCACAACTTCGTGTTCGACGTCTCCCGCACCGAGCTGTTCAAGTGGGTCTCCCACGACGACCTGTACGCCCGCGACCTGCTCAAGCGGTGCGTCGAAGCCCTCGACGAGCGCCCGGACGTCATCCTCGCCCACTGCGACCAGGCGATCATCGACGGCGACGGCCGCATCGTCCAGCCGCTCGAGTACACCCTGGACACCGGCTCCCGGCACGCGCCGGACCGCTTCCGCAGCATCCTGTTCGAGCCGGGCGGCGACGACTTCTACGGCGTCATCCGCGCCGACGTCCTCCGCCGCGTCAAGCCGCTCGACAGCTACCACCACGCCGACCGCACGTACTCGGCGGAGATGGCCCTGCACGGCCCGTTCTACCAGGTGCCCGAGCTGCTCTACTTCCGCCGCGACCACCCCGGCCGCGCGGAACGGGCCAACCCGACCATCCGGAGCCGGTGCGCGAATCTGGACCCGCGGCGCGCGAACCGGCTCCGGAATCCCACCGTCCGCTTGCTCGGCGAGTACGTCTTCGGGTTCGCCGACCTGATCCGCCGCGCGCCGATCTCGTCGGCCGACAAGCGCGAGTGCTTCGGCCACCTCGGCGCCTGGCTGACCAACCGGGCCCGCTCCGGCCACGGCGAGCGCGTCGAGGACCGCGCGCCGACCGCCTCCGACGTCGCCACGGTCAACGAGATCGTGGCCGGCCGGGAAGGCAGGCTCGCGTGAAGCGTGCGCCCCGCGTCGGCGTGTTCGGCCTGCTCGGCTCGGGGAACCTCGGCAACGACGGTTCCCTCGAAGCCGTGCTCGGCTACCTGCGCGCCGAGTACCCGGACGCCGTGCTGAGCGCCCTGGTCGGCGGCCCGGAACTCGTCCGCGAGCGGTACGGCCTCGACGCGACGCCCCTGCACTGGAACCAGTCCGAGTACGAGACGGCGTCCGGCCTGCGCTCGGTCGCCCTCAAGGGCTTCGGCAAGCTGGTGGACATCGCGCGCACCGCGGCCTGGGTCCGGAAGCAGGACGTCGTCATCGTGCCCGGCATGGGCGTGCTCGAAGCGACGCTTCCGCTGCGTCCCTGGGGTTTCCCGTATTCGCTCTTCCTCCTCTCCGCCACCGGCCGCCTCTTCGGTACCAAGGTGGCGCTCGTCTGCGTGGGTGCGAACCACATCAGCGCCCGGGCGACGCGGACGCTGGTCCGCTGGTCCGGCCGGCTCGCCGCCTACCGCTCCTACCGCGACGACATCTCGCGCGACGCCATGCGCGCCATGGGCGTCGACACGAGTGCCGACCAGGTCTACCCCGACCTCGCGTTCTCCCTTCCCACGCCGGCCGCCGGCGGCGAGCCGGGGACCGTCGGTGTCGGCGTGATGGCCTACTACGGCGGCAACGACGACCGCGCCGAGGCCGACCGCATCTACCGCCACTACGTGGACACGATGAACCGTTTCGTCGCCTGGCTCGTTGACCAGGACAGACCCGTCCGGCTGTTCATCGGCGACCGGATCGACCGGCAGGTCGTCGACGAGATCATCGAGAAGACCGCTTCCCCGCTGGTGACGGCGGCTCCGGCGGAGACCCTGGACGAACTGATGCACGAGATGGCGGCGGTGGACAGCGTGGTGGCCACGCGCTACCACAACGTGCTCTGCGCCCTGAAGGTCGCGAAACCGACCGTGGCGATCGGCTACGCGCCGAAGAACGACGTCCTCATGGCGGAGATGGGCCTCGATGGCTTCACCCAGCGGGCGAAGACCGTCGACTTCGACCGGCTCGTCGAACAATTCACCGAACTGGAGAACCGTTCGGCGGAACTTCGCCAGACGCTCCTGGAACGGAACGAGATGAACGCGCAACGGCTCAAGGACCAGTTCGCCGCTCTTTCGGCGGCCCTCTTCGGGGGTGGGCGATGAAGGCCATTCCGGTGCCCGAGATCGACGGCGCGTATCTGTTCGAACCCACACCGCACACGGACCAGCGCGGCTTCTTCAGCCGGACGTTCGACCGCGACGTCGTAGCGTCGGTGGGCATCGACCCGGACGGCTTCGTCCAGGACAGCCTTTCCCGCTCCCGCAAGGGAGTCGTCCGCGGGATGCACCTGCGCGGCCGCGCCGGCGAGGCGAAGCTGGTGCGGTGTTCGCACGGCGCGATCTTCGACGTCGTGGTGGATCTCCGACCGGATTCGCCGACATACCGGAATGTGAAAACATTCGAACTGTCCGGTGAGACGCAGGTTTCCGTGTACATCCCGGCGGGGTGCGCGCACGGATTCCAGTCACTCACGGATCCCTCCGATGTTTCGTACCGTATCGATCGGGCGCACGATCCTGAAGAAGACATTACGATTTCGTACAAAGACCCTGAATTGGACATTTCGTGGCCACTGTCGGTCACAATGGTCAGTGACCGGGACGAACGGGCGCCGTCTCTCGGAGAGGCGTTGAAACCAACGAGGTGAACCACGACATGGGAACGAACCTGCCCCTCTCCACGAAGGCGGACGAGCGGCTGCACCGGGTCATCCCGGGTGGTGCGCACACCTACGCCAAGGGCTCGGACCAGTATCCCGAAGGGATGGCCCCGGTCATCTCGCACGGCCGCGGCGGGCACGTCTGGGACGTCGACGGCAACGAGTACGTCGAGTACGGCGCGGGGCTGAGAGCGGTCAGCCTCGGCCACGCCCACCCTCGGGTCATCGAGGCGGTGCGCGGCGAGCTCGAGAAGGGCAGCAACTTCATCCGGCCGTCGATCATCGAAGCCGAGGCCGCCGAGCGGTTCCTCGAGAACGTGCCGACGGCCGACATGGTGAAGTTCACCAAGAACGGCTCGGACGCGACGACCGCCGCGGTCCGGCTGGCCCGCGCCGCCACCGGCCGCAGGCTCGTCGCCAAGTGCGCCGACCACGCCTTCTTCTCGACCGACGACTGGTTCATCGGCACCACGCCGATGAACGCGGGCATCCCGGACGAGACGACCGAGGCGGTCGTGTCCTTCCCGTACGGCGACCTGCAGGCCGCGGAGCAGCTGCTGCAGCGCCACGATGGCGAGATCGCGGGCATGATCCTGGAGGCGGCCGCGGCGGTGGAACCGCCGCCGGGATACCTGCAGGGCCTGCGCGAGCTCACCACCCGGCACGGCGTCGTGCTGATCTTCGACGAGATGATCACCGGCTTCCGGTGGTCCGCCCACGGCGCGCAGGGCCTCTACGGCGTCACCCCCGACCTCTCGACGTTCGGCAAGGCGCTCGGCAACGGCTTCGCGGTGTCGGCGCTGGCGGGCAAGCGGGAGCTGATGGAGATCGGCGGCCTGCGCACCGGCCGCGAGCGGGTGTTCCTGCTCTCGACCACGCACGGCGCGGAGACCCACTCGCTGGCCGCCGCGATGGCGGTCATGGACGTCTACCGGGACGAAGACGTCATCGGCCGCATGCACGCCCTCGGCGACCGGCTCGCCGCCGGCGTCCGCGAGGTGGCGGCCGGGATCGGCGTCGCGGACCACGTCGTCGTCCGCGGCCGGGCCAGCAACCTCGTCTTCGGCACGCTCGACGAGCAGGGCAACCCCTCGCAGCCGTACCGGACGCTGTTCCTGCGCGAGCTGATCAGCGGCGGGGTGCTCGGACCGTCCTTCGTGGTCAGCGCCGCGCTCACCGAAGCGGACATCGACAAGACCATCGACGTCGTCGCCCAGGCCTGCACGGTGTACCGCAAGGCCCTCGACGCGAACGACCCGGCGCCGTGGATGGGCGGGCGCCCGGTGCAGCCCGTGTTCCGCAGATACGCCTGATCCCCGCACGGGCGGGCCGGATTCACCCATTGGGTCCGATGAGGACACTTGAGGGTGACTGTTTTCCGGCCCGTTCGTGCGTAACTTCCTGCCATGGGCAGATCTCGTGCGGTACTCGTCGCTGCTTGCTCGCTCCTGATCGCCGTGGCGTGCCCGGCGGTCGCGGGCGCCGCCGACGGGCCCGGTCCGGTGTGCGGGCACCAACCCGCCGGATACGGGCAACCACCGTCCGGAGCCGTCACCGTCGAGCCGGCCGTCGACGGCGACCTCGCGGCCAAGACGGCGGCCAACCCGGCGGGCACGACCTTCTGGCTCCGGCCCGGCACCCACACGCTCGGCAACGACGAGTTCGGCCAGGTCGTCCCCAAGGACGGCGACGTCTACCTCGGCGCGCCGGGCTCGGTCGTCGACGGCCGCGGCGTCAACCGGGCGGCCTTCACCCAGCGGGCCCGCAACGTGGAGATCCGCGGCCTGACCATCCGCGGGTTCGCCGCACTGCAGGACCAGGGCGTGGTCAACCACGACTCCGGCGACGGCTGGCTGATCGAGAACAGCACCATCGAGGACAACGCGGGCGCGGCGCTGATGGCCGGCGCCGGCCAGGTCGTGCGGCACAGCTGCCTGCGCGACAACGGCCAGTACGGGCTCAACGCCTACCAGGAGGGCGACGGCATCACCGGGCTCGTGCTGGAGGGCAACGAGATCACCGGCAACAACACCGGCGACTGGGAGGCCAAGGTGCCGGGCTGCGGGTGCAGCGGCGGCGCCAAGTTCTGGGCCGTGAACGGGGCCGACATCCGCGGCAACTGGGTCCACGGCAACCACGGCGCCGGGCTGTGGGCCGACACGAACAACAACGACTTCCTGGTCGAGGACAACCTGTTCGAGGCCAACGACGCCGAGGCGCTGTTCTACGAAACCAGCTACAACCTGGTGTTGCGCGGCAACACCTTCCGCGGCAACACCCTGGTCCAGGGCCGGGCGTTCGCGTCGCGCGGCGACAACTTCCCGGTGGCGACGGTGTACCTGTCGGAATCGGGCGGCGATCCGCGCGTGCGGGCCCGGACGTCGGCCGTCGACATCAGCGGGAACACGTTCGAGGACAACTGGGCCGGGATCACGTTGTGGGAGAACGCCGACCGCTTCTGCAACAGCCCGGCGAACACCTCGACGGGCTACTGCACCAAGGCGGCGGCAAAGTCTTCGTGCGCCGCGGGCAAGATCGAGCAGGCGCCGGCGTACGACGACTGCCGCTGGAAGACGCAGCGGGTGGAGGTCCACGGCAACACCTTCCGCTTCGACGCCGGCCGCCTCGGCTGCACGAGCCTGTGCGGGCGGATGGCCCTGCTGTCGAACTTCGGGACGTTCCCGGATTGGTCGCCCTACAAGGGAACGGTGGTCGAAGAGGCCATCACCTTCCGCCAGGCCAACCGGTGGCACGACAACTCCTACTCCGGGCCGTGGACTTTCGTGGCGCATGACACCTCCAAGACGGTCGACGCTGCGGGCTGGCAGGCAAAGCCCTACTCGCAGGACGAGTGCTCTTCGTTCGGCGGTGGGTCCGCCGGCTGCTGATCAAAGCTTGCCGACAAGGTCCGACAGTTTTTGATCGACCGCACGTCGCCGCTCCCGATTTCCATTGCCGCCAAAGGAAAAAGTCGCAAGCGGAGAGTTTCGGACAGCACCGGGTTCACCCTTTCCAGCGATGGCGTTCGCACGTTTGTTCGGTACTGTCGGAGACATGTCCCTCACTCCCACCGCCCTCGAACGCGATGCGATCGACGTCGTCGTGTTCGACGCCATGGGCGTCCTCTACTCGAGCGCCGACGACGTCGGCGAGCTCCTCGCCCCCTACCTCCGCGATCACGGCTGCGTGCTGGATCGTGGCGAAATCGCCCGGCTGTACGAGGAATGCAGCCTCGGCACCTTGTCGTCCACGGACTTCTGGGCCGCGGCCGGCGCTTCCGGTGCGTCGGACGAGGAGTACTGCCGCCACCACCGCCTCACCGAGGGCGTGGTGGCCCTGCTCGCCGAACTCGACGCCACCGGAGTGCGGCTCGCCTGCCTGAGCAACGACGTCAGCGAGTGGTCCAAGCTGCTTCGCGAGCGCTTCGGGCTCAGCGAGTACATCACCGACTGGTTCATCAGGGGAGACATCGGGGTGCGCAAGCCCGTTCCCGAAGCGTTCGCCACGCTGTCCCGGCGGCTCGACGTGATTCCCGAACGGATCCTGCTCATCGACGACCGGGAGGCGAACGTCGACGCGGCCCGCACTGCCGGTCTCCAAGCCCTGCGGTTCGGCAGTCCTGCATTGTCCACAATGGACCAGCTGAGACAGGAGCTCAGACCATGGTGAAGCGCGCGCTCGCCTCCCCGCGAAGACGGCCGGCGGGCAACCGCCGGTTACAGAGGACGAGCAGCAGATCCTGGGCCGCACCGGTGAGTGGTGTGCCGGTGCCGTACGACCAGTCGAGGTCGTCGGCACGCAGGGCGACGCCGGTCAGCTCGGTACCGAAGTACTTGACCTGCTTGGCTTTCATCGCGGCGAAGATGACCTTCAGGCGTTCCAGGGGAACCCGCCGCTCCAGCTGCAGGGCGGTCGTGATGTCCAGGCCGTGGATCACGTCGTGGCTCAGAGCGCCTTCCGCGCCCCCGCCCGGCGGTCGCCACGGGTGGTCGGCGTTGTCCCGCAGCGAGGCGATCAGCGTCTCTCGGGAAAGCTCGGCCGCCTCCCGGCGGGCGACTCGGTCAGCCATGACGTTGAAGCGTCCGCCGGACTTCGCCAGTTCCCGCACGAACCGGCCGGTCGAGAACCGGAACGGCATGGTCATGTGGGCCACCACCTCGGCAACACGCCAGCCGGCGCACAAGCTCGGCGTCACCCACGCGGACGGCGGCAGTTCATCGAGGAGTGCGGCCAGTTCCCGCCGTTCGGCGGCGATCAGCTCCTGGACCATGGGGGTCTCCTTCACAGGTAGGTCACCCCACCGACGAACGAACCCACCAGGGACCGACACCACCCGGCAACCGGCCGGAGACGCGGTCTCCTCGCCCGGCGCCCCGGTCACGACACCGGCAGACCGGCCCGGCCGATGCTCAGAGCCGGTCGGCGACGCGGTCCAGCACCCACGCGGTCCCCGGGACCGCCGCGAGCGCGGCGCAGAACCCCCCGGCAGCATCCGTCGGGTAGTGCGCGCCCAAGGCCACCTCGGCCCACCCCATCGCGACGCCGGCGACCAGGGCCAGCCCCAGGGCGAGCGCGACCGCGGCCGCCCGCCCGAGCGCCAGCCGGTCGGTGAGCAACAGCCCGATGACCAGCGCGAGCGCCGTCGCCATGGCCGTGTGCCCGCTCGGGTACGAGAGGAACTCGCCGTGGATGGTCCGGCCGACCAGCGGCTTCAGCACCGTCGTCACCGCCACCGTGACGACGACGCCCAGCACCGTCAGCACGGCGGTCCGGACCCGGTGGACCAGCCAGCACACCCCCGCAAGGAGCGCGACCAGGATCACCGACCCCACCGGCTCGCCACCGAAGTCGAAGACCAGGGCGACGTACCGCCACGGCGGCTGGACCCCGTCGATCGGCGGCAGGAGCGCGGCGTCGATGCCGGTCAAACCCGAGTCGTGGAAGTGGAGGATGCCGAGCGCGACCAGGACCGCCGTCGCCAGGGCAGCCGACATCGCCAGCGGGGCGCGCAGCACGACCGGCAGGGCCGCGGGCGCCGTCCGGACCAGCTGCCTCACGCCTCGATCGCCGCCTCGTACCCGGCGATCAAGCGGTCCAGGCCGACAGCGGGCGTGAAGTCCTTCTCGTATCGGACGCGGGCCGCGTCGCCCATGTCGCCATTGCGGTCGCCGACGACCGCGCGAAGGCGGTCCGCGAGCGAGGCCTCGTCGTTGGGCACGTGCAGGAGACCCGTGACACCGTCGTCGACCAGCTCGGGGAACGCGCCGTGCGCGGCCGCGACCGTCGGTACGCCGGCGGCCATCGCCTCCACCACCACCAGGCCGAAGGCCTCCAGCCACGTCGACGGCGCGACCACCGCGATCGCGTCGGCGGTCAACGCACGGCACTCCGCCTTGTTCTGGAGGCCGACGTACGAGACATCGGGGCGTCCGGCCGCCCAGGTCGCGACCTCGTCCTGCATCGGGCCGGTGCCCGCGATGACCAGCGGCACGCCCAGGGCACCGCCGAGACGCTCCCAAGCCCGCATCAGCAGGCCGACCCCCTTCTCCTCGGTGACGCGGCCGAGGAACAGCACGTGCTTGCCGGCGCCGGTGCGGCGGACGCCGGGGTCGGTGACGAAGTTGTGCTTCACCGCCATCCGCTCGCCGGGCATCCCGGCCGACACCAGGAGGTCACGTTGAGCCGCCGAAATGCAGAAGAACCGGGAAACGCCCGTCCACCACCGGCGCCGGTTCGCGACCATGCTCGCCGCCATCGGGAGCGTGGCCGCGCTCGAGCCGCGGTAGCAGCCGTGCTTCACCGCCGGCAGCGGTGAGCCGCCGACGCACTCGGTGCAGATGCGGCCGTCGCGGTGGAGCGTGCCGGGCGGGCAGACCATCGTGTAGTTGTGCAGCGTCGCGACCGCGGGCACCCCCGCGTCCGCGCAGGCGGCGACCACCGACGGCGACAGCAGCGGGAACGTGTTGTGGATGTGCACGACGTCCGGGCGCCAAGCCCGCAACCGGGCGGCGAGCTCTTTCCGCACCGCCGGGTTCCACGGCACCATCAGCGGCACCGCGGCCTTGCGGGGCAGCGGCATCGCCGCGATGTCGTCGCTGCGGCGTTCGAACAACGACACCTGGTGGCCGCCCTCGGCGAGCAGCGTCACCTCGGCGTCGACGACGTTGTTCTCGCCGCTCGGCTGCTCGGACCGGTACCGGTTGTGCACCACGAGCACCTTCACGCGCCTGCACCTCGCACGTCTGCCCCCTTCGCCGGGATGAATGCCTGTTCGTCGGACTGCGGCACCCCGCGGACCAGCAGCGACGCGGCGACCGCCAGGTGCAGCAGGTACGGCGACGCGTCGCCGAGCCCCGCTTCGGTGTAGGAGGCCGAAATGCAATAGGTGATCAGGAAGATCGCGCACGCGCGAGCCAGTGACGGTGGCCGCAGCACGGCCACCACGACCAGCGTCAGCAGGAACGCGGCGACCAGTGCGATCCCGAGGAACCCCTGCTCGTGGTAGATCGCGAGCCAGCTGTTGTCGATCGGGAGGCCGTCGTAGGACTTGTCCGTCAAACCGACCCCGAAAAGGTACTCAGCCGTCGAGCGCGGGGCCTCCAGCAGCGCGTCCCACACCTTCGCCCGGCCGGTCAGGCTGGAGAAGTTGTCCGCGCTCTGCCCGCGGAGGAACCACGCCTGCAGCGCACCGGCGAGCACCACGCCGGCGACCCCGCCCACACCGATCGTCCACGTGAACACCTTCCGCGCGCGGGCGCTGGTCAGCACCATCGACAGGAAGGCCACGGCCAGGCCGGCGACGAGACCGAGCGTCGCCGTGCGGGTGTGCGTGAGCAGCAGCAGCGCCACCGACGGCACCACGATCACCAGCGCGCTGCGCCACGTCGTGCGGCGCCCGAACCAGAGCAGGAGCGTGAGCCCGGAGATGACCGCCGCGTACTGGCCGACCTGCGGCGGGGTCAGCGGCCAGATCGCGCCCGAAAGCCGGCCGCCGTACTCCTCCGGCATGGCGTTGCCGGGTGAGATCACCAGGCCGACCGCCACCGACGCGAGCACGACCACGTAGGTACGGATGTGGGACCGGACGAAGGTGAAGCCGCCGTCCCACCAGCGGGTCAGCAACCAGAGCGTGGAGACGAACACCGTGAGCCGGAAACACCGGAACAACGCTCCGGCGCCCTCCTGCAGGTCGGCGCTGGACAGGATGCTCAATCCCAGCAGTGCCGTCAGCAGCAGCAGGTACGCGCTCGGACGGATGCGCAGGTGCTTGTTCAACGCCAGCGCGATCACGAACGCCGTCATCAGCGAGCCCATGGTGACCAGCTGGCTGGCCGACCGGGGCAGCGGGATGACCGTCTTCGCGCCGGTCGAGCCGAGCGTGTTCAGGATCAGCAGCGCCCACGCCACGCCCGCCCACTTCGGCGTCGAGGACGTGGGTTCGGGCGCGGCGTCGCCGCGGAGGCCGGCCGTTCCGGCGTGCGCCGTCATGTCAGCCCCCGCCCTGCGCGATGAAGGTGCTCCCGCTGTCCTGCGAATACGGCGCGCCTTGCCATTCGCCGATCTCGAGGACGCGGTCGGCCGAGTAGGCGATGAAGGTCCACGGGCCGGCGTAGCTGTTGTCGTGCCAGCGGTTGTCCTGCTTGAACGTGATCGATTCCTGGACGTCGTCGCCGCGGTACGGCGACCAGTCCGGGTAGCTGCCGAAGTTCGACAGCAGGCCCATCCGGCCGCAGGAGGCCTGGCAGCCCACGACCGCCGGGTCGAGGACGAACTTGTTGTCGTGGATGTCGACGTGCTGGGTCTTCCAGCGGCAGTCGGCCAGGAGCGCGCCGCTGGTGATCGCCGGGTCCGCGCACTGCTTGACGGCCGGCACCAGCCGGGTGCAGTCGCCCGAGGAGGTGTTGGCCGGGCTGTTGCAGAACCGGTCGGCGTTCTCCCACAGCGTGATCCCGGACCAGTTGTTCTCCAGGTAGTTGCGGGAGATCTCGATCTTCGCGGTACGGGCCTTGATCCGCGGCTCGCCGCCGGACTCGGAGATGTAGACCGCCGACGTCGGGAAGTTGTCGCTCTTGTCGGCGTACCGGCGGCCGTCGGCCCAGTTGTTCTTGCGGATCGTGTTGTCCCGGATGACGGCGTTGTAGCTGATCTCGTAGATCAGCGCGGCGCTGTCGTTGTTCTCGATGAGGTTGCCCTCGATGAGGAAGTCGTTGTTGTTCGTGTCGGCCCACAGCCCGGTGCCGTGGTTGTCGTGCACCCAGTTGCCGCGCACATCCGCACCGTCGACGTCCCAGAACTTGACCCCGCCGCTGCAGCCGCAGCCGTCGATCTTCGCTTCCCAGTCGCCGGTGTTGTTGCCGGCGATCTCGTTGCCTTCGACGACGAGAGCGGTGATCGGGGTGCCGCCGGAGTAGGCGTTCATCCCGTACTGGCCGTTGCGGCGCAGGCAGTTGCCGCGCACCTGCTGGCGCGCGCCCGCCATGAGGCCGGCACCGTCGTTGTCCTGGATGGTGGAGTGCTCGATCAGCCAGCCGTCGCCGGAGTCGTGGTTGACGACGCCTTCGTCGCGCGGCGCGGCGAAGCCCTGCACGGTCACGTAGGTGATCTTGACGTCGACCGCGTGGCCGGTGAAGGCGTACTGGTTGATCTTCCGGCCGTCGACGACCGCACCGGCGGCACCGATGTAGACGTCGCCGTCCTTGGGGGACACCTGGTCGTACTTGTCGTCGCCGAGGATGTGCTTGCCGGGCTTGAGCCAGAAGGTGGTGCCCGGCCCGGCCGAGCGCGTCTTCGCCGCCAGGTCCCCGGGCACGGCGGGATCGACGACGACGGCCCCCGCCGGCGCGGCGGCCGGTCCCGCCGGCTGCTTGTCACACACGGCGGCGACCGACCCGCTGGGGGCCGCGGTGGCCCGGGCCGGACCACCGTCGGTGTCGGGGCCACTCGAGCACGCCGCGACCGTGAGCAGGACGCCGAGCAGCGGAGCTGCACGGCCGAGTCGGAAGCGGCGGGCTGTCACGGGCGGGTCCTAACTGAAGCGGAGCAGGGTGGTGAGGTGACCGGGCGACCCGGAGCCGACAAGGGTGGTGGCGGGTTCCTTCCGCCCGAACCCCGCGGAGTACCAGCCCAACGGGGGCTCGGCAGCACCGCGGTGCACAGTCCAAGAGAGTCCGGCGGGCAGCTCCATGACGGCGGTCCGCACGACACCGGCGAGCGAACCGGAAACCCGCCCGACAAGCGGGTCGGCAACCTGGGAACCGGAACGCCCACCACCGGCAGCAGCGGTACCGCGCTCATTCCCGCCGGTCAGCGAACCGGTCCGACCCTCCCCCTCGACGGGGGCGGTACCGCGCTCGTCCCCGCCACCGGTCAGCGAACCGGTCCGGCCCCCGGCAGCGGCCGAATCGGCCGCACGCCCGCCGCGGACTACCGGGGAAGCGGCACTCCTCCCCTGCCCCGCAAACGAATCGGCCCCTTCCGGGGCGGCCGTCCAGCGGAGGCGGGCCGTGGTGCCGTCGAGCATGACCGTCACCGAGGGGCCGAAGTGGAACGCCAAGCGCGCGGCGCCCGGCGGACCCTCGCCCAGCACCTCGTCGACGATCTTCAGCACCTCGCCGTCCAGCTCGACCGTGCGGCGGTGGACCGCCGGGGCGTAGCCGTCGTGAGCGGCCGACCAGCGTGCCGGGCCGCTGTCCGGGGTGTGGACCTCCAAGACCTTCGTCACCGCGTGGCGGGTCCACAGGAACGGGCCACCCGAAATCGACTGGTCGCGGCCCGCGAGCTCGAGCGTGTTGTGGCCCAGCGTCGACCGGAAGTAGGACCGCCACTGGGGCTCGCCGTGGTAGCAGAACGTGCCCGGGTCGGCCAGGACATCCACTCCGTCGTGGCGGACCTCCAGCGACAGCGCGTCCGCGTGGGCGTGCGCCGCGATCGACAGGAATCCGTGGGGACCTCCGTCGCAGCGGACCCACAGCGGGCCCGACCGCAGGATCGTCATCCCCGCGTCGCGCAGGTGTGCCGGACGGCGGCCGGGGCGGACGCCCGAAGCCCGCGGAGTCCGCGAGACCAACGACGCCAGCAGGGGTGTCCGGACGTCCTCGCCCGGGATCGGCGGCCACCAGTCCAGGCGGCCGAACAGCGCCTCACCCGAACCCAGCAGGGAGGCCCAGCGGTCGGTCGACGCGCCGTCGACGATCAGGCCGAAGCCGTCGTCGGCGTCGCCCTGGCGGGGCGGCCGCAACCGGTTGTCCACTATGGACGCCAAGGTGTCGGTCATGCGGAGCAGGACGTCCCACGTCGAAGCCGGCACCGGTGTGCCCGCGGCGTCGGCCTCGATCGCCGCCGCCAAGCCGAGCTCCAGCACCAAGCCGTGGTACTCGGACGCCAGCTCCGCGTTGAGACCGGACGGGAACGTGTTGCGCCCCAGCTGGACGTCCAGCGAGCGCATCGCCGCGGCGCGCCAGGACGCCGACTCCGGGAACCAGCCGAACGCGCACGCCGCGGCCAGCAGCCCGGCGTCCTCGGCGATCACGTGGTTGTTCGCCGACGAACCGTGGCTGCGCAGCGTCGCGAGCCAGTTCTGGTGGTGCCACAGCTGGAGCTGGAAGTCCGGGTTCTCCTCGAACAGTTCCGCGGCGCCCGGCCAGCCGTCGAGCAGGCGGCGCGTCCAGACCCACGACAGGAGCCGGATGCCCAGCTCGATGCCGCTCACCCAGTGCGGCCCCCGCAACGGCGGATTCGCCGCCCACCACGACCGCAGGTGTTCCGCCACGCGCGCGGCGTACGCCGGAGAACCGGTCAGGGCGTACGCCGCGGCCAGCACGGTGAGGTGCTGGTGGCGCGACGGCTCCCAGATCTGCTTGATGTCGCCGACCGTGTCCTCCGACCGGTACGGCACGTCGAACGCGTACACGTCCGAGGGCGCGCGGCGCCCGGTCTTCGGGTCGAGGAACCAGTCGGGCGCCTCGAAATCCGTGCGCTCCACGCCGAAGTACTCCGCACGGCCCGCCATCAGCTCGTCGGCCGTGGCGAGCAGCCGCTTGACCGCCTCGCCGGAGACCTTGCCCAGCACCCCGGCGGGCAGCGCCGCGGTGAAGCGCGGGTGCGCAGGCCAGTCCGGCGGCGTCGGCAGCGCGGACCGCCACTGCCGCTGGACGACGGCGTGCCGCGCGCGGCCGGCGACCTCCGCCAGGCCCATCCGGGACAGCCGGCGCAGGTACCAGCCGGGACCCATCATGGGCGGGCACCTGCCTTCGGCAGCAACGCGGGCCGGATCGGCGCAACGCTCGGCATGCCCGGGCGCGGCGGCCTCAACCGAATCGGCGCCAGACTCTGCACGCCCGAGCACGGCGGCCCCAACCGAATCGGTGCCATGCTCCGCTTGCCCGAGCGCGGCGGCAGCAACGCGGGCCGTTTCGGCGCCACGCTTTGCACGCCCGGGCGCGGCGGGCTCAACCGGATCGGCGCGTGGCTCGTCATGCCGGGGCACCCGCCTTTCGCGGCAGCTCGATCCGCACCGGCGCCGCGTTCGCGACGCTCGTCTGCGCGGCCAAAGTCGCCAGTGTCGTCGCGGCCAGGGAAGCGATCGAGATCGGCATCGGCGAGCCCGTCCGCACCGCCGACAGGAACGCGTCGACCTCGGCGGCCTGGCCCTTGTCGCGGCCCTTCGGGATGCGGGAGCTGGCCCACTTCTTCCGCGAGTACACCGACGCGCGGACGAAGTCGTCGAACTTGAGGACCTTGCCGTCGGCGACGATGTCCAGGGTCTCCTTGGGGAAGCCCGACGCGCCGGTCTCGGCGTAGGTGATCACCGCCGTCGAGCCGTCGGCGTAGCCGAGGGTCACCTGGAGGTCTCCGGTGGCGTACACCGTCACCGGGTCGGCGTCGAGGAGCCAGCTCACCGTGTCGATGAAATGCCCGCCCTCGCCGGCGAAGCGGGAACCTTCCGAATCCGTCTGGTTGTACCAGCTGCCGTGGTCGAGGCGGCCGGCGTTGACCAGGTACCGCACGCTCGCCGGGCCGACGCGCGGGCCGAACTGCTCGCGGGCCTCGTGCAGCAGGGGCGCGAACCGGCGGTTGAAGCCGACCTGCAGGCGGTCGTTGCCGGACTCCTCGATCGCGTCCAGGACCGTCTGCAGCTCCGAAGCCGACAGCGCCAGGGGCTTCTCGACGAACACCGCCTTGCCCGCCAGCAACGCCTGGCGGGTCAGCTCGGCGTGCGAGCTGTGCCGCGTCACCACGAACACCGCGTCGATCGACGAGTCGCCGAGGACGTTGTCGATGTCGGTCGACGCCGCCGCGAAGCCGAACTTGCGCCGCGCGTTGGCGCCGGACAGCGCCGACGTCGTCGCGACGTGCTCGAGCTGCACGTCGTCGCGCTCGACCAGGTGCGGCAGCAGCATCGAGGACGCGTAGTTGCCGGCGCCGATGAAGCCCAGCCGTACCGGCTGCCCCGCCGGCAGCGCGGAGGGCGAAGACGAAACCAGCCCGACCCGCGCGGACGTGACCACGGGCTCCGTCCGAGCGACCGCGTCCGGGTAGCGGAACAGCACCGCGACCGCCTTCAGCGATCCCTCGTTCAGCGACTGGTACGTCTCGACCGCGGAAGAAAAGTCCGACACGTGCGTGATCAGCGGCTCGACGTCGAGGCGGTCACGCGCGATCAGGTCGAGGACGCACTCCAGGTTGCGGCGCTCGGTCCAGCGGACCTGGCCGATCGGGTAGTCGCGGCCTTCGAGCTCGTACGACGGGTCGTAGCGGCCCGGCCCGTAGGAGCGCGAGAACCGGACGTCCAGTTCCTTCTCGTAGTAGGCGTTCCACGGCAGGTCGAGCTTGCACTTGCCGATGTCGATCACGCGGCCGCGGTCGCGCGAGAGCTTCGCGGCCAGCTCCACCGGGTCGTTCGTGTTGCCGCCGGCGGCGAGGTAGGTCTGGTCGACGCCCGCGCCGTGCGTCAGCTCGGCCACGGCCGTGTCCACGATGCCGGACGCCGGGTGCGCGCAGGTCAGCGCGCCGAGGCTCTCGGCCAGCTTGCAGCGCTCCGGGTCGGGGTCGACGCCGACGACGCGCACGCCGGACGACGCCAGCAGCTGCACGACCAGCTGGCCGATCAGGCCGAGGCCGATGACCAGGGCGACCTCGCCGATCTGCGGCTCGCCGCGGCGCACACCCTGCATGGCGATCGAGCCAACGGTGCCGAACGCGGCGTGCCGCGGGTCGACGCCGTCGGGCACGCGCGAGTAGAGGTTCTTGGGCACCCAGTTCAGCTCGGAGTGCAGGGCGTGCTCGTTGCCCGCGCAGGCCACCAGGTCGCCGACCGAGACGTCGGTGATGCCGTCGCCGACCTGCTCGACGATGCCGCACAGCGAGTAGCCGAGCGGGGTGTAGGAGTCCAGTTTGGACGTCACCTTGCGGTAGGTCGCCGAAAGGCCGTTGGTGGCCACGCTCTGCATGACCTTCGCGACCTGGTCCGGGCGGGCCTTCGCCTTGCCCACCAGGGACAGGCTGGCCTCGGACACCTTCATCATCTCGGTGCCGGTCGAGATCAGCGAGTACACCGTCCGCACCAGCACGCCACCCGGCTTGCAGGCGGGCTCGGGGACCTCGAGGAGCGCCAGTTCCCCGCTCTTGTAGTTCTGGACTACCTGCTTCACTTCGCTCCCGCTCCAGACATCGCGTTCCGGTACCAATACTCAAGAGTCAAGACGTGCCAGAGGTGCTTGCCGCGGTCCTCCTGGCCGGCGGCGTCCTCGGCGACCATGCGCTGCAGCGCCTCGCGCTGCAGGAAGCCGGATTGGACGAGCACCCCTTCGTTGACGACTTCGCGCACCAGCGGCGCCAGGTCGCGGCTCATCCAGGCCCGCAGCGGCGCGCTGAACAGGCCCTTCGGCCGGTGCACGATCTCGCTCGGCAGGATGTTCAGCGCCGCGTTCTTCAGCGCCACCTTGCCGGCGCGGCCGACGATCTTCTTGTTCCCCGGGATCTTGAAGGCGGCCCGCACGACCTCGACGTCGACGAACGGCGTCCGCACCTCGGTGGACGCCGCCATGGTCGACCGGTCGGTGTAGGCCAGGTTCAGCCCCGGCAGGAACATCCGCGAGTCGGCCAGGCACATCCGGTTGACGAAGTCGTCCAAAGCCTGGTCGTTGTAGGTGTCGGCGTGCTCGGTCAGGACGTCGTCGACCAGCGGGGCGAAGTCCGGGTTCAGCAGCGAAACCAGCTCCGCGCGGTCGTACATCGTGTAGCTGCGCCGGAACGCCGTCTCCTCGGGCAGGCCCGCGAAGGACAGGAACCGCTTGGCGAACCGCACCGACCGGTAGCCGCGCTTGGCCGACGCCACCGGCAGGCGGTCCACAAGGGACTCGACTGGACGCCGGACCGCGCCCGGCACCTTGTGGTAGCGCAGCGCGATCAGGTTCGCGAGGTGCTTGCGGTACCCCGCGAACAGCTCGTCGGCGCCCATCCCGGACAACATGACCTTGACGCCGGCCTCGCGCGCGGCCGAGCAGATCAGGAACGAGTTGATCGCCGCCGGGTCGCCGATCGGCTCGTCGAGGTGGTAGGTCATCTTCGGCAGCAGGTCGAGCACCTGCGGCGCGATTTCGATCTCGTGCAGGTCGACGCCGAACTGCTGCGCGACGATCCGGGCGTACTTGAGGTCGTCCGGCATGGCCTCGAACTTGGCGTCCTCGGCCCGGAACCCGATGGTGTAGGCGGAGATCCCGGGCTGCGACCGCGCGGCCAGCGCCGTCAGGTAGCTGGAGTCCAGGCCGCCCGAGAGGAACGTCGCCACCGGGACGTCCGAGAGCAGGTGCTTGGCCGTCGACTCGGCGATCACGGCGTGCAGGTCGACCTCGCCGTCGAAAGCCGCACCCTCCTCGGCGACCTCCCGCAGCGACCAGAACCGGCCGCGGTCGACCTGGCCGTCGGGGCGGCAACGCAGCCACGTGCCCGGCTGCAGCTTCTCCGCCCCCTGGTAGGCGCACCGGCTGTCCGGCACCCAGTAGTAGAGCATCGACGCGATCAGCGCCGCGTTGTCGATCCGCAGGGACCCGCCCAGCTCTCCGGCCAGCGCCTTCAGCTCGGAGGCGAAGGCGACCCCGCCGTTCCGCTGGACGAAGAACAGCGGCTTGATGCCCAGCTGGTCGCGGACCAGGAACAGCTCGCCGGTGCCCTCTTCGAACAGCGCGAAGGCGAACATCCCGCGCAGCTTGGGCAGGCAGTCCGTGCCCCAGCGCCGCCACGCCTGCAGCAGCACCTCGGTGTCGGACGTCCCGCGGAAGCGCACACCGGCCGCGGCAAGCTCGGCCCGCAGCTCAGGCGCGTTGTACAGCTCGCCGTTGTAGCTCAGCGCGAGCCCGTCCAGGACCATCGGCTGGGCGCCGGTCTCGGACAGGTCGATGATCGAGAGCCGCCGGTGTCCCAAGTGGACTTCACCGGGGCCGGCGCGGTGCTCGTAGCGGCCGGAGCCGTCCGGACCGCGGTGGGCCAGCGTCTTGGTCAGCCGGTCGGTGAGCGGCCCGCCGTCCGGCCAGAGGTAGGTGCCTGCGATGCCGCACATCTCGGGTGCGTTCCCCTTCGGTCGCGGCGCGGGTCAGGAGACTCACGCACTCTTTTCGGGGGTCTGGGTGGCGGAGCCCCCGGCCCGGGGCAAAGCCCCGGTTGTCACAGCACTCTTTTCGGGGGTCTGGGTGGCGGAGCCCCCGGCCCGGGGCAAAGCCCCGGTTGTCACAGTGCTCTTTTCGGGTTCGAGGTCGGCGTCGAGTTCGCCCTGGTGGGTCGGTTCGCCGTGGTCGCGCTTGAACGGCGTCGGCCGCTTCGGGGGCTTGACCGGGGCGAATTTCTTCGTCGGCGCGTTCAGGTGGTCCGGAACGCTCACGCTGCCGGGCGGTGGCAGCGGCGAGGCCGGTGGCCTCGGGGTGGCCAGTGCCGGTGGGAGCACCTGCCGGACCGGGGTGAACCGGCGCGTCGGCTGCTCGGTCGTGGCGACGCGCTCGGCGACGCGGGCGACCAGCTCGTCCAGGCGGTCTTCGCGCTCGGCCGGGGCGGCTTGCACCGCGGCGGACGGACGGCCACGGCCGCGCAGGGCCGTGTGCAGGCCGTCCCACAGCGTGCCGTCGGACTTGTCGCGCGGGTCCGGGTCGACCAGCACGATGCCGATGATCGGGATCTCCTGGTCGGCCAGCTGCCGCGCGACCGTGTGCAGCCACAGCGTGTTCGCGTGCCCGGCCTTCACGACCAGCACGGTCTCCTTGCCGAGGTGCTCCAGGTCGGTCCACGCCGTGCCCGGCGAAACCGTGCCGATGCCGACGCGGCGCTCCTCCGGCGTGCCGGCCGGGTCGCCGGCGCCGACCACGGAGACGTCGCTCTTGGTCTCCTGCCCGAGCTTGCGGACGTCCTCGCCCGGCAGGTCGTCGACGACGCTCGCGGCGCCCTCGGCGGCCAGCTCCGCGGCGATGTCCAGGCCGAGCGCGGCGGCGACCTCCGGGGCGCCGAGCTCCAGCAGCGACACCCCGCGCGGCTCCTGCTTGATCAAGCGGACCAGCGTCGTGGCGACGCGCTCGCGTTCGGAGACCGCGCGCGAGCGCCGCCACAGCCGTGCGGGCCCGCGCAGCTTCGACGGCAGCTGCGCGACCACGGACGCACCGAGGTGCGTCGAGATTTCGCGGCGCAGCACCGGCCGGTCGCGCGAGACCGCGCCGACGGCGACGAGCGCGAGCCCGATGGCCAGGCCGAGGGCGAACCCGATGCCGGCGTTGGTCGCGGTGGTCTTGAGGAACGCCTTGGGCAGCGCGCGAGCCGCGTCGACGATCTGGGTGCCCGCGGTGACCTGCGGGCTGCCGATGCCGGCCTGCTGGGCGCGCGAGGTGAAGTCCGTGATCTGCGCGGTGAGCGCGGCCCGGCGGCTGTAGAGGTTTTCGAGGGCGGGCTGGCTGGCCTGGCGGCCCTTGCCCTCCTCGGCGACGATCTGCTGCTCGACCCTGCTCAGCTCGTCCTGGGCGTTCTTGCGCTGGTCGAGGATGGCCTGCGACTGGGCGGCCGCGGCCGCCTGGCTGCGCTTGACGTGGTCGGCGATGAACGTCTCGGCCAGCGCCTGGGCCCGCGCCACGGCCTCTTGGTTGCTCTTGGCCTTGACGGTGATCTGCAGGACGTTGTTGGTCAGCCCGAGCCCCGCGTAGTTCTTCATGAAGTCTTCGGGCGAATCGGTGCTGCCCAGCTTCTTCAGCGCGCCTTCGGCGATCGGGGCCGTCTGCAGCACGGCGACGTCGGTGCGCATCAGCGTGCCGCTGTCGGTCGGTGAGTCGTCCTGGTGGACCACGATGACCTTGGCGACCGCGGTCGGCGGCGCGGGCAGCACGAAGGCCAGCGCCGCGCCGGCGATGAGCCCGAGCAGCGCGGTGGCCAGCCAGACCCGCTTGCGGCGGCGGATCGCGACGAACAACCGCTGCAGGTCGACGAGCGGGGCGGCCTGGGCCTGCGAGGGAGGAGTCGTCACGCCGAACCTGCCAGGGCTTTCTCGGGGGCTTCCGCCGCGGGTCCGGTTTTCTCCGGCTCGAGCGGCCGGACGGCGTGGGTCAGGACGGCGCCGACGATCTCCTGGCCGCCGTCGGCGCAGGCCTCGGCGAGCTGGACGAGCTGCCACGCGGTGCGCGTGCCGGCGCCGAGCACGACCAGGACCCCCGAGCTCGCCGTGGCGTCCGGCACCGTCGGCCGGTCGGGCGAGAACTCGAAGACCCGCAGCGGCACCGACAGCCGGTCGGCCAGCTCGGCGAGCTGCGCGGCGGCCAGGCGGCCGGTCTCGTCGTCGTCGGCCACCAGCAGCAGGACGTCGGCGGGGCCGGTGGCCAGCCGGGCCAGCACCCGGCGGTAGCGGATGTCGCGGTTGACCTCGTCGGCCGAGGTGGCGACCGGCGGCAGCACCCACGGCCGGTCCCCACCGAGCAGGTGGCGCACCTTGCCGAGGACGCCGGTGGCCGGGGCGCGCTCGCCCGGCGGGGTGGTGACGTCGACGCCGGCGAGGATCGGCGCGCCGAGCGCGGACGCGATCTCCGGCTCGCCCCGCAGGCGCCGGTCGGTGCGGGCGGTGAACAGGTGGCCGAACACGCCGACGAGGAAGAACAGCACCGCGCCCCCGGCGACGAACTGCGTCATCGTCGGGGCCGCCGGCGACGTCGGACGCTGGGACGGCCCGAGCACCACGGTGTTGCCGACGCCGGTCGCCAGGTCGGCCTGGTTCAGGTCGTTGATCGCCTGCTCCAGCGACGTCTTCAGGCCCTCGAGCTGGGTGCGGACCTGCACGCTCTCCACGGTCAGGCCGCCACCGACGGTCTTGGCCAGGTCGCTGATCTTGTCGGTGGTCAGCTTGACCTGCTGGCGCAGCGACTCGCGCTGCTCCTGGGCGAGCTGCACCGAAGCGTCGGCGGAGTTGCTCGCCAGCTGCGTGGAGTACTTGACGTACTGCTGCGCGACCTGGTCGGCGAGCTGCTGGGCGTGCTCGGCGGTGTCGGCGGAGACGGTGATCGTCACGACGTTGCTCTGCGCCACCGACGCGCTGACCTGCTTCTTCAGGTCGATGCCGCTGGGCCGCCACGGCAGCACCGCGGCCGCCCGGTCGAGGACGACCGAAGCCGTCGCGATCTCGGCCTGGGTCAGCAGCTCGTCGGCCTGGCGCGGGCCCTGGAGCAACACGCCCGAGGTCGTCTTGTAGCCGGGCGAGAACAGGATCGACGCTCCGGCGCCGACCAGCGCGCCCAGGACGGCGAGGGCGGCCAGCAGCCGCCACCGTCGTCTCAGGACCTGCCCGACCAGGGCCAGGCGCACCGTGTCGTCAGTCAACGGCAGATCTCCATTCCTGAGACGGGTACGCCGAACGGGTTCAGTGGATCGGCCGGTTACCCCAACCGTCGTCGGACCGGGAGCTTTGGTTACACGTTCGGTGGGTTCTTGACCGGAAGGCGATCAAGACTTCACAGCGTGCTCATATGCGGCGAGCAAGTTCTTCGCCGAGTTCGCCCACGAGAGCGGACCGGCCACCCGGGCCTGGCCGAGCTTGCCCATCCGGATCCGCTCCTCCGGGTCGTCGAGCAGCCGGGACACCAGCGCCGCGAACTCCGTCTCGTCGTTCGCCGGGGCGTAGACGGCCGCGTCCCCCGCGGACACCCGCGCCTCCCGCAGCTCGAACGAGACGATCGGCTTGCTCATCGCCATGTACTCCATGACCTTGTTCATCGTGGAGACGTCGTTGAGCGGGTTCAGCGGGTCCGGCGACAGGCAGACGTCGGCGGTGGACAGGTAGCGGACCAGGTCCTCGTCGGAGATCCGGCCGGTGAACTCGACCTGGTTGGCCAGCCCGAGCTTCGCCGACAAGGCGACCATGTCGTCGAACGCGTCGCCCGAGCCGACGAACACCGCGTGCCAGTCGGTGCGCCCGACGTCGTCACGCAGCTTCGCCAGCGCGCGCAGGGCGTAGTCGACGCCGTCCTGCGGACCCATCACACCCAGGTAGGCGAGCAGGTACGGCTTGCCCTTCTTCAGCTCGGGCTCGGCCGGCACCTCGTGGAACCGCTCGACGACCGGGGCGCTGCGCACCACGAAGACGTCCTCGGGCTTCTTGCCGCCGCGGATCCGGGCGACCTGCTTGTAGCTCTCGTTCGTCGAGATCACGACGTCGGCGGCGCGGTAGGTGGCGCGTTCGAGCGCGCAGACACCGCGGTAGAGGAGGTCCTGCCCGCGGTCGAACCGCGAAAGGTACAGCTCCGGGCACAGGTCGTGCTGGTCGAAGACGAACTTCGCGCCGTGGCGCTTCAGGTACTTCGCGACCAGGTAGAGCAGGTCCGGCGGGTTGCAGGCGTGCACGACGTCGACCGGCCCGACCTTGCGGGCCAGCCGCAGCGTGTGCCACAGCGCGCTGCCGTACTCCTGCAGGTAGCCGGCGGGCCCGCCGGTCGCCGCCTTCAGCGGGTACCGGTAGATGTGGACGCCGTCGACGACGGCTTCGGCTTCGGTGTCGCGTTTCGTGCCCTGCGGGCAGATCACGTGGACTTCCCACCCGGCGTCGCGCAGGGTCGTGGCCTCCTGCCAGACCCGCCGGTCGAACGGGACGGAGAGGTTTTCGACGAGGATGAGCGCTTTACCAGGCAAGGCCGGCGTATCCCTCTTCAAGGCGACGCGTCGCGGCGTCGGGCAGGCGGACGAGGTCGATGAGCGCCCGGTCGCCACTGTGCGGCAGGGCCGCCAGCACGTCCGGGTCCTTGGTGCCGACGAGCAGGACTTCGGCGTGGTCCATGACTTCTTCGACGGTCCCGGCGAGCAGCTGGCCGAGGTGCGGCAGCCGGCCCTCGATGTACTCGCGGTTGGCGCCCATCAGCCGCGAGAGGCTGACGTTGGCGTCGTGGATCTTCAGGTCGTACCCCTTGCCGAGCAGCTTCTCGGCCAGCTCGACCAGCGGCGACTCGCGCAGGTCGTCGGTGCCCGGCTTGAACGACAGCCCGAACAGCCCGACCTTGCGCTTGCCGGTGCGGGCGACCAGGTCGAAGGCCCGCTGCAGGTGCTCGGCGTTCGACGCGAGCACGTGCGACAGGATCGGCACGCTGACGTCGGCGCGGTGCGCGGCGTAGACGAGCCCGCGCAGGTCCTTCGGCAGGCACGAGCCGCCGAAGGCGAACCCGGGCTTGAGGTAGGCGGGGCTGATGTTGAGCTTGGTGTCGGCGAGGAAGACGTCGATCACCTGGTGCGAGTCGAGGCCGAGCGCCCGGCAGATCGACCCGAGCTCGTTCGCGAAGCCGATCTTCAGGCCGTGGAAGGAGTTGTCGGCGTACTTCGTCATTTCCGCGACCGGGATCGGCACCCGGAAAACGGGGCCGGGCAGGCCTTCGTACAACGCCGCGACGGCGTCGCCGCTGGCCTCGTCGATCTCGCCGATCACCGTCTTCGGCGGGTCGAAGAAGTCGCGGACGCTGGTGCCCTCGCGCAGGAACTCCGGGTTCACCGCGACGCCGAAGTCGGCCCCGGCCGTGCGGCCCGAAGCCTTCTCCAGGATCGGGACCAGCAGGTCGAGGCAGGTGCCGGGCAGCATCGTGCTGCGGAAGACGACCGTGTGGCGCTCGGCCTTCCCGGCGATCGCCTCGCCGATCTCCTCGGCCACGCGCTCCAGGTAGACCGTGGAAAGACTGCCGTTCGGCGCCGACGGCGTACCGACGCAGACCAGCGAGATCTCGCTGTCGGCGACGGCTTCGGCGACGTCGGTCGTGGCTCTCAGCGCGCCGCTCGCGACGACCTCGGCGGTCAGCTCGCCGATCCGCTCCTCGACCACCGGGGCGTTGCCCTGCGTGATGAGGTCGATCTTCACCGGGTTGACGTCCACGCCGACCACCCGGTGTCCCTGCCCCGCCAGGCACGCGGCGGAGACACAGCCGACGTAACCGAGCCCGAAGACACTGATCTTCACGCCAAAACCTCCGCTATTCCGCGCGACCCTCAAGTTGGTCGGCGGGCGCCCCTGGATCGTTACCACGAGGGCGGCGAACGGGGGACGGCGTGAGACCACGGTGAGACGCAAGGGATTCAAGTGAGAATCGCGTCTCGATCCGGTACGCGGACCGGCGGCGGACCGTGGCCGGGAACCACGATTCGCCGCCGGGCGGAAAATAGGTGTCAGTTGTTGTTCACGAAGGTGGTGGCCAGGCTCTGGCCCTTGCTCACCGCGTTGGAGTGGTTCTCGATCGGCGAGACGGTCGAGTTCTTGAAGCAGATGTACGTGACGCCGGAGTCGGTGCCGCCGTTGGACGGGTCCGGGTTGATGCCGAGGTCCTTCGCCGTCGCGTAGGACGCTTCGCCGATGATCTGCGACGGGCCGGTGTCCCCGATGACGGCGTACTCGACCTTGCCGTTGTAGATCACCGCGCAGGAGCCGCCGCCCTTGAGGCCGGAGGAGGAGTACTTCCAGATGCTGCTGGAGCTCGGCACGACGATGTAGGGCAGCTTCGCGGCGTTGAGCGGCTTGCCGTCGGACTGGTGGAACGCCGTGTCGTCCTGGTAGCAGCAGTCGGTGTTCTCGTTGCACTGCGAGCTGCGCTGGCCGTCGCAGTCGATGTCCATGTCGGCTTTCCAGAAGACCGCGCCGTTGGCGTCGCAGATCGCGACCGTCTTGCCCGAAACGTCTTCGTCGGTCTTGTACTTGCCGTTCGAGACCTGCTTGCAGCCGGAGGTCTTGGCGAGCAGCTGGGCCGCGGTGGGGGCGGCTTCGGCGGTGGCCGGCTGAGCGGCCGGGGCCGGCGACGCCGACGCGAGGGCCGACGGCATCACGGCCGACGCCAGCGCGAGGGTCGCGAGCAGGATCAGTTTCCGCATTCCTGGGGCTCCCTTTAGTTAGGAAACTTTCCTTACGGCGGCGGGGCATCAGGATGCACCCGGGCGCGGCGGCGTTCAAGACCTCCGGGTCCGGGAATTTCCCATCAGATGGCCGGAGTTGACGAAAACGCTGCTCACCGGTCCGGAACCCGCCGGAACCGGTTCTGGCGGTGTCCCGGTCGCCGGGACGGCGCCGGCCGGACCGGATCCGGCGAATGCGGCCTGACGGACCGCGCTCCGACGGAGAGCGCCGAACGAGGCGGTTCGCGACTGCGAGGTGCCCTAGCGGAGAGCGCGGCGGAACAAGCGGTTCGCCCAGTGGGCGGCCCGGCGGGACCCGGCGAGCACGCCGTCGAGCCAGTCGCCGTCGAGGTCGTGCGGGAGCTCGGTGCGTGCCTGCAGCCAGCCGTCGCGGTGGGCCGCCCCGCCGTCGCTCGAGTAGACGCGGGTGGCGCCCGCCTGCCGCAGCCGCGCGAGCACGCGCCGGTCGTAGGCGCCGAACGGCAGCGAATACCGCCGCACCGGCCGGCCGCACAGGTCGCCGAGCAGCTTCGGTGCGTCCTTCAGCTCGCGGTCGGCGTGCCGGTCGTCGAGCCGCCGCCAGTCCCGGGGTTCCCAGCCGTGCGAGCCGATCTCCATCCCGGCGCGCGTGAGCTCGCGCAGCCCGTCGCGATCGAGGTAGCCGCGCTGCCCGAGCCGGCCGGCGAGGGGGAAGAACTCCGCCGTCAGCCCGCGGTCGGCCAGCCGCGGCAGCACGATCTCGACGTCGGATTCGTTGCCGTCGTCGAAGGTGAGGCGGACGTCTTCGCGCTCCGCGGCGACGTCGAGGACGCGTTCGAACTGCTCCACGGTCAGCCAGCGCTCGTCTTCCCCGGGGTCGAGCTGGCGCGCCGGCCGGCCCACCCCGTGCACGGCGAGGATCACCGTCACCACTCTCACCGCCTGCCACCGCGAGTAGTCGATTTGTTACTTCGATTAATCGCGATGGCAAACGGGGGAGTTACACTTTTTTGCCGTCAATTAGCCTTTGCGGATCTCCAGCGTGCAGCACTTCGGGCCGCCGCCGGCTTTCCGCAGCTCAGAGATGTCGACGTAGACCGGTTCGTACCCCCGAGCCGACAGAAGTTCACCCAATCGGGTGGCCTCCACCGGGAGGACGACATTGCGGCCGTCGGAGACGCCGTTGAGGCCGAAACACTCCGCGTCTTCCTTGGTGGCGAGCACCGCGTCCGGGAACACCCGCTCCAGCACGCGGCGCGAGCCGGCGGAGAAGGCCTCGGGGTGGTAGACGATCTGCGCACGGGTCGAGTCCGTCGCCTCGGCCAGCACGAACAGCGCGGTGTCGAGGTGGTAGTAGCGCGGGTCGACCAGCTGCAGCGAGACGACCGGGACGCCGAGGACCTCCTGCGCCTCGGCGTGCGCGGCCGGGTCGGTGCGGAAGCCGGTGCCGGCGAGCAGCAGGGCGCCGGTCCAGGCGAAGTCGCCTTCGGCCTCGTTGATCTTCTCCGGCATGGTGATGTCGCGGTAGCCGTGTTCGACGAACCAGCGGCGGAAGTGCTCGGCCTCGGCGGCGCGCTGCGGAGCACGGAACCGCGAGCCGAGCACCCGGCCGTCGACGACGGTGCCGGAGTTGGCGGCGAAGACCATGTCGGGCAGGCCGGGCTGGGGCTCGATCTCCTCGACGGTGTGGCCGAGGCGGCGGTAGGTGTCGCGCAGCTCGGTCCACTGCGCGACGGCGACGTCGGCGCTGACCGGCTGGGTCGGGTCCATCCAGGGGTTGATCACGTAGTCCACCGCGAAGAAGCGCGGCGGGCACATCAGGTATCGGCGGGTGGTCGGTACGCGGGTGGCCAGTGATCCCTGCATGATTGCAGGGTAAGGCGCGCCTAATATCGCAATCAATCGCTGTTCGCTGCGCGTATCTGTGCTACATGTTGCGTGTGAACACCATCGACCAGCGAATCGTTTCGTGCCTAGTGGCGAACGCGCGCTCGAGCTACGCGGAGATCGGCAAGGTGGTCGGCCTGTCGGCGCCGGCGGTGAAACGGCGGGTCGACCGGCTGCTCGAAACGGGCATCCTGCGGGGCTTCACGGCGGTCGTCGACCCGGAGGCGCTGGGCTGGGGAACGGAGGCGTTCGTCGAGGTCACGTGCCAGGGGAACATCACGCCGGCCCGGATCCGGGCGCGGCTGGAGCCGCTGCCGGAGGTCGTGGCGGCGTACACGGTGTCGGGTGCGGCGGACGCGATCGTGCACCTGCGGGCCGCCGACATCCACCACCTGGAGACGGCGCTGGAGCGGCTGCGCGGGCTCGAGATCGTGGACCGGACGGTGTCGACCGTGGTGCTCTCGCGGCTGCTGGAACGGCCGCCGACGCCGGAGCAGTGACGCCTCGTTCCCCCACGCGTCCACCCGTACCGCACCGTGCCACCCTGGGCCCATGACCGACAGCATCGTCAGCGAGCACTCCGGCGGCGTCGCCCTGCTGACCGTCGACGCTCCCGGCAGCCGGAACGCGCTGACGCTCGACCTCTCCGCGCAGCTCGCCGCCGCCGTCGAGGCCGCGGAACAGGACGAGTCCGTGCACGCCGTCGTCGTCACCGGGACGCCGCCCGCCTTCTGCGCCGGTGCCGATCTGTCCGCGCTCGCCGCGGCCGACGAGCCCGGCCTGCGGGCCATCTACGAAGGCTTCCTCGCCGTGGCGCGGTGCGCGCTGCCGACCATCGCCGCCGTCGGGGGCGCCGCCGTCGGGGCCGGGCTGAACCTCGCCCTCGCCGCCGACGTCCGGCTGGCCGGGCCGCGGGCGAAGTTCGTCGCCCGGTTCCTCGAACTCGGCCTGCACCCGGGCGGCGGGATGACCTGGATGACGCAGCGGCTCGCCGGCCCGCAGCAGGCCGCCGCCCTGACGTTGTTCGGGCAACCCCTGGACGCCGAAGCCGCGGTGCGCGCCGGGCTGGCGCTGCGCGTGGTCGACGGCGGCCATGACGAACTACTGACGGCCGCGCGTGAGCTCGCTCACCCCGCCGTCGCCGCGCCGCGTGCGGCACTGGTCGACACCAAGCGCAGCCTCCGCACCACCGCGGGCCTGGCCGAGCACAGTGCCGCCGTCGACGTGGAGCTGCGGCCGCAGCTGGCCTCGCTGGCGTCACCGGAGTTCGCCGAACGGCTTTCCCTGGTGCGGGACCGGATCCGTTCTCGGCCGTGACTCGACCGGAGCGCTCTACCGTCCGGGAGACGCGCATCACAACGCCGCGTGGCAGCTACCCGTTACCATCAGTTACAGGTATCTGAGGGAGCTGCGAAGAGACATTGAAGAGCATCAATGAGGTCGCCCAACAGCCGGGACACCGCCAACATCGGTGTTGAGGGCGAGCTAACCTCGGGAGTAGACCTGGTGAACGCAGCCGCGGCACCGGCAGGCGAACGGAAGCCGTACCGTCGGGAGAGAGGGAATCCCTGACCCATGAGCACGAGTGCGAACGGCAACGGCGCTGGTCACGGCTCGCTCGCCGCAACCAGGCCGACCGAGGTCAGCAAGCTGGACCGGGTGGTCATCCGGTTCGCCGGCGACTCCGGTGACGGCATGCAGCTGACCGGCGACCGCTTCACGTCCGAAGCCGCCGCGTTCGGCAACGACCTGTCGACGATGCCCAACTTCCCCGCCGAGATCCGCGCGCCACAGGGCACCATCCCCGGCGTCTCCAGCTTCCAGGTGCACTTCGCCGACTACGACATCCTCACCCCCGGCGACCGGCCGGACGTGCTGGTGGCGATGAACCCGGCCGCGCTCAAGGCGAACCTCGCCGACGTCCCGCACGGCGGCACGATCATCCTCAACACCGACGACTTCATCAAGCGCAACCTCACCAAGGTCGGCTACGCGAGCGACCCGCTGGAGGACGACACGCTCGAGGCGTACCAGGTGCACCGGGTCGCCATGTCGACCCTGACCCAGGGCGCGCTCGCGGAGACCGGCCTCGGCAAGAAGGACGCCGAGCGCTGCAAGAACATGTTCGCGCTCGGCCTGCTGTCGTGGATGTACCACCGGCCGACCGAGGGCACCGAGCGGTTCCTGCGCGAGAAGTTCGCGAAGAAGCCGGACATCGCCGAGGCGAACATCCTGGCCTTCCGCGCGGGCTGGAACTACGGCGAGACCACCGAATCGTTCGCGACGACGTTCCAGGTCGCCCCGGCGAAGCTGAAGCAGGGCACCTACCGGCAGATCACCGGCAACACCGCGCTCGCCTATGGGCTGGTCGCTGCCGGACAGCGGTCCGGGCTGCAGATCCTGCTCGGCACGTACCCGATCACCCCGGCGTCGGACATCCTCCACGAGCTGTCCAAGCACAAGAACTTCGGCATCATCACCTTCCAGGCCGAAGACGAGATCGCCGGCATCGGCGCCGCGCTCGGCGCGTCCTACGGCGGCGCGCTCGGCGTCACCTCGACGTCCGGGCCGGGTGTCGCGCTGAAGTCCGAAGCCGTCGGCCTCGGCGTGATGGTGGAGCTGCCGCTGGTCGTCATCGACGTCCAGCGCGGCGGCCCGTCCACCGGCCTGCCGACCAAGACCGAGCAGGCGGACCTGCTGCAGGCGATGTTCGGCCGCAACGGCGAATCGCCCGTCCCGATCGTCGCGCCGCTGTCGCCGGCGGACTGCTTCGACGCGGCCGTCGAAGCGACCCGGATCGCGCTGAAGTACCGCACCCCGGTGCTGCTGCTCTCGGACGGCGCCATCGCGAACGGCTCCGAGCCGTGGCTCATTCCGGACGTCGACGACCTGCCCGACCTGCGGGTCGAGTTCGCGACCGAACCCAACGCGGACAACGACTCCGGCGAGTTCTGGCCGTATGTCCGCGACCCCGAAACCCTCGCCCGCGCGTGGGCGGTTCCGGGCACCCCCGGGCTGCAGCACCGGATCGGCGGGCTGGAGAAGGCCGACAAGACCGGCCACATCTCCTACGACCCGGTCAACCACGACAAGATGGTCCGGCTGCGGCAGGCGAAGGTCGACGGCATCGACGTCCCCGATCTCGTCGTGGACGACCCGAGCGGCGGCAAGGCCCGCGTGCTCGCGCTCGGCTGGGGCAGCTCGTTCGGCCCGATCGGCGCGGCCTGCCGTCGCGTGCGCAAGCTCGGCCTGCCGATCGCGCAGGCGCACCTGCGGCACCTCAACCCGCTGCCGGCCAACCTCGGCGACATCCTGCGCAGCTACGACAAGGTCGTGGTGCCGGAGATGAACCTCGGCCAGCTGTCGATGCTGCTGCGGGCGAAGTACCTGGTGGACATCCACTCGCACACCAAGGTCGCCGGAATGGCGTTCAAGGCCGAAGAGCTGCAGAACCTGTTCTCGGAGATCATCACCGGCGTTACTACGGAGGCGGCAGAATGACCGCAATCGACTTGGGGACACCCAACCTCGGCGGCCTGGACCTTGTGCCCACCACCGACGAGCCGCAGAAGGCCAAGGACTACAAGTCGGACCAGGAAGTCCGCTGGTGTCCCGGTTGCGGCGACTACGTCGTCCTCAACGCGGTCCAGTCCTTCCTGCCGACCCTCGGCCTCAAGCGCGAAAACATCGTGTTCATCTCGGGCATCGGCTGCTCGTCGCGGTTCCCGTACTACCTCAACACCTACGGCATGCACTCGATCCACGGCCGCGCGCCGTCGATCGCGACCGGGCTGGCCACCACGCGGCCGGACCTGTCGGTGTGGGTCGTCACCGGTGACGGCGACGCGCTGTCCATCGGCGGCAACCACCTGATCCACGCGTTGCGCCGCAACGTGAACATCAAGATCCTGCTGTTCAACAACCGGATCTACGGGCTGACCAAGGGCCAGTACTCCCCGACGTCCGGGCAGGGCATGGTCACCAAGTCGACCCCGATGGGTTCGGTGGACACGCCGTTCAACCCGCTGTCGCTGGCGATCGGCGCGGAGGCGTCGTTCGTGGGCCGGGCGATGGACTCCGACCGCAAGGGCCTGACCGAGGTCCTGCAGGCGGCGGCGCAGCACCGCGGCTCGGCGCTGGTCGAGATCTACCAGAACTGCCCGATCTTCAACGACGGTGCGTTCGACGTCCTCAAGGACGCCGACGAGGCCGCCGCCCGGCTGATCCCGTTGCGCGCCGGCGAGCCGATCCGCTTCGGCCCGAACCAGGAGTTCGGCGTCAAGCGCGGCGACTGGGGCGGCCTGGACGTCGCCAAGGTCGCGGACATCGGCGAAGACAACATCGTGGTGCACGACCCGGCGATCACGGACACGTCGTACGCGTTCGCGCTGTCGCGCCTGGGCGACCAGAACCTCAACCACGTCCCGACGGGCATCCTCCGCCAGGTCGAGCGCCCGACGTACGACGACGGCGCCCGCGCCCAGGTCGAGGAGGCCCGCGCGGCCCGCACGCCGGACCTGCAGGGCCTGCTGCGCGGCAAGGACACCTGGACGGTCGCGTAACCCCGCTGCTCCCGAAGGCCGCCATGCCCGGTGCATGGCGGCCTTCGGCGTTTTCGGGGTTGCCTTCGTTGGGACACTTGTCCTAAGTTTTAGGCCATGCGACCTGAATCACCCTTCGTGTTCTTCGACGTCCGCACCGCCGACGCGGCGGGCAGCAAGCGGTTCTTCGCCGAGTTGCTGGGCTGGGAGGCGGACGGCCCGCTGCTGACGGCCGGCGGCGCACCCTGGGGCGGCCTCACCGAGCTGGCCCCGGGCGACGACCGGGCCCCGCAGTGGCTGCCCTACGCGCCGGTGTCCGATGTGGACGCCGCCGCGGCGAAAGCGCTGGAGCTGGGCGGAACGCTCGTGCGCGAGCGCACCGACCTGCCGTTCGGCTCCCTGGTGGTGGTCACCGATCCCGGCGGCGCCGCGCTCGTCCTGTTCCAGGAACTCAGCTGAGCGGCCGGAACCCGACGCGTTCGGCGTCCTCCGCCGTCCGGAACCAGACCTCGGCGACCATCTTCGGGAACTGCGCCGATTCCTCGGTGCAGTACCGCAAAGCCGTGACGCTGGCCTTCACCGCGAAGCCGTCGCTGGGTGCCCCGCCACCCGGGCGCGGCATCGCCGAACCGGGGCCGAACGGGCCCGGCGGGACCGAGTCGCCCGCCGCCTGACGGGCCGGGGGCGGCTCCGGCGCCACGACGCCGGTGGCCGCCGCCTGGTTCGGCTGCACCGACGGCTCGAACAGCGAGCCGCTGTGGCCGCCGGACAGGTCGGGCTCGCGGCGCTCGACCGTGCGCATCGACGGCTGGATCGGCTGCGGCGCGTCGAACCCGCCGCGCACCGCTTCCCGCGGCTGCCGCTTCGGCAGCACCTGCGTTGCTTCGGCGGGGGTCTCCGGTGGCACGTCCAGCTCGCTTTCGGCGATGTCGCCGCCGAACGCGTACTGCGGCGGCTCGGCGTCGGGTTCCTCGTCACGCACCGAACCGGGGTGCTCGCCGATGTAGCGCGTGCGCTCCACCGGCTCTTCGAACGCCGACCGCTCGGACGGCGGCTCGTGGTCGAACCAGTCCGGCGTCGCCTCGCCGGACGGCGGCTGGAACAGCGAGCCCGGGCCCGGGTCGAGCTTCTGCTCGAGCCGCGACAACGCCGGCGACTCGGGCTCCTCGTCGTCGTCGAACGAATTCCCGACCGGGGCCAGGTACTGGGTCGCGGTGGCGCTGTCCGGCTCCGGCTCCGGCTCCGGCTCGTCGTCCGTCGTCAGGAACTGAGTGGCCGCGCTCCGGTACGAGTCGTCTTCCGCGAGCTCTGATCCCGGCGGGGGAACGAACGGCTCGGTCGGCGGCATCCGCAACGGCACCTGCGCGTCCAGCTCCGCGAAGTCCTCGTCGATGTCGTCGTGGATGTCGTCGCGGTGGATCGGCGGCGCGGCGACCAGGGTGCCCGGGTAGGACGTCTCCTGGCGGGAGGGCTCCGGCTCGGGCCGCGGCTCCGGTCGCCGGAACGTCTCGGTGCCGCTCATCGCGGCCGCGTTCGCGGGGGTGCGCGCGGCGTCAGCGTGGGCCTGCGCCAGCGAGCTCTCCAGCCGGCGGACGCTCTTGCGGAGCGGCAGCACGAGCACCAGCCAGGTGAGGAGGACGCCGACGAAGAACGCGGCGAGGCTCCACAGCCAGACCTGTCCGAATATGGACATCTTTTCCTGCCCCTGTTAAGTGCTCAGCGCGTCCGCGCAACCAAGTAGTCGGCGACCGACTCGCACGCGTCCCGGGCGGGTGATGCGGGCAGCGCGGTGAGCTCGGCTCGCGCGCGCTGAGCGTAGTCGGAAAGGGTGACGCGTGCTCGATCGAGTCCGCTACTGACGCGCAGCAGCTCCAGCGCCTCCTGCACGAGCGCGTCGTCGGCGATCGGGCCGGACAGCAGCTCCACCAGGCGGGGGTCGGTGCCCGGGTCGGCCAGCGCGTACAGCATGGGCAGCGTCCGGACGCCTTCGCGCAGGTCGGTGCCCTGCGCCTTGCCGAGCTCGTCGGACGGCGACGCGATGTCGATGATGTCGTCGGAGATCTGGAAGGCGGTGCCGATGATGTCGCCGAACCGGCGCAGCGCCTGGATGTGCTCCTCGGCGGCGCCGGACATCATGCCGCCGAAGCGGCCGGCGGTGGCGATCAGCGAGCCGGTCTTCTGCGCGATCACGGTGAGGTAGTGCGCGACGGCGTCGTCACCCGGTCCGGGGCCGACGGTCTCGCGCATCTGGCCGGTGACCAGCTCGCCGAAGGTCTCGGCGATGATCCGCGCGGCGTCCGTGCCGAGGTCGGCG
The DNA here is from genome assembly GCF_040638975.1 of Amycolatopsis sp. NPDC024027. NCBI lineage: Bacteria > Bacillati > Actinomycetota > Actinomycetes > Pseudonocardiales > Pseudonocardiaceae > Amycolatopsis > Amycolatopsis sp. NPDC024027. The sequence goes on from NZ_JBEZYY010000013.1 coordinate 103,244, forward strand.
ACGAGGCGCGAAGCGTGGGCGAAGAGGAAGTCGCCGGTGAGGATGGCGATGGTGTTGTCCCAGCGGGCGTTGACGCTCTCGGCGCCCCGCCGCATGTCGGCCTCGTCCATGACGTCGTCGTGGTAGAGCGTGGCCAGGTGCACCAGCTCGACCGCGGCGGCGGCGATCACCACGTGGTCGTCCTGCTTCGGCCCGAACTGCGCCGACAGGAGGGTGAACAGCGGACGGAAGCGTTTGCCCCCGGCCTCGACCAGGTGCAACGCGGCGTCGTTGACGGCCTGGACGTCACTGCGGACGACCTCGCGCAGCAGCTTCTCGACCTCGGTCAGCCCGCCGGCGATCGAGCGCAGCAGGGTTTCGTCGGCGATCTGCAGCCCGACCGACGCCCGCAGGTCGTCGAGGGCGCCGCCCGGCGCAGCGGGGAGGGATCCCGCCCCGGGGGCTGGGGAAGGCACAGACACGTCGGCTCCGCTCTACTCGTGCACCGGTCGGTTGCCCCTTGAGCGTAGTGGCTACGCCGCGCGGTCGTTTACCCGCTGTCCTGCGGAAACGGTGACGAACATGACACCGGCCACGGTCACCCACCGGGTGGTTCGCGATCCTCGGAAGGGTGATCGGAGATTCCGGGCGCAACGGACGTCCCCGCCGGGCGGATATTCAACCGTGGAGGAGCCGCCGGCCACGGCCGCTCCCGGCGGCGAGGAGGACAGCGAGATGCGCAGCACGATCGTCACGGCGGTGGTGGTGACGGGCCTGGCAGTCACGGCCACTTCGGCTGCTTCGGCATCCCAACCCGGCGCGGCGGAGATCGGCTCGGCTTCGTTCACGACGGCCGAGATCCCACCCCAGGGCCACTGCGCGATCGGCGGCCCGGCAACCGCAACGGCCCAGATCGTCTCGAAGCCGGAAATCACCTTCGGCGGCGGCACGTCGTCCTGCACGGACACGAAGGTGACGGCGACGGGCAAGGACTTCGAGCTGTCGGCGCTGCTGCGCGCGGGAGGGCCCCGGGTGAGGCTGTCGAGCTTCACGGTGACGTGCGAGAGGGCGCCGGGGCAGACGAGCGCGAACTGGACGTACGGCGGGATGTCGGGAATCGCGAACCCGCCGAGCCCGGTACCGGTGGGCTACGTGTCGCCGCTCCGGAAACCGGACGGAACGGTCCTGGCGAACGCGGTGTTCAACATCCAGGACCTCCCGGGCGACGGAAGTGTCGGCTTGACGATGCTGCGCATTGATTTCCTCCCCGAATCGGGCCTCAGCGGAGCGGTGGAATTGGGCCGCACCAGCTGTTCCCCGACCCCGTAGACGTCACGAGGGCCGCGGCTTGGGAGAGCACCGAGAGGGCCGCCGCGGCCCTTGTGACCTTGGTTTTCCGTGGTGGGAACCCTGGTAGGGTGCGGAGCGTCGGATACGCAGGGTGCTCGGGGTGGAGCGCACTGCAAGCTAGGGGAGAGCTGATGACGACGGACGTGTGTCGTGGTTGAGGGACCGGTTTACGACCCGGACGGGGATTGGCGGCTACCTGGGCCGAACGGGGTTCCGGTTGCCGGGGCTTACGGGGGTGGGGGTGATGTGGGTGCGGGGTTCGAGTATGACGAGGAGACCCTTCGTGAGCTGATGCACGAGTGGAACGAGCTGGCCAATGAGTTCCAGGACGACCTGAGCCGAGCACGCCTGATCGCCACTGCCGAAGGCCCAGGCCTTGAGTACGCGAGCGGAGGCAACGCTGAGCTGATTCGGCAGTCTGGCTCGGCGCTCACGACCACACTCTATGAACGCGCGGCGTTCTGCCGGGCTATGGCTGCGAAATTCGAGGCAGCGCTTGGCAAATACGCTACCGCCGAAGACAGGCACTCGATAGAGATCAAGCAAGCCGGAGGCAGTCTGTGAAGCGCCCCTTCCTGGTCGGGTTAGGTGCGACACTGCTCGTCGTAGCTGCTTGCACTTCACCTCAAAACGGCACAGCCTCGCCTTCGTCCACAGGGGCGATCACCTCCCCGACCGGCGGCCCACATTCAGGGCTCCCCGATGCAGGCGCGCCCGAGGTGGCGACCCCGATCGACACAACCGACTTCCAGCAGAAGCCCTGTGCCACTCTCACCGCCGCACAGATAGCTGAACTACTCGGTCCAGACGTGAAACCGAAGGAAGATCCGAACGACCTGGCCGGCCCGAGCTGTTTCTGGCATCCGACATCAGTGACACAGGCCACCGTCTCGGTCATCTACAACACCAAGAACCAACGCGGCCTCACTGCGATTTACGAGAAGCAGGGGACATCCTTCCCCCTGTTCGTTCCGATGGAACCGATCGATGGGTATCCGACGGTCGCGTACGGGCAGGCCGATCTTCGATCTAAGGGCAGTTGCGCGATTGCACTGGGAACCAGCGATCAGCAGGTCGTCGATGTATCAGTAGCCCTCTCCGAAGGCAATGTCGGTAAGAAGGACCCTTGTGCCGCGGCGCACGAAGTCACGGCAACCGTGTTGAACAATCTCCGGGCCAGGTGAATTTATGGTTACCGAAGGACCGTTGACCGCCGCCCAGATCTATGAGCAGATCACCGGCGGGAAAGGCACTCAGTCACTGGATGCAGCCCATGATGGTGCCAGCCAGCTGACCACTCGGATGGTGGAACGGGCCCAGCGGATCAGCGCCCTCCGGGCCAAAACCATGTCCGGCTGGCGCGGAGACGCCGGGGAGGCCGCTGCCGACGCCACTCGGCCTCTTGTGCAAGCCGCCGCTGATGATGCTGTTCATCTTCACAATGCTCAAAGTGCCGTTGGGGCTCAGATGGATGCCTTTGGTACTGCCAAGAACTCCGTCAAGCCTGTTGCCGCGCAGCCGCCGGCGTTGGGGGTTGATGATGTTCTGCACGCCATCAGTGACAAGGGTTGGGATTCCTACCACACCAAAGTTGCCGGGTGGCAGGCTGACAGCCAGGCCAACATCGATGCCTTCAGCGCCTACCACTCCGCCAGCTCAACCAATGGCGGCCAAATGCCCGCCCAATACGCGCAGCTCGCCGACACCGGCGGTCCCGTCTCGATGAGCACCTCCACCGAACGGAAAGCCGAGCCCACCGATACCGGGGAATGGGCCCGGAATCCCCGGCAGACGCAGGTTCCCGCTCAGGATCGGCAGACCGTTCAGCCCGGACAAACCCGCGGCACGGATGGGAACCGGACGCAGGCGGCAACCCAGCAGGACCAACAGCATCAACAGGACCCGCAACCCCAGCAGAACCAGCAGAACCAGGTTCGGCCCGGCACCACGAACCCCGAGAACACCCACGCCAACAGCTACGTCCCCAAGCCCGTCCTCCCCGCCGCCCAGGGCGGGTACGAGTTCGGGCCTACCGGACAGCCCGTCAGCAACCTGACCGGCACCGGGACGAACTTTCCCGGCGGGTTCGGGCCGGGGACCGGGCCATACGCCAGCGGTGGATACCAGCCCGGAAGCGGAACTCCAGGAATCGGCACAGGGACCGGCACAGGGACCGGCACGGGGACCGGCACGGGGACCGGCACGGGGACCGGAGCACGCCCCGGGACGCCAGGACCCACCTCGGGACTCGGAAGCCGAGTGAACCAGCCCGGCCCCGGAAGCAGCACCGGGGCGCGGCTCCCCGAAGAACGCCTTCCCGGCGCCAACCCCGGCCGCGGCTCTGCCGGCGCCCGTGGCGCCAACGGCCTGCCCATGGGCGGCCCCCTTGCGGGCCGCGGCGGCAAAGAAGAAGACCGGGAAAAGAAAAAGGCTCCCTACTTGCAAAACCCCGATCCCGACGAAACCTTCGGCGGCTTTATCGAAAAGCCCATGCCGCCCGTCATCGGGGAAAACCGGAACAGAAAACAATAATGGCCGCCTTCTCGCTGACCACCCTCCTCACCGCCATGCGCTCCGTCGGGTGCGGTGATCCGCACCCCGTCCTGGCCAAAGGACTGCGCTACGTCCCGCCGTCCGCCGCGAAACGGGTCGACCGGGATGCCTTCGAAGAGCTCAGCCCCTACGGGTTCGTCCAAGGTGACGGCTTCACGCCCGACTTCGAAGAGCGCCTGCGCCTCATCGGCCACCCCGCCCAGGAATACTTCGCCTACGCCCGGGACACCACCGAACAAATCGGCGTCCTCGTAGCCGTCAACGGCCGGGACAAGGTGTGCGTTGTCTGCCGGGACGACCAGGTCGAACTCACCGACGTCGGCACCCACCCCGCCGACGCCCTCGTCGCGCAGCTGCCCCGGTACCGGCCCGCGGACATCAAGCCCTTCTCGCTCCCCCAAGAAGACTTCCGGAAACAACCGGAGAGCGACGTCTTCGACGACGCTCCCGCCCGCAGCCGGGAAGCGCAGGAACTCGACGCCCTCTTCCAGCAGCCGCACTACGGCGTTGGGCAGCTCCACACCGGAGACAAGACCGTCAGCTACCTCGATCTGGCCGCCGGGCGCGTCGGGATCGCCCTCGCCGACGGCTACATCAGCGTTCTGCCCGGTGAGCCCAAAACACTGAGCCAGAAACTGAAATAGGGCCGCCACTCCCCCGGAAAACGAGAGAGTGGCGGCCCGAAGAAAGAAAACCCAAGAAAGACAGACTCAGAAAGCGAACCCGCCCGAACCGGCCCAGCCGAGCGCGAACGCCGGGACCAGGCCCAGCACCAGCGTCACCGCCGTGCCCAGGAAGATCGCCGTTCCCGTGCCGAAGCCCGGGATGGTGACCGTGGGACCGTCAGCGGCCGGCTCGGAGAAGTACATCAGGACGATCACCCGCAAGTAGAAGAACGCTGCCACCGCGCTGAACACCAGGGCGATCACCACCAGCGGGGCCATGCCGTCCGACAGCGCCGCCGAGAACACCACGAACTTCCCCACGAACCCGGACGTGAGCGGAATCCCGGCCAAGGCCAGCAGCAAGAACGTGAAGACGCCCGCCACCAGGGGCGACCGCTTGGCCAGCCCGGCCCACGCCGAGAGGTGCGTTGCTTCGCCCGAGGAATCCCGGACCAGGCTGATCACGCCGAAGGCCGCCAGCGTCGTGAAGCCGTACGCCAGCAGATAGAACAGCGTGCTCGACAACCCGTCCTTGGTCATCGCGATCGCACCCACCAGCAGGAAGCCCGCGTGGGCGATCGACGAGTACGCCACCATGCGCTTGACGTCCGTCTGCGTCAGGCCCAGCACCGCGCCGATCACCATCGAGATGATCGCCACGCCCCAGAGGACCCCTCGCCACTCCCACGAAGTCGACGAGAACGCCACCGACAGCACCCGCAGGATCCCGCCGAACGCCGCGACCTTCGTGCACGCCGCCATGAACGCCGTCACCGGCGTCGGCGCTCCCTGGTACACGTCCGGGGTCCACGTGTGGAACGGGCCGACCGAACCCTTGAACAGCAGGCCGACCACCAGCAGTCCCAGCCCGGCGAACAGCAGCGTGTCCGACCGGTCCGAACCCGCCGCCGCGGCCGCGATGTCGCCCAGCTTCACCGAGTTCGCGTAGCCGTACAGCAGCGCCAGGCCGTACAGGAAGAACGCCGAGGAGAACGCACCCAGCAGGAAGTACTTGACCGCCGCTTCCTGGGACAGCAGGCGGCGGCGACGCGCGAGGCCGCACATCAGGTACAGCGGCAGGGAAAGCACTTCCAGCGCGATGAACATCGTCAGCAGGTCGTTCGCCGCGCAGAACGCCATCATGCCGCCGAGCGCGAACAGCGTCAGCGGGAACACTTCAGTCTGCATGACCGTCGCCGTCTGGGCGCGGTCCTGGACCGTGCCGGGACGGATGCCGGCCTGGGCGACGAGCGCGCCGCCCGGTTCGACCACCCGATCCGAAATGAGCAGCACCGCGCCGACCGCCAGCGCCAGCAGCGTGCCCCAGAGGAACAGCGCCGGCCGGTCGATCGAGATCGCGCCGCTGAACGTCGTCACGCCGCCCGCCGGCGAGTCGGAGACCGCGTACTTGATCAGCCAGGCGCCCGCGGCGACGATCGCCAGCAAGCTCAGCCCGACCTGCACGCCGAACCGCGAGCGCTTCGAGGCGAACGCCTCGACCAGCACGCTGACGCACGCCGCGCCGAAGATGATCAGCACCGGGAGCACGGCGTTGTAGTCGACCGACGGCACCTGCACCGGCGGCTCCGGTGCCTGGGTCAGGAGGATGTCGAGCACTTTTACTTGCCTCCCTGGACCGCGGACAGCGTCTGCTGCACCGTCGGGGTGACTGTGTCGAGCACCGGCTTCGGGTAGAAGCCGAGAACGAGGATCAGCACGACCAGCGGCGCGAGGATCGCGATCTCCCGGCCGTTCAGGTCGCGGATGGCTTTCTTCGCACCCAGCTCCGGCGCGATCGCCGTGCCCGGGCCGCCGCCGACACCCACGAGAGCGTCACCGCGAACCGGTCCCTGGAAGACCCGCTGGTAGAGCCACAGGACGTACGCCGCGGCCAGGACCATGCCCACCGTGGCGAGGATCGTGTACACCGGCTGGTCCACAAAGGATCCGATGAGCACCAGGAACTCCGAGACGAAGGAGTTGGTACCCGGCAGCGAAAGCGTGGACAGTCCCGCGAGGAGGAACAGGCCCGCCAGCAGCGGGGTCACCTTCGCCATGCCGCCGTAGTCCGAGATGCGGGACGACCCGCCGCGCGCGATCACCAGGCCGATCACCACGATCAGCATGCCGGTGGCGAGGCTGTGGTTCAGCATGTACGTCGCCGAGCCGACCATCGCCTGCTCGTTGAACGCGAAGATGCCCAGCGAGATGAAGCCGAAGTGCGCGATGGAGACGTAGGCGATGAACCGCTTCATGTCCCGCTGCCCCGCGGCGAGGATCGATCCGTAGAGGACGCCGATCACCGAGAGCACCAGCACCAGCGGCGCCAGGGTCCGGCTCGCGTCCGGGAACATCGGCAGGCAGTAGCGCAGGAACCCGAAGGTGCCGACCTTGTCCAGCACGCCGACCAGCAGGACGGCGACGCCGATCGGCGCCTCCCCCGCCGCGTCCGGCAGCCAGGTGTGGAACGGCACCAGCGGCGCCTTGATCGCGAACGCCAGGAAGAACCCGAGGAACAGCCAGATCTGCGTGGACAGCGGCGCGTCGCGCACCACCGTCACCAGCGTGGCCCAGTCGAACGTGCCCTTGCCGAGCTTGTCCGCCGCCAGCGAGTAAGCCCCGATCGCCGACGCCAGCATGATCAGGCCGCCGAGGAACGAGTAGAGGAAGAACTTCACCGCCGCGTACTGCCGGTTCGCGCCGCCGTAGCCGCCGATCAGGAAGTACATCGGGATCAGCATGATCTCGAACAGCACGTAGAACAGGAAGACGTCGGTCGCGGCGAACACGCCGATCGTGAGCGCCTCCTGCAGCAGGATCAGCGAGAGGAACCCGCCCGCGCTGCGGCCCGCCGGGAGCTTGTCCAGCGTGCCGAGCCCGCCGACGACGATCGGCACCAGGAGCGCGATCACCGCGATCATGATCAGCGAGATGCCGTCGGTGCCGAACGCGATGTGCACGCCGAAGCTGGGGATCCAGTCGAAGCTCGACGTCATCTGCAGCCGCGCGCCCGAAGGCGAGTAGCTGAGCCAGAACGGGATGATCAGCAGGAACTCGAGGATCGAGAACGCCAGCGCGGCCAGCACCGCGGCGCGGTCGTTCCCCTTGAGGAACGCCAGCACCAGGGAGCCGGCGAGCGGCACCAGGATGAGGATGAGCAACCAGGTCATCAGGAGAACCTCACCAGCAGGAGAGCCGCCAGAAGCAGGAACGTGCCGCCCAGCATCGACAGGGCGTAGGACCGGACGAACCCGGTCTGGAGCCGCCTCAGCCGGCCGGAGCCGCCGCCGAGGGAGGCGGCCAGGCCGTTGACCGCGCCGTCGACGCCGCGGTTGTCGACGAACACCAGCGCTCGCGAGAGCCAGGTGCCCGGGCGGGCGACCAGCGTCTCGTTGAGGGTGTTGCCGTACAGGTCCTTGCGCGCGGCCCGGGTGACGAACGAGACCCGCTGGGGCTGCTCGACCGGGACGTCACGGCGGAAGATCAGGGCCGCGATCAGCACACCCAGCACCGAGAACACGATCGCGGCGACGGAGATCACCCAGGCGTCGAACGGCGCGTGGTGCGCTTCCTCCAGCTTGCCGACCGAGGGAGTCAGCCACTCGGAGAAGCGATCGCCGAGGGCGAAGAACGCGCCGGCGCCGACCGAGCCGACCGCCAGGACCGCCATCGGGATCCACATGATCGCCTTCGACTCGTGCGGGTGGAAGTCCCGGCCGTCGGAGGACTTGATGTCCTTCCAGCGCTCCTTGCCGAAGAACGTCATCATCATCAGGCGGGTCATGTAGAAGGCGGTGAGCCCGGCGCCGAGCAGCGCCGCGCCGCCCATCACCCAGCCGCGCCAGCCGCCCTGGCCGAACGCCGCTTCGATGATCGCGTCCTTGGTGAAGAAGCCCGACAGCGGCGGGATGCCGATCAGGGCCAGGTAGCCGAGCCCGAAGGTGATGAAGGTGATCGGCATGTGCTTGCGCAGCCCGCCGAACTTCCGCATGTCGACCTCGTCGTTCATGCCGTGCATGACCGACCCGGCCCCGAGGAACAGCCCGGCTTTGAAGAAGCCGTGCGCGACCAGGTGCATGATGCCCAGCGCGTAGGCGATGGGCCCGAGCCCGACGGCCAGCATCATGTAGCCGATCTGGCTGACCGTGGAGTACGCGAGGACCTTCTTGATGTCGTCGTACGCGCAGCCGATGATGCACCCGAGCAGCAGGGTCACCGTGCCGACCAGCGTGACGATCAGGCGGCCGTCTTCGGTGGCGTTGAAGATGTCCTTCGAGCGGGCCACCAGGTAGACACCCGCGGTCACCATCGTCGCCGCGTGGATCAGGGCCGACACCGGGGTCGGGCCCTCCATCGCGTCCGGGAGCCACGCCTGCAGCGGGAACTGGCCGGACTTACCGCAGGCGCCCAGCAGGAGCAGGATCGCCATCGCGGTGATCGCGCCCGTCGAGAACTTGCCGTCGGCAACCGCCTGGAAGACCTGCGCGTAGCCGGTGGAGCCGGCGTACTTGAACATGATGAAGATGGCCAGCGCGAGCCCGACGTCGCCGACGCGGTTCATCAGGAACGCCTTCTTCGCCGCGGTCGCGGCGGACGGGCGGCCCTGGTACCAGCCGATGAGCAGGTAGGAGGCGAGACCCACGCCTTCCCAGCCGAGGTACAGCGTCACGAAGCTGTTGCCCAGCACCAGGATCAGCATCGAGGCGACGAAAAGGTTCAGGTACGCGAAGAAGCGGTACCGGCCCTCGTCGTCGGCCATGTAGCCGATCGAGTAGTAGTGGATCAGCATGCCGACGCCGGTGATGAGCAGCACGAACGTCAGCGACAGCGCGTCGATCCGCAGCCCGAAGTCCACCTGCAGCTGGCCGACCGGGATCCACGAGTACACCTTGGTGTCGGTCGTGGTGCCCGTGTCGGCGGTGAAGAACAGGATCAGGCCGTAGACGAAGGCGAGGGTGACGGTGGCACAGCCGAGCAGATGCCCCCAGGCCTTGGCCCGCTTACCCGCCAGCAGCAGGATCAGCGCGCCGAGGCCGGGGAGGGCCACCAGCAGCCACGATGATGCGGTCACTCGGTCTCTCCCTCAGTACTTCAGCAGGTTGGTGTCGTCGACCGAGGCCGAGCGCCGGGTGCGGAAGATGGCCATGATGATCGCCAGGCCGACCACGACCTCGGCGGCCGCGACGACCATGACGAAGAACGCCATGATCTGGCCGTCGAGCCCGCCGTTGATCCGGGCGAAGGTGACCAGCGACAGGTTCACGGCGTTGAGCATCAGCTCGATGCACATGAACACGACGATCGCGTTGCGCCGCACCAGCACGCCGACCGCGCCGAGCGCGAACAGCAGCGCCGACAGCAGCAGGTAGTACGTGGGGGTCATGCCTTCTCCCCTTCCGAGGCTTCCGGGGCTTTCGAAGCACCCTCGGAGCCGACCAGCGCGTGCGCGTCCGCGTGCGGACCCTCGTCGGCGACGAGCTTGCGTTCCTTCGCCAGCTCGATCGCCGAGGTCGACTCGATGATCGCCGACAGCGACTCCGGCGCGATCGAGCCGTCCGGCAGCAGCGCCGGGGTGGCCACCGAGTTGGCGGTGGCGAAGACACCCGGGCCGGGCAGCGGCGACGGCCGGTCGTGCTCGCCGCGGAAGCGCAGCAGGACGAGCTCCTTCTGCGTGAGCTTGCCGCCCTTGCCGTGCCGGTCGGTGAAGGCCAGCACCATCGTGCCGATGGCGGCGGTGATGAGCAGCGCCGACGTCAGCTCGAACGGGAACAGGTAGTCGGTGAAGATCAGCCGGCCGAGGCCCTTCGGCCCGCCGCCCGCCGGGGTGGCCGAGTCGAGCGGGATGGCCGGGGTGACGTTCTCCATGGCCCGGTAGATGCCGGTGGCCAGCAGCGCGGCGAGCCCGATGCCGAGCACCGTCGCGGCGAGCCGCTGTCCACGCAGGACTTCGACGACCGAGTCCGAGCTCTCCCGGCCGACCAGCATCAGCACGAACAGGAACAGCATCATGATCGCGCCGGTGTAGACGATGATCTGCGTGAAGCCCAGGAACGGCGCCGACTGGATCATGTACAGCGCGCCCAGGCTCAGCATGGTCAGCACCAGCCACAGCGCCGAGTGGACGGCGTTGCGGGAGAAGATCATGCCGAGCGCGCCGAGCAGCGAGACCGGGCCGAGGACCCAGAACGCGATCGCTTCGCCGGTGGAGACACCCGCGGACGCGTTCGGCGCCGCGGCCAAGAGGGCGGTGATCACTTGACGCCCTCCCCGCGAGCCAGCTGTGTCGATGAGCTCTCAGCGGAGAAGCGTGCTTCGAGCTGCGGGCCGTTCACGTAGTAGTCCTGCTCGTTCTCGCCGAGCCGCATCGGGTGCGGCGGCTGCTCCATGCCGGGCAGCAGCGGGGCGAGCAGGTCTTCCTTCGTGTAGATCAGCCGCTGGCGGTCGTCGTCGGCCAGCTCGTAGAAGTTGATCATCGTCAGCGACCGGGTCGGGCACGCCTCGATGCAGAGGCCGCAGCCGATGCAGCGCAGGTAGTTGATCTGGTAGTCCGCGCCGTACCGCTCGCCCGGCGAGAACCGGGCTTCCTCGGTGTTGTCACCGCCCTCGACGAAGATCGCGTCCGCCGGGCACGCCCACGCGCACAGCTCGCAGCCGACGCACTTCTCGAGGCCGTCCGGGTGGCGGTTCAGCTGGTGCCGGCCGTGGTAACGCGGGGCGGCGGGAGCGCCGGCCTCCGGGTACTCCTCGGTGGCGACCTTCTTGAACATCATCCCGAAGGTGACGCCGAAGCCCTTGACGGGATCAAGAAACCCCATCTTGTGCCCCTTCCTGTGCGGTACCGACGGCCGCCGGCTTGCGGCGGGCCGCCTTCGCCTCGGCCTTGGCCAAAGCCTTCTGACGCGGGGTGGTCTGCGGAACCTTGAGGTCCAGCGGCGGAACCGGGAACCCGCCGCCGGTCACCGGGACGCTCTCGCTCTCTTCTTCCCGGCCCGCGGCGCGGACGTAGAAGAACAGCGCGACGACGATGAAGATCGCGACCGCGGCGATGATGATGGACGCGGTGTTCCAGGTGATGACCTTCGCGAAGGTCACCATGATGATCCACACCAGGTTCAGCGGGACCAGGACCTTCCAGCCCAGGCGCATGAACTGGTCGTAGCGCAGGCGGGGCAGCGTGCCGCGCAGCCAGATGAACCCGAACAGCAGGACGAACATCTTCGCGAAGAACCACAGCACCGGCCACCAGCCGGTGTTGAGCACGTTGTTCCCGATCAGCGACAGCGGCCACGGGGCCATCCAGCCGCCGAGGAACAGCGTCGTCGCGAACGCCGAGACGATCACCATGTTGACGTACTCGGCGAGGAAGAACATCGCGAACTTCATCGAGCTGTACTCGGTGTGGAAGCCGCCGACCAGCTCCGATTCGGCCTCGGGGAGGTCGAACGGGGCACGGTTGGTCTCGCCGACCATCGAGATCAGGTAGATCACGAAGCTCGGGATCAGGTAGAGGAACCACGCCGGCTGCTGCTTGGCGACGATGTCGGCCAGGTTCAGCGACCCGGCCTGCAGGATCACCGCGACGATCGACAGGCCCATCGCGATTTCGTAGGAGATCACCTGCGCCGCGCTGCGCATGCCGCCGAGCAGCGGGTACGGCGAGCCGGACGACCAGCCGGCGAGCACGATGCCGTAGACGCCGATCGAGGAGCAGGCCAGGATCACCAGCGCGCTGACCGGCAGGTCGAGCAGCTGGAGGACGGTCCGCTCACCGAAGATCGACACGACCGGGCCGAACGGGATGGCCGAGAGCGCGATCAGCGAAGGCACCACGCAGACGACCGGGGCGAGGAAGTACACCTTGCGGTCGGCGGTGTCCGGGATGATCTGTTCCTTGAACGGCAGCTTGATCGCGTCCGCCAGGGACTGCAGGTAACCGCCGGGGCCGACGCGGTTGGGGCCGGGCCGGTTCTGCATCCGGCCGACCGCCTTGCGCTCCCAGACGATCAGGAAGATCGTCAGGATCGGCCCGATCAGCAGGATGACCACGCACTTGAGCAGGATCAGCCACAACGGGTCGTCCGCCAGCAGCGCCGCCCGCGTGGCCGCGTCCGGAACACTCCCGACAGCAGCTTCGGTCAGCAGCGGGGTCATTGCCCACCTCCAGCGAGGTTCACGACGGCGCCGTGTCCGGCACCGAGCGTCTTGGCCACGGCGGAGCCGTCGGAGTTGCCCGGCAGCCACACGACGCCGTCGGGCAGGTCCGCGATCTCCACCGGCAGCGTGATCGCACCGCGTTCGGTGCTCACCTTCACGGTGACGCCCAGGCCTTCCGCGGTCTTCGCGGACAGCCGCGCGACCGGGGTGCGCTGGGTGCCCTTGAGGTGCGGCTCGCCGTCCTGCAGGGACCCGTTGTCGATCAGCTGGCGCCAGGTCGACAGGATCGCCTGGCCGGCACCCGGCGTCGCGGGCGGCGCGACCTCGGCGGCGACGTGGCCCCAGCGCAGCGCCGAGGCCTGGCCCAGCTTCTCGAAGTCACCGCGCGCGGCGGCCGGCGTCTGCGTGAACAGGTCCACGTCCATCTCGACGGCGAGGGTGTCGAGCACCCGGCAGTCCGGCAGGGTGCCGGTGCCTTCGAGGGTGACGTCGAACGGGCGGGTGCGGCCCTCCCAGTTGAGGTAGCTGCCCGCCTTCTCGTCCGACGCGGCCACCGGGAGCACGACGTCCGCGCGCTCGGTCACCGCGCTGTGCCGCAGTTCGAGGCTGACCACGAACCCGGCGGTGTCCAGCGCGCGCAGCGCGAGGTCCGGGTCCGGCAGGTCGTAGGGGTCGACGCCGCCGACGACCAGGCCACCGAGCTCACCGGCCGAAGCGGCCAGCAGGATGTCGGTGGTGTCGCGGCCCGGGGTGGCCGGGAGCGGGACGCCCCAGGCGTTTTCGACGGCGACGCGGGCGGCGTCGTCGCCGACCCGGCGGCCGCCGGGCAGCAGCGACGGCACGCAGCCGGTCTCCAGCGCGCCCCGGTCGCCGGCGCGGCGCGGGATCCACGCGAGCCGGACGCCGGTGCGCTCGACCAGGTCGTGCAGGGCGGCGAACAGGCCGGGGACCGCGGCGGCGCGTTCACCGACCAGGACGACGGCGCCTTCGCCGCGCAGGGACTCGTCGAGGTCCGGCGCGTGCTTGGCGATGCCCTCGACGGCGGCGGCTTCCTGGCCGGGGACGCACGCGAGCAGCTCGCCGAACGTCTTGCGCACCGACGACGTCGTCCACTGTCCCAAGTGGACGACCCGGGTCTTGTTCCGGCGGGCCGCCTTGCGCAGCCGCAGGAACACGATCGGGGCTTCGTCCTCGGGCTCGAAGGCGACGCACAGGACCGTGCGGGCCCGCTCGATCTCGCCGAAGGTGACGCCGGAGTCCGGCGTCACGCCCACGACGTGCGAGGTGAGGAACGCGAGTTCCTCGGCCGAGTGCGGGCGGGCGCGGAAGTCGACGTCGTTCGTCTGCAGGGCGACGCGGGCGAACTTCGAGTACGCGTAGGCGTCCTCGACGGTCAGCCGGCCACCGGGCAGGACGCCGACGCCGCCGTTCGACCGGGCTTCGACGAGCCCGGCGGCCGCGGCGCGCAGCGCGTCGGTCCAGGACGCTTCTTCCAGCTCACCGGTCTCGCGGTTGCGGACCAGCGGACGCCGGATGCGGTCGTCGGCCGTCGTGTAGCGGAAGGCGAAGCGGCCCTTGTCGCAGATCCACTCTTCGTTGACTTCGGGGTCGTCGCCGGCCAGCTTGCGCTGGACCTTGCCGCGCCGGAAGTCGGTGCGCTCGGCGCAGCCGGACGAGCAGTGCTCGCACACGCTGGGCGCGGACACCAGGTCGAACGGGCGGGAGCGGAACCGGTAGGCGGCGCTGGTCAGGGCGCCGACCGGGCAGATCTGGATGACGTTGCCGGAGAAGTAGGACTGGAACGGCTGGCCGGACGTCGTCCGCGACGCCATGTCGAGCACGTCCGCCGTCTCCGCGGTGCCGATCTGCTGGTGGGCACCGCGTTCGAGGAGCTCGATGAACGGGTCGCCGGCGATCTCGCTGGAGAACCGGGTGCAGCGCTGGCACAGCACGCAGCGTTCGCGGTCCAGCAGCACCTGCGTCGAGATCGGCAGCGGCTTCGGGAACGTCCGCTTGGTGTCGACGAACCGGGACTCGGTGCGGCCGTGGGCCAGCGCCTGGTTCTGCAGCGGGCACTCGCCGCCCTTGTCGCAGATCGGGCAGTCCAGCGGGTGGTTGATGAGCAGGAGCTCCATCACGCCCTGCTGGGCCTTGTCCGCGACCGGCGAGGTCAGCTGCGTCTTGACGACCATGCCGTCGGCGACGGTCATCGTGCAGGACGCCTGCGGCTTCGGCATCGGCCGGCCGCCCATCTCGACCTCGACCAGGCACTGGCGGCAGGCGCCGGCCGGGGAGAGGAGCGGGTGGTCGCAGAACCGCGGGATGACCGTGCCGAGGCGCTCGGCCGTGCGGATGAGGAGCTCACCCTTGGGGGCGATGACCTCTTCGCCGTCGATGACCAGCTTGACGTGGCCTTCGGGGACCGGCGTCTCCTGGGTCTCTGGCTTGTCGGGCGCGATCGTCATGCCTGCGCTCCCACGAGTTCGGGCTTGGTCTGTTCGTGCCGGTTCTTCTCGCACAGCGCGAGGAACTCGTCCCGGAAGTACTTGATGCCACTGGTGATCGGCGACACCGCGCCGTCGCCGAGGGCGCAGAACGACCGGCCGAGGATGTTGTCGCAGACGTCGAGGAGGGTGTCGATGTCCTCCTCGGTGCCGTGGCCCTCGACCATCCGCTCGAGGATCTGCGCCAGCCAGTACGTGCCTTCGCGGCACGGCGTGCACTTGCCGCAGGACTCGTGCTCGTAGAACTGCGTCCACTTCATCACGGCCCACGGCACCGACACGGTCTCGTTGAAGACCTGGACGGCGGTGGTGCCCAGCATCGACCCGGCTTCCGCCGCGCCTTCGAAGTCCAGGGGAACGTCGAGGTGCTCCGCGGTGAACATCGGGGTGGACGAGCCGCCGGGGGTCCAGAACTTGAGCGGGATGCCGTCCTTCATGCCGCCCGCCATGTCCAGCAGCTCGCGCAGGGTCGTACCCAGCGGGCACTCGTACTGGCCGGGCTTCTCGACGTGGCCGGAGATCGAGTAGATCTTCGGGCCGGGCGACTTTTCGCGGCCCATCTCGCGGAACCAGCTCGAGCCGCCGTTGACGATGAACGGCGCGCTCGCGATGGTCTCGACGTTGTTGACCGTGGTCGGCGCGGCGTACAGACCCGCGGCGGCGGGGAACGGCGGCTTGAGCCGCGGCTGGCCACGACGGCCTTCCAGCGAGTCGAGCAGCGCCGTCTCTTCGCCGCAGATGTACGCGCCCGCGCCCGCGTGGACGGTGATCTTCAGGTCGAAGCCCGAGCCGAGGATGTTCTCGCCCAGGTAGCCCGCCGCTTCGGCTTCGCGCACGGCCGCGTTGAGGCGGCGGATGCAGTGCAGCGCCTCGCCGCGGACGTAGATGAAGCAGTGGTTGGAGCGCATCGCGTACGAGGCGATGATGCAGCCCTCGATGAGCGAGTGCGGGTCCGCCATCATCAGCGGGATGTCCTTGCACGTGCCCGGCTCGCCCTCGTCGGCGTTGATCACCAGGTAGTGCGGCTTGTCGAAGTTCGGCGGCATGAACGACCACTTGATGCCGGCCGGGAAGCCCGCGCCGCCGCGGCCGCGCAGGCCCGAGTCCTTGACCAGCTGGACGAGCTGCTCCGGCGTCCCGGCCAGGGCCTTGCGGACGGCGGTGTAGCCCTCGAGAGCCTCGTACGTGCCGATCTGCCAGGAGTTCGGCGACAGCCAGCGCTTCGTGAGGACCGGAGTGATGGGATCAGCCATTACTTCTTCTCCACTTCAGGGAGCGGAACGTCCTGGGCGACGGGCGCGACCCAGCCGCGCTCCTGCGCGAGCTTCGCGCCCCGCAGCGTCTCGACGGCCTGCGAGGGGCCGTCGACGTCCTTGCGGTAGGTCCGCTCGTCCTCCGGGAAGAACCCGGCGAGCTGCAGCTCGGCGCCCTTGAAGTTCGTCAGCGGGGCACCGCGCGTCGGGGCCGGCTTCTTGCCCGCCTGCAGCGCGTCGACCAGCGCGACGGCCTTCTCCTCGGTCTGGTTGTCGAAGTACTCGTAGTTGACCTGGATGACCGGCGCGAGGTCGCAGGCCGCGAGGCACTCGGCGTGCTCGAGGGTGATCGAGCCCGGCTCGTTCGGCGTGCCCGCGGTCTCGTTGTGCCCCAGCGGCTGTTCCTCGGAACCGAGGTGCGTCTGGAGCTTCTTGTAGATCGCGTCGCCGCCCATGGCCGCGCACAGCGTGTTGGTGCAGACGCTCACGAGGTGCTCGCCGCACGGACGCCGCTTGTACATCGTGTAAAACGTCGCGACCGCGCTGACCTCGGCGTCGGACAGGTCGAGCTGCCGCGCGCAGAACGCGATGCCCTCCTGGCTGACGTACCCCTGCACCGACTGCACGAGGTGCAGCATCGGCAGCAGCGCCGAGCGGGACATCGGGTAGCGCGCGATCAGGTCCTGCGCCTTGGCGTGGATGTCCGCGTCGAAGATGTCTTCCAGCGGCGTCTCGGTGATGATGCCGGCGGCGACATCGGGGTCCGGCGCGATGGCGACGACGTCGGTGTCCGGGCCGGTCGCCGCGTGCGTTGCCGCGGCGTAGTGGGGGCCCGGCTCGGGAACTGCTGTGGTCATCGGTCCACTCCCCCCATGACGGGGTCGATCGAGGCGATGGCGGCGATCACGTCGGCGACCAGGCCGCCCTCGGCCATGGCGGGCATCGACTGCAGGTTCACGAAGCTCGGTTCGCGCACGTGGACCCGCAGCGGCCGGGTGCCGCCGTCGGACACCAGGTGCGCGCTCAGCTCGCCGCGCGGCGACTCGACCGAGGTGTAGACCTGCCCGGCCGGCACCTTGAAGCCCTCGGTGACCAGCTTGAAGTGGTGGATCAGGGACTCCATCGACTGGCCCATGATCTTCTTGACGTGCTCGAGCGAGTTGCCCATGCCGTCGCTGCCGATGGACAGCTGCGCGGGCCAGGCGACCTTCTTGTCCTCGACCATGACCGGGCCCGGCTCGAGCTTCTCCAGGCACTGCTCGATGATCTTGAGGCTCTCGTGCATCTCGTGCACCCGGATCAGGTAGCGCGACCAGCAGTCGGCGCCGTTGTCGACCGGGACGTCGAAGTCGAACTCGTCGTAGCAGGAGTACGGCTCGGTCTTGCGCAGGTCCCACGGCAGGCCCGCGGACCGCAGCACCGGGCCGGTGACGCCGAGCGCGAGGCACGCGTCGACCGGCAGGTACCCGACACCCTTGAGCCGGTTGCGCCAGATCGGCTGCCCGGTGAAGAGCTTGTCGTACAGCGGAAGGCGTTCCTTCATGGTCTTGATGAACGCCTTGACGACCTCGACGTAGTCGGCCGGCATGTCCTGCGCGAGGCCGCCGGGGCGGATGAACGCGTGGTTCATCCGCAGGCCGGTCAGGTGCTCCAGCAGGTGCAACACCTCTTCGCGCTCGCGGAAACCGAGCGTCATCGCGGTGGTGGCGCCGAGCTCCATGCCACCGGTGGCGATGTAGACGAGGTGCGAGCCGATCCGGTTGATCTCCAGCAGCATCACGCGCAGCAGCTGCGCGCGGCGCGGGGCCTCGATCTGCAGCAGCTTCTCGACACCGAGGCAGTACGCCATCTCCGTCGAAAGCGGGGCCAGGTAGTCCATGCGCGTCACGAAGGTGACGCCCTGGGTCCAGGTCCGGTACTCGCAGTTCTTCTCGATGCCGGTGTGGAGGTAGCCGATGACCGACCGCAGCTGCGTGACGGTCTCGCCCTCCATCTCCAGCACGAGCCGGAGCACGCCGTGCGTCGACGGGTGCTGCGGGCCCATGTTGATGACCATGCGCTCGTCGTGCGCGGCGTCGGCGATGACGTCGTCCCAGTCGCCGCCGGAGACCGAGTAGACGCGGCCTTCGGTGGTGTCACGGGAATCGGCGTAGTTGACGTTGTCCGTGCTGTCGCTGCCGGTCTCGGTCGTCGACGTGCCGGTCGTGACGTCCGACAGGTTTTCGGTGCTCACGAGTACGACCTCCGCTGGTCCGGCGGCGGGATCTCCGCGCCCTTGTATTCGACCGGGATCCCGCCGAGCGGGTAGTCCTTGCGCTGGGGGTGGCCGTCCCAGTCGTCCGGCATCAGGATCCGGGTCAGCGCCGGGTGGCCGTCGAAGACGATCCCGAACATGTCCCAGGCCTCCCGTTCCTGCCAGTCGGCGGTCGGGTAGGTCTCCACCAGCGACGGCACGTGCGCGTCCTCGACGTCGAGGGTGACCTCGAGCCGGATCCGGCGCCGGTAGGTCAGCGACGTGAAGTGGTAGACCGCGTGCAGCCGCTGCGGAACGTCGACGCCGTAGTCCACACCGGACACCGAGGACAGCAGCTCGAACCGGAGGCCGCCGTCGTCGCGCAGCGTCTTGGCGATCGCGGGCAGGTGCTCGCGGGCGACGTAGAAGGTGATCTCGCCGCGGTCGACCGTCGTCTGGAGGATCGCCTCGGCGGGGATCTTGCGCTCGGCCAGCGCGGCGTAGAACTCGTCGGCGAAGGCGTCGAACCAGCCGCCGTACGGGCGCTCGGCCGGCGCCGGGCTGTACGCCGGGAGCCGGACGCCGCCGTAGCCGGAGGTGTCGCCGGTGCCGTGGACGCCGAACATGCCCTGGCGCTCGCGGCCGGTGACCACGGCCTCCGCCGAGCCCGGGCCCTTAGCCGTCAGGCCGGTTTCGGCGCGTTCGGCGCTCGACTGCTCTTCGCCGGGTTGGGGGTTCTCAGTCATCGCTCTACTTCTTCGCGTACTTGATCGACGACGCGACGAGCTCGGTCCGCGCCCCGCTGGCGGCGCGGATGGCGGCGCGGCGGGCGTTGATCGGCTCGTCCTGGATCTTGGCGTGCAGCTTGAGGATCGCGTCCAGCAGCATCTCCGGCCGCGGCGGGCAGCCGGGCAGGTACATGTCGACCGGCACGATGTGGTCGACGCCCTGGACCACGGCGTAGTTGTTGAACATGCCGCCGGAGGAGGCGCAGACGCCCATGGCCAGCACCCACTTGGGCTCGGCCATCTGGTCGTAGATCTGGCGCAGGACCGGGGCCATCTTCTGGGTGACCCGGCCGGCGACGATCATCAGGTCGGCCTGGCGCGGCGTGGCGCTGAAGCGCTCCATGCCGAAGCGGGCGATGTCGTAGCGGGAACCGCCGACGGTCATCATCTCGATCGCGCAGCAGGCGAGCCCGAAGGTGGCCGGCCACATCGAGTTCTTCCGCGACCAGTTGACGAGGCCTTCGAGACTGGCCAGCAGGATGCCGTTGGGGAGTTTCTCTTCGAGGCCCATGGGTCTAGTTCCAATCCAGGCCGCCGCGCCGCCACACGTAGGCGTACGCGAAGCCGACCGTCGCGATGAACAGCAGGATCTCCACCAGGCCGAACGTGCCCAGCGCGTCCGCCTGCACGGCGAACGGGTAGAGGAAGACCATCTCGATGTCGAACAGGATGAACATCATTGCGGTGATGTAGTACGCCACCGGCATCCGCCCGGCGCCGACGAGCGGCTGCGGGGACGGTTCGATGCCGCACTCGTAGGCCTCGAGCTTGGCCTTGTTGTAGCGACTGGGACCCACGAGCGGGCCCAGGAGCACCGACAGCACGGCAAACCCGAGCGCCAGCACGAACAACAGGACCAGGGGCAGGTAGGGCTTCAGGCTCGGGGCCTCTTGAGCCAGCTGCACCGTCTCGGTTCGGGTCAGCAACGTCAGCACGGGGTCTTCGCCATCCTTTCCGCGCCGCTGCGGTTTTGCTTGTGGTGGGAACCGCTTGAGCCTCGTCGGCACCCTAAGGGACCTGGGTCACACCGCCGAGGGTCAGGGTCTCCTTACGGCCCGTGGCTGGACCTGGAGGAAAAACACTGCGTGCTTGTGAAATAGTTCACAAGCCACTCGTCGCGGATGTGAAGGGATTCACAAAGCATGGGGGGAGTCTAGGACGCGACTCACACTCTTGTCCCTAGTACCCCGTGTTATGAGGGTCGCCTAAGTTCCGGCGCCATCGTTGTCACGGGTCGGCAACACCGCGCGCGCGACCTGCGCGAAAGGCGTTCAAGATCGCTTTCCGGAGGGACAAAACGGGCGCTGACCTGTGATCTATCCCACTGACCGCACGGCCAACTTGTTACGCCACTCGTGTGTCCGCGCGAGAAAGCCCGGCACGGGAACCGTGCCCGGCTCTCGGGAAATCCGGTCAGCGCGGGCTCGGGGTCACCTTCGCCAGAGCCGAGATCAGGCGGTCGACGCCGTCGCCGCCCTTGGCGTCGTAGCAACCCGAGAGGCCCTTGTAGACCAGCGGCAACAGCTTGTTGATGCGCAGCCCGTACTTGGTGCACGCGTGCATGATCTTCGGCTTCCCGATGATCTTCGCGAAGACGTTGCCCAGCTGGTAGTAGCCGCCCATCAGCTCGCCCACGGCCCGCGGGTACGCCTCCAGCGCCCGCTCCCGCGAAGGGCCTTCGCGGCGCGCCAGAGCCTGCACGACGACCTCCGCGGCGATCTGCGCGGACTCCATCGCGGCCGAGATGCCTTCGCCGTTGAACGGGCTGACCATGCCACCGGCGTCGCCGAGCAGCAGCAGGCCGTCGCGGTAGTGCGGGGTGCGGTTGAAGCCCATCGGGAGGCCGGCGCCGCCGACCTTGCCGATCGCGTTCTCCTCGCGGTAGCCCCACTCCTCCGGCGTCCCGTCGAGCCACTGGCGCAGCAGCGCGCGGTAGTCGGTGTTCCGGAACGAGGCCGACGTCGACAGCATGCCGAGGCCGACGTTCACCGTGCCGTCGCCGAGCGGGAACGCCCAGCCGTAGCCCGGCAGCAGCTTCGGGTTCCGCGGGTCGGAGCGATCCCACAGCTCGAGGTGGCCCTCGATGAACGGGTCGTCGTGGCGCGGGCTCTTGTAGTACTGGCGCACCGCGACACCCATCGGGCGCTTCTCGTTCTTCTGGATGCCGACGCTCAGCGCGAGTCGCGCGGACACGCCGTCGCAGGCCAGGACGAGCGGCGCGTAGTACTTCACCGGCGTCCGCTCCGGGCCGACCTTCGCCTCGACGCCGACCACACGCCCGCTCGCGTTCGTGATCGCGCTCGTGACGGTCGTGCGTTCGTAGAGCCGCGCACCCGCCTTCACCGCGAGCTTCGCCAGCAGATCGTCGAAGTCGTGGCGGGTGCGGGACACGCCGTACGGCGGGTAGCTGGTCAGGTCCGGCCAGTCGAGCTCGAGCGTGAGGTCGCCGGTGAGGATCCGCAGGCCGCGGCTGTGCACCCAGCCCGCGTCCTCGCTCGTATCGATGCCCAGGTCGATGAGCTGCTTGACGCCACGCGGGGTCAGGCCGTCGCCGCAGACCTTCTCGCGCGGGAATTCGGTCTTCTCCAGCAGGAGGACGTCGACGCCCGCGCGGGCCAGGTAGGTGGCCACGGTGGACCCGGCGGGTCCGGCGCCGACGACGATGACTTCGGCGTCCTGATCTGGGCTACGACGGCTCATACCCGCGAGTTTAGGCAGGCTTTCGGGCGCGGTGGATCGCCACGACGCCGAATGTGAGGTTCAACCACTCGACGTCCGCCCAGCCCGCGCTCGCGATGATCTCGCCGAGGGTGCGCTGGTCCGGCCAGGCCAGCATCGATTCGGCCAGGTAGGAGTACGCCTCGGGGTTCGACGACGTCCGCTTGCCGACCCAGGTCAGCAGCTTGAGCATGAACCGCCGGTGGATGAACCGGATGGGCGCGAACGGCGGGGTCGAGACCTCGCAGATCACCAGCCGGCCGCCCGGCTTGACCACCCGGGCGATCTCGGTGAGCGCGGCCTTCGTGTCGACGAAGTTGCGCAGCGCGAGCGAGATCGTCACGGCGTCGAAGCTCTCGTCGGCGAACGGCAGGTGGAGCGCGTCGGCCGCGACCATCGGGACCCGGCGGTGCAGCCCGGCCTTCAGCATGCCGAACGAGAAGTCCGCGGCCAGGCACCAGGCGCCCCCGCGGGCGTACTCGACGGTGGACACCCCGGTGCCGGCGGCGAGGTCCAGGACCTTTTCGCCGCGGCGGGCGTCGAGCACGCGGGCGGTGGTGGTGCGCCAGCGCCGGTCGAAGCCGAACGTCATGAACGAGTTCGCCCGGTCGTACCCGTCCGCGACACCGTCGAACATCGCGGCGACTTCGTGCGGGTCCTTGTCCAGGCTTGCGCGTGACATGACCTGAGATTAGTCCGCTGCTTCAGCGGAAGGTCGCCAGCATCCCGGCCACCGCCGCGGGCCAGGTGAACTCCTCCGCCCGGGCCCGTGCCGCCGCGCGCCGGGCCTCCTCGGGGCGCTCGAGGAGGTCGGTCACGGCCGTGGCGAACGCAGGCGCGTGGTCGTCCACCGCCGCGCCGCAACCCGGCCGGACGATCTCCCGCAGCGCCGACGACGCCGACACGACCACGGGCGTCCCCGAGGCCAGGGCCTCCAAGGCCGCGAGCCCGAACGTCTCGTGCGGCCC
Organism: Amycolatopsis sp. NPDC024027; assembly: GCF_040638975.1. Taxonomy (NCBI): domain Bacteria; kingdom Bacillati; phylum Actinomycetota; class Actinomycetes; order Pseudonocardiales; family Pseudonocardiaceae; genus Amycolatopsis; species Amycolatopsis sp. NPDC024027. The sequence goes on from NZ_JBEZYY010000013.1 coordinate 126,409, forward strand.
CGGCGCCAGCGAGACGTCCGCGCTGGCCAGCAGCCTGGCGACGTCGCCGCGGCCCGGCAGGAAGCCCAGGAACGTCACCGGCAGGCCGCGCGCCCGGCGCTCCAGCGCCCGCCGTCGCGGCCCGTCACCCGCCACCACCAGCCGCACGCGCGCGCCCGACTCCGTCAGCTCGGCGACGGTGTCCACGCTGCGCTCGACGTGCTTCTCCGGCGACAGCCGTCCACAGTGGACCAGCAGGACGTCCGCTCCGCCGGCCAGGCCGGCGCGCCTGCCGTCGTCGCGCATGGCGGGCCGGAACGTCGTGAGGTCGACGCCGAGCGGGACGCGGCGGACGTTCGGCGCCGCGATCCGGTCGAACTCCGCGCGCGCGAACGCCGTCGTGCAGACGACCGTGTCGTAGCTCGCGGCCATCCGCCGGTTCGCGGTGTCGGCGACGCGGCGGGCCACCGGCGCGGGCAGCAGGAACTGCTCCAGCAGGCGGTCGAGGCGCTCGTGGGAGATGACCGTGCTGGGCACGCCGTGGCGGCTCGCCCAGCCGCCCATCCCCCGCAGCGTCAGCCGGTCCGACACCTCCAGGCGGTCCGGCTCGAGCTTCCGCAGCACCGCGCGGACCCGGTGCGGGTCGACGGCGCGGTAGCCGCCAGTACCCGGGATCCGCGGCGCCGGCAGGGAAAACCGCCGGACGCCGGTCGGCAGGACCTCGTCGGCGTACCGGCGGCCGGGCACCACGAGCGTCACCTCGTGCCCGCTCGCGACGTAGCCGGCGCCGAGGTGGTGCAGCGCGGTGCGCAGGCCGCCCGAGCGCGGCCCGTAGAAGTTCGCGACCTGGACGATGTGCACGTCAGGCCGCGCGGGCGGCCCGGCCCCGCACGGCTTCGTAGTGCCCGACCAGCTCGTGGCAGACGGCGGGCCAAGTGCGGCCCAGCACCACCTTGCGCGCCTTCTCGCCGAGCCTCGCGCGCAACGCGGCGTCTCGGAGGGCGTCGACCTTTTCGACGAGCGCCGGGCCGAACCGCTCGCGGTCCGCGGGCAGCAGGTAGCCGGTGCGGCCGGGCAGCACGAGGTCCTTCGGGCCGCCCGCGTCCGGGGCGAGCACCGGCAGCCCGGAGGCCATCGCCTCCTGCACCGCCTGGCAGAAGGTCTCATGCGGTCCGGTGTGGACGAAGACGTCGAGGCTCGCGTACGCCTTCGAGAGGTCCTCGCCGTACTTCGCGCCGAGGAAAGCGGCGTCCGGCAGCTGGTCCCGGAGGGTTTCGAGCTCGGGCCCGTCGCCGACGACGACCACGCGGATCCCCGGCACCGCGGCCAGCGCGGCCAGCCGGTCGACCTCCTTCTCGGGCGCCAGCCGGCCGACGAACCCGACGAGCAGCTCACCGGCCGGCGCCAGCTCGGCCCGCAGCACCGGGTCGGCGTGCGCCGGGGAGAACCGGTCGATGTCGACGCCGCGCGCCCACCGGTGCACGCGCGGGACGCCGTGGAGCCGCAGCTGCTCGACGGAGTCGCTGGACGGGGCGAGGGTCCGGTCGGCGCGCGAGTGCAGCCGCCGCACCCAGCGCCACGCGGCGCGGGCGCCGATGCCGAAGCCGTACGCGGCGGCGAACCCGGCGATGTCGGTCTGGTAGACGGCGATCGACGGGACGCGCAGCCGTCTCGCCGCGGCGAGCCCGCGCGCGCCGACGACGAACGGCGACGCGAGGTGCACGACGTCGGGGCCGAACGCGGCCAGCGCGTTCAGCACCGTGCGCGTCGGCAGGCCGATCGGCAGGGAGCTGACCCCGGGGACGTCGAGCGCGGGAATCCGGATCACCGGAGCCCCGCGGTAGGAGTCCGGGCCGGGGCCGGGGGCGATGATCAGCACGTCGTGCGCGCGTTCGCGCAGGTGCTCGACGACCCGCAGGACGGAGTTGGTCACGCCGTTCACCTGGGGCAGGAAACTTTCGGTGACTATGGCGACTCGCACGTCCTGGACGATCGCACCCGATCCTGGCGCTGGTGTGACGTGTGAGCCAACGCTGCCGGAACAGATCGGCTACGACATGTCATCTCAAGGTCGTGTCCTGGAAACCAGGGTGGGCCAGGCTAAGCAGGCATGACCCTCTTGTCCTCACGGCCGCCGCGGCCCGTCGAGCCCGGCCTGCTGTCGAGGGCGCTCGAAGTGGCCGGGCGGCTGGCCAACGACGCCACCGACGTGATCACCGCGACCGCCGGCCGCGGCGCCCACCCTTCGACGCTGGATTCGCCGTTCGACTGGGTCACCGACACGGATCGCATCCTGGAGCGCCACACGCGGCGCGTCCTGACCGCGGAGTTCCCGGGCATCCCGGTGGTCGGCCACGAGTTCGGCGCCGACCACGGCGCGGACGTCGCGGAATACCGCTGGGTGGTGGACTCGGTGGACGGCACGGCGAACTACGTGGCCGGGGTGCCGTGGTGCGCGTACAGCCTGGCGCTGGTGGACGCGGCGGGCCCGGTGGTGGGCGTGGTGGCGGACCCGTACCGCGCCCAGATCTACGCGGCGGCGCGCGGCCGGGGGGCCCGCGCGAACGGCAAGCCGATCAAGCTGGTGGACCGCTGCGTGACGGCGGGGGCACTGGTGTGCACCGAGCTGGCCCGCAGCGGCCCGTGGCCGGGCATGGGCGGCTTCATCGAGCGGGCGGCGGCGGCCCACGCGGGGGTCCGCGTGCTCGGCTCGGCGGCGTTGTCGATCGCCCAGGTGGCCTTGGGCCACGCGGCGGCGGCCGTGCTGCACAGCTACCACGAGTGGGACGTGGCCGGCTCGGTGGCGATGGCCATCGAGGCGGGCGCGGTGGTGCTGGACAAGCACGGCGAGGACACGGCCCTGCCCACGGACGGCCTGCTGGTGGCGGCCCCGGGAGTGGCGGACGAGGTCCTCGGGTGGTGGCAGGAAACGGCGGGCTAATCGGGTTGCGCGAGCTGTGAAGATCGAGCCATGCCGACCCTCCGCACGCCGCGGCTCACCCTGGTGCCACTGGCCGACGAGCACCTCGAGCTGGAGTACGAGCTGGACTCCGACCCGGCGGTGATGCGCTACCTCACCGGCCGCGCGGCAACCCGCTCCGAGGTCGCCCAGGCCCACGCCCGCCGGATGGCGACCGCACCCGGCTTCGGCTTTTGGATGGGTTTCGCGGGCGAGGACTTCGTCGGGTGGTGGCTGTTGCGGCCACCGCACGGCCCGGACCAGCCGGAAGCCGACGGCGAGGCGGAGCTGGGGTACCGCCTCCTGCGCCGCCAGTGGCGGCAAGGGTATGCCCGGGAGGGTTCGCTGGAGCTGCTCCGCTACGGCTTCGAGGAGCTGGGCCTCGACCGTGTTTTCGCCCAGACGATGGCGGTCAACACGCCATCTCGGGCCACCATGGCCTCGGCCGGGCTGACGTTCGCGCGGGCGTTCACCTCGGCCGCGGAGTACGACGACCCGATCGAAGGCGCCGAGCAGGGCGAGGTCGAGTACGAAATCACGCGGAAGCGGTGGCTGGAGACGGCGGGCTGAGTTTCTCGCGCTCACCCGGCGAGAAGGTCGCGAATGACTCATTCGAGACCTCCGACGTCCCGAATGAGTCATTCGCGACCTTCGGCGAGCCCCAGCGGACGCCCCAACGAACCAAGCCGCACGGAACCGCCCTACACCTCCCCCGCCCCTCGTCCCAGCCGCAGTCAGCACCGGAGAGCCGGGGTCAAGGGTGAGCGAAGCTCATCGCGAAGCGACGCCGAAGGCGCCCTTGAGGCCGGCTCTCCGGTGTTGAACAATCAAAGGACGAGGAGCGGGAACCACGACAAATCCCCCCTCCGGCACATGTCCCCTCAGGCCGCAGCCTTCACCCGCTTGTCCTGCCGCCGGATCCACCAAAGCCCCGGCCCACCCACCAGCCAAGTGAAGAAGACAAAACTCCCCAGCGGCAGCAACGTCAGCGTCGCAGATCGCCCCGCCACCCGCGCCAGCTCCGGATCAGACGCGTCGTACTCGATCCGCACCAGCTGTCCGGCCGCCAGCCCGTCCGGGTACAGCACCCCGTTCGCCGGGCTGTGCACGATCCCGTCCGGCGTCTCGAAGTGGATGATCGTCCGGTCGAACGCCACCGAATCCACCGTCGCCGTCGCCGTCCCCAGCTGGGCCGAGATCGCGCTGTCGTTGCGGATCGCGGCGAACAGCAGGCACACGCACATCACCGTGAGGAGCGAGGCGACGCCGAGGATGGTCCACCACCCGACGCGCCTCGCCCGCTCACCTCTCGTGCTCACGCCGCGAGCGTAGCGGTCTTGCTCAGCCCGCGTGTTCGGCGGCGAGGAACCGGTGGTTCGCCTGGATCTGGTCGTACGAACGCGGCTTGACCGAAGCCGAAGCCCCAGCCGGAGCCGAAGCCGAAGCCCGCAAAGCGGGAGCGGCCGCGGCAGCACCGTTCGGACCCACCGCCGGCTTGCCCGCCGTGTACAACCACGTCTGGAACAGGTCGTGCAGCGGCTTGCCCGAGATCTTCTCCGCCAGCGCGATGAACTGGAGAATCCGCCCGTCCGAACCGCCCTTGGCAGCCTGCCACGCCTTCAAGATGGCGAAGAACGCCTGGTCCCCGACGGCCGTCCGCAGCGCCTGCAGCGTCAGCGCACCCCGGTCGTAGACCGCGTTGTCGAACTGGTTGTCCGCGCCCGGGTCGGCCGGGACGAGCTTCCACAGGTCGCCGTCGGCCGGGTTGGAGTCGTACGTGTACTGCGCCAGCTCGGCGACCGTGCCCTCGCCCTCGTGCTCCGACCACAGCCACTCCGCGTAGGACGCGAAGCCCTCGTTCAGCCAGATGTCGCTCCAGCGGCCGAGGGAGACGTTGTCGCCGAACCACTGGTGGGCGTTCTCGTGCGCGATCAGCGTCGTGTTGGAGCCCGCGCGGAAGTTGCGGACGCCGTACGTCGGGCGGGTCTGGTTCTCCAGGGAGAACGTGATCCCGCTGGTCACGACGCCGCCCTCGGCCTCGAACGGGTACGGCCCGAACTGCGTCGCCAGGAACTCGTCGATCTCCGGCGTCCGCTCGACGCTGGCCTTCGCCGCGTACAGCGAGTCGCCGAGGTCGGCTCCGTACGCCGTCACGAACGGCTTGCCGTCGGGCGTCGTGGACTCGACGACCTCGTACTTGCCGACGATGAACGACGTCAGGTACGTCGCCTGCGGCTTGGTGCTCCGCCACTGCCAGCGGGTCCAGCCCGCGCGGCTCTTCGTCTTGCGGACCAGGGTGCCGTTGGAGATGGCGGCGTTGTCGTCCGGCGCCTCGATGGAGACGTCGTAGGTCGCCTTGTCGGTCGGGTGGTCGTTGGCCGGGAACCACCACGCCGAGCTCTGCGGCTCGTCGATGCCGAGCGCGCCGAACGAGCCCTTCTTCCACGCGTTGAGGCCGTCCACCGTCTCGGTCGACGGCGTGTCCGCGTAGGCGACGACGACCGTCGCGGTCTGGCCCTTGAGCAGCGGCTGCGCCGGCGTGACGACGAGCTCGCCGTTGCCCGTCTGGTTCGTGAACTGCGCCGGCCGGTTGTTCACCCGCACGCTCGACGCCTTCAGCGCGAAGTCCAGGTCGAACCGCGAGAGGTCCTGCGTCGCCGTGAGCAGCAGCGTCGTGGTGCCCGACAGGAGGTCGGTCACGGGCTGGTAGGTCAGCCGGATGTCGTAGTGCAGCACGTCGGTGCCGCCGTTGCCGGCGTTCGGGTAGTACGGGTCGCCGACGCCGGGGGCGCCGGGGGCGGGCGCCGCGCTCGCGGTGCCGGCGAGCAGCACCGAGACGACGCCGGCCGCGAGCGCACCGAGACCGGTACGCGTTCTTGCACGCATTCGAATTCCTCCAGAAGGAGTGAGGATCAGCGCGCTCGAACGTAGCCAGCCAAGGAGCACCCAGGAACAGCCGAAGGGAGGTTTCTTGCCTGCTGGGATCCCACCCGGAAAGCGGTTGACGTCAGCCCGCGGAGACGGCCGAGGAGACCGCCGCCCGCAGGCGGGCGTGCAGGTCGCGGTGGCGCGACCGGTCCACCCGCACCTCGACGACCCGCAGCCCCGGGGCGGGCGCCAGCGCCGCCCGGAACTCCGTCAGCGTCTCCGCGACGACGTGCGGGACGCGGTAGCCGGCGCACAACGCGCCCAGGTCGGCGCCGTGGGGAGTGCCGAAGACGCGCTCGAAGCTCGCCGAGTGCTCCGGCGCCCCCTGCTCCAGCAGCGAAAAGATGCCGCCGCCGTCGTCGTTGAGGACCACGATCGTCAGGTCGGGACGCTGCTCGGCGGGCCCGGTCAGCAACCCCGAGGCGTCGTGCAGGAACGTGAGGTCGCCCAACAGCGCGTACGACGGGCCCCGGTGCACGTGCGCGGCGCCGATGGCCGTCGAGACCGTGCCGTCGATGCCCGCGACGCCGCGGTTGCGGTGCACGAGGACGTCCGGCCGCAGCCGGCCGGCCAGTGCGACGTCCCGGGTCGGGTTGGACGAGCCCACCACCAGCAGCGAGTCCGGAGGCAGCGAGTCCACCAGCTCGGTGGCCACCCGCAGCCCGCTGGGCCACGGCTCGTCGGCCAGCGTCGCGGCGACGGCGGAAGCGGCCGCGGCGTCGGCGCGGCGCCAGCTCGCCAGCCACTCCGGGTCGGCGGGCTTGGTCGGCTCGTCGAACCACTGCCCGACCTGGCGGACGTTGTGCGCGGGCGCCGGCCAGTCCGAGTCCGGCCGCACCAGCAGCACCTCGACCTCGGCGTCCGAGAGCACGTTCTGGATCTGCCGGAACACCGTCGGACGGCCGAGGCAGAGCACCTGCTCCGGCTTGTGCCTGCTGATGAACTCCTCGACGGCCAGCAGCCACACCCCGGACGAGATCGCCGTGCCGCCGGACAGCCCCAGGCCGCCGGTCTCCGACACGACCGGCCAGCCGTGCTGCTCGGCCCACTCGCTGGCCGCCTGGACGCCGGTGTCGCACGCGATCACCAGGCCGTGGCGTGCCGACGGCACCACGAACGACGGGAGCGCGCCGAAGTCCGGCAGCTCGGTCCAGCGGGACCCGTCGGCCCGGCCGTCGAGCGATTCGTACCACTCGCCGTCATCGTCCAGATCGGGCACGAGCGGCTCGCGGAACGGGATGTTCAGGTGCACCGGCCCGCAGCGCCACTCGCCGTAGGCGGCGTTCCAGGCCCGGCAGATCTGGCTGCGCCAGTACGAGTTCTGCCCGGCCCGCCGCTCGGCGACGGCCAGCTCGTCGAAGTAGCGGACGGCGTCGCCGTAGAGCTGGTGCTGGTCGATGACCTGCGACGCCCCCGCGGCCCGCAGCTCGGGCGGCCGGTCGGCGGTCATGACGATCAGCGGGACGCCGGCCCGGTCGGCCTCGAGCACCGCCGGGTGGAAGTTCGCGGCCGCGGTGCCGGACGTGCACAGCACGGCCACCGGGCGGCCGGTGCGCGCGGCGATGCCGAGGGCGAGGAAGGCGGCCCCGCGCTCGTCGATGCGGACGTGCAGCCGCAGCTTCCCGGCCGCGGCCGCGTCGTACAGCGCGATCGACAGCGGCGCGTTGCGGGAGCCCGGGCAGAGGACGACGTGCGAAACGGTGTTGCGGACGAGTTCGTCGACGATGACCCTGGCCTGCGCGGTGGAAGGGTTCACCGGCACGCCCCTGGTACGCCGGCAGCGTTTGATGCCGCCTCCGCGGGAGGGAGTACGTCGCCGGTGTTCATGTCCACAGGTCCTATCCTCGCAAACGTGGATGACGCCCGAGTTTCCGAGCTGTTCGACCCCGCCGCGTGGACCGAGGTCGAAGGTTTCGCCTTCACCGACATCACCTACCACCGTTCCGCTGAGAACCATGGCGGCAAACGCGTGGTGCGCATCGCGTTCGACCGTCCGGAGGTCCGCAACGCCTTCCGGCCGCACACCGTCGACGAGCTCTACCGGGCCCTCGACCACGCCCGGATGAGCGCCGATGTCGGATGTGTCCTGCTCACCGGGAACGGCCCGTCGCCCAAGGACGGCGGGTGGGCGTTCTGCTCCGGTGGTGACCAGCGTATTCGCGGACGCTCCGGGTATCAGTACGCGAGCGGCGAGACCTCCGACACGGTGGACCCCGCGCGGGCCGGCCGGCTGCACATCCTCGAGTGCCAGCGGCTCATCCGGTTCATGCCGAAACCCGTGATCGCGGTGGTGCCGGGCTGGGCCGCGGGCGGCGGGCACTCCCTGCACGTGGTGTGCGATCTCACGCTCGCCTCGGCCGAGCACGCGAAGTTCAAGCAGACCGACGCCGACGTCGGCTCGTTCGACGGCGGCTACGGCTCGGCCTACCTGGCGAAGATGGTCGGCCAGAAGTTCGCCCGCGAAATCTTCTTCCTCGGCCGCGAGTACTCCGCCGAGCAGATGCACCGGATGGGCGCGGTGAACGCCGTCGTGCCGCACGCCGACCTGGAAAAAGAGGCGCTGACCTGGGCGTGGGAGATCACGCGCAAGTCGCCGACGGCGCAGCGGATGCTGAAGTACGCGTTCAACCTCACCGACGACGGCCTGGTCGGCCAGCAGCTGTTCGCCGGCGAAACCACCCGGTTGGCCTACATGCAGGACGAGGCCGTCGAAGGCCGTGACGCCTTCCTCCAGAAGCGCGACCCCGACTTCAAGGACGTCCCCTATTACTACTGAGCTGCTCCCGGTCCACCTCGACGGCTCGCCCGAAGCCCTCGGCACGCTGAACAGAGCCGTCGCGGAGGCGCTGGACGGTGGCCCGGCGGTCCTGCCGTTCACCGACCCCGCCCTGCGCGACGCGATGGCGCCGGACGAGCCCGCCGAACCGGGCACCGCCGTGGTCATCGCCACCTCGGGCTCGACGGGCGCACCCAAGGGCGTGCTGCTGTCGGCCCGCGCGCTGACCGCGTCCGCCGAGGCCACGCACGCCCGGCTCGGCGGCCCGGGGCACTGGCTGCTGGCCACCCCGGCGCACTACATCGGCGGGCTGCAGGTGCTGGTCCGGTCGCTGCTGGCCGGGACGACCCCGGTGCACCTGACCGGCACCGGCTTCCGCCCGGACGACTTCGCGGCCGCGGCGGCCCGGCTGCCGGGCGGCCCGCGGTACACGGCGCTGGTGCCCACCCAGCTGGTCCGGCTGCTCGACGACGGCGGCGCGGGGCTGGCCGCGGCGAAGACGTTCGACGTGATCGTGGTCGGCGCGGCGGCGACCTCGCCGGCCCTGCGTGAGCGCGCCACGGACGCCGGGGTGCGGATCGTCCCCGCGTACGGGATGAGCGAGACGGCCAGCGGCTGCGTCTACGACGGCGTCCCCCTCGACGGCGTCCGCGTCGACCTCTCCGGTGACCGGATCCGGATCGCCGGGGACGTCCTCGCGCACGGCTACCGGCGCCGGCCGGACCTGACGGCGGAGTCGTTCGCGGACGGCTGGTTCACGACGTCCGATCGGGGGGTCCGGCACGACGACGGCCGCATCGAGGTCCTCGGCCGGGCCGACGACATGATCAACACCGGTGGCGTGAAGGTGTCGGCGAACGCGATCGAGCGGTGTCTCTGCGCGCAGCCCGGGGTGCGGGACGCCTGCGTCGTCGGCGTGCCGGACCCGGAGTGGGGCGAGGCCGTGGTGGCGCTGGTCGTCCCGCGGGGTGAGCACGGCGACCTCCGCGCGGCGGTCCGCGCGGAACTGGGCGCCGCGGCGACGCCGAAGCGCATCGAATTCGGCTCCGAACTGCCGCTGCGCGGGCCGGGCAAGGTCGACCGGGCGGCGGTGAAGGCCCAGCTGGCACCGGGCGCGACCGGCTGAATGGCGGCACTTCGTTGACACGCAGAGGGTGCGCCCGCTTGGCTACTCACCATGAGGCGCTGGATCAGAACTGCTCTCGTCGCCACGGCCGTCGCGCTGGGCGTCCTGCTGCCCGCGAGCGCGGCTCTCGCCGAGGGCGTGGACCCGAACAGCGGCTCGCTCGTCTGGGAGATGCCGACCTCGGACTGATTGCCCGGGTTCGGCGTCCAGGCGTGATCACCATGGCGTTGAATGGCGCCATGGCGAGCTTGAGCGAGTGGATCGAAGGGGCCCGGCCGCGGACGCTGCCCAACGCGGTGGCGCCGGTGGTGGCGGGCGTCGGCGCGGCGATCGCGCTGGACGCGTTCTCCTGGTGGCGTTCGGCGCTGGCGCTGCTGGTCTCCCTCTCGCTGATCATCGGCGTCAACTACGCCAACGACTACTCCGACGGCATCCGCGGCACGGACGAAAACCGCGTCGGCCCGCTCCGGCTGGTCGGCTCCGGCGTCGCCGCCCCGAAGGCCGTGCTGACCGCCGCGCTGATCTCCCTGGGCCTGGCCGGGGTGCTGGGGCTGGTCCTGGTGGCCGTCAGCGGGCACTGGTGGCTGCTGGGGATGGGCGCGCTGTGCATCCTCGGCGCGTGGTTCTACACCGGCGGGAAGAAGCCCTACGGCTACTACGGCTTCGGCGAGATCGCCGTCTTCGTGTTCTTCGGCTTGGCCGGCGTCCTCGGCACGGTGTACGTCCAGGCGGGCCGGGTGAGCTGGGCGGCGCTGGGGTGCGCGGTCGCGGTCGGCTGCTTCTCGACGGCGGTCCTGACGGCCAACAACCTGCGTGACATCCCGACCGACGTCGAAGCGGGCAAGCGCACCTTGGCCACCCGCTTGGGTGACAAGGGCACGCGACGGCTCTACCTGGTGCTGATCGCCGTGCCGTACGTGCTCACCCTTGTCCTGGCTGTCGCCGGGTACGGGCTGGTGGCGCTGGCCACGCTGACCATCCCCGCGTTGCTCCCGGCGGTGGGCGCGGTCCACGGCGGCAAGACCGGGCGCGAGCTGATCCCCGCGCTGCGGGACACCGGCTTCACCATGCTGCTGTGGGCCGTGGCCACCGCGGTCGGCCTGAACACCTAGCCCTCCGGGAGGAACTTCCCGGTCGTCAGGAACTCCTCGAACAACGCCGTGTGCGGGGCCAGGTCCAGGTTCTGCTCGGCCACCCACTCGTCGTTGTAGTAGGTGTGCGCGTACCGCTCGCCGCCGTCGCACAGCAGCGTCACGACGCTGCCCGCCTGGCCGTCCTCGACCATCCGGGCGATGAGCCGGAACGCGCCGTAGAGGTTGGTGCCGGTCGAGCCGCCCGCCCAGTGGCCGGTCCGCTCGCGCAGCAGCCGGATCGCCGCCAGGGAGCCGGCGTCGGGGATCTGGAACATCTCGTCGATGACGCCTGGGACGAACGACGGCTCGCAGCGCGGCCGCCCGATGCCCTCGATCCGCGACGGCATGCCGGTGCCGTAGTCCAGCGCCCCGGTCTCCCAGGCGCCGTAGAACGACGAGTTCTCCGGGTCGACGACGCAGACCTTCGTCGTGTGGCGCTTGTAGCGGACGTACCGGCCGAAGGTCGCGCTCGTCCCGCCGGTGCCCGCGCCGACGACGATCCACGTCGGGATCGGGTGGCGCTCGGAGCGCATCTGCGCGAACACCGACTCGGCGATGTTGTTGTTGCCGCGCCAGTCCGTCGCGCGCTCGGCGTAGGTGAACTGGTCGAGGTAGTGCCCGCCGCACTCGGCGGCGAGCCGCTCCGCCTCGGGGTACATCGCGGGGGCCGTGTCGACGAAGTGGCACTCGCCGCCGTAGAACTCGATGAGCGCGACCTTCTCCTTCGACGTGCGCCGGGGCACGACGGTGATGAAGCGCAGGCCGAGCATGCGGGCGAAGTAGGCCTCGGACACCGCAGTCGACCCGCTGGAGGCCTCGACGAGCACGGTGTCCGGCCCGATCTGGCCGTTGACGAGCCCGTAGAGGAACAGCGACCGGGCCAGCCGGTGCTTCAGCGAGCCGGTCGGGTGGACCGACTCGTCCTTGAGGTACAGGTCGATGCCCCATTCCGGGGGCAGCGGGAAGACGTGCAGGTGGGTGTCGGCGCTGCGGTTGGCGTCGGCCTCGATGATCCGGACGGCCTCGCGGACCCAGCTGCGGTTGTGCGGGCGGCGGCTCACTCGGGCTGTCCCTCGCCGCGCAGCTGCGCGCGCAGCTCGGCACGGGCGCGGGCGCGCTTCTCGTTGCGCTTCGCCAGCCCGGCGGTCACGCGGGCGTTGAGCGGGCGGAACAGCAGCAGGCCGAGCGGCAGCCCGACGACCAGGCCGATCACCAGGGCGACCAGCAGCGGCACCCCGGTCAGGGACAGCCCCCACGCGATCACCCCGACCAGCACGAACCGCGCCAGCAGGTACAGCGTCAGGTCACGGGGCAGGTGGTCGGCCTTCACGTCGCTCACATCAACGCAGGCTACGCCCCGCCAAGCCGGTCCTTCTGCAGGCCCGCGTTGTTCGGACGGCCCTCGAACCGCGTCGAGAGCACCACGGTGGTGTTCGTCCGCCCGACGCCGGGGATGCGCCGCAGCCGGCCCAGCGTGCGCTCCAGCTCGTCGACGGTCGACACGCGCACCTTGACGACGAACGCCTCGTCGCCGGCCACCGCGTAGCAGCTCTCGACCTCGTCGAGCTCGGCGAGCGCGTCGGCGACGTCGTCCTCCGTGGCCGTGTCGGTCGGGTGGATGCTGACGAGGGCGGTGACGCCGAGCCCGACCGAGCTCGGGTCGACGACCGCGTGGTAGCCGGTGATCACGCCGGCGGCCTCCAGCTTTCCCACGCGCTCGTGCACCGACGACGCGGACAGCCCGACGGCTCGTCCGAGATCGGCATAGGTGGCCCGTCCGTTGATGCGCAACGCTGCGATGATCTTCCGGTCCAACTGATCCACGGGGATCACTCTATGCGGTTGGACAATCCCCCATTGGCACCACGCCTCGCCGCCGGTGCCCAGGGGAGGGACGTCCTCGCACGTCACGTCACCGGACGGTAGCCGCCACGACGCACAATCTGTCCGTTTTGACCTTTAAGGGCTCTTTACTCGCGGACAACCGTTCGAGTACCCGACGGGTGAAGTGCAACGATTGCCTTGTTGGCTACCCCGGCGCGACGGGCCAGAAGGCCCGGACGCCTCCGGTATAGCAGTGAGTTCGTTAAGGAGGCGGAAAATGACCGCGACGATGGGCGGACGCCTGCTCACCCCTGGCGAGGTGGCAGCGCTGTTCCGAGTGGACCCCAAGACGGTGACGCGGTGGGCGACCGCGGGGCGGATCGGCTCGATCCGGACCCCGGGCGGGCACCGGCGGTTCCGGGAGTCCGAGGTGAACGAGCTCCTCGCCGAGCTGACCACCGACGCCAGCGAACCGGCGCGCACCGCCTGAACCATCCGGACGCCAGGGCCGTGTCGGGTACGGGAACCACCCCGTCCCGGCACGGCCTTCGTGCTTCGGTGACCACTTCAGGCCCACCACACGGCCGGAGAGGTTAACCTCGGGGGACAGGCAGCCATACGGAAGGATCCGGCATGCTCGCTCTGCTCGCGGCGGTCGGCGCGCTGGTCGTCGCCCTGCTCCTGTGGCGGTCGTTCGCCGGCCAGCGGATCGGGGTGCCCTCGGCTCCGCGCCGCGTCACCCTCGCCCCGGACGACGACCCCGACTTCCTGCGCCAGCTGGCCGAACAGCAGCGCAAACGCCGGGACGAAGACCTCTAGAAAACCCTTTACCTTCGCCCGCCTACCGGCCCGTCCCCGGACGCAGTGAATGACTCATTCCTTGCGTCCGATGCAAGGAATGAGTCATTCACTGCGTTGGGGTCAGGCCGGTAGGCCGGGTCAGCGGTAACCCTGTGAGAGCGGGGTCGCGAAGCCGTCGGCGACGGTCGCGGCCAGCTCGAGCAGGGCCAGGCGGGTGTCGCCCGACAGGCGGTCCAGCTCGATCTCGGCGCCTTCCTCCAGGTGCGGGTCGAACGGCACCTTGCAGACCGCCCGGACCTTCGCGCCGAAGTGCGCCGAAAGCTTGTCGAGGTCGACCGAGCCCCCCTTGGGCCGGACCGAGTTGATCACCGCCACCGAGCGCTTGACCAGCTCGCCGTAGCCGTGGGCTTCGAGCCAGTCCAGCGTCGCCGAGGCGCTGCGGGCGCCGTCGACCGAGCCGGACGAGACCACGACCAGCGCGTCCGCGACGTCCAGGACGCCCTTCATCGCCGAGTGCATCAGGCCGGTCCCGCAGTCGGTGAGCACGATGTTGTAGAAGTGCTCCAGCAGGTTGACCGTGCGCCGGTAGTCGTCCTCGGAGAAGGCCTCCGACACGGCCGGGTCCTGCTCGCTGGCCAGGATCTCCAGCCGGCTCGAGCCCTGGGACGTGTAGGACCGGACGTCGCTGTAGCGCGTGATGCGGGCGGCGTCACGCAGCAGGTGGCGGACCGTCGCGGTCGTCTCCAGCGGGATCTTCTGCGACAGCGTGCCGCGGTCCGGGTTGGCGTCGACGGCGACGACGCGGTCGCCGCGCAGGGACGCGAACGTCGAGCCCAGCGTCGTCGTCACCGTGGTCTTGCCGACGCCGCCCTTGAGCGACAGCATCGCGATCTTGTAGCAGCCGCGCAGCGGCTGGTTGACCCGCGCGATGAGCTCGCGGCGGCGGGTGTCCGCCGGGCTCTCCCCCGGGTTGACCAGCTTCCCGGTGCCGACGTAGAGCGCCTTGCGCCAGCCGGACTGCGGGGGCCGCCTGGTCTGCTTGACCAGGTGTGCGGTCGACAGGTCGTGGCCGTGGCCCGGCTGCGGCTGCGGGGCCGCGTGCCGGCCGCCCTGGGGCTGCGGCAGCCCGGACGGCTGCTGGTGCCCGGGCGGCGGCTGCTGCGGGTACTGGGCGTTGGCCTGGTACTGCTGCGCCGGGTCGCCGTACTGCGGCTGCAGCGGCGGCAGGTTCTGGTCGTAGCCGTAGGGCACCTGGTGCGGCCCCGACACGGCCGGATTGGGCACCTGGTGGGGCCCCGACACGGCCGGATTGGGCACCTGGTGGGGCCCCGAGACCGCCGGGTTGACCGGCGGCGCCACCGCCTGCGTCGGCTGCACGTCGAACGCCCCCGATGCCTCGGGGTGCGGGTGCGAGTCCGTCCGATCGTCGGCGAACAGGCCCGGCTGCGGTGCCGCAGCGGCCGGTTCAGCCTGTTCGGGGTGGCCTGGAGCCGATTCTTCGCTGGGTCCGGTCACCGGTGAAAACCTCCACGCGCTCCGCCTGACACTCCGCCCCCGGTGACGACGGTAGTCGGCGGACGCGCGGGCTGCTCAGCCCACCCCGGCGTAGGAGTGCAGGCCCGCGGTGACGAGGTTCACGAAGAACAGGTTGAACACGATCGCGGCGAACCCGACGATGTTGATGGCCGCGGCCCGCGCGCCCCGCCAGCCCGCGGTGGCCCGCGAGTGCAGGTAGGCCGCGTAGACCACCCAGGCGATGAAGGCGACGGTCTCCTTGGGGTCCCAGCCCCAGAACCGGCCCCACGCCGACTCGGCCCAGACCGCGCCGCAGAGGACGCCGAAGGTGAACACCGGGAAGGCGAAGATGGTGGTCCGGTAGGCGATCCGGTCGAGGACGTCGGCCGACGGCAGCTTCGAGGCGAACCGGGCGAACTTCGTGCCGTCCTTTTCGAAGGCCGCGCGGAACAGGTACAAGACGCTGGCCACGCCCGGCACGAGGAAGACGCCGGAGCCGATGATCGCCGCCGAGACGTGGATGACCAGCCAGTACGACTGCAGCGCGGGCTGCACCGGGGCAGCGGTCGTGTACAGCAGCGTGCCGTTGATGAACATCAGGATCACGACGGGCAGCAGCAGGAAGCCGGTGAGGTGCCGGACCGGGAACTTCGCCAGCACGATCAGCCAGGTGAGGACCGTGATGAACGTGACGGCCATGCCGTACTCGTACATGTTGCCCCAGGGCGCGCGGTGCACGGCGAGGCCGCGCAGCACGATCGCCGAGAGCTGCAGCAGCGCGCCGAGCACGAGCAGCGACGCGCCCATCCGGCCGATCCGCTCGGGGCGGCCGACCTCGCGCTGGGCGGCGGGGACCTCGTCGACCGGTGGCCCGCCGGCGCCGACGAGCTCGCGCGCCCGCAGCTTGGCGCGCTCGGTGGCGAGCCGGCCCTTGGCGCCGAAGCCCTGCTCGACCAGCGTCATCATCAGCGCGACGACGTAGATCGCCGCGGCGGTCGTGTACAGCCAGTCGCTGTAGGTCGACAGCGTCTCGTTGATCGGCATGCCTCAGCCCTTCTGACCACTGATCAGGCGTTCACTGACCCGCTGGAACTCTTCGCCGTACCCGGCCTGGTCGGTGCGGGCCAGCCCGGCGACCTCGATCACGGTACCCGGGTCGCCCGGCGTCCCCGGCTTCACCCGCACCCACAGCCGGCGGCGCTTGACCAGCAGGGACGCGCCCAGGCCGAGGAACATCGCGATGGCGAACCCGAGCACGAACCCCTGCGTCGGGTCGTGGGAAACCTGCAGGGAGACCCACTCGCCGACGCCGTCGAAGCGGACCTTCGTGCCGTCGTCGAGCTTGAGCTCCTGGCCGACCTTCAGGTTCTCGCGGGCGACCTTCTTCAGCCTGCCGTCGTCGACGAGGGTCTGGTCGACCTCGAACACCGACTGGCCGCGCCCGGCGTCGAGGCCGAGGTCACCGCGCAGGACGTCGACGGCGACGGCGGGGTCCTTCGCCTCGGGCGCCGACGACGTCAGGACGTTGCCGTGGAGGAACGCCGTGGGGGCGAACAGGCCGGTGACGGCCAGCTGGCGGGTCCGCCGCTGCACCTCGTCGGTGATGCCGGGCTGGTCGAACTTCGTCGCGCCTTCGGCGAGCATCGTGGTCGGGTCGACCGTGCGCCACTGGGTGTTCTGGGTGCGCTGCGAGCCGTCCGGGAAGGTGACCGTGAACTTCGGCGAGTAGCCGTGCCCGAGCAGGTAGACGCGGTCGCCGGCGGTGCGCAGCGGCGAGTTGACCTCGAGGCCGTACGGGCGCCAGGTGCCCGTCTCGAGGTCCGGGCCGGACTGGTACTCGATGTTCGAGTGGTAGTAGTCGGGCTGGCCCGACTCGGTGTAGCGCGCGGTGAAGTCGTTGACCTTCACGCAGAACGGGTCGAGGTCGGTGCCGTCGACGCGCAGCCCCGCGTTGAAGGAGTCGTAGTTGTAGATGCCGGCGTTGCAGAAGCCGTCGCCGTTCGCCTGGACGATGACCTGGCCTTCGTAGCCGTAGAGCTTGCCGAGGGCGAAGAAGACGATCAGGCCGAGCATGCTGAAGTGGAAGACGAGGTTGCCGGTCTCGCGCAGGAACCCGCGTTCCGCCGAGATCGTGCGGGCGCCGTCGGCTTCCTCGCGTTCGATGCGGCGCCAGCCGGAAAGCTGCTTGTGGACGGCCGCGATCTCGGCGGTGGCATCGGCTTCGCCGCGGCCGAGCCGGTAGTGCGGCATCCGCGCCAGGTTGCGCGGCGTCAGCACCGGCTTGGCGCGCATCGCCTTGACGTACTCGAAGCTGCGCGGCGTCAGGCAGCCGATCAGCGAGATCATCAGCAGCAGGTAGATCGCCGAGAACCAGATGCTGGAGTAGACGTCGTAGAACTCGAGCTTGTCGAGCAGCGTCCCCCACCACCCGTGGGCGGCGATGTACTCGGCGACCTTGGGCGCGTTGAGCTTCCGCTGCGGCAGGAGCGCGCCCGGCAGGGCGGCCAGGGCGAGGAGGAACAGCAGGACGAGCGCGGTGCGCATGGACGTCAGGCCGCGCCAGGTGTTGCGCAGGAAGGCGAAGGTGCGCTTGGCGGGCGTGGGGCCTTGCGGGGTCTTCGGGGGCGCCTCGGTGGTCGTCACAGGGGCAGCCTCAGGTCGATGGCGAGTTCGTTGCGGATCCAGCCCATCAGATCTCCCCAGACGCCGGTGACCAGCAGGAGGCCGACGATCAGCAGCAGCACGCCGCCGAAGACCTGCACCTGGCGGCCGTGCCGGCGGACCCAGTCGGTGGCGCGCACGGCCCACCGGGCGCCGAGCGCGATGAGCAGGAACGGCAGCCCGAGGCCGAGGCAGTAGACGGCGATCAGCAGGTACCCGCGGGCCGCCGCGCCGCCGGTCGCGCTGGCCAGGGTGGTGACGGCGGACAGCGTCGGGCCGATGCAGGGCGTCCAGCCGAGCCCGAAGATCGCGCCGAGCAGCGGGGCACCCCAAACACCGCCGCGCGGGACGTGGTGCGAGCGCACCTCGCGCTGCAGGCCGGGGATCCAGCCGAGGAACACCAGCGCCATCGCGATGGTGAGCACGCCGCCGAGGCGCTGCAGCAGGTCCTGGTTGAGGGTGAGGGTCGCGGTCAGCCAGACGAGCGTGCCGAAGGTCGCGACGAACACGACGGTGAACCCGAGCACGAACAGCAGCGCGGCCCCGACGACGGCCCACCGGCCCTGCTTGCGCTCTTCATCGGCGCTGACGGCGGGGGCATCGGCCCCGACGAGCGCGGCGAGGTAGGCGAGGTAACCCGGCACGAGCGGCACGACGCACGGCGAGGCGAAGGAGATCGCGCCGGCGAGCAGCGCGACACCCGCGGCGAGCAGCAGCGGTCCGGAGATCGCCAGCTCGGTCACGGAGTTCACCCCGTTGAGGGTAGGCAGTGAGGTCCTGGTGAGAACGCCGGGGCCGCTTCACAGGACCTCGGTCACAGCAGATCAGGACCTTGGTCCCGGGGGTTTCGGGGGTTGTGGCACGGGTGGCCGGGTTTCTGGTGCCGGGCTCGGGCCGTGGTTCGGTCGCGGGTCCGCGCTGCTGCGGCGAGGTTGCGGCCCGGGATGGCCCGATTCCGGGCCGACCCGGCACGACAGGACCCGATTCCGCCTGATTCATCCACAGCCCGGCTGAGTTGTGGATGACTCCGCTTTCCGACCGGCGATTTCGGGGTTCTGTCGTACTCCGCCGATAAACTGGACCAGGGAGGTCCCCCCAAGGGAAGGGCGGGCCGCGCTCCCGAGCCCGCCGGCCGTGCCGCCCCGGCCAACCCCGCTCAAGCCTCCGCGGTCAGCCGCTGCGTCACCGGGAGCAGGTCCTGGGCCAGCACCGGCCGCAGGAACACCGCCGCCACGCGGTGCTGCTTGTCCAGCACGATCGTCGACGGGATGATGTTGCGCGGGTAGCCGCTCAGCTTGAGCAGCACCCGGCCGTCCGGGTCGTAGATCGACGGGTACGTCAGCTGCCGGTCGCGGACGAAGTCCTGGGCCACCTCGCGGGCCGGGTCGCGGACGTCGATGCCCACCACCTGGACGCCCTGCTTCGCCAGCGACTCCATCTCGGGCGCCTCCGTGCGGCACGGCCCGCACCACTGGCCCCACAGGTTGAGCACCACGACCTTGCCCGCGTAGTCCGCCAGCGACAGCTGCTTGCCCTCGTTCATCAGGTCTTCGCCGGCCAGGACCGGGGCCGTCTGGCGCTGGGCGGCGTCGTAGGTGATGTCGATCTTGCCGCCCGGGGAGACGAAGCTGAAGCTGCTCCCCTGCACCACCGCGTCCTTGCCCGCGCTGCAGCCGGCCAGCGCCAGTGCCGCGAGCACCACCCAGACCAGCCTCATGCCCCGGTCACCTTCGGGTCGGTCGCGCCCGCCGGCTCGCTATAGACGATCTCGCGCAGCTCGTCGCCCTCGAACACCAGCGACGTCAGGGACGCCAGCGAGCACTGGCGGCGCCGCGGGTCGTGCCACAGGCGCTTGCCCTCGAGGAACCGCCGCAACGTCCAGATCGGCAGCTGGTGCGAGACGCACAGGGCCTCATGACCGAGAGCCGCCTCGCGGGCCCGGTGGACCGCGCCGAGCATCCGGTGGGCGATCTCGAGGTAGGGCTCGCCCCACGACGGCTTGAACGGGTTCACCAGCTTCGGCCAGTGCTTGGGCTCCCGCAGCGCGCCGTCGCCGACCGCCACGTGCAGGCCCTCGAACTGGTTGCCCGCCTCGATCAGGCCCTCGTCGGTCGCGATGTCGAGCCGGTGCGCGGCGGCGATCGGGGCCGCCGTCTCCTGCGCCCGCTGCAACGGCGAGGCGACGACGTGCACGAGGTCGTGACCGGCGACGGCCTCGGCGACCGTGAGTGCCTGCCGCTGCCCACGCTCCGAGAGCCGGTAGCCGGGCAGCCGGCCGTAGAGGATCTTCTCCGGGTTGTGCACTTCGCCGTGACGCAGCATGTGGACGACGGTGGTCACTGGACGGCCCCAGCCGCTGCGCGCGCCGCCGCGGGCAGCGCCGCTTCGATCACCGAGAACGCTTCGTCGTCCATCGCCGCGTTGACGAACCACGCCTCGTACGCGCTCGGGGGCGCGTACACGCCTCCGTCGAGCAACGCGTGGAAGAACGGCGGGAAGCGCCACGTCTCGGACCCCTGCGCGCCGGCGTAGTCGCGGACCGGCGTCTCACCGAAGAACACGCTCACCAGGTTGCCCGCGTACTGGACGTTGTGCGCGACCCCCGCTTCGAGGAGCGCGGCGTGGAAGAGGTTGCCGAGGCGCTTCGCGTTGGCGTCGAGAGCCGCGTACACGGCGTGGTCGGCCGCGCGCAGCGTCGCGAGGCCCGTGGCCACCGCGACGGGGTTCCCGGAGAGCGTCCCGGCCTGGTAGACCGGCCCGCCCGGGGCGAGCTTGGCCATCACGTCGGCGCGGCCGCCGAAGGCCGCCGCCGGCAGCCCGCCGGACATCACCTTGCCGAACGTGTAGAGGTCGCCGGCCACGCCTTCGAGGCCGAACCAGCCCGCGTGCGAGACGCGGAACCCGGTCATCACCTCGTCCATGATCAGCAGCGCGCCGTGCTCGTGCGCGATCTCGCGCAGCCCGGCGTTGAAGCCGTCGTCCGGCGCGACCGCGCCCATGTTCCCGGCCGCCGCCTCGGTGATCACCGCGGCGATCTCGCCCGGGTTGTCCACAAAGGATTTCCGGACCGCGTCGAGGTCGTTGTAGGGCAGCACCAGCGTGTCCGCGGCCTGTGCCCCGGTGACGCCCGGCGAGGTCGGCAGCCCGAGCGTCGCGACGCCGGAGCCGGCCTGCGCGAGCAGCGCGTCGACGTGACCGTGGTAACAGCCGGCGAACTTCACGATCTTCGACCGGCCGGTGAACCCCCTGGCCAGCCGGATCGCGCTCATCGTGGCCTCGGTCCCCGAGTTGACCAGGCGGACCTGCTCGACCGGCTCGACCCGGCCGATGATCTCCTCCGCCAGTTCGACCTCGCCGATCGTCGGGGTGCCGAACGAGAGCCCGGACGTCGCCGCCCGGCGCGCCGCCTCGACGACCGCCGGGTGCGCGTGCCCCAGGATCATCGGGCCCCAGGACGACACCAGGTCGACGTAGCGGTTGCCGTCGGCGTCCCACAGGTGCGGGCCCTCGCCGCGGACCATGAACCGCGGCGTGCCGCCGACCGAGTTGAACGCCCGCACCGGCGAATTCACCCCGCCCGGGATGGCCGCCTTCGCGCGGTCGAACCATGCCTTGGACTGCTCGGTTCCAGTGCTCACCCCTCCAGTCTCGCAAACCCGCCTAAGATGACGGGCAGCCGCCCGGGAGGGGAACAGCCGGTGACCGAACGCGCCCCGCACCGCAACCCGTGGCTGATGCTGGCCGGGTTCCTGGGCGTCGTCGCCGTGGTGGCCGTGGTCGGCGGCCTGGCCGCGACGTCGGCGAGGGCGGTCTACGCGCGGCTCGAGCAGCCGGCGTGGGCGCCGCCCGCCGCCCTGTTCGGTCCGGTGTGGACGGTGCTGTACGTCACCATCGCGGTGGCGGGCTGGCTGTACTGGCGGACCGACGGCGAGACGCGCGGGTTCGCCGCGTACGGCATCGGCCTGCTGTTCAACCTGCTCTGGACCCCGCTGTTCTTCGAGGGCGGCGCGGCCGGGCTCGCCCTGGCCGACATCGTGCTGCTGGACGTCGTCGTGGTCGTGACGATCGTCCTGTTCGGCCGCCGGTCGAAGGCCGCCGCCGCGCTCCTGGTGCCCTACCTCGCCTGGATCCTCTACGCGACGGCGCTCAACACCGCGATCCTCGTCCTGAACTAGCTGGAACTAGCGCCCGGCCTCCTGGGTGATGGCCTGCGCGGTCACCGTGCCGTCGCTGCCCGCCTGGCCCTGGACGACGACCGTCGCGCCCGGCTTGAGGTCCGACAGCTTGCCCTGCTGGGTCACCCCGACCGTGGTCGAGTCCGATGTGGACACCTTGACGTCGGCACCCTGCGCGGTCTTCACGTAGACGGTGGTGCCGTCGACGTGGTCGACCGTGCCCGTGGTGCCGCGGCCGCCGCGGAACCCGCTGCCCTGCTGGCCGGTGCCGCCGGGCTGGCCGGTGCCGCCCTGGGCGCGGGCCTGACTGCCCCCGGCAGTGCCGCCGGGGCGCGTGGGCGTGGCGGAGCCGAACGCCGCGTGCGTCCAGGCGCCGCCGCCGAACGCGATCGCGAACACGACGAGCCCGGCGAGCACCAGCGTCGTGCGGGAAAACGGCTTCGCGGCCCGGCGCATTTCGGCGTTGAGGTCACCGTCGACCGCTGGGCTGGCGACGATCTGCTCCGCGGTCGGCTCGACGGCGGGCAGGATCGCCGTCGGCTCGTCACCCGGGACGGGCGGCGTCTGGGTGGAGGAAGACATGCGGGAACTCCTTATTCGTGACGCAACGCATCGATGGGCCGGAGCTTGGCGGCCCGGTTCGCCGGGAAGCTGCCGAAGAACAGCCCGATCAGGGCGGATACCGCGAAGGCGAGCAGGATCGACGAGGGCACCACGACGGGTTTGATCCCGGAGATGGTGAACCGGCTGCCGATCACCCCGATCGCGACGCCGAGCAGGCCGCCGAACAGGCTGAGCATGGTCGCTTCGGCGAGGAACTGGCCGAGGATGGCCGAGCGCGGGGCGCCGATCGCCTTGCGGATGCCGATTTCGCGGATCCGCTCGGTCACCGTGACGAGCATGATGTTGGTGACGCCGATCCCGCCGACCAGCAGCGAGATCGCCGCGACCGCCCCCAGCAGCACGGTGAACGTCTCGGTCGCCGACGTCCGGGTCGCGAGGAGCTGCTCGGAGTTCTGGATCTGGTAGTCCGGCGTGCCGCCGAGCCGGACGCCGTGGCGGGCGTTGAGGATCGCGGTGATCTCGGACTGGGCCAGCGAGACGGAGTCGGCGCTGGTGGCCTGGACGGCGATCTGGCTGAGGCTGCCGTAGCCGGCGAGGGAGTTCTGGACCGCCGAAATCGGCGCGATGGCGACGTCGTCGGCGTTCTGCAGCCCGGTGCTGCCCTTGGCCTGCAGCACACCGATCACGGTGAACTGGATGCTGTTCAGCAGCACGTTCTTGCCGACCGCGTCCGTGGCGGTGCCGAAGATCGACTCCGCGGTCGTCGGGCCGAGCACGACGACCTTCCGCGCGGCCGTGACGTCCTCGCTCGTGAACAGCTGCCCCTGGGCGAGTTCGCGGTTGGTCGTGGTGAAGTACGCGGGTTCGGTGCCGGCGACGCTGGAGATGTCGTAGGACGTCTGCCCGTAGGTCGCGGTCGCCGTCGTGTTGACCACCGGCGAAGCGGCCTTGACGTCCGGGGCGCCGACGGGGTCGACGAGCGCGTGCGCGTCCTGGACGGTCAGCGGCCGCGCCGCCGCGCCCTGCCCGCCGCCGCGGGCCGGGGAGACGTTGACGACGTTGGTGCCGAGGCCCTGGATGCTGGCCGCGATGGCCGCCGACGCGCCGTTGCCGACCGCGACCAGCAGGATCACCGCGGCGACGCCGATGGTGATGCCGAGCGTGGTGAGGGCCGAGCGCAGCTTGTTCGCGGTGAGCCCGCGCACGGCGAACCGCAGGATTTCGAGGAGGTTCACCGGACCGCTCCCACCGCACGCGTGGTTTCGTCCGACACGATCAGCCCGTCGTCGACCCGGACGACGCGGTGCGCGTGCTCGGCGACCTCGTCCTCGTGCGTGATGACGACGATGGTGCGGCCGAGGGAGTTGAGCCGGTCGAACACGCCGAGGACGTCCTCGGTGCTGCGCCGGTCGAGGTTGCCGGTGGGCTCGTCGGCCAGCAGCATCGCCGGGCCGGTGACCAGCGCCCGCGCCACCGCGACGCGCTGGATCTGGCCGCCGGAAAGCTCGCTCGGGAGGTGCTTGGCCCGGTCGGACAGCCCGACCATGTCGAGCGCCGCGAGCGCGCGGCGACGGCGCTCGGACCGCTTGAGTCCACTGTAGACCAAAGGAAGTTCCACATTGGACAAAGCGGACGTCCGAGGCACCAGGTTGAAGGACTGGAAGATGAACCCGATCTTCCGGTTGCGCAGCAACGCCAATTGCCGTTCGTTCAGCTTGCCGACCCCGAAGCCGTCCAGGAGGTACCGGCCGGACGTCGGCACGTCCAGGCAGCCCAGCATGTTCAGCAGCGTGGACTTCCCCGAACCGGACGCGCCCATGATCGCGACGTACTCGCCGGGCCACACGGTGAGGTCGACGCCGCGCAGCGCGTGCACCGCCGTCTCGCCGGCCCCGTAGGTCTTGCGCAGTCCGGAGACCGCGATCACCGGGTTCATCCGCGTCCGCCGAAGCCGCCGCCGGCGCCGGTGCCGCGCTGGCCGCCGCCCGGGAAGCCACCGGTTCCGCCGCCGGGGAACCCGCCGGTGCCCCCGGTACCGCCGGTGCGCCCGGTGCCGCCCGTGGTCCCGGTCGAGGCCGTCCCTGTGAGCACGACGTTCTCGCCTTCGGTCACCCCGGAGGTGATCTGGACCGTCGACTCGCCGCGCAGCCCGACCTGCACCTGGCGGGTGACGTTCTGCCCGTTTTCCTGCACGGTGACGAGGTTGGTGCTGCCGACGGTCTGCACCGCCGCGGCCGGCACGCTCAGCGCGTTGTCCGCCTCGGCGACGGTGATCACGACGCTCGTCGACTGGCCGGGCCGCAGCCCGTCCGGCGGGCTGGTCAGGGCCAGCTGCGCGCCGTAGGAGACGACGCTGCCGCTGGTGGTCGGGGTCAGGTTGACGCTCGACACGGTGGCTTGGACCGGCTTGTCCGGCAGCGCGTTGAGCGTCACCGTGGCCTTCTGCCCCGCCTTGACCTTGCTGACGTCGATCTCCGCGACCGAGGTGTTGACGACCAGGCCGGTCAGGTTCGTGATGGTGATGAACCCGGAGCTGCTGCTACTGCTACTGCTGCTCGATGCGGCGGCGCCGGAATTCGTCGAACCCTGGCCGCCTTGGCCGCTGCCGCTGCTCGAAGACTGGCTCGTGGCCGAGGACCCGCTGGAGGACTGCTGCCCGACCGCGCCGCTGATCGCGGTGACCGTGCCGGCGCCGGGCGCGTAGAGGGTCGTGTTGTCGAGCGTCTGCTGCGCGGTCTGGACGTCGAGCTGGGCCTGGTCGAGTTTCGCCTGCGCCGACGTGACGTTGTTGGCCGCGGTCTGGGCGCTGTTCTGGCTGTTTTGGTTGTTCTGCCCGGTGGCCGGGGTGTCTTCGGCCGTCTCGGCGGTGTCGAGGGCGTTCTGGGCGACGGCGAGGTTCGCCTTCGCGACCTGAAGCTGCTTCGCCGCCTGGGTGCTGTCGACGGTGGCGAGCTTCTGCCCGGCACTGACGACGTCACCGACCTTGACGTCGATCGAGGTGACCTTGCCCGCCGTCGCGAAGTTCGCCGCGCCGGTGTAGCTGCTGGCGAGGGTCCCGGCGGCGGAGACGGTCTCGGTGACCGTCGCCCGGCGGACCGGGGTACCGCGCGACTGGGCCTGCGCCGAGCTCGGTTCGGGGCTGAATGCCTGGTATATCCCGAATCCGGCCCCGGCCAGCAGGACAACCAGGGCTCCGTTGATCACCCATGCCTTCGAGGCACGCACGCGCGTCATGCGGCAACCTTCGTGCCGCTGCTTAGCAATGGACTGTTGGTTACCTGTGCGCCAGCTGTGTATCAGGCCTTGGTCTTGGTACTCCGCGCACGGATGGCGAGCGCCAGCTGACGCACCGCGTCGACCAGCAGCAGCGCGGCCACGGTCCCGAGCCCGATGGCGGCGGCGAGCAGCCCGCCGAAGTACCGGTGCGACTCGAGCACGGCCCCGTCCTCGGTCCGGGTGACGACGGTGGCGACGCTGCTGTGCCAGCACGAGTAGGCGGCCCAGCCGGCGACGACGGCGAGCACGACTTCCACGGCGGCGACGAACGTCCGCCATGGCTTGTGCAGCCGCGCACGCGGGCCGGGTTCTTCCGGCGGCCAGAGCTCGGCCCCGGTGGGCTGCGGAAGGTCGATCACACCGGGGATTTTCTCATGCTTCGCGCGGCGTCGCCCGGACGAGCCGGTCCAGCGCGTCCTGGAGGGCCTCGACGTCCTTCGCCCACGCCAGCACGACCGTGCCGTCGGCCAGCCGCACCGGCAGCGAGTCGTACTTGCGCGGCACCGACCAGCCGCCGCCCAGCACGCGCGCGCCGACCGGCGTCCCGACGTCGGTGACCGAAGCCAGCTGCGCGGCCGGCACCTTCTCCCGGCCCTGCCGCAGCTGCTCGGTCGTCACCTCGAGGGACAGGAACCGGCGGCGCGCGTACACCCACGGCATCGTGATGACGGCCAGCGCGAACCCGACCATCAGCCAGCCCACCACGTGCACCGGGCCGCCGGTGACGAGCTCCGCCAGCGCGCCCACCAGGGCGAAGACCGGCCCCCACCCGATCGCCGCCCAGCTCACCCCGGACTCGGCGTAGAGCCGATCGCTCACAGCTTCTTGCCGACCTTGGGGAAGTAGCCGCTCACCGAAGGCAGGTACAGCAGCACCAGCGCGATCACGAAGAGCAGCACCGCGACCAGCGTCAGGTAGGTGAGCACCGGCGCGAAGGTGAAGATCAGCAGCACCATCACGATCGGCAGCACGGTCAGCACCGTCCGGGCCGAGCGGGTGCCTTCGCGGGCCTTGTACGCGAAGAGGAGGAACAGCAGGCTGAACACGGCCGACCCGACGAGGAGGAACCACAGCATCGCCGTGACGCCGTCCGCGATCATCTGCGGCGTGATCTTCGGGTCGGTCGTCCCCTTGACGTACCGGTCGATGACCGCGGACTTGCCGGCCATCAGCTGGACGTACCCCAGGATCAGCACGACGCCACCGGCCAGCCAGAGCCAGAACGACACGGCCACCGGACGCGGGGGTGCCGCCTTCGGGGCCCGCTCGCCGGGGAGCACCGGGTCGGGCGACCGGCCGAGTTTGCGCCGTTCGTCGTCGGTCAGACCCGTGAGGTCCTCTTTGTCTTCCACGCGTGGACTCTAACGGGTCAGT
The DNA here is from genome assembly GCF_040638975.1 of Amycolatopsis sp. NPDC024027. Classification (NCBI taxonomy): domain Bacteria; kingdom Bacillati; phylum Actinomycetota; class Actinomycetes; order Pseudonocardiales; family Pseudonocardiaceae; genus Amycolatopsis; species Amycolatopsis sp. NPDC024027. The sequence continues at coordinate 153,500 of NZ_JBEZYY010000013.1, forward strand.
CCAGCCAGGCAGCGGCTTCCGCGGCCCAGTAGCTCAGGATGAGATCCGCACCCGCGCGGCGGATCGACGTCAGCACCTCGAGGACCGTCCGCTCGCGGTCCAGCCAGCCGTTCGCCGCCGCGGCCTCGACCATCGCGTACTCGCCCGAGATGTTGTAAGCCGCCACCGGGACCGGGGAGATGTCCGCGGCCGCCTTGATGACGTCCAGGTAGGCCAGCGCGGGCTTGACCATGATCATGTCCGCGCCCTCGGCGAGGTCCAGCTCGATCTCGCGCAGTGCCTCGCGGCCGTTGCCCGGGTCCTGCTGGTAGGTCTTGCGGTCGCCCTTGAGCTGCGAGTCGACGGCCTCCCGGAAGGGACCGTAGAACGCGCTGGCGTACTTCGCGGAGTACGCGAGGATCGCCGCGTCCTTGTGCCCGACCTCGTCGAGCGCCCGGCGGATGACGCCGATCTGGCCGTCCATCATCCCGCTCGGCCCGAGCACGTGCGCCCCGGCTTCGACCTGCGCGATGGCCATCTGGGCGTAGATCCGCAGCGTGGCGTCGTTGTCGACCCCGCCGTCGGCGTCCAGGACACCGCAGTGGCCGTGGTCGGTGAACTCGTCGAGGCAGGTGTCGGCCATCAGCACGGTGGCGTCACCCAGCTCCTGGCGCAGGTCGCGCAGGGCCACGTTGAGGATGCCCTTTTCGTCGACGGCTCCGGAGCCCTCGGCGTCGCGCTTGGCCGGGATGCCGAACAGCATGAGCCCGCCGACGCCGGCGTTGACCGCGTCGACGGCGGCCTTCCGCAGCGTGTCGCGGGTGTGCTGGACGACGCCGGGCATGCTCGAGATCGGCCGCGGCGCGTCGATCCCTTCGGCGACGAACATCGGGAGGATCAGCTGGCGTGGCCGCAGCGTCGTTTCGCCCACCAGCCTGCGCATGGCCGGGGTGGTGCGAAGCCTGCGGGGACGATGCTCGGGGAACACCCTTACCAAGTTACTCCCGCGGCTTTTGCCGCAGTTCCGCAAGGGTGCGCTTGACGCCGCTCTCGCGGAACCGCTTCGGTGCGAAAGGTGTACGTCGAACGCCTCCCCGTGCCCGCGCTGGCCGGCCTCGTGCGGACGGTCTGGGTCCAGCGCACCGGTGACGAGCGGCACCTGCCGACCGGCGGGATCGAGCTCCACTTCCCGGTCGGCGGCCGGCCCCGGCTGCTCGGCCCGCTGACCGCGGCGCGGCTCGAGATCATCCCGCCACGCACGAGCCGGCGTGCGGTTCCGGCCGGGTGCCACGCCCCCGCTGCCGGTGCCCCTCGACGACCTGGTCGACCAGCACGTCGACCTGGCGGACGGCCGCTCGGCCGAAGCCGTGACCACGGCCGGCTCCCCGGAGCGCGCGCTCGAGGTCGTCCAGGCCCGGCTGCCGGTGAAAGCGGTGGACCCGCTGGTCGCCGAGGCCGTGCGGCGGCTGATGCCGTGGCACCCGGTCGACATCGACACCTTGGCCGGAACCCTCGCGCTCTCCCCCCAGCCAGCTGCACCGCCGCTGCCTGCAGGCGATGGGTGTGAGCCCCAGGGTCCTCCAGCGGACGCTGCGGTTCCAGGGCTGCGAGTTCGCAGAGGCCCTTCGGATGCGCCTTCGGCGGGCTTCCGGCGAGGACCCGTACCTGGACATCTCCCGGCTCACCGAGGACACCGGCTTCAAGCCGCGGTTCGACATCGCGGCCTCGGTGGCCGACTACGTGGAGTGGCGCAAAGACAACCCCCGCTGAAACGAGCGAAGGCCGCCCCGGCGAACCGGGGCGGCCTTCGGCACGTCGAACCTCAGGAGCGGCGGGCCCGCTTCGCCTTGCGCGGCGGCGGCAGGGCACCTTCCGCGCGCAGCCGCGCGGCGTGCTCGGCCAGCGCGTCCACCAGGTGGGGGACGTCCGCCTTCTCCGGCTGGACGTCGACCCGGAGCCCGAACTCCACCGCGGTCTCGGCGGTCTTCGGGCCGATGCACGCGACCAGCGTGCGGGTGTGCGGCTTGCCGGCGATGCCGACCAGGTTCCGCACGGTCGAGGACGAGGTGAAGCAGACCGCGTCGAAGCCGCCGGTCTTGATCATCTCGCGGGTCTCGGCGGGCGGCGGGGCAGCCCGGACGGTCCGGTAGGCCGTCACGTCGTCGATCTCCCAGCCGCGCTCGCGCAGGCCGGCCGACAGCGTCTCGGTGGCGATGTCGGCCCGCGGCAGCAGCACGCGGTCGACCGGGTCGAGCACGTCGTCGTACGGCGGGAATTCGGCCAGCAGGCCTTCGGACGACTGCTCGCCCGAGGGGATCAGCTCCGGGATGATGCCGAACGAGCGCACCTTCGCCGCGGTCGACTCACCCACACAGGCGATCTTCACGCCGGAGAACGCGCGGGCGTCCAGGCCGAACTCCTCGAACTTCTCCCACACCGCGCGGACCGCGTTGGTGGAGGTGAAGACGATCCACTGGTAGCGGCCGTCGACCAGGCCCTTGACCGAACGCTCCATCTGGGCCGGGCTGCGGGGCGGCTCGACCGAGATGGTCGGCACCTCGTGCGAGGTCGCGCCGTGACCGCGCAGGCGCTCGGCCATCTCGCCGGCCTGCTCCTTGGTGCGCGGCACCAGGACCTTCCAGCCGTACAGCGCCCGCGACTCCCACCACGACAGCTTCGAGCGCTGCCCGGCGGCCTGGCCGATCGTGACGATCAGCGGGCCGACGAGCTCGCCGGCGTCGTTGGCGACCTTCTCGAGCGTGGTGTCGAGGGTGCGCTGGGTGTTGATGGTGCCGTTCGCGGTGACCGCGACCGGGGTCGACGCCGGGACGCCGTTGCCGGTCAGCGCCGACGCGGCCTCGGCCAGGTGCGCCGACGTCGCGTGCAGCACCAGCGGGCCGGGCGCGGCGGCCAGGGCCGCCCAGTCGACGTCGCCGCGGACGTCGACCTCGGTGTGCGTGCCGCCCAGGGCGACGCCCGCGTACGCGGGGACGGCCGCGGCCGGCGAGACACCCGGGATGACGTCGAACACGGCGCTCGTGCGCGCGACCGCCTGGACCTCGGCCACGACGGCCGGGGTGGTCAGCGGGTCGCCCGCGACCAGCCGCAGCACCAGCCGGCCGGCCTTGGCTTCGGTGGTCAGGTCCTTGGCGACCTCGGTGGCCTCGCCGACGGCGGGCCGGACCTCGGCGCCCTCGGCCGCCATGGCCAGCACGGACTGCGGCACGTCGGGGTCGGTCACCACGACCTCGGCCTTGGTCAGCAGTTCCTGGGCGCGGACGGTGAGCAGGCCGGCGTCGCCGGGCCCGGAGCCCACGAAGGCTACGCGCCCGGTGGTCTTTCGCGCGGGGGTCATCTGTGCGTTTCTCCTCTTGCGGCGGCCGTGCGGGATCGCCCGGCCACAGGTCTCCTACGTTCGGATGTGTGACGCCCAGGTCACTCGGCGGGACCGGAAAGTGTTCCGGCCCCTAGGTCCAGCAGCTCGGCGGCCAGGTCCTTGCCCAGCTGGGCGGCCTGGTCCTTGTCGGCCAGTGCGATGGCCCGGACCATGTCCACCGCACCTTCCTCGCCCTCGACCGCGGCGGTGCCGCGCAGCGAGATCCGTTCCACGACCTTGCCCTCGGCGTCGAGATCTTCGACGATCTCGGCGAGCGCGCCCACCGGCGCGCTGCACCCCGCCTCGAGCGCGGCCAGCAGAGCCCGCTCGGCCGTCACCGCGGCCCGCGTGCCCTCGTCGTCCAAAGTGGACCGGAGCAGCTGCTCGAGGTCCACGTCGGCGGCCCGGCACTCCACCGCGAGCGCACCCTGCGCGGGCGCGGGCAGCATCTGGATCGGGTCGAGGGTCTCGGTGATCGCCTCGACCAGTCCGACCCTGGCCAGTCCGGCACGCGCCAGCACCACGGCATCGAGCTCGCCGTCGGTCACCTTGCGCATGCGGGTGTCGATATTGCCGCGAATCGGCACGATTTCCAAACCGAGACCCAGCGCGCGCAGCTGCGCGGTGCGTCGCGCGGCCCCCGTGCCCACCGTCGAACCCGGCGGCAGCTCACCCAGCGTGAGCCCGTCGCGCGCGATCAGCGCGTCCCGCGGGTCTTCGCGGGGCGGCACGGCGGCCAGCGTGATCCCGGGCTCCGGCGCCGTCGGCAGGTCCTTGTAGGAGTGGACGATGACGTCGACCTCGTTGCGCAGCAAGGCTTCCCGCAGCGCGGAGGTGAACACGCCGACCCCGATCGTCGCGATCGGCGCCAGCGACTTGTCGCCGGGGGTGGTCACCTTGACGATCTCGACCTCGACGCCGGTGGCGCGCAGGGCGTCGGCGACGGTCCCGGTCTGGGTGAGCGCGAGCTTCGAAGCACGCGTACCCATACGAATGACTCTGGTCACTACTACTTCTTCTCTGGTGGGGGCTTCGGGCTCGCCACCGCGGCGGGCGCCTGCGGGTCGAGGCAGAACAGTTCTCGCAACGCGTTCGCGTAGTCGGTGTCGGCCGTCTCGGCGGCCAGCTGCTTGACCCGCACCGTCGGCGCGTGCAGCAGCTTGTCGACCACCCGGCGGACCGTGCGGCCGACCTCTTCGCGGACGGCGCCGTCCAGGCCGGGCAGGCGGTTGTCGAGCCGCAGCAGCTCGGCGTCGACCACCTCGGCCGCGCGGCGGCGCAGCGCGGTGACAGTCGGCGTCACCTCGGCGCTGCGCTGCCCGGCGAGGTAGTCGCGCACCTCGTCGAGGACGATCCCGGTCGCCTTGGCGGTCTGGCGCTCGGTGGTCGGCGTCCCCGCTTCGCGCATCCGGCGCTGGATGGTGGCCAGGTCGACCACCCGGACGCCGGCGAGCTCGCCGACCGCCGGGTCGACGTCCCGGGGCAGGCCCAGATCGCAGACGACGAGGTCCCGGCCGCCGCGCGGCAGCACGTGCCCGGGGCCGAAGACGGCGTCCTGCGCGCCGGTGCAGCAGATGACGATGTCGGCGTCACGGACCGTGCCGGCGACGGCGGACAGCGGGACCGCCCGGGCCGGCACGCCCTGCTCGGTGACGTTCGCGGCGAGCCGCCGGGCGCGGGCGTCGGTGCGGTTGGCCACGGTGATCTCGCCGATCCCGGCCTTCCGCAGCTGCGACGCGCTCAGCGCACCCATCGAGCCGGCGCCGACGATGACGGCGTGCTTGCCGGTGACGTCCCCGGCCGCGGCGAGCGCTTCGGAGACGACCGACGCGCCGAGCTGGTCGAGCCCGGTCTCGGTGTGCACGCGCTTGCCGACGCGCAGCGCGGTCTGGATCAGCTCGTGCAGCGTGCGGCCGACGGTGCCGGCCTCGCGCGCGGTGGCGTAGGCGGAGCGGACCTGGCCCAGGATCTGCGTCTCGCCGACGACCATCGAGTCCAGGCCCGAGGTGACGGAGAAGAGGTGCTCGACGGCGGCACCGGCGTAGTGCACGTACAGGCTGTCGTAGAGCTCGGCGGGTTCCATCCCGGCCTGGCGAGACAGCACTTCGGAGACGTCGTTGAGGCCACCGTGGAAGGTCTCGACGACCGCGTAGACCTCGATCCGGTTGCAGGTCGAGACGAGCATGACCTCACTGACGTGCTCGGCCTGCTGCAGCTCGTCGAGGATCTTGCCGATCTCGGGCACCGGCACCGCGACGCGCTCGAGCGTGCTCAGCTCCGCACTCCGATGCGAGAGACCGACCGCCAAGACGCTCATGAGCGCACCACCATTTCCCGTCCGCCGTCCGGACCCGTGCCGTTCCGCCTGCCGTTTCCATTGTCGGACGGCAGAACCGCACCGGGTAATCCGGAATTGCCCTGATTACCGGCGGCTAGGCCTTCACTGTCCGCTCGGCGGGCCACATGGAACGAGAGTATCTGCAGCTCCACGGCCAAATCCACTTTCCGGACCTCAATGTGAGCCGGAACTTGCAGCACGACGGGAGCAAAGTTGAGGATGCACTGGACACCGCCCGCGACCAGCCGGTCACACACCGATTGCGCCGCGGTGGGCGGGGTGGCGATCACGCCGATGGAGATGCCGCGTTCGGCGCAGATCCGGGGGATGTCGTCCATGTGCGAGACCGGGAGCCCGCCGACCGGCACGCCGATCAGGTCCGCGTCCAGGTCGAACAGCGCTTCGACCGGGAAGCCGCGCCCCGGGAAGCCGCCGTAGTTGGCCAGCGCGTGGCCCAGGTTGCCGATCCCGACCACGGCGACCTTGTGCTGCCGGGTCAGGCCGAGGATGCGCTCGATCTGGCTGACCAGCACGCCGACCTCGTAGCCGACGCCGCGGGTGCCGTAGGAGCCCAGGTAGGAGAGGTCCTTGCGCAGCTTCGCGGAATTGACGCCCGCGGCCTGCGACAGCTCTTCGCTCGAAACGGTCGTCGCGCCCTGTTCCGACATTCCGGACAACACCCGGAGGTAGACGGCCAGCCGCGCGACAGCGGCCTCGGGAATGGACTTCGCCCGGACGGCCTCGGGGGCATCCCCGTTGCGGCCCGGCTCACCCGCGGGTACCGCGGGCATTTCGGCGGTGGGAGCGTTGTCGGCGTCGGGGCCGGCCGGCCGGCGGGGACGCCGGGGCGCCCGCCCCGGGGAGTCCGCCGCGTCGCGCCTCCCCCGCTGTGTCACCACGCCGTCGTCTCCTGCCCGCTGTGCACGTCTGGCGGCCATCGCCATTCGGAACTGTGTCTTGACCCAGGACCCGGAGTCCGGTTCGATACCGGCTCGCTCCGGGCGATGGCCCTACGGTAGACCACTTGTGAATGCACGCACAAAGTCACTGGTCGGAGGCGGTTCCGGGGCGGTGGGAGCGCGACGGCGATCACGACACGGCGTCAGAATCCTTGCCCGGCAGGCACTTCCGGCTCCCGCGCGGATCGGCGGTGATCGAATGCCGCCCGGCGGCGCGGCCCCGGCCGCGCGGCGAGCGGCGCACCGGGCCCGGTGAACGGCTCCGGCGGGCCTGGGTACCGTCCCCGGTCAGCCGCTCGACGTGGCGGAATTAAGAGTTGGGCCACCCCGCGCGCCCCAGTTATGAGTGTCGGGATGA
>NZ_JBEZYY010000013.1:160519-273418 GCF_040638975.1 Amycolatopsis sp. NPDC024027
GTCCGCGGCCGGGGGGGCGTTGGGCCCCCGCCCCGCCCCCCCCCTCCCGGCCCAACATCACCCTGGCGGCCCCCCCCCCCCCCATTTTCTAAAACCCCCCACTTCCGGAGCGGGGCAACGGGTGTTCAGCGGGCGTCGAGGGTGACCGAGTGCCAGCCGGTGGCGCCGTCCGGGACGGGGTCCGCCCGGTTCTCCGTCTGCGTGTAGCCGTCCTGATCGGTGGCCCGGACCGACGCCTGGTGCGTCCCCTTCGGCACGTCGAGCTCGATCCACCACATCCGCCAGGTGTCCTTGCTCACCTCCGCCGCCAGCGTCGCCGGCTGCCACGGGCCCTGGTCCAGCCGGACCTCGACCTTCGCGATGCCGGTGTGCTGCGCCCACGCCGTGCCGGTCAGCCGGACCTTGCCCGCCGTGACGCCCGCGAACCCGCGCGGCGAGTCGATCCGCGATTCGGTCTTGATCGGCGCCTGCTCGGCCCACCCCCGGCTCAGCCAGTACGCCTGCCGGGCGTCCCACCGGGTGAATTCGAGCGATTCGACCCACTTCGTCGCCGACACGTAGCCGTACAGGCCGGGGATGACGATCCGCGCCGGGAAGCCGTGCTCGACCGGCAGGGGCTGGCCGTTCATCCCGATCGCCAGCATCGCGCCGCGGGCCGGGTCGAGGGCGATGTTCGCCGGCGTGCCGCACGTCCAGCCGTCGACGCTGGTGGCGAACATCTGCTCCGCGCCCGGCTGCACGCCGGCCTGGTCGAGCAGGTCGACGAGGTCCACGCCGATCCAGGTCGCGTTCGAGATCAGCGGCCCGCCGACCTCGTTGGACACGCACGTCAGCGTCACCCGGCGCTCGACCAGCGGCCGGCTGCGGATGTCGGCGTAGGAGAACTTCACCTCGCGGTCGACCATCCCGTGGATGCGCAGGCTCCAGTCCTCGGTGCGCAGCTGCGGCACCACCAGCGCGGTGTCGATGCGGTAGAAGTCCGCGTTCGGCGTGATGAACGGCGGTGAGCCGAGCTTCGCGAAGTCGGCGTCCGCGGGCAGCGGCGGCGCCGTGCGCGCCGGGACGAGCGGCCCGACGGCGGCCCGCGAGTCCTCGGCGTTCGAACTCGTCCCGGTGACCTGGCCGGCGACGGCCGCGATCCCCGATCCCGCGGCGACGCCGACCCCGGCGCGCAGGAACTTGCGGCGGTCGAAACCCCGCTCGTCGACGACGTCCACCGGCAGCGCGATCCGGTGCAGGAAGGTGAACACCGCGAGCCCGGCAACCAGGGCGGCGACCGGCGCGAGCAGCGAAACCTGCCCGAGGTCGCTGCGCACGTAGACGGCCGCGACGCCGGCGGCGCCGAGGAGAACGACGAGCACCTGCCCGGCCCGCGGCGTCCGGCGCGAAAGCTGGCCGGCGACCAGCGCGAACAGCACCAGCACGACCGCGAGCCCCAGCTTGAGCACCGGCTTGTCCCAGGTGCCCAGCGTCCGCTCGGCCCACTTCACGATGGCGGTCGGGCTGTGGTCGATGACGTAGTTGGCCACCGCGATGAACGGCGACGCCGTGTACCCGACGAAGCCCGCGACCAGGTGGCCGACACCGAGGGCGGCGGCCAGCGCGAGGAGGCCGATCAGCGTCGCGACCGGTAGCGAAAGCCGACGCGGCGCCTCGGGCGGCGCGTCCTGCAGAGTGCTCACGTCTCCATCTTCGGAGCACGCGGGCGCCGCGGCGGCCCGATGTGGCTTACGGACGTGTTACGGCTCAAGCGAGCGTCCGCCGTTCCCGGGCAAACGCCGTGAATGACTCATTCCTGGCGTCTGACGCCAGGAATGAGTCATTCAAGTCATCCGAGCGCGCGCCGGAGCCGGTCCTCTTCGACGCGCCAGTACCCGTGCTCGGCGCCGTCGACCAGGATCACCGGGACGCGGTCGCCGTACTCCGCGCGCCACTCCGGGTCGGTGTCGACGTCCTCGGCCGTCCAGGCGACGCCGAGCTCGCCGCAGATCCGGGCGACGTCGGCCTCCGCGACCTCGCAGAGGTGGCAACCGTCCCGGCCCATCACCGTCACTTCGTGCGCCATGCCGTCCTTCCTACCGCACCTACCGCAACCGCAGGCGGCGCAGCTTCCCGGTGGCCGAGTGCGGCAGCGACTCGGCGAACTCGACCAGGTGCGGCACCTTGTACCCGGCCAGGTGGGCCGCGCAGTGGTCGGCGACCTGTTGCTCGGACAGCGCCGCCCCGGCCGCCGGCACGACGACCGCCTTGACCGCTTCGCCGCTGCGCTCGTCGACGACGCCGACGACCGCGGCCTCGGCCACCTCGGGCAGCTGCCCGATGACCTCCTCCACCTCGCGCGGGAAGACGTTGAAGCCGTTGACGATGATCAGGTCGTTGGCCCGGTCGACCAGGTGCAGGTCACCGTCGGTGTCGAGGTAGCCGACGTCGCCGGTGCGGAACCAGCCCTCGGCGTCCGGGCCGTGGCCGCCGTCGGGCCAGTAGCCGGAGAACAGGTTGGCGCCGCGGATCGACACCAGCCCGGTCTCGCCTTCGGCCTCGAAGACGTCGTCGACGTCGTCCGGGTCGAGCGGCACGGCCTGGTCGGTGCCGTCGCTGTCCACCAGCCGCAGCTCGATCCCGGGCAGCGGCCGCCCGACCGAGCCCGGCTTCGGGTAGCCGGTGACCAGCGTCGACGTCACCACCGGCGCGCACTCGGTGAGCCCGTAGCCCTCGTAGACGTCGAGGCCGGTCGCCTCGCGGATCGCGCCCAGCACCTTCGGGTGCAGCGGCGCGGCACCCGACGTCATCCTCCGCACGGTGGCCAGGCCGCGGCGGAGCTCGTCGGCGCCCAACGCGGCGAACTCCCCGTACATCGTCGGGACGCCGGTGATCGACGTGACGCGGTGTTCGCCGCAGTCGTCCAGCGTCCGCTGGGCTTCGAAGCGCTCCGAGAGCACCGCGGTCGCGCCCACGGCGGTCGCCTGGAGGAGGCCGGGCCCGAGGCCGTAGACGTGGAAGAGCGGGATGGTGATCAGCACGCGGTCGTCGTGTTCGAGGACGCCCTCGACCGCGCTGATCTGCTCGAGGTTGGCCAGCAGCGCGCGGTGCGACAGCATCACCCCGCGCGGCGGCCCGGTGGTGCCGGACGTGTACGAAACGACCGCGATGTCCTCCCCGGACCGGCCGGCGTCGGCGAACTCGCCTCCTCCGTCCGGGTCACCCACGGGCGTGAGACCGCTCACGCTGTCCGGGAGGTCCTCGTCCGCGTCGCGCTGGACGACGACCTTCGCGCCGCTGTGCTCGAGCAGCTTCGCGAGCTCGGGCCCGGGCACCTGCGGCGACAGCGGCACGACGACCGCCCCCGCCCGCAGCGCGCCGAAGAAGGCGACCACGAAGTCCACCGACGTCGGCAGCCGCACCCCGACCCGGTCGCCCGGCTCGACGCCGGCGTCCGCCAGCCTGCGGGCCTGGGCCTGGGCGGCCGCGTCGACCTGGCGGTAGGTCAGGCCGCGTCCGGTGCCGGTCTCGAGCACGGCCGGGTGCTCCGGCCACGTGGCCGCGGCCCGTGTGAGCAGCCCGCCGACCCCCGGCTGCGTCCCCTCTGGAGCACTCACCCGCGACCCACCTCTCCTCGCCCGGCGCCAACCGTTGCAAGTCTGTCATCTGAAGCGACGTCATGGGTGCTGACCGCGAGCGTCGCGTCTGCGCAACCCCGGAACCACTACCTACTTAGCGGTAACTACACGTATGCTGCACTGCGTCGCGCCGGTGTTGTTGATCACCGCCGCGACCGGAGAGAGGGAGTCGCCGTGAGGAACTTGCCTGCCCACGAGGTCGTGGGGCACGCGAGCCGGCCGGCCCCTGCTCGTCCGGGTTCCGGGGGTACCGAGGCCCGCTGGGCCGAAGCCACCGCCGGAGGTGCCGCCCGATGACCGTCCCGACCGCCGTCAGCCGCGGGCCCGTCTTCATGTTCGCCGAGCGCGTCTTCGGACGGACGTCGGCCGTGCCGCTGAGCAGGCAGGCGGCCGACGACGAGCGCGCCGAGGCGGCGAAGGCCGAAGCCTGGGACCTGGTGCGCGCCGCGCAGGACGGCGACACGTCCGCCTTCGGCCGGCTCTACGACCGGTACGTCGACGTCGTCTACCGGTACGTGCTGTTCCGGCTCGGTGACCGCGACCTCGCCGAGGACGTCACCAGCGAGACGTTCCTGCGCGCGCTGCGCCGCATCACGTCGGTGAGCTACCAGGGCCGTGACGTCGGCGCCTGGTTCGTCACCATCGCCCGCAACCTCGTGCTCGACCACGTGAAGTCGAGCCGGTTCAAGCTCGAAGTGGTCACCGACGAGGTGACCGAGCCCGGTTCGGCGCCCTTCACCGTCGGCGCGACCGCCCAGGTGGGCCCCGAGCAGGAGGCGATCAGCCGCGCCACCCGGGCCGAGCTGCTGCGCTGCGTCGCCGAACTGGGCGAAGACCAGCGGGAATGCATCGTCCTGCGGTTCCTGCAGGGCCTGTCCGTGGCCGAGACGGCCGAGATCATGAACCGCAACGAAGGGGCGATCAAGGCGCTCCAGCACCGCGCCGTGCGCCGATTGGCACAACTTCTGCCCACCGGATTGCGCTGAACCCGCGAACTTTTCCGTTCGTCGGCCGAAACCGGTAACCCTGGCGGCTTCTGGATCGTTACCCCACGCAGACCGGTGTCAGGCCGGCCGAAGCCCGGGATGGAGAGCAGCGCCGTGAGGTTTGCGCGTGAGCGAGCCGAGAGCGAGCGGTTCGCGCGCGCCCTGGAACCGTCGCCGGTGCGCCGCGACGGCGAGTTCGCCGACGAGCTCGCGCTCGTCGGCGCGCTGCGCGACCTCGGCGCGGCCGGGGCCCCGGACCTGGAAACCCGGCAGCGGATCCGCGCGGAGATCGCCGGCCGCCTGGAGACGGCGGCGGCCACCACCCCACGTCGGAGGTGGCGGCCGCGGACCGCCGACCTGGTGGCCGCCGCGCTCTTCCTCGTCCTGGTCCTCTCGGGGCTGACGCTGGTGCTCTCGCGCACCGCGCTGCCCGGCGACCCGCTCTACACCGTGAAGCGCGCGGGCGAGTCGACCGCGCTGGGCCTGACGTTCGGTGACCAGGAGAAGGCGCGCAAGCACCTCGAATTCGCCACCAACCGGATCACCGAGCTCGGCGAGCTGGCCACCCAGGGCGCGAGCGAAGCCGACTACCGGACCGCGTACGACGATTTCGCCGCCGACCTGCGGGCCGGCGTCGCCCAGATGTCCGCCGCGGCGACCAGCGACGGCGGCGGCACGCAGGCGCTGTCCGACGTCCGGCTGTGGGCGCGCAACCAGGCGGCGAGGCTGGGCGCGCAGCCGCTCCCGGCCGACGCGGCGCCGGTGTTCGGCGACGTCCGCGACCTGCTGGGCAAGGTCCAGGAGCGCACCAGCGGCCTGGTGGCCCGGATGAACTGCTACCGGATCACCACCGGGACGTCCGACGAGCTGGGCCCGCTCCCGGCGACCGGCGAGTGCACCCAGCGGCCCGTCCCGTCCGCCGGCAGCCAGCCGACGTCGGCGCCGGTCTCGCCCTCGTCGCAGGAAGGCACGGCACCGGCCGCGACGGGCACGCAGCTGCCCCCGTCGGACGCCGCGGCGACCCCGGGCATCCCCGCGCCGACCGGCGGGGTGACGCCGCCGCCGGTGTTCGGCCAGCCGTCGACGACGTCCCGGCCGCCGGTGACGACCTCCACCACACCCCCGCCGCCGCTGCTGTCGATCCCGCCGCTGCTGCCGGGCCTGCCGCCGATCGTGATCGGCTGAGGTCCCGCCCACACCTGCGACGGCGCGGTGGGCGGCTCGCTACGCTGTGCGAAGGACCCGGACGTTCCCAGGAACGTGGCCAGACGTGGGCAGACGTGGAGGCGGTGTGCGTGTCAGCTTGGCGTGGCAGGGATAAGAGTCAGGAGCTGGAACGGCTCGCCGCGCTCGCGGGCGAGGCGTCGGCCGAGGCCGCCCACGCCCGTGTGGTCTCCGAAGCCGCCGAGCCCCCCGCCCCGCCGGCCCCGCCGGACCTGACCGCCGCCGCGTTCTTCGACGTCGACAACACGATGATGATGGGCGCGTCGATCTTCTACTTCGCCCGCGGGCTCGCGGCCCGAAAGTTCTTCACGTCGTCGGACCTGGCCGGCTTCGTCTGGGGCCAGATCAAGTTCCGGCTCGGCGGCCGCGAGAACAAAGAGGACATCAAGACCCACCGCGAGCGCGCACTGTCCTTTGTGGCCGGCCGCACGGTGGCGGAGCTGACGTCGATCAGCGAAGAGATCTACGACGAGCTGATGGCGGACAAGATCTGGTCCGGCACGCGCGCGCTCGCCCAGATGCACCTGGACGCGGGTCAGCGCGTCTGGCTGGTGACGGCCACCCCGATCGAGCTGGCGGCGATCATCTCCCGCCGCCTGGGCCTCACCGGGGCGCTGGGCACGGTCGCGGAGACCCGCGACGGCGTGTACACCGGCCGCCTGGTCGGGGACTTGCTGCACGGCCGCGCGAAGGCCCACGCGGTGCGGGCCCTGGCCTCCCGCGAGGGCCTGAACCTCAAGCGCTGCACGGCGTACTCGGACTCGGCGAACGACATCCCGATGCTGTCGGCGGTGGGCACCGCGGTGGCGGTCAACCCCGACGGCGGCCTGCGGGACGTGGCCCGGGCCCGCGGCTGGGAGATCCGCGACTTCCGGACCGGCCGCAAGGCGGCGAAGATCGGCGTGCCTTCGGTGCTCGGAGCCGGGGCGCTGGCCGGCGCCGTGGCGGCGGGCATGGCCTACCGCCGCCGCTGACTTCCGGGTACAGCCTGCTGTACCGGCCCTTCGGGTGCCCGCGGGAGTGACCGCACCCCCCGGTGACTGGTGTGCTTGGTCCTTCGGAAAAGCGGCTTTCCCGAAGGGACAGTGTGGTGACGACCCGTGTGGACATCGGAGAAGAACGGACCGACGGCGGAACCGGGTGGCGGGACCGCATCCGCCGCCGCCCGCTGACGTCGTTCTTCGTCCTGGCCAACTTGCTGAGCTGGCTCGCGTGGACGCCGTACATCCTGTCCGGCAACGGGCTGGGCGTGCTGCACTTCCGCTTCCCGGAGGTGCTCGGCACGGCGCAGTTCGCCGGCGTCCTGCCGGGCGCGTACCTCGGCCCGATCGGCGCGGCGTTCCTCGTGACGGCGGTCGCCGACGGGCGCACCGGGCTCCGCCGCTGGACCGCGCGGCTGTTCAAGTGGCGCGTCAACTGGCTCTGGTACGTCGGGGTGGTGCTCAGCGTGCCCGCGTTGCTGACGATCGCCACGATGGCGTTGTGGGAGCAGAACCCCGTGGTACCGGCGGTGGCGACGCTGGTCGCCTACCTGCCGGGCCTGATCCTGCAAATGCTCACGACGGGCCTGGCCGAGGAGCCGGGCTGGCGGGACTTCGCCCTCCCCCGGCTCCAGCACCGCTACGGACCGCTGGGCGGCACGATGATCCTGGGCCCGCTGTGGGGCGTGTGGCACCTGCCGCTGTTCTTCACCGAGTGGGGCGGCTGGCCGGACATCACCTGGCTGACGCCGCTGGAGTTCATCGCCACCTGCGTCACGTTCAGCATCATCATGACGTGGGTGTTCAACCGCACCGGCCAGAGCCTGCCGCTGGCGATGCTGCTGCACACGAGCGTGAACAACTTCTTCTCGCTGGCGTGGTCGGAGATGTTCCCGGGCCGCTCGATCCACGACACGTCGGACGCCTTCCTGCTGGCGTCCACGGCGGTGGCGCTCGTCCTGCTCATCGCCACCCGAGGCCGGCTCGGGTACCCGCGGGCGGAAGTCACCGCCTGACCCGCCCTCACCGCCCGGGGCGGGCGGTGTCGCGGAGGTAGTGCAGCACCGCCGTCACCCGCCGGTCCGCCCGGTCGGCCGGTGCGAGGTCCAGCTTCGCGAAGATGCTGCGGATGTGCTTGTGCACCGCGCCGTCGGTCACGACGAGCCGTTCGGCGATCGCGCCGTTGCCCAAGCCCTCCGCCATCAGCGCCAGGACTTCGCGTTCCCGGGCGCTGAGCCGCCCGAGCCGGTTGTCCGGGCGGCTGCGCGTCAGCAGCTGGGCGACCACCTCCGGGTCGATGGCCGTGCCGCCGTCGACGATCCGGTGCAGGGCCTCCAAGAACTCTTCGACCCGGCCGACCCGTTCCTTCAGCAGGTAGCCGAGCCGGGCGCCGCCGTCGGTGAACAGCTCTGTGGCGAACGCCTGCTCGACGTGCGCGGAAAGCACCAGCACCGCCAGGCCGGGTTGCCGCCGGCGGGCCTCGACGGCCGCGACGATGCCCTCGTCCGTGTGCGTCGGCGGCATCCGGACGTCCACAATGGCCAGATCCGGCGCGTGTTCGTCCACCGCCGCCAGGAAGTCGACGGCGTTGGCCACCGCCGCCCGCACGTCGACACCCTCGGCGCGCAGCAGCATCGCGACCCCCTCGCGCAGCAGCAGATCGTCCTCGGCGATCACGATCCGCACGGCAGGCTCACCCTCAACGTCGTCGGGCCGCCGGCCGGGCTGGCCAGCGCGAACGACCCGTCGTGGGCCTCGACGCGGCGCCGGATGCCGGTCAGCCCGGACCCGGTGTCCTCGTGCGCCCCGCCGCGGCCGTCGTCGGTGACCTCCACGTGCACCCGGTCCCGCTCGCCGCGGAGCCGGATCGTCGCCGTGCTCGCCCCGCTGTGCTTGGCGACGTTCGTGAGGGCCTCGGCGACCACGAAGTAGGCCGTCACCTGGACCGAGACGGCCGGCCGGCCCGGCAGGTCGGCGTCGATCCGGCAGGTCACCGGGCAGTCGGCGGCCAGCGCGGTGAGCGCGTCGGGAAGGCTGCGTTCGGTCAGCACCGGCGGGAGGATACTGCGCACCACCGCGCGCAGTTCGGCGAGCGCCTGCTCGCCGGCGTCCTGGGCGCGCTCGAGGATCTCCTCGGCCGCCGCGGGGTCCCGCGTCAACGCCCGCTTCGCCGCACCGAGCAGCACGTTCACCGCGACGAGCCGGTTCTGCGTCCCGTCGTGCAGCGACCGTTCGATGCGCCGCAGTTCGACGGCGTGGGCGTCCAGCGCGGCCGCGCGCGTGGCGGTCAGCTCGGCGACGCGCAGCGCGAGGTCGGTCCCGCGGGCGGGCGCCAGCAGCCGCAGTCCCGGCCACTCCTGCACCCGGGCCAGCAGCGGCATGACCAGCACCGAGACGACCAGGGTCGCGACGCCGAACAGGCAGACCGCGAAGGCGTCACCCCAGTCCGTCGCCGTGAAGAACCCCTGGGCCGGTGTGGCGTCGCCGGGCGAGACGAACCACCACCACACCGGGAACGACGCGTCGTGCATGACGTCGACGGCCAGCGTGAGGGCGGTCAGGCTGAGGAGCAGCCCGAGGGTGCTGTGGCAGACGAGCCAGCCCAGTTCGCGCCGGACGGAGGCCTGGGCGAGGGCGGCACGCGGGTTCCGCGGCACGGGTTCCGGGCGGAGGACCTCCAGCCGCGTCCGTTCCCGGTCGGCGACCGTGCGCACCAGGCGCAGACCGGCCGGCACCACCAGGATGCCGACTCCGGCCACGCACAGCACCGCCGTCCCGAGCATCCACAGCGAGGCGGCCACCGCCAGCACGGAGGTGCCCATGCCCACGACGAGCCGCTCCAGCGCGTCCAGCGCGGCACGGGCGCGGACGACCGGGTGCCACGGCCGGGCGTCCTCGGTGGCCATCCCGGAGAGGATAGAGCACCGCGCCGCTCAGCCGCGGAAGACGGACTTCCGCTGCGAAAGCCGCCGGTACAGCGTCTGCTGGATCGACTCCCGCACCTGGTCGGTCAGCTGGAACACCAGCATCGGGTCGTCGACGGCGTCCGGGCCGTAGGAGTCCGTCGCGATCGGCTCGCCGAACTCGATGCTCCACTTGGTCGGCAGCGGGACCGCGCCCAGCAGGCCCAGCATCGGGAAGAACGGCGTCACCGGGAAGTACGGCAGCCCCAGCATGCGGGCCAGCACCTTGATGTCACCGAGCTTCGGGTAGATCTCCTCGGCGCCGATCACCGACACCGGGATGATCGGCACGCCGGCGCGCAGCGCGGCCGACACGAAACCGCCGCGGCCGAAGCGCTGCAGCTTGTAGCGCGAAGCGAACGGCTTGCCGACGCCCTTGAAGCCCTCCGGCCACACCCCGACCAGCTCGCCCTTGCGCAGCAGGCGCTCGGCGTCCGCGTGGCAGGCCAGCGTCTGGCCGGACTTGCGGGCGAACGACCCCACGAGCGGCACCTGGAACACCAGGTCCGCGCCGAGGCCACGCAGGTGCCGGCCGCCGGTCTCGTCGTGGACCGCCACCGCCGTCATCAGCGAGTCGAGCGGGATCGTGCCCGAGTGGTTGGACACCAGCAGGGCGCCGCCGGCCGCCGGGAGGTTCTCGACGCCGTGCGTGTCGACGCGGAACCACTTCTGGTACAGCGCGCGCAGCGGCGGCAGGAACACCGCCTCGGTGAGCTCGGCGTCGAAGCCGAACTCGTCGACCGTGTAGTCACCGGTCAGCCGGTCGCGGATGAAGCCGAGCGCCGACCGCGCGGCGTCCGAAAGGGGCTCTGCCGGCGCCGCCTGCTCGACGCCACCGGGGAAGGCGACGACCGGCGCGTCGGCCCGGGCGGATTCCTCCTCGCGCAGGTCCTGCTCCGCCGTCACCGCCTCGGGCTTCTCCCGGCCCGGTCCGTGCAGGGGGATGACCTGCGCCTCGGCACCGCCCACCGTCTCCGCCTCGCTTCCGAAGTCGTCCCAGTCGTGCAGCCTGGTCACCGGCTCGCCTGCCCCGTCGCGGCGGCGGCGAGCACCTTGCCGGCCAGTCCGGCCAGCTTGCCGCCGTCGAGCACCGGGCGGAGCCCGCGTCCGACGATGTAGTCGTCGAACGCCTCACGCGTGGTCCACCGCGGGGTGTACCCGAACTCCTGCTTCAGCTTGGCGATGTCGACGACCCGGCCGAAGTTCAGCAACCGGACCTGATCGGCGGAGAAGTCCACCACGCGGGCGCCGCGCAGCACCTTGCCGACCGACGGCACCACGCTCCGCGGCATCGGCAGCTCGACCCGGCCGGCTCGCCGGATCGCCTGCGAAAGGGTGAGTACCCCCTCCGCGCCGACGTTGAACACGCCGGCCTTGTCGGTCAACGTCGCTCGTTCCAGAACGGACAACGCATCGGAGGAGTGCAGCAGCTGGATGCGCGCGTCGTAGCCGAAGACCGTCGGCACCACCGGCAGCGCGAAGTAGCGTGCCAGGACGGTGTCGGTCTCGGGGCCGATGATGTTGGCGAAGCGGAACAGCGTCGTGGTGATGTCCGGGCGGCGGCGCACCAGGCCGCGCACGTACCCCTCCATCTCGACGGCGTCCTTCGCGTACCCGCTGGTCGAGGTGGGGATGAGCTCGGAGTCCTCGGTGAACACCGCCTGCGAGCGGGCGCCGGCGCCGTAGACCGCCGCCGTCGACTTGACCACCAGCTTCCGGACCAGCGGGGACCGCTGGCACGCGGCGAGCAGCCGCATGGTGCCGATGACGTTGACTTCCTTGATCGCCGTGCGGCGGCCCGGCCCGGCCGGGTGCGCGGTGCAGGACGCGTGCACCACCGTGTCGACCTGGGCCGTGCTGATCACCTTGGCGATCAGCGGGTTCCTGATGTCCGCGCGGACGAACTCCGCGTGGCCCATGCGCTGCAGGACCGTCTTGTCCGGCGGGACCGTGTCGACACCGATGACCCGTTCGAAGTCGGGGTTGTTGCCCAGCCGGGCGAGCAGTTTCCCGCCCAGTTCCCCGGCGACCCCGGTGACGAGCACGATGTTCGACGGCATGCAACTCCCTGCGGCGTAGGGCATGTGGAGGGTGGACGGTCACCCGAGGCGCGCGAACCTGCACTCACTGGAAGCATCGCGCGGACGCCATTGAGATGTTACCGCTCTTCAGTGGTAGCTCCGGCCCATCTCACGTGCTATTAACACCGGTTTCGCCGGAAAGCGACGAACGCCTCACTCGAACGGGCGGCCCTGCCCACCACATGGACGTGGCCCGTCCAGAGACTGGACGGGCCACGGTCACACTCAGCAGGCTTACTTGCCGGCCTTACGACGCTGGACGCGCGTACGGCGAAGCAGCTTGCGGTGCTTCTTCTTCGACATGCGCTTGCGGCGCTTCTTGATCACAGAGCCCATGGGCGCTCCTTAGGTCGACGTCGGTCACGCTGCCCGGCGCAGCGTCCAACGGGTGGAGCGCACAGGCACGAGCGGTTTTCCAGGTTACCCGTCACCCGTGGCGGGCCGGTCGGCGGGCACGTCGTAGCGCTGCGCGCCGCTGGCCACGGCGTGCCCGGCAGCCGGTTCAACCCACGTCGTAGTAGGCACCTTGGAGGTACTCGTGCACTGCTTTTTCCGGCACCCGGAAGGACTTCCCGACCCTGACGGCGGGCAGCTCACCCGAGTGCACGAGACGGTAGACGGTCATCTTGGAGACCCGCATCAGCGTGGCCACCTCGGCAACCGTCAGAAACTGGACCTGCCCGACGGCGGGCAAATCCTCCTTTTTGTTCGGAGACATGTTTACCGCGTCCTTCGACACGTGTCGCGCCACGAGGCTTCCCCACCTGTGGTATCGACACGCACGTGCTCTATCGAGAGTAGCGGGACTGGTGGGACTAATGCGACGCCTGTCACCGAGATGGGCCCCTACCAGCGCTAACGCACAAGCACCCGCGCGTGCAAGACCCGGGCGATCGCCCTTTCCGGGGAAATCAGGCTTCGTCGTGCGCCTTCCCGAGTTCCACCGAGCGGTCCTTGGCGGCCTCGATGGCGGCCAGCAGCGCGGCGCGGACGCCGTGCTTCTCGAGCTCGCGGATGGCGTTGATGGTCGTCCCGGCCGGCGAGGTCACGGCCTCGCGCAGCAGCACGGGGTGCTCGTCGGATTCGGCGAGCATCTTCGCCGCGCCGACGGCCGACTGGATGATCAGCTGCCCGGCGAGCGCCCGCGGCAGGCCCAGCAGGATCCCGGCGTCGATCATGGCCTCGACCAGGTAGAAGAAGTAGGCGGGGCCGGACCCGGACAGCGCGGTGACGGCGTCCTGCTGGCCTTCCGGCACCTCGACGACCTGCCCGACGTGCGAGAGCAGGTCCCGCACCACGGCGAGGTGTTCCGCGGTGGCGTACCGCCCGGCGGAGATGGCGCTCATGGCCTCGTTGACGAGCATCGGCGTGTTCGGCATGACCCGCACGACGGGAACGCCGTCGGCGAGCCGCCGTTCGTAGAGCGAGGTGGGCAGCCCGGCGCAGAGCGACACGACGAGCGACGACGGCCCGAGCAGCGGCGCGAGCTCATCGAGAACGGGCTCGATGTCCTGCGGCTTGACGGCGACAACGAGCACATCGGCCCGCTTGGCGGCTTCCTCGACCTCGACGCCCCGGACGCCGTAGCGGCTGGTCAGTTCGTCGGCGCGCGCCGGGTACCGCTCGGTGAAGAGGAGGTCGCCGGCTTCGTGGCCGCCGTGCAGCAGCCCCGAGAGCAACGCCTCACCGATCTTGCCCGCACCCAGCACCGCGATGACCGTCATGGAGCCCAGCGTGCCAAACCCGCCGGGGGCGCTGAGTGCCGGGGCGGGGCGGGGCGGGCTCGCTTGCTGAACGGGCGCCCGCAGCCCCGCTCAGCGGCCCACGGCTGGAGCCGCTCGGCGGCAAGCGGCCACGACTGGCCGGGCCGCAGCACTCAGCACCGGGCCAGGCATGAACTCGCCCGGACCGTGGCGGAGCCGCTCGCCCGCCCAACCGGGGCCCACTGCACCCGCCCGAACCGTGGCAGAGCCGCTCCGCGCCCCTCAGAACCGCCGCAACCGGCGCTCAGCCGCCCGGTGCCGGGGCCAGGCCCAGCTGCCGGGCCTGGCACACCAGCCGCCCCTGGGCGTCCACCACCGTTGCGTCGGAGTCGAACCAGGACTCGTGCACCGACCTCGACTCCACCACCACCCGCAGCCAGCCCGGTGCCGGGCGGGTGCGCAGCAGGGCCGTCAGCTGGACCGTCGGCGCCCAGCCGATGCGGCCGAGGTTCATCACCACCGGCGGGTTCACGTCGGACGCCAGCAGCGAAAAGTACGGGTCGACCAAGCTGTGCCGCGGCCGGACCCACAGCCGCATCCGGGGTGGCTCGCCCGTGCGGCCGGTCAGGTAGCCCGCGGTCGCCGGGTCCAGCCGGACCTCGCACCCCTTGGCCAGGTTGAACGGCCCCTCGGTGCTCTCCGCCATCGCCAGCGCCCCGGGCGGCGGCTCGGCCGGCATCGACGGCACGTCGGTCCACTCCGGGCGGCGCGTCGGAAGCCGTCCCGTCGTCACCCTGGCCTCGACGCAGCTGCGGCCGCGCTGCTCCAGCCGGACCTCGACCACCGTGGCCCGGCGGCCGACCTTGCGGACGTCCGTGCGCAGCAGCACCGGGCCGAGCGCGGGCGCGTGCAGGAACTCCGCGCTGACGACCAGCGGCTCCGCGTGCGGCTCACCGCGCTCGTGCAGGGCGGCGATCGCCGCCCGGGCCAGCAGGGCGAGCAGGAAACCGCCGTGCGGGTGGGAACCGATGGCCCATTCCGCACGCAGCACCGCGGTGAAGGTGCCGTCCCCCAGCGACCGCGCCGCACTCGCCGTGTCGAAGGACACGGCGGTGCCGTCCATTCCGCTCACGAAGGGTCCGCGCCATTTCGGGAACCGGGATAGGTGACGAGCAACGAGAGCGACGGTTTCACGGTCCGAACTTTACGGGTTGGACCGGCGGAAATGCACTCGGGCGTGGATATGCCGACGCGGTTATTGCCCGAGGTGGAACCGCGCGAACAACAACGCCTCGGCCAGATCGCGGACGCGCTCGGCCGCGGTGACGGCGTGCCGGGTGTTGATCTCCAGCACGACCTGGCCGGCGAAACCGTTGCTGACCAGCTTCTCGAGCAGTTCGGCGCAGGGCTGGCCACCGCGCCCGGGCACCAGGTGTTCGTCCTTCGGGACGCCGGTGCCGTCGGCCAGGTGGACGTGGGAAAGGCCGTCACCCATCCGCTGCGCCAGCGCCAGCGCGTCCATCTCGGCTGCCGCGGTGTGGGACAGGTCGAGTGTGTAGTGCCGGAACCCGACGTCCGTCGGATCGATCGACGGCCGGAACGCGGACACGCGCGAATTCTTCGAACCACCCGGCGGCCGCACCTTGAACATGTTTTCCACGGCGATTTCGACGCCGCTCGACTCCTCCAGTTCGGCGACCAGATCGCCGAACGCATCCCCGTACCGGCGCTGCCAGCGGAACGGCGGGTGCACCACGACCGTGCGCGCGCCGAGTTCGAGAGCGGCGTCGACCGACATCCGCAGCCGCACGACCGGATCCGGCGACCAGATCCGCTGGGTGATCAGCAGCGACGGCGAGTGCACCGACAGCACGGGCACGCCGGTGCGCCGCGACCAGCGCCGCAGCGCCGTGACGTCCTGGCTGACCGGGTCGGCCCAGACCATCACCTCGACGCCGTCGTAGCCGAGCTCGGCGGCCAGCTCGAAGGCCGTGCCCGCCTTGAGGGGCCACACGGACGCCGTGCTGAGTCCGACGGGGACCGGCTGCTCGTCTGTCACGCGCGCCATCCTGCCTGCGGACGTCGCGAATGAGTCATCGGGGACCTCCCACGTCCCGAATGAGTCATTCGCGACACCACGGCGGGGTGGCGGCTCGGGGCGTCAGCGGTGTCAGCGGCCGACGAGCAGCAGCGCCGCCGGCGAGACCGTCACCACCAGGCCGACGAGCACCGCCAGCACCGTGGTCTGCAGGTCTTCGGCGCGGCGGATCTTCCGCACGATCCAGACCAGCGCGACGACCACCAGCAGCGCGGCGATCAGCGCGGCCGCGGGGATGTTCACCCACAGCCAGTTGAAGCCGAGCCAGACGGCGGCCCCGCCGACGACACCCATCGCCAGCTGGCCGGCCAGGGCCAGCCACTGCTTGCCGGGCGAAGCCGCGGGTTCCGGCTCCGCGACCGGCTCGGGCGCGTCGTCGTACTCGTCGTCTTCGTAGTCTTCGCCCTGCTCGTAGGCGTAGTCGTCCTGCTCGAAGTCCGGGCCGTCCGCGGGGTAGTCGTCGGCGAACTCGCGCTCGTAGGGCGCGAGGTCGTCCGGGATCGGCGCCCGGGAAGCCCGGTCGCCGCCGGGCGCGAACGGCATCGGCGGCGGGTACGCGCCGGTCGGCGGCCCCGCCTCGTAGGCGGCCTGGTAGCCGCTGCCCTCCGGCGCGAAGTCGTCGGGCTCGAAGTCGTCCTCGGGGTAGCCGTCGTCGGGGGCGTCGGTGGGCACCACCGGCATCACGCCGATCTCGGTGTCCTCCATCTGCTCCTTCTGCCGCCGCTTGCGCCAGTTCGCCAGGCCCGCGGGCGAGGACGGCTCCGGCGGCTCGGGCTTCTTGCCCTTCTTCGGCGCCGGCGGGGCGGGCGGCTCGTCGTCGGGGACCGCCGAGAACTGCTCCGTGTGGTCCTCGCGCTTCGGCTCCGGGCGGCGCGACGGGGCACGGCGCGGGCGGCCGGGCGCGGCGGGCGGCGGCGCGAACGTTCCGCTGGCCATCGGGCCCGGCGGGACGTCGATGTCGGCGTCCGGGGTGCCGTTGAGGCCGTCGAGCCGGGCCGACAGCGGGCCGCCGGGCGGCGGCGGGGGCGCCGGCAGCTGCTGCGAGGGCTGCGGCGGGGGCGTCGGCAGCTGCTGGGACGGCTGCGGCGGACCGGGGCGGCGCCGGACCGGCGGGACGGCGCGGGTGTCCTCTGCCGACGGCGGAACCGGCAGCTGCTGCGAAGGCTGCGGCGGCGGAACCGGCATCGGCTGGGACGGTGGCGGGGGCTGGCGGCGCGGCGCGGCGCGCGGCGGCACCGGCAGCCGGTCCGACTCCGGCGGCCGCGGCGGCCCGGGCTCGGGCGCGACCGGGCGCGAGAACTGGCCCGATTCCTGCGGCGGCCGGGTGAACTGGCCGGACTCCTGCGGGACCGGGCGGGCGTACTGGCCGGACTCGGCACCGCCGGGGGCGGGCCGCGCCGGGGGCGGCGGCACCGGCCGGGGCAGCGGCTGGGAGTCCTGCGGCACCGCGCGGGGCGCGGGCGGCGGCGGGGACGGCGGCTCGGCCCGACGCCGTCCGGCGGGCCGCGCGGGGGGTGCCGGCGGGGGCGGCGTGCCCTCGGACGCCACCCGGTCGATGATCGCCTGCGGGCCGGTGTCGCTCACGCCGGGCCGCCGGTGCGAGCCGGTGGCGCCGGGCGGGGCTTCCGGGGTGGCGGGTTCGTCGTCGTCATCCACGGCGCGCCGACGGCGACGGCGTCCGCCGTCGACCTGGGCACCGTGCTGGGCGAGCAGCTCAGCCACGGTCTTCTGCGGCTGGTCGCCTCCGGTCTGGTCCGTCATACCTGGTGATCCCCCGCGCGCACCGAGTTGCCGCTTTCGGCACCTCGCGGAGTGGTACCTGACGGCCCACCGGCGGCGCCGCGCGCGCTGTACACCGACCTCTGCATGTCCGTCACCTCTCCACCGTGCCCGTTATCCGTCCGGGAAGTCCAGCCGCGTGCTTTCACCGGTCCTCCTGTGCGCCGAAGCGCCCCACGAGGGCGGCTCCAGTCTCATCCGCGCTGTTCGAATGGTCCAGCCGCCGCAGGATGACACCCTCTCGCAGAGCCCACGGGCAGATCTCGAGTTCCGGCACACCGAGCGCCCGCATCGTCGCCTGCGCCACGAGCGCACCCGCCACGAGCTGGTGCGATCGGCTCGAACTGACGCCCTCGAGCTGCGCGAGATCGGCCGAAGGCATCCGCGAAACGAAGGCCAGGAGCTGGCGCAATGCGGTGTCCGTGAGCGTACGTCGGACGCGCGGGCCCGCCGCCGAGGGGGCCGCGCCGGTCAGCCGGGCGAGGGAGCGGAACGTCTTCGACGTCGCCACGACCCGATCGGGTTCACCCCATTTGGTGACCTTGCGCGCGAGGTCGGTGAGCTGGTCGTCCAGCCACGCGGACGTCGCGACGAGTTCCGAGCGCGTCGGGGGGTCGTGCCGGAAGCGGGTCCGGGTGGTGCGCCCGGCGCCCAGGGGCAGCGATTCGGCCAGCACCGGCTCCTCGTCACGGCCCATCGCGACCTCGAGGGAGCCGCCGCCGATGTCGAGCACCAGCAGCTGCCCGGCCGACCAGCCGTACCAGCGGCGGACGGCGAGGAACGTGAGCCTCGCTTCGTCGGTACCCGAGAGGACCTGCAGGTCGACGCCGGTTTCCTCGGCCACCCGGGCGAGCACCTTCACCGAGTTCTTCGCCTCGCGGACCGCGGAGGTGGCGAACGCCATGACTTCTTCGCAGCCGAGCCGGGTGGCGGCTTCCTTCGCGGACTGGACCGCGGTGCAGAGCTCGTCGGCGCCGGCCCGGCTGAGCTCGCCGCTCCGGGTGATCCGCTCGGCCAGCCGGAGCACGGACTTCTCGGAATGCATCGGCGTCGGGTGGGCGCCACGGTGGGCGTCGACCACGAGCAGGTGGACGGTGTTGGAACCGACGTCGAGTACCCCTAGGCGCACGGGGGTCCAGGGTACCGGCCCTGGCGTCAGGTCTCGAACATGTAACCAACAACACTCGGTGCGGTACCGCCCCGGCGCGCCTGCGAGGCCGCCGATACCGGGCGATACCGCACCTGATCGGGCTTACGTCTCGAACTTGTAGCCCAGGCCGCGAACCGTGACGAGGTGCCGCGGCGAGCCCGGGTCGGGTTCGATCTTCGAGCGGAGCCGCTTCACGTGGACGTCGAGCGTCTTCGTGTCACCGACGTAGTCCGCGCCCCACACCCGGTCGATCAGCTGCCCGCGCGTGAGCACGCGGCCGACGTTGCGGAGCAGGTACTCGAGCAGGTCGAACTCCTTGAGCGGGAGCGACACGTCGGCGCCGTCGACGGTCACGACGTGCCGTTCGACGTCCATCCGGACCGGGCCGGCCGACAGCACCAGCGGCGCCAGCTCGCCCTCCGAGCCGGGCTCGCCGCCGCGGCGCAGCACCGCGCGGACGCGGGCGATCAGCTCGCGCGCCGAGTACGGCTTGGTGACGTAGTCGTCCGCGCCCAGCTCCAGGCCCACGACCTTGTCGATCTCGCTGTCGCGCGCGGTCACCATGATGACCGGCACGGCGGAGCGCTGGCGCAGCTGCTTGCAGACGTCGGTGCCGCTCATCCCGGGCAGCATGAGGTCGAGCAGCACGATGTCGGCGCCGTTGCGGTCGAACTCCTCCAGCGCGGCCTGGCCGGTGCCGGCCACGGCCGCGGTGAACCCTTCCTTGCGCAGCAGGAAGGCGAGGGGGTCGGCGAACGACTCCTCGTCCTCGACGATGAGAACCCTGGTCACAGGTTTCCTCCATGATCTGGGCTGTCCTGCCCGGTAACCACGAGCCTGGGGGTGCGCTCGGGGGTCTTCTCCTGCCGCGGTGCCGGCGAGGTCTTGGCCGCCCGCGCCGGCTCGGCGGCCGGTTCGGGGCTGACGTGCGCGGGGATGCGCAGGGTGAACGTCGAGCCGGTGCCCGGACGGCTCCACAGCCCGACCGAGCCGCCGTGGTTGGCCGCGACGTGCTTGACGATCGCCAGGCCCAGGCCGGTGCCGCCGGTGGCGCGGGAGCGGGCCTTGTCGGCGCGGTAGAAGCGCTCGAACACGCGCTGCTGCTCGTCCTCGGCGATGCCGATGCCGCGGTCGGTGACGGCGATCTCGACCATCCCGTCGGCGAGCCGCCGGGAGATCGACACCGGGCTGCCGGCCGGCGAGTACGCGACGGCGTTCTCCAGCAGGTTCGACAGCGCGGTGACCAGCAGCGTCCGGTCGCCCTCGATGAGCAGGCCGCTCGGGGTGTCGGTGGCGATCCGGATGTCGGCCGACTCGGCCGAGAGCGTGGTCCGGCCGAGCGCCTCGCGGACGACCGCGTCGACCTCGACGACGTTGAGGTCGGGCAGCCGTTCGGCGCCCTGCAGCCGCGACAGCGCGATCAGCTCGGTGACGAGCTGGCCGAGCCGCGTGGACTCGCGCAGGATCTTGCCGCCGAAGCGGCGGACCTCCGCGACGTCCTCGGCGGCGTCGAGCACGGCCTCGGTGAGCAGCGCGATCGCGCCGACCGGGGTCTTGAGCTCGTGGCTGACGTTGGCGACGAAGTCGCGGCGCACGGCCTCCAGCCGGATGGCCTCGGAGTGGTCGACGGCCTCGACGACGGTGAAGCCGTCGCCCAGCGGCCGGACCTGGCCGAGCACCGCCTCCGGCTGGCGGCCGCGCGCTTCGAGCGGCGAGAGGTCGATTTCCAGGGCCTCGTCGGTCTCGGAGACCTGCTCGGCGGCCTTGCGGGCCCGCGGGTCGGCCTGGTTGACCTTGACCAGGCCCAGCTCGTAGGCGCGCGGGTTGTGCAGCACCATGTCGCCGAACCGGTTGAGCACGACGATGCCGTTGTGGGAGGAGCGGACCAGCCGTTCGAGGAGCTCGGCGACGGTCGGGCCCGGCGGCCGGACCTCTTCCCGGCGGGTGCGGGCCCGCGCCAGGAAGTAACCGGCCACCGCACCGGCCACCAGCGCGCCGATGGCCAATGCGAGTGAAACAGGCGTGGTCACGGGCCGATCGTAAGCTGAGAAGTGGCCCTTCGGCCTAGCGTTGTCCGCCTTGTCGTGAGCACCGCGACACCTGCGGAGGACATGTTCGCCGGGGCTTCAGGCGGCGTTCACCCGATCGATTCCCCGGCGAGACATTCCGGCGAATTCACCCGTTCCCGTCGAGGGTCGCCAAATCCTCCTCGCTGAGCTCCAGCGCGGCCGCGGCGACGTTCTGTTCGAGGTGCGCGACATCGCCGGTGCCGGGGATGGCGAGCACGTGCGGTCCTTGGTGGAGGGTCCACGCGAGCCGCACCTGCGCCGGGGTTGCGTCGTGGCGGCGCGCGACCTCGGCCACCCGCGCGTCCTCCCCCGTCGCGCTCGCGACGGCGAAGAACGGCACGAAGGCGATCCCCCGCTCGGCGCACATCCGGACGAGTTCGTCGTCCTCGCGGCGGGCGGTCAGGCCGTACTGGTTCTGGACGCAGACGACGGGCGCGATCGCGAGGGCCTCGGTGAGGTGCTCCGGGCCGACGTTGGAGATGCCCAGCTCGCGGATCAGCCCGACTTCGCGCAGTTCGGCGAGCGCGCCGAAGCCGTCGGCGAGCGAGCCGGTGCCGCGGTCGAGGGCCTGGCCGATCCGGTAGTTGACGACGTCGAGGTGGTCGAGGCCCAGCTCGCGCAGGTTCTCTTCGACCTGGGCGCGCAGTTGCTCGGGCCGGGCGGTGTAGAAGGTGCCTTCGAAGTCGCGGCCCGGGCCGACCTTGGTGGTGACGACCAGGTCGTCGTACGGCGACAGCGCGCTGTTGATCAGTTCGTTCGCCGAGCGCGGGCCGGCGAAGTAGAACGCGGCCGTGTCGATGTGGTTCACGCCGAGCTCGACGGCCCGGCGCAGCACGGCGAGCGACGTCTCGCGGGCCCGGATGCCACCGTCCGAAGTGGACATCAGGCGCATGGCGCCGAACCCGAGGCGGTTGACTTCGCAGGAGCCGAGCTTCCAGGTGCCCGCCGCGGCGGCGGGGAGCGTGTTCGTGGTCATGGCTCCAGCCTCCCGGCGCGGCCCGCGTGACCACCGGGTTTGGCAGTTTGCTGCCACACTGGAATACGTGGAGAAGGTGACTGACGTCGTCATGGTGCGCGGCGAAGCCGAGCTGTTCGAGCGGACCGCGCACCTGTTCGAGGTCGCGACGGAGATTTCCTGCGCGGCTCGCGACCTGCACACGTGGTCGGTGGCGCACCCGAGCGCGCCCGAGCGCGAGCAGCAGGCGCGCGCGATGACCCTGCGCAAGATCTACCTGCCCGCCGTGCTGTTCGACCCCGCGCTGGCCGGCCACCTGCGGCAGGTGGCCGCGCACGGCGCCCGGATCCGGATCACCGAACGCGAGATCAACGAGACGATCCTGCTCGACCGCCGCATCGCGATCGTGGCCGGCGAGGACGTCGGCGGTGTCCGCGGCTACACGGTGATCAGCAACCCGGACCTGGTCCAGGGCATCCAGTCGCTGTTCGAAGCGGCCTGGCACGCCGCGACCGACCTCGAGTCCTACCAGGCGCGGTTCACCGAGCTGGGCGCGCGGGAGATCCTGGAGCAGCTGGCGTCGGGCTGCAAGGACGAGACGGCGGCCCGGGTCCTCGGGGTCAGCCTGCGCACCTACCGGCGCCGGGTGGCGGAGCTGATGGAGCTGCTGGGCGCGTCGTCGCGGTTCCAGGCCGGGGCACGAGCCCGCGAAGCCGGCCTGCTGTGACTCACCCGCGCAGCGCGTCCACCGGCTCGATCGACGCCGCCCGCATCGCCGGGTAGGCCCCCGCCAGCAGCCCCACCACCGCACCGACCAGCGGCGCCGGGAACACCACCAGCGGATCGAGCACCGCCGTCCACCCCTGGACCAGCGCCACCAGCACCACCGTCAGCACCCCGATGCTCGCGCCGGCCAGGCCGCCGAGCAGGCCCAGCACCCCGGACTCCGCCACGAACTGCACCGCGATGTGCCGGCGGCGCGCGCCGAGCGCGCGGCGCAGGCCGATCTCCGCCGCCCGTTCCATCACCGAGACCAGCGTCGTGTTCGCGATGCCGACCGCACCGATCACCAAGGCCAGCCCGGCCAGCAGCAGGAAGAGGCTGTCGACGTCCGCCGTGACGCTGTCGCGCAGCGTCCGCGGGTCGGGCGGGGCCGCCGCCGCAAGGAGCTGCGGGGCGTCCGGGCGCAACGCGAGCGGCAGCTGGGCCGCCACCAGCTGGGCACTGCCCAGGCGGGTCTCGACCAGCATCTTCGCCGGCTCGTCCGGCGACGGCACGCCGTACCGCGCCACCGCCATGCCCGCCGGGATCAGCACGCCCAGCCCGGCCTGCGGCAGGCGCTGCGGGCTGCCCACGATCCCGATCACGGTGTACGCGTCGTTCCCGACGAACACCGCCGGTTGCGAGTCGAGCCTGCTGATGCCCAGCTGGGCCGCGGCGGCCGCGCCGAGCAGCGCCACGCGCTCGGCCCGCCGCTCGTGGAATTCGTCGAACAGCGCCCCCGTGGTCACCGGCGTGTGCGCCGCCCGCAGCGCGCCGGGTGAGACCGCGTAGACGTCCAGCCCGCGCGCGTCCCGCGCGGCCGGCAAGGCCCGGGCGCTCACCTGGGTCCCCGGCGGCACGGGCACCTTCCAGTACCGGCCCGCGTCGACGACGCCGTTGAGTGCCCGTGCCCGCTGGTCGGCGTCGGCCGGGAAGTCCAGCACCGGCTCCACCGTGCGGGTCTTGGCGCCGGCGTCGGTGACGGTGACCTCGGTGGCCGAAAGCACCGTGAAGCGGGCGCTGATCTGGCCGGCCGAAGTCGCCGTGAAGCCCAGGATCGCCACCAGCGACGCCGTGCCGGCGACCGTGCCGAGCATCGTCAGCAGCGACCGGGCCGGCCGCTGGAGCAGGCCGGCCAGCGCCTCCGCGGCGAGGTCCTTGACGGCGAAGGCGGAGCGCTTCACGGGACACGCTCGCGGAGCCTGCCGTCGGAGATCTCGACGACCCGCCCGGCCCGGGCCGCCACCAGCGGATCGTGCGTGATCATCACGATGGTCAGCCCGTCGGCGTGGAGGGCGCCGAACAGGTCCAGCACCGTCCGCGTGGTCGCCGTGTCGAGGTTGCCGGTCGGCTCGTCGCACAGCAGCAGCCGGGGCCGGTTCACCAGCGCCCGCGCCACCGCCACCCGCTGGCGCTCACCGCCGGACATGGTCGTCGGCAGCGCGTCGAGCCGGTGGGCGAGCCCGACCCGGTCCAGCGCCTCCCGGGCCAGGCCGGCCCGGCGCGCCCGCGGCGTGCGGTTGTAGAGCATGGCGAGCTCGACGTTCTCCGTGGCGGTCCGGTGCGCGAGCAGGTGGAAGGCCTGGAAGACGAACCCGATGGCGCTGCCGCGCAGCGTGGTGCGGTCCGCGTCCGGGAGGTCGGCCACGTCCCGGCCGGCCAGCTCGTAGACGCCCTCGGTCGGGGCGTCGAGCAGCCCGAGCAGGTGCAGCAGGGTCGACTTGCCCGACCCCGACGGGCCGACCACCGCGACGTACTCCCCGCCGTGCACGACGAGGTCGGCCGGGTGCAGCGCGTGCACCGGCGGGGTGCCCGGGTAGGTCCGCCGCACCCCGCGCAGGGCGATCACCGGCGCCGTCACCGGCCGACCACCACCCGGTCGCCCTCGGCCAGGCCGCCCGCGACCGGCTCGACCTCGACCAGCCCGGCGCCGGACTTGCCCGCGCGGACCTCGACGGTGCGCTGGGCGCCGCCGGGTGCGGCGACGACGACGTGCGTGCGGCCGTCCGCCGACGACGTGATGGCCGCCGACGGCACGGCGAGCACCGGCCCGGCGGTCTGGGCGAACTTCAGCGTCAACCGGACGTCCTGGCCGATCAGGCCGGCGTCGAGCGGCTGGTCCGGGGTGATCGTCACCGGCACGAAGGACTGGCCGGAGGCCTGCCCCTGCGTCTGGTTCTCCTGCGTCCCCTGCTTCGCCCCCTCCTGGGGCTGCCCGACCTCGGTCACCTTCCCGGTGCCGTGGAACCCGGTGACCTCGGCGTCGATCTCGGCCCCCGCGCCGGGCCGGACCAAGGTGCGGTCCGCCGGATCGAGCCGGCCCGCCACCTCGAGCTGCCCGGACGACAGCGTCACCAGCGGAGCCTCGACCGGGGCGCCGACCTTCCCGCCGAACTTCGTCACCCGCGCCGGGAACGAGGGCAGGAACACGATTTCGGCCAGCGGGACCATCGGGCCGGTGCGGGCCCGCAGGCCGGCCAGCCGGTCCCGGGCCGTGGTGAGGTCCGCCTCCGCGTCGGCGACCGCGGCCGGCGGGCCGCCCGCCCTGGCGTCCCGCACCCGGCGTTCGGCCTGGGTGACGGCGTCCTCGGCCGCCTGCAGCGCCGTCTCGTCCTGGCCGGTGGACCCGCCGGTCGCGGGGGCGCTGAAGCCGAGCGAACGGTAGTAGCCGGTTACGGCCCGCTTCGTCGCCGCACCGAAGACGCCGTCCGCGTCCCCCGCGGACGGGAACCCCAGCTCCCGCAGGGCCTGCCGCAGCTGGGCGACGTCCTTGCCGCTGTCACCCGGCCGCAGGTCGCGGTAGGCGGGCTCGGCGCCGTGCAGCGCGACGAGCGGGCGGCCGGCCACCTCGGCGAGCACGTTCCCGGCGCCGACGAGCTCGCCCGCCTGCTTCCGCACGGCGGTGACGACCGGCTTGGCCCCGGCGCCCGCCTCGCCGCCGGCCGACGGCGCGGGCGTCACCTCGACGTCCTGCGCGCCCGCCACCGTGCCGCGCAGCACCACCGTGGCGCCGACGACCTGCCGGGTCACCGGCGCGGTGAGCACCGACGGCGCCACCGGCGCCTGTTCGGCGGCGACCTGGGCCGGTGACTTGACGAAGGTGGCACCGAGCACCCCGCCGACGGTCAGCAGCACGAGCCCGCCGGCCGCCAGGAGCAGGACGCGGCGACGGCGGCGCAGCACGCTGCCACCCGCCGGCGGCTCCTCAGCCACCGGTCGCGACGATCTGCTCGGCGTTCTTCAGCACGGCCTGCCAGGCGTCCTGGAGCTGCTTCAACGCGGGCGCGTTCTGCTCGAGCAGCGTCTGCTGGTAGCCGGTCTGCACGGCCAGCCAGATGCCCGCGAGGTTCGTCCGGGCCTTGCAGGTCACGTCGGCCGTCGCGGTCGCGAGCTCCGCCGGCGACGGCGGGGTCGGCCACTTCTGCTTCCGCGGCTCGGCCGGGGACTTGTACGAGTAGCCGGACTCCGCCATGCAGGCGCTCCACGCGCTCGTCGCGGCGACCACCCGGCCGTCGCCCTGGGTCCGTTCGCTCGCCTGGCCGACGAGCCGCCCGGGCAGTTCCCGGTCGAGCCGGTCGTACTCGGGGGCGCTCACGACGGCGGTGCTCAGGCAGCCGTCCGAGCCCGAGGTGTCCGGCGGCAGGAAGCCGTAGAGCGCCTTGACCCACGCGGCGCCGTGTTCCTGCACGAGCTTGTCGAGCGTCGGGATCCGGCCTTGCTCGGCGGCCGCCTGGACGCTGCCGGCGCCCGGCGGCGAATACCCCGACTCACGGGCGGCTTTCAGGTCGTTGAGCCCGTAGTCGGGCAGCGGGGCGCTCGGCTGCGCGGTGCCCCCGCCGCTGTCGGGCTGGTAGGCGAACCCCTTGTCCCGCATGCACTTCGTGATGAGGATGGCGTTCGCCTTCTCGAGGGTTTCCTGGTGCCCTTTGGCCAGCCCGACGTACGGGTCGAGCGGCAGGTGCACCTCGGCGGCGGCGGCCGGGGCCGGCGGGGGGTTCGCCGGGATGACGGGTTCGGGCAGCGCCGCGGCGGCTCCCGGATCACCGGCAGGCGGGTCCGAGCACGCGGCACCCAGGACCAGAAGCGCCCCCAGGACCGGAAAGAGAACCGAAAATCGCTTCATGCGGCTTCACGTTACCACTCTGGTAAAGGGACAGGAACGGAAACGTCAGCGGATCCCGGGGCGGGCGCGCACCGCCCCGGAAACCGTTTCGGATCAAGCGCGATTCCCTCGGGAATCAGCCGGGTAAACTTCAGAAACTGCAGCCGCGTCCGTCGACGCTGAGCAGATCACCGCGACTCCAGCCGATGACGTGCGTGGTGTCGTTGCGGTGGTAGCCCCAGTAGTAGCCGTCGCTCGCCAGCTGGGCGACCGTGGTGCACTCGCCCTGACCGGGGTAGCCGAGGCCGTGGACGGTCCCGGTCACCGGGGCACTGCGGATGCGAACGCCGTTGCCGAGGTAGTCGCCGTGAGCGCCCGCCGCGGCGACACCGGTGCCGATCATGAGGAACGCGGCCGCCGCCGCGGCCGCCGTGACAATGGTTTTGCGCATGGTTCGATATCCCCATCTCGAATGACAATCGTTACGCGGACGAGTACGGCATGCGCACTCGCCGCCCTTCGACTTCCCATCGCGCCGTCGAGCGTCATTCACCCCCTCTGGTTCGCGGCTCGACGCCTGAACCGGAGGACCCACCGGAGTACCACGGAATTTTCCACCGATCCGGGAATGCGCTACGAATTACGCGGCGCCGCCGCGATCATTCTTCGCGCTCGCCCGGAAACCCCCGCTGCCAGAAAGCCCTCCCAGCGGAGAAACATATCGCAGAATCAGACATCCGGCCACAGCCTGCGCGCGACCGGATGAGGTTCACCCCAACGGCGGAGCTGCCCGATCGGGCACAAGTCATTGCACGCCAAGGGTTACCGGACGGATCGGACCGCCCGCGGGAAGTGCGGCCGAATAACGAACGTGCGGCAGAAATTGCGCGGGACACCGCGTCCGGAAGCTCACCGGAACGGGGTAGGGCGGTTTGCTCGTCACCTCGCGTCGGCGGCACGCCGGCCGGCCGTGGCCACCCTCGCCACCCCGGAAACCACGAAGGCCACGCCACGGGACCCGGAGTCCCGCGACGTGGCCTTCGGCGACCGGAAACTCAGCGGCCCTGGTTCGCCACCGCGGCGGCGGCTTCCTTGGCAGCGTCGGGGTCGAGGTACTCGCCACCCGGCTTCGCCGGCCGCAGGTCCTCGGTGAGGTCGTAGCGCAGCGGGATGCCCGTCGGGATGTTCAGCCCCGCGATGTCGGCGTCGGAGATGCCGTCGAGGTGCTTGACCAGCGCGCGCAGCGAGTTGCCGTGCGCGGCCACCAGCACCGTCTTGCCCGCGCGCAGGTCCGGCACGATCTCGGACTCCCAGTACGGCAGCAGCCGCTCGACGACGTCCTTCAGGCACTCGGTCAGCGGCGCCTGGTCGCCGAGGCCGGCGTAGCGGGGGTCGCCCGCCTGGCTCCACTTGTCCTTCGGGTCGATCGGCGGCGGCGGGGTGTCGTACGAGCGGCGCCAGAGCATGAACTGCTCCTCGCCGAACTCTTCGAGGGTCTGCTTCTTGTCCTTGCCCTGCAGCGCGCCGTAGTGGCGCTCGTTGAGGCGCCAGTCGCGCTTCACCGGGATCCAGTGCCGGTCGGCGGCGTCCAGCGCGATGTTCGCGGTGGAGATCGCGCGGCGCAGCAGCGAGGTGTGCACCACGTCCGGGAGCAGCCCGGCGTCGGCCAGCAACCGGCCGCCCTGGCGGGCTTCGCCCTCGCCCTGCTCCGAAAGCGGTACGTCCACCCAGCCGGTGAACAGGTTTTCCGCGTTCCACGTGCTCTGCCCGTGCCGCAGCAGCACCAACGTCCCAATCTCGCCCATGCCCCACAGCCTGCCAGAACGCGCCCCGCAACCGACTGGTGACCTCCGCCGCAGCGGCCGTCCTACCCAGAGTGTGTTACTGCGGAGTAACACCTCACTCTTCGACAAGTCCGCCCGCCAACAACGCGCAAAATTCCGACCCCAGACTGCACACCGTTATCGACATTTCGAAAATTCACTCGAACGGGCTAGCCAGTAGCCTTGTGATTACCGGGCGGGATCTGACAGGTTGGCTACGTCCCGAGCGGCCGGATTCCACGCACTCCCCGGCCGGGTTCGGGCATTGACCGCGGCTCGTCTCCCCCCTGCCGAGCCGCGGCCCGCCGGCCCCGTTGACACCCCCCTCGTCACCGGGTCCTGATCGGCGGGAACTTCAGCGGGGCGGCTCGAGATCGCGACTCCCCCTCCCTCGAGCCGTCCCGCCTGTTCCGCTCAGCCCTCGCCCGGTTCCGGCGCCGGGGTCCGGCGACGGCGGTGGAGCCACCAGCCGAGCCAGCCCAGCGGCACGAGGAACAGCAGGAACGGCGCGAGCGCACCCAGCACGGTCAGCAGGCCGCCGCCGAAGATGAGGAACGCGTGCCAGCCGCCGGCCAGCCCGCCGAGGAACCCGCTGTGGTCCTCCGCCGGCGGCGGAGCCGCGGCGACGTTGCGGATGGTCATCGCCACGGTCGCCATCGCCACGCTGCCGGCCAGCGAGTTCCGCTGCTGTTCGAGTGATTCGAGCGCCGCCTCGCGGCTCGTGAGCTCGCCCTCGACCGAGGCGATCTCGGACACCGACGTCGCCTTCGCCAGCAACGCGCGGATCCGCTCCACCGACGCGCGCTGCGTCGCCAGCCGTGCTTCGACGTCGACGACCTGCTCGGTCACGTCCTGGGTGTTCAGCTCCCGTTTGACCAGGCGGCTGCCCAGGTGCGAGAGCTGGTCGAGCACGCCGTCGAGCTTGTCCGCGGGCACCGCGAGGTTGAGCGTCGCCAGCTCGTCGCCCGTGCTCTCCTGCCCGGTGTAGCCGCCGGCGCCCAGCGCGATGCCGCGGGCCTGCGCGACGACGTCGACCACCTTGGGGGCGGTCAGTTCCAGCCGGGCGCTGCGCGAGAGCTTGCGTTCGGTGGCGCCCGGCTGCGGCGGGGTCACCTTCTCCTGCCCGGACTTGCCGGTGCCCTGCTGCGGCGCGGCCGGCACCAGCCCGGAACCGGCACTGTCCGCCGTGGACGATTTGCCCTCTTGAGCCGCCGAGCAGCCCGCCAGCACGAACGCCACGCCCACGACCGCGAGCCCGGCTCTCCATCGAGTCCGCATCCTGCGTCTCCCTCCAGTTCGACTGGCGAGGAGACGGATGTCCGGTTCAGGGCCGTTGCACGGCCCGGGTCACGACTCGGTCAAGCCCGGTTCGTGCGGCTTCTCCGGCGCGACGAGGTGCTTGAAGGCCTGGAGGTTGGCCAGGGATTCCCCGCGGGAGACGCGCCAGTCCCACTCGCGCTTGATCGACGTCGCGAAGCCGAGCTCGAGCAGCGTGTTGAAGTCGCCGTCGGCCGCTTCCAGCACCTGGCCGAGCACCTTGTCGAGCTCGTCGGCGCTCATCGTCTCCTTGCCGAACCGGCCGACCAGGTAGATGTCCCCGAGGTTGTCCACTGTGTAGTGGACGCCGTAGAGCTTGGCGTTGCGCTGCAACAGAAACCGGTAAACGTCCTCATGGGACTCATCGGGACGGCGGCAGACGAAGGCCTCCACCGAAAACGCGTGGTCACCGTCGACCAGCCACGCGTTGGTCTGCAGCTTCTTCGTTCCCGGCAGCGTGACGAAGTACTTTCCCGGCCCGCGCTTGTCGTACTTCAGCTCCGCCGAGTCCAAAGTAGACTGGATCAGCTCGTCCAGGCTCACACCGCCACCTCCGTGCGCAGGTCCAGCGCACGGGAAAAGGCGCTGGTGGCTTGAGCATAGATGTCCAGGAGCGCGTCCGTGGTCCGGCGCCAGGAGAACCGGCGCGCGTGCACGACGGCGTTGGCGGCGAGCTCGGCGCGCCGGTCCGGGCGGAGCGCGACGGCGGCCAGCGCGTCCGCCCACTCGTCGGCGCCGTGCCCGGGCACCAGCAGCCCGGAGACGCCGTGCGGCACCGCCACCGGCAGCCCGCCGACCTCGGCGGCGACCACCGGCGTCCCGCAGGCCTGCGCCTCGAGGGCGACCAGGCCGAACGACTCGTTGTAGCTGGGCACCGCGACGACGTCGGCGGCGCGGAAGACGCGGGCGAGGCGTTCGCCCGGCTGCGGCGGCAGGAACCGGACCTGCCCCTCGATGCCGAGCGCACCGGCCAGCTCGCGCAGGGCCTGCGGCTGCTCGAGCCCGGTCCCCGACGGCCCGCCGACGATCAGCACGACCAGCCGCGAAGCCAGCTCGGGGCGGCGGCGCAGCATCGCGGCCGCGGCGTGCAGCAGCACGTCCGGCGCCTTGAGCGGCTGGATCCGGCCGGCGAAGGCGAGCACGACGTCGTCTTCGGCCAGCCCCAGTTCCGCGCGCGCCACGGACCGGGAGCCCGGCGTGAAGCGTTCGAGGTCGACGCCCGGCGGCACGGCGTGCACCGCGCCCGGGTCGGCGTCGTAGAGGTCGATGAGCTGACGCGCCTCGACCGCAGTGTTGGCGACCAGCCGGTCGGCCTCGGCGACCACCTGCTCCTCGCCGATCACGCGGACACGCGGTTCCGGCTTGTCGCCCTCGGCGAGCGCGGCGTTCTTGACCTTCGCCAGCGTGTGCGCGGTGTGCACCAGCGGCACGGACCAGCGGTCGCGGGCGAGCCAGCCGACCTGGCCCGAGAGCCAGTAGTGCGAGTGGATGAGGTCGTAGTAGCCGGGTTCGTGGAAGGCCTCGGTCCGCAGCACGCCGGAGGTGAACGCGCACAGCTGGGCGGGCAGTTCATCGCGGCCCAGTGGCTCGAACGGGCCCGCTTGCACGTGCCGCACGGTCACCCCGGGCGCCAGCTCGGCCACCGGCGGCTGGCCGGACGCGGTCGCGCGCGTGAACACCTCGACCTCGACGCCGCGGCGGGCCATCTCGGTCGCGGTCTGGCTGACGTAGACGTTCATCCCGCCGGCGTCGCCGGTCCCGGGCTGTTCGAGCGGCGAGGTGTGCACGGACAGCACCGCGATCCGGCGCGGCACAGCGCGGAACCTCCGGATGTTGCTGGTCACCTGGGTCACGTCTCCTGCGTACGTCAGCATTCCTCGGCGAACTGCCGGAGCACCGCGTCGAACTCGGCCGCGGACTCGGCGAAGGGCGCATGCCCCCCGTCAAGGAACCAACGCCCGGTGGCACCCGGAATCTTCCCGATGGCGTGCTCCGCCGACGCGGAGTCGATCACACGGTCGTGCGAGCCGTGCACGACCAGGGTGGGTTTGTCGATCCCGGCCAGCACGTCTTCGCTGCCGACGTCCCGGCGGAAGAGCGCCGAGCGAACCGAAGGCGGCACGCTGAGAGCGGCGCCGAGCAGGGCCTGGACCTGCGCGCCCGGCACCGGCCCGGTGACCATGCCGCGGCTGAACGCGGTGAGCGCCGGGATCGCGATGTCCGGATCGTCCGAAAGCATCGCCCGCAGGTGCTCGCGCATCAGCGCACCGATGCGCCCACCCGGCCGGTCGCGGCCGATCTCGGTGATGGCGCCGACGAGCACGAGCCCGCGCAGGCGTGCGGTGCCGTGCACCCGGATGTGGTCGGTCAGCACCAGGCCGCCGTAGGACCAGGCGACGACGATCGCGCCCGGGCCGGCGAAGTCGAGCACCGCGGCGAGGTCGTCGGCCCAGGCCTGCGGATCGTCGTACCCGGACGCCGGGACGTCGGACGCGCCGTGCCCACGCAGGTCCATCGCGACCAGGCGGAACCGCTCGGTCAGGGCCGGGTCGGCGAGCTGCGCGGCCCAGCAGCCGGCCGAC
The DNA here is from genome assembly GCF_040638975.1 of Amycolatopsis sp. NPDC024027. Taxonomy (NCBI): domain Bacteria; kingdom Bacillati; phylum Actinomycetota; class Actinomycetes; order Pseudonocardiales; family Pseudonocardiaceae; genus Amycolatopsis; species Amycolatopsis sp. NPDC024027. The sequence continues at coordinate 192,711 of NZ_JBEZYY010000013.1, forward strand.
TGCGCCCAGCCGTGCACGAACACGATCGGCCTGCTGTTTTCGGCGCCCTCGACCCGCAGGCCGAGCCGGACCCCGCCGTGCCCGACGACTTCGGTGCGCACGAGCTACTTCGCACCCAGCCCTTGCCAGGCCGCCCAGCTGTAGTTCCAGTCCTTGACGTCCGAGGCCATCGGCGGGCTCAGCTTCGAGCCGGTGATCTCGACCGGGTCGCCGATCATCGCCGAGTCGTAGAAGTCCTTGGCGTCGGCCTCGAGCAGGTTGACGCAGCCGTGGGAGTTGTTGTTCTTCCCGATGTTGGCCGCGTTGTCCTGGTTCTCGTGGATGTACTCGCCGTGGTTGGAGAACCGGCAGGCCCACTTCTTGTTGACGTTCGTGTAGCCGTAGCGGGCGTTGTCGAACACCGCGGTCGGCTCCCGGGTCATGATGATGTAGGTGCCGTTCGGGGTGTTGCGGTCGACCTCGCCGTCCAGCCCGTTCGCGCACGGGTAGCTCTTGACCTGCGACCCGCCGCGGTAGACGCGCATCTGGTGGTCCGGGGTGTTGACCTTGACCACCTGGTTGCGGCCGATCTTGAACTTCGTCGTGACGTCGGCCTTGCCGTACGCGCCGCCGCCCAGGTCGACGCCGTAGAGCTTCGCCTCGACGTTCACGGTGATGTTCTGCGGCCAGTACTCCTTCGGCCGGTAGTCGACCTGGCTGTCGGACAGCCAGCCCCACGCGCCCTCGACGTCCTTGTCCGTCTTCACGGACAGGGCCTTCTCGACCGCGGCGCGGTTCTTCACCGGCGACTGGAACTTGACGCTGATCGGCATGGCGACGCCGACGGTCTGGTTGTCGGCCGGGTTGAGCGTGGCGCGGACCTGCTTGGCCGGGGAGATCGTGGCGAAGCTGCCCTTGAACTCGACCGGCTTGCCGTCGGAGCCGGTGGCCTTGGCGGCGTAGGTGTAGGTCTTGCCGTAGCCGAGCGGCTCGGAGCTGGTCCAGGTGAGGCCGTCGGGCGAGAGATCGCCCTTGACCTCCTTGCCGCCGTCGGCGCTGAGCTTGCACTCGGTGAGCTTGCCGTCGGCGACCTTGAGCACGGCGGGCTTGAGCACCGCGACGTCCTTGGCGTCGGCGGCGGGCTCGGCCGTGATCTTCGCCACTGGCTGCGCGCCACCGCCTTCGCCGTCGCTGTTGGCACCGGTCGGCTTGGCGGTGCCGCCCGTCTCGCTCGAGCACGCGGCGGCGACCAGGGCGGCCCCAGCCGCCAGAGCAGCCTTGAAGACCGTACGCCGTTCGATCACCGAAACCTCCTGAAATCCCCCGCCGACCAGCGGGCACACGCCCTTTAGCGCTGGTAGCCCGGCCGACGTTACCCGCTGATGGGCAAAGTCCAACCAGTCAGGTGTAGGACGCCTTTGTCGACAAAGACGTCCTACACACGTACGGGTTGCCCGATTCGGCTCAAATCACGCAGTTGATCAGCAGTGGTTCGGGGTGCAGCCGGACGCCGAAGCGCTCGTGGACGCCGTCGCGGACCTCGCGGGCCAGGGCGAGCAGGTCCTCCGTCGTCGCCTCGCCGCGGTTGGTCAGCGCCAGCGTGTGCTTAGTCGACAGCGAAACGCGGTTCCCCGGACCGGGGTACCCCTTGCCGAAGCCGGCGCGCTCGATCAGCCAGGCCGCGGACAGCTTGACGCCGCCGTCGGCCGGGTACTGCGGCGCCGCCGCGCCGACGACCGAGGTGATCCGCTCGAGCACCGCTTCGGCCTCGGCACCCGGCACGATCGGGTTGGTGAAGAACGAGCCGGCGCTCCACGTGTCGTGGTCGTCCGGGTCGAGCACCATGCCCTTGCCGCGACGCAGCTCGAGGACGGCTTCGCGGGCTTCGGCGGCCGGGACGCGGGCGCCGATCTCGACGCCGAGCGTGCGCGCCAGTTCGGCGTAGCGGATGGGCGCGGAACGGCCGTCTTCGCGGACCTCGAAGCGGACCGAGAGGACGACGCCGGTGTCCGTGCCCTTGAGGACGCTGGTGCGGTAGGCGAAGCCGAGCTCGTCGGCCTTGAGCGTGCGCACTTCGCGCGTCCCGCGGTCGTACAGCTCCACCGAGACGATCGACTCGGCGACTTCGCAGCCGTACGCGCCGACGTTCTGGATCGGCGTCGCGCCGACGCTGCCGGGGATGCCGGAGAGGCATTCGAGCCCGCCCAGCCCGGCCTCGACCAGCGCGGCGACGAACGCGTCCCAGTTCTGGCCGCCTTGGACCTCGATGTGGTCGCCGTCACGGTGCCAGCCGGTGTTCGCCACCTCGACGAGCGTGCCGTCGAACCCCGCGTCGCCGACCACCAGGTTGGAGCCGCCGCCGAGCAGCAGCACCGGCTCGCCCGCCGCGTCCGCCTCGCCGACCGCCGCGACCAGGTCTTCGCTGGTCACGGCGCTGACGAACCGGCGGGCCGGGCCGCCGAGACGCAGCGTGGTGTACGCGGCGAGCTTCGGGAGAGCGGGAGTTCGGGCGGAGTTCACGCGTCTGACGGTACTGTCCGGCTCATGGGATCCCGGATCGAGCACCGTGCTGAGTTCCCCGCCGACGTCGCGGCCACGTACGCGGCCGTCGCGGGCGAAGACGCGCTGCGGGCACGCCTGGAGGAGCTCGGCGGGCACAGCGCGGCGCTGCTGGCGTACGAGCCGTCCGGCACGGGCCTGCGGTACCAGCTGCGGCAGGGCATCAGCGCCGACAAGCTGCCGCAGGCGGTCCGGACGCTGCACAAGGGCGACCTGCTGGTGACCCGCACCCAGACCTGGCGCGTGAGCAACGACGGCACCGGCCACCAGGGCAACGCCACGGTGGAGGTCGGCGGCGTCCCGGGCGAAATCACCGCGCGGACGGCGTTGCTGGCCGACGGCGACCGGACGGTGCACCGGACCAGCGGCGAGGTCACGGTCCGGATCCCGCTGTTCGGCGGGAAGCTGGAGAGCGTGATCGCCGAGCAGGTCACGAAGCTGCTGGAGCGCGAAGCCGAATTCACCGCGAAGTGGCTCACCAAAGCAAACTGACCCCGGTCGGCGCGCCGACGCGCGGCACGACCAACCCGAACCGCCTGCGCCGGGTCGACCGGTGGATCGCGGCCGCGCCGGCCACTTCCCGGCTGCTGCGCGCGGCCGACTCACCCCTGGTCGTCGACCTCGGGTACGGCGCCTCCCCGGTGACGACGGTCGAGCTGGCCCGGTGGCTGCGACGGGTCCGTCCCGACGTCCGGGTGCTGGGTCTGGAGCTGGATCCGGTGCGGGTGGCCGCCGCGTTGCCCGCCGCGGCACCGCCCCTGCTGGACTTCCGCCGCGGCGGCTTCGAGCTCGCCGGGACGCGGCCGGTGCTGGTGCGGGCGTTCAACGTGCTCCGGCAGTACGCGGAGGACGAGGTCGCGGGCGCGTGGGGCCGGATGCTCGGCTCGATGCCCGCCGAGGGCCTCCTGGTCGAGGGCACCTGCGACGAGATCGGGCGGCTGTCGACGTGGGTGCTGGTGTCGGCGGCCGGTCCGGTCTCGCTGACGCTCTCGATGCGGCTGGCCGGGCTGGAGAAGCCGTCGACGATCGCCGAGCGGCTGCCGAAGGCGCTGATCCACCGGAACGTGCCCGGTGAGCGCGTCCATGCGCTGTTGTCCACCCTGGACACCTGCTGGGCGACGGCGGCTCCCCACCAGTCCTTCGGCGCCCGTTCTCGCTGGCTGGAGACGGTCCGGCTGCTGGCCGCGCGGGGCTGGCCGGTGCTGGGCCCGCCGTCCCGGATCCGGCTGGGTGAACTGACGGTTCCCTGGGCCGCCGTCGCCCCCGCCTGAACGTTCACCGGGCCACCCCCGCTGCGTCACCCCGAAGTGACCTGCGGTGATCACCATTGAGCCGTGGAACTCCTGGGCCAGGTCACCGAGCTGCTGCGCGAGGCGCTCGGCTCGCCGTGGCTGTGGGTGCTCGTCTTCGCGGTGTCCGGATTGGACGCGCTGCTGCCCTTCATGCCCAGCGAGACCACGGTCGTCACCGTCGCCGTCCTGCTCGGCCGCGATCCGGCGCAGCTGACCCTGCTCGCCGCGGTGGCGGCCGGGGGTGCGTGGGCGGGCGACTGTCTCGGGTACGCCGTCGGCCGGGCCGCCGGGCCGCAAGCGATCGCGCGGCTGCAGCGCGGGGCGGAGGGACGCCGTCGCCACGAATGGGCCCTCGACCAGGTGCGCCGCCACGGCGGGCTGCTCGTCATCGCGGCCCGCTACCTGCCGGGCGGCCGCGTCGCCAGCGCGCTGGCCAACGGCAGCCTCGGCTACCCGCTGCCGAAGTTCGTCGCACTCGACGCCGCCGGAGCGGCGATCTGGGCGGTGTACAGCGTCCTGATCGGCTTCGCGGGCGGAGCCGCTTTCGCCGACGAGCCGGCCAAGGGCTTGCTGCTGTCCTTCAGCCTGGGCCTGGGTTTGGTGGTCGCCATCGAGGCCGGGCGGCGGCTACGGTCGGCGCATGCTCGAAGCGATCGACGTCCACGCGGACGGGCTGAAACGGGCGGCGCTGGCGGCCGGGCCGTCGGCCCGGGTGCCGAACTGTCCGAAGTGGACTGTTCATGACCTGGTGACACACATCGCGTTCGTGCACGGCTTCGCGGTCGGCCTGGCGGTGAACCGGCCGGTGCGACCCGAGCCGCCATCGGGCTGGGACGACGTCCTCGGGTGGTGGGACGGCCAGCGCCTCGCGCTGCGGGAAGCGCTCGGCCGCGCCCCGGAAACCCCGGCGTTCTCGCCGTACCCGGGCTTCGCCACGACGGTCGGCGATTGGACGCGGCGGATGGCCCACGAGACGGCGATCCACCGCCTCGACGCCGAGTCGGCCCTCGAAGACGGTCCGGGCACCCGCTTCTCCCCCGGCTTCGCGAACGACGGGATCGACGAGTTCCTGACCTACCTCATCCCACGGCTGGGCAAGGAGGCCAACGTCCGCGTCACGACACCGGAGCGCACGTGGGCGCTCGGCGAGCCCGGCGCGGCGGTCACCGGCGCCGCCGACGACGTCTACCGGGCGCTGTGGGGCCGTCCGCACCAGGCGTCGGTCACGGGTGACCTCGCACCGCTCGCAGCGCCCTGACCAGCGCCAGGGAGAATGCACGGCGTGACCGCTCCCGAACGCCGCTACGTCATCACCTTCGGCTGCCCCGACCGCACCGGCATCATCGCCCGGATCTCCGGGTTCCTCGCCGAGCACGGCGGCTGGATCGTCGAGGCGGCCTACCACACCGATCCGGACACGGGCTGGTTCTTCACCCGCCAGGTCGTCCGGGCCGACTCGCTGCCCTTCGACGCCGACGAGTTGCGCGCCCGCTTCGGCGAGGTCGCCGCGGAGCTGTCCGCCGAGTCGAGCTGGCGGGTCAGCGACACCGGCGAGCGGCGCCGCGCGGTGATCCTCGTCTCCAAGGCCGGGCACTGCCTGTACGACCTGCTCGGCCGCGTCGCCTCCGGGGAACTCGACGTCGACGTCGCCGCGGTGATCGGCAACCACGACTCACTGGCCGACATCACCCGCGCGCACGGCATCCCGTTCCACCACGTGCCGTTCGCGGCCGGCGACAAGGCGGCGGCGTTCGAGCAGGTGCGCGAGCTGGTCGCCGGGCACGACCCGCACGCGGTGGTGCTGGCCCGGTTCATGCAGATCCTGCCCGCCGACCTGTGCCGCGAGTGGGCGGGGCGGGCGATCAACATCCACCACAGCTTCCTGCCGTCGTTCATCGGCGCGAAGCCGTACCACCAGGCCCACACGCGCGGCGTGAAGCTGGTCGGCGCGACCTGTCACTACGTGACGGCGGACCTCGACGCGGGCCCGATCATCGAGCAGGACGTCATCCGCGTCGACCACGGCGATTCGGTCGAGGACATGGTCCGCAAGGGCCGGGACATCGAAAAGGTCACCCTCGCCCGCGGCCTCCGGTGGCACCTGGAGAACCGCGTGCTGGTGCACGGCAACCGCACCGTGGTGTTCTGACGCGGTTGCCGTGCTCCGGGAGTCACGCGCCGATGGTCTTGGCGTCGATGACGAAGCGGTAGCGCACGTCGGAGTTTTCGACGCGCTCGTAGGCCTCGTTGACCTTGTCGGCCGAGATCGTCTCGATCTCCGCGCCGATGCCGTGCTTCGCGCAGAACTCCAGCATCTCCTGGGTCTCGGCGATGCCGCCGATCATCGAACCGGCCAGCACCTTGTTGCCGCCGAGCAGCGAGAAGGCGTTGTAGGCGAGCGGCTCGCCGGGCGCGCCGACGTTCACCATCGCGCCGCCGACCCGCAGCAGGCCGAGGTAGGCGTCCACCGGCAGCTTGGCCGACACGGTGTTGAGGATGATGTCGAACTTGCCGCGCAGGACGTCGAACGTCGACTCGTCGCTGGTGGCGTAGTAGTCCTTCGCGCCGAGCTTCAGGCCGTCTTCCTGCTTCTTGAGGCTCTGGCTCAGCACGGTCACCTCGGCGCCCATGGCGGCGGCGATCTTGACGGCCATGTGACCGAGCCCGCCGAGGCCGATCACGGCGACCTTCTTGCCGGGGCCGGCGCCCCAGTGGTGCAGCGGCGAGTAGGTGGTGATGCCCGCGCACAGCAGCGGCGCGGCGACGTCCAGGTCGATCCCCTCGGGGATGCCGCAGACGAAGGCGTCCTTCACGACGATCTGGTTGCTGTAGCCGCCGTAGGTGTTCTCGCCGTCGAAGCCGACGCCGTTGTAGGTCTGGACGTTGCCCTTGACGCAGAACTGTTCGGTGCCGGCCAGGCAGTATTCGCACTCGCCGCAGGAGTCGACCATGCAGCCGACGCCGACGCGGTCGCCGACCTGGTACTTCGTGACGGCCGAGCCGACCGCGGCGACCACGCCGGCGATCTCGTGACCCGGGACCATGGGGAAGATCGCCTGGCCCCAGTCCTCCTTGGCCTGGTGGATGTCGCTGTGGCAGATACCGGCGAAGGCGATGTCGATCAGCACGTCGTCGGGACGCAGGTCACGGCGCTCGATCGTGGTCGGCGCCAGCGGCGCGCCCGGCGCCGGAGCGGCGATGGCGTGCGTGGTGGTGCTCATGGAACCCTCCAGGTTCAAGTACCGTTGTTTCGTAAGAGGCCTCTTACATCTCTACGTAAGAGAGGTCTTACATATTTCGACCGAGAGACGTGATCCGGGTCATGGGCGGCAAGTACCACCACGGCGACCTCCGCGGCGAGCTCGTGCGCGTCTCGCTCGACCTGATCGCGGAGCAGGGCTTGGCCGGCTTCTCGGTCGCCGAGGTCGCCCGGCGCGCGAAGGTCAGCCCCGGCGCGCCGTACCGGCACTTCGCCGACCGCGAGACCCTGCTGGCCGAGGTCGCGGGCCACATCGCCGGCCAGCTGGCCGACCGCGTCGCGGCGGCGGCCGCCGAGCACGCTGCCCCGGCGGACGCCCTCGCCGCGGCCGCGGGGGCTTACACGCGGTACCTGATCGAGCGGCGCGCGGGGATGAACGTCCTCTACGCGGACGGCCTGCACGGGCCGGACCACGTCGGCCTGCACGAGCAGACCCGCCGGCTGACCGACGAGTTCCTGATGCGCTGCCTGGTCGTCGCCCCGGACCCGGCAACGGCCCTGGAGCTGATGGAGCAGTTGTTCACCCAGGCCCACGGCTACGGCACGTTCCAGCTCGACGGCGTCTTCGTGAAGCACGGCTATTCGGTGGACCTGGTGGTGCAGAAGTCCACGGAGGCCGCGCGGATCGTGATCGCGGGCCGGACTGTCGGTGGTCCGCGCTAGGTTGAGCGCATGGGGATCATCGAGGGGACAGTCGTCGGTTCGCACGAGGCGCTGCGCGAGGTGATCGGCGAGGTGGCCGACCGGACCCGGCAGAAGGTCATCGACCGGATCGACGAGCACGCCCGGAACCTGATCGCGCACTCGCCGTTCGTGCTGCTGGCCACCTCGGCACCGGACGGAAGCTGCGACGTCTCCCCGCGCGGCGACCCGGCCGGTTCGGTGCTGGTCCTCGACGAGAAGACGCTCGTGCTGGCGGACCGCCCGGGCAACAAGCTGATCGACAGCTTCCGCAACATCGTCGACAACCCGCACGCGGGGCTGTTGTTCCTGGTGCCGGGGATGAACGAAACGCTCCGGGTGAACGGCCGCGCGAAGCTGATGTCGGACGCGCCGTTCTTCGACTCGCTGGTGGTGAAGGGGAAGCGGCCGAAGCTGGCGGTGGTCGTCGAGGTCGAGCAGCTGTACATGCACTGCGCGAAGGCGTTCCTGCGGTCGTCGCTGTGGGACCCGGAGACCTGGCCGGACCGCTCGGCTCTGCCGTCGATGGGCACGATCATGCGTGACCAGATGGCGTTGCCGATGTCGGCGGCGGAACTGGACGCAAGCCTCGACGAGCGGGCGTTGACCGAGCAGTACTGATCCCGCCGACGACGAACGTGCCGTTGCCCGCGTCACACTGCCCGCTCGCCGCCGTCACCGCGGAGCAGTTCGAACACCGCCGCTCAGCTGTCGTACCTTCGGTCAGGTACGAGAACCTTCGAACCTCCGGAGTGCCGCATGCTGTGCGTCCTCGACGTCAACGAGACCTTGCTGGACCTCGCCGCACTGGACACCACCATCGGCGGGCCCGAGCTGCGGCGCGAGTGGTTCGGCCTGGCGATCCACACCGTCCTGACCGTGACGGCGACCGGCGGCTACCGGGACTTCGCGGGCATCGCCGGCGACGCCGCGATCGAGGTCGCCGACCGGCACGGGCGGGAGGCCGACCTCACGAAGATCGGCGAAGGACTGCGCAGCCTCCCCGCCCACCCGGACGTCGAACCCGGCCTGGTGAAACTCCGCGAACAGGGCCACACCATCGTCGCCCTGACGAATTCGCCGCTCGCCACCGCCGAGGCGCAGCTGCTGAACGCCGGGCTGGCTCCGCTGCTCGACCGGATCTTCACGGCCGAGCAGGTCGGCAGGCTCAAGCCCGCGCCGGAGCCGTACCTCCAGGTCACGGCCGCCTATCCCGGGGAGCGGGCGGTCATGATCGCCGCGCACGACTGGGACATCGCGGGCGCCCAGGCCGCGGGGCTCGAGACGGCGTTGCTCACCCGTCCCGGCGTCCACCCGCTGCCCGGCTCGCCCGCGCCCACCTACACCGCGTCGACCCTGCCGGAGCTGGCCGGACTCCTCTAGTCCGCGATCCGGACCAGCATCTTGCCGGTGTTGGCGCCCGACAGCAGGCCGAGGAACGCCTCGGGCGCGTTGCGGATGCCGTCGACGAAGGTCTCCGAGTACTTGATCTCGCCGGAGTTCACCAGCGGCGCGACCTCGGTGACGAACTGCTGCTGCAGGTGCCAGTGGTCGATCACCAGCAGGCCGCGGATGGTGAGCCGCTTGGCGATGACCTGCGCGAGGTTGCGCGGCGCCGGCGTCGGCTCGGTGGCGTTGTACGTGGAGATCATCCCGCAGACGGCGATCCGGCCGTGCACGGTGATCGCGTCGATCGCGGCTTCGAGGTGCTCGCCGCCGACGTTGTCGAAATAGACGTCGATGCCCTCCGGCGCCGCCTGGTGCAGCTGCTCGGCGACCGGGCCGTCCTTGTAGTTGAACGCGGCATCGAAGCCGAGGTCGTCGATCAGGTGCCGGACCTTCTCCGCCGAACCCGCCGAGCCGATGACGCGCTTGGCGCCCTTCAGCTTCGCGAGCTGCCCGACCAGCGAGCCGACCGCGCCGGCCGCGCCCGAGACGAACACCGTGTCGCCCGGCTTGAACTCGGCCGACTCCAGCAAGCCCGCGTACGCGGTCAGGCCCGGCATGCCGAGGACGCCGAGGTACGTCGACAGCGGCGCCGCGGCCCCGTCGACCTTGACGTACCGGCCCGCGTCGAGCACGGCGTGGGTGCGCCAGCCGGCCTGGTGCAGCACGTGGTCACCCGGCTTGACGTCGTCCACGTGGGACTCGACGACCTCGCCGACCGCCCCGCCGGACATGACCTCGCCGACCTGGAACGGCGGTGCGTAGGACTTGACGTCCTTCATGCGGCCGCGCATCGCCGGGTCGACGCTCATGATCAGGTTGCGGACCAGGATCTGCCCCTCACCCGGCGTGGGCACCTCGGTGTCGACGATCTCGAAGTTGTCGTCCGTCGGAACACCTTCCGGACGCGAAGCCAGCCGGATTTCGGTCGCCGTGCTCATCGTCGAATCTCCTCCAAAGTCTCGAAGCGGGGCAGCCGCCCCGGATTCCACCCGATGTAACCAGCTAACCGGGGCGCAGATTCCGATTGTGACGAGCTACACGATCTCCGCCAGCTTCTCCAACACGCCGTCGTAGATCTTCTTGAGCCCGCCCGGCGCGAAGGTCTTCTCGAAGAAGCCGCCGATGCCGCCCGCACCGTCCCACGTCGTTTCGATCTTCACCACACTGCGTTCACCCGCTTCAGTGACGGTCCACGTGGTGACCATGCTGGAGTTCGCGTCGGTCTCGACCAGCGTCCCGGGCCGCGGCTCGGTGACCGTCGCCTTGACGTCGCGCACGCGCTTGGACGTCGCCTGCAGCTTCCAGCCGGCCTTGGTCCCGGCGCCGACGCCGCCTTCGGTGACCTGGTAGTCGCGGTAGTGCTCGGTGAGCAGCTTCGGCCGCGTCTCGGCGTAGTCGGCGACGAGCACGCGAACCTTGTCGGCCGGGGCGTCGATGGTGCGCTCCGTGGTGGCCGTGACCTTTCCCATTTGACTCCTTCTCCGGCGTACAGATCAGGGTCCACGATTTCACCGAGCACCGCACCCACGGCGGCCGCCCTCGCCGAGCGTTAGGCTGCTCGTCAGCCAACTGATACGAGGGTCATATGAGTGCGGGAGCGCACCGCCGGTCGACCGTGGCGGTGAAAGACGCGCTGCGGGAGCTGCGCAACCAGCTTTCGCTGCTGAACCACCAGGTCAGCGCCCAGCTGGCGCTCAAGGACGTCGACCTCGACTGCCTCGAGCTGATCGCCCGGCACGGCCCGCTCAGCCCGAGCGCGCTGGCCCGCCGGGCCGGGCTGCACCCGGCGACGATGACCGGCATCCTCGACCGGCTGCAGAAGGGTGACTGGATCGTCCGCGAACGCGACCCCGAGGCGGCCGACCGGCGTTCGATCGCCGTCCGCGCGGTCCGCGGCCGCAACGCGGAGCTGTTCCGGCTCTACGCGGGGATGAACACCGCGATGGACGAGCTCTGCGCGCGCTACACCGAGGACGAGCTGGCGCTGATCGCCGGGTTCCTGCGCCGCGCGACGTCGGCGGGCCACGACGCGACCGGGACGCTGACCGGCGGCTGAGCAGCGGTTTCTGTGCTGTACTCGGGGCCATGTGGCAGTCAGGCGACGCTTACGAGGCCTACATCGGACGGTGGAGCCGCCGGATCGCGGAGACGTTCGTCCGGCAGCTCGGCGTCCCGGCGGGCCGGCGCTGGCTCGACGTCGGCTGCGGCACCGGCGCGCTGACGTCGGCGGTGCTGGCGGCGGCCGACCCCGCGGAAGTCGTCGGCGCCGACCCGTCCGAGGGTTTCCTGAAGACGGCCCGCGCGAGCGTGACCGATCCGCGGGCGACGTTCACCCTCGCCGACGCCCGTTCGCTGCCGTTCCCGGACGCCCGGTTCGATGTGGTCGTCTCGGGCCTGGTCCTGAACTTCGTGCCCGACCCCGACCGCGCGGCGGCGGAGATCGCGCGCGTCACCGCCCCGGGCGGGCTGGCCGCCACCTACCTGTGGGACCTCGCCGAGGGCATGGAGCTGATCCGCCGGTTCTGGGACGCGGCCGGCGAGCTCGACCCGGAGACGGTCGCCGAGCTGGACGAGGGCCGCCGGTTCACGCTGTGCCGCCCGGAGCCGCTGGGCCGGTTGTGGACGGACGCGGGCTTCACGGCGGTGTCCGTCGGCGAGATCAGGATCCCGACGGTGTTCGCGGACTTCGACGACTACTGGCAGCCGTTCCTCGGCGAGCAGGGCCCGGCGCCGACGTACCTGGCCACGCTGCCGCAAGCCCACCGCGACCGGATCCGCGAGCTGCTGCGCAGCCGCCTGCCGGCGGATCCGGACGGCTCGATCCCGCTGACGGCCCGGGCGTGGGTCGTCAGCGGGATCGCGTAGCTCAGAGCCCAGCCTGCTTCAGCCAGTCCTTCGCGACGTCTTCGGCGCGTTCGCCGTCGGAGTCGACGCGCTTGTTGAGGTCCCGCATGACGTCGGTCGTCAGCTTCGCGCTGACCGCGTTCACGGCGGTGGCGAAGTCGGCGCCGCGCTCGTCGAGCACCTTCTTGGTCACCGCCGGCACGACGTTCTCGGTCGGCACGATGTTGAGGTCGTCCTTGAGCACGGTGTACTTCGAGTCACCGGTCAGCGGGCTGACCGAGTCGACCGGGATGACCGTGACGGCACCGGACTTCAGCTGCTCGACGCGCGGCCCGGCTTCCTGGATCGTCTGGAACGTGATGTTGGTCAGCTTGTAGACGTCGGTGAAGCCCTTGAAGCACGGAAGGCGCTTCTCGCACTCCGGCGGTCCGGCCATGACGACCTTGTCGAGCTTCTTCAGGTCGCTGATGGACGCGATGCCCTTGTCCTTGGCCAGGTCGGACTTGATGATGTAGGTGTTCTTGTCCTCGGCGGCCGCGAAGTTGAGCAGGCCGATACCGCTGGGCTCGAACAGCTTCGCCAGCTGGTCGTGCTCCTCCTGCGCGGTTTTGCCGGCCTCCTTGCCGAAGCCGGTGGTGATCGCCGCACCCTGGTACTCCGGGATGAACTGCAGCTCACCGGACTTCAGCGACGGGTAGATCAGCTCCCGTGACCCGAGGTTCAGCTTGCGCGTCACCGGGTAGCCCTTGGCCTCCAGCGCCTGCGCGTAGATCTCGGCGAGGATCTGGCTGTCGGTGAAGTTGAAGGACGCGACGACGATCGGCGCCCCACCCTTGCCCTGCGCGGCGGGCTTGTCACCGCTGTCGCTGCCGCCACAGGCGGCCAAACCGAGCGTCGCCGCGACGGCCACCGCCACCACGGACGCGTTCCGGAACCAGCGCACGAATCCCCACTCCCTCGTCACTCGAACAGACGAAAGGACCCTAGCCCCGACCTCCGACAAGAATCCACATCGTGGGAGATAGCACCCGAAATTCCCACTCCCCGGAATATTTCGGCCCGATCGGGGTAGGGTCGCCCGGTGCACGTGAACACGGTGACGCCGCTGGCTGCCGACAGCGGGCCCCCGATCTTCCAGTGGAAGTGGGTGGACCGCAACGCCGACGCCATCGTCCAGCGCCTCATCGAGCACATCTCGCTGACCGGCGCCGCGCTCGGCATCGGGCTGGTGGTTTCGATCGGGCTCGCCGTGGTCTCCCTGCGTTACCGCTGGACGTACCCGGTGATCCTCGGCACGGCGGGCGCGTTGTACGTGATCCCGAGCCTGGGCGCGTTCGCGGTGCTGGTGCCGTTCTTCGGGCTGACGTTCGTCTCCGCGATGATCCCGCTCGCGACGTACACGCTGCTCATCCTGATCCGCAACATCGTCACCGGCGTCGACCAGGTGCCGAACGAGGTCCGCGAGGCCGCCGTCGGAATGGGGTACACGCGCGGCAGGCTGCTCTGGCAGATCGAGCTGCCCCTCGCCCTGCCGGTGGTGATCGCCGGCCTGCGTGTCGCGGCGGTGACGACGATCGGCCTGGTGACGGTCACTTCGATGCTCGGCCTCGGCGGTCTGGGCTACTTCATCCGCGCGGGCATCCAGACGGCGACCCCCAACCCGACGATGATCATCGTCGGCGTGGGTCTGTCGGTCGTCCTGGCGGTGGTGGTCGATCTGGTCCTCTGGCTCAGCGAGCGCGTGCTGGCGCCCTGGTCGCGGAAGGTACGGGCGCGATGAGCTTCCTCGACCAGCTGAACGCGTGGCTCGCGGACCCGAACCGCTGGAGCTGGACCGACAAGGCCGGCGTCCCGTACCGCGTCCTGGAGCACCTCAGGTTTTCCCTCCTCGCCCTGGCGATCGCGGCGGCGCTGACCATCCCGGCGGCGCTGTGGCTCGCCCACTACCGCCGCGGTGCGTTCCTCGCGAGCAGCGCGGTGAACATCGGCCGGGCGATCCCGAGTTTCGGGCTGATCATCCTGTTCTGGTTCCTGGCGAGCCGCTGGGAGCTGGACACGACGTTCTGGCCGTTGCTGCTGGCGCTGGTCGCCTTGGCGATGCCCCCGTTGTTCACGAACACGTACGCGGGTGTCGTGACGTTGGAGCAGGAGACGATCGACGCGGCCCGCGGAACGGGCTACCGCGAAGGGCAGATCATGCTGCGCCTGGAGCTGCCGCTGGCGTCCCCGGTGATCCTGGCGGGCGCCCGGGTGGCGTTCCTCCAGCTGATCGCCACGGTGGCCATCGGAGCGATCGTCAACGACGGCGGCGGCTTGGGCCGTTACATAGTCGACGGCTTCGCGGTCGGAGCCCAGGGTTACGGAGCGATCTTCGCGGGCGGCCTGGCCGCGGTGCTGCTGGCGCTCCTGTGCGACGGCGCGTTCGCGTTGATCACCCGCGTGGCAACACCGCGCGGCCTCGCGCTGCAGAACGCCCGCCGCGACTAGAACGCCCGCTTCGCGTAGCCCGCTGTGCCGGGATCGGCGGCACCACCGGCCGACGCCCAGAACCGCCACCCACCCCATCCGGCGGCGATCCCGGGCGCCTGTCGATCATCCCCAGTGCGCGAGGCTGCGGATTCCGTCGTGGCCGATCCCAGACGCAGCCCGCGTCACGATCTCGTGTAACCCCAGTCGCTCTTCCGGTCGGGGGTCAGGGCTTCTCGAAGTGCTGGTAGTCGATCGGGGTGTCCCAGGAGCCGCCCCAGGTCCAGCCGCGGGAGACGAAGGCCCGCTCGGTGACGTCGCCGGCGTGGATCATGCCGCGCACGTTCTGCGTGCGGTCGACGTAGGGCGCGCCGTTGGGCGGGTAGACCGCGCCGCTGCCGGAAATGTAGGGGTTCTGCACGGTGTTGATGTCGATCGCGCGGCCGTAGGAGTGGTTGGACCACGCGGTACCGCCGGTGATGGCCCGGCAGTTGAACGCCGAGGTGTTGTTGGCCGCCATCGAGGCGTCGTCGTCGGAGTTGTACTTCTCGACGGTTTCCATCCGTTCGATGGGGAACCGGCCGAAGTACAGGTCGGCGAAGGTGCGGGCGACCTCGAAGGCGCGATCGGCGTTGACGACCAGTTCGCCCCGGTGCACGGCACCGTCGAAGCCGAGGTGGCTCAGGTTGATCAGCCGCAGCTGGTCGGGCCCGACCGGGCATCCCTCGTGCCAGCTGTTCCCGAGCCGTTCGGCGCTGACCGGCCGGATGACGGCGATGTAGGGCGCGAGCCCGCTCCCGGCGGGAGCGGCGACTTCCACGGTCTGCGGCGGGGTGGCCGCCGGCGCCGGCACGGCCACGGCCAGGACCGCGGCGAACGTGAACGTGATGGTGGCTAGAATTTTGGTTCTCAGATTCATGATCGCCACACGCCTTGCCGTGTTGATCGGCTGCGCCGAAGTCAGATTCGCCACAGCGGGGCAACCTTGAGCGCTACAGCGGAATCAGCCCTCTGATGGGTTGGCGATCACGATTGTCTTCGGCGCTCTCGTGAACACGGCCGTTTTGAGCACCGAGCGCCGGTCTTTGAGCGCGCCGACCGTCACGGTTCTGCCTCCGGCTCCGCGGACACCACCCCCACGTCCCCCGCCCCGTCCCCCGCCCCCTCCCCTCGCCGCTTGCCCCCCGCCCCTCGCTAGAACGCGCCGACCAGGATCAGCACGCCGAGCGCGATCAGCACGGCCGGCAGCGCCACGTGGCCCCAGCGGGCGAGTAGCCGGGCGATGCCCGGGCGGGTCGCCAGGAACCGGCCCGCTGCGCACCACACCGCCACGCCCGCCAGGAACACCGTCACGTAGCCCACCAGGCCCGTCGGCCCGGTCACCGCGAACGCCGGGACGTACACGCCGACGTTGTCTCCGCCGTTGGCGAAGCACACCGTCGCGATGCCGACCACCCCGGCCGCCGGTGGTGGCTCGTCCTCGTCGCGACGCCACGCTTGCCACGCCGCACGTATTCCCAGCAGCACCGGCAGCACGCCCAGCCAGCGGACGGCGCCGTCCGGCAGCAGGCCGGCGCCGAGCGCTCCCGCGACCGACACCGCCAAGATCACCGCGAAGCCCAAGAACTGCCCCGCCACGACCTTGAACTCGCCACGGCGTCCGGCCGCCTGGCCGAAGAACACCGCCAGCAGCACCAGGTCGTCGACGTTCGTCACCGCGAACATCGCGGCCGCGCGCCCCAGCAACCCGACGTCCAACACCCACCTCCGCGGTAAAACCGCTTGGCGAAGGCCGGTGCGGCACAGCACGATTCTGCCCATGCCCGCCCTCACGCGCCGCGGCTACACCGGTCCGGCCGACCTGCGGGCCATGCAGAGCGTGGCCCAGCGGATCTGGTCGAAGGCGAGTTCGCTGCACATCGGGGATCTCGCGTGGCAGCGGTTCCAGCACGCCGGCCGGGAAGCCGAGTGGCCGACCGTGCTGTGGGAAGCGGGTGGCGAAGTCGTCGCGTGGGGCTGGATTTCGCTACCCGGTGAACTCGCGCTGCTCGTGGATCCGGCGCGCCCGGAACTCGCGCTCGAGGTGCTCGGCTGGTTCGAGGACACCGCCTCGGCGGCCGAGCTCACTGTCACCGTGCTCGACGCCGAGAAGCATGTCGTCGCCGCGCTGGAGCGTTGCGGTTACGCGCTTCAGGAGAGTTCCGTTCACCAGTCGTATATGTCTCGCCTCCTCGTTGACTTGCCCGAGCCGGTCGTGCCCGCCGGTTTCACGCTCCGGCCGGTCGTACCGGACGATCTGGCCCGCCGCGTCGCCGTGCACCGCGCGGTCTGGCACCCGTCGAGGGTGACCGAACCGAGCTACCGCAGCGTCATGGCCGCGTGGCCGTACCGGGCCGAACTGGATTGGGTCGTCGAAGCACCCGACGGCCGGTTCGCCGCCCAGTGCCTGATCTGGCTCGACGAACGCAATGCCGTCGGCGAGCTGGAGCCCGTCGGAACCTTGCCGGAGTTCCGTCGCGCGGGGCTCGCCCGCGCGGTGTGCCTCGCCGCGCTGCACGCGGCCCACCACGCCGGCGCTCGCGAAGCCGTCGTGTATCCGGTGATCAACCATCCGAAATCCGCAGGTGCCCTCCCTCTGTATCGCGATCTGGGCTTCCGCCCGTATGCCCGCACCCTCACCTTCACGCGGACCCGCCGTCGTATCCCTCCTTTCCCGGGGTCCGCGTCCCCGGAGGGCGCACAACGACGAAGGTAGCGCCATGCCCTCGTCGGATGTCCGATTCGGCAGCCTCCGGCGGCCGGTTGTCCACATCGGGGCAAACCTGTGGACAACCCCGTGGATTTCCCTGTGGGAGCACAGAAATCGTCGGCGCCGCGCGATAGTGTCGAGACGGGGGGCGCCCCCGCGGGTGGGTCAGGTGAGCGTCGCCAGATCGTCGAAGAAAGCCGCTCGGCAAACAGCAATCAGACGCTCGACTTCGGGTCCCAGAGAGCGGTCTTCGTCCAGCGGCGGCACCACCGACCGCACCCACCCGTAGGCCGCGCGAAGCCCCGGCACGCCGTCCCCACCGGCCAGGTACCGGGCTTGGGACACCGTGATCAGCTCGCACGCCGTGATCGCGAAAAGGTGGGAAGCCGCCGCGCGCAGTTGCTCGCCGGCCGCCGACGCGAACGCTTGCACGTCCTCCTGACCGGCCGATGTGTCGATCGAACCGAGGGTCGCCGGTGTCGCGAGCCGGCGCAGTGCGTGCAGTTCGCCGGCCGCCCGCTTGTGCAGCGGGACCAAGCCCGCCCGTGGCCCCGGATCGGCCGTGAGCTGCGGCGGCAACCCGCTGAACCGCTCGTCCAGCAACCGGTGCGTCCGCTGCACCGAAATTTCGCCGAGGTGCACCAGCGCGGCCGTCACCGCGTCCATCCGCAACCCCAGGTCCACCGCGTGATACCCGGTGCCCGGCACGAAAACACCGTCGACGAAGGAGGGCGAATCACCCGGCATCGTTTCCCAGCGTCGCCGGGTTTCGTGCAAGTCGCGGTTGACGCGAGACGCGTGCGCCAACGCCCGCGGCGCGACCCGCACCGAAAGCGGGGCCTGCACCACACCCGGCCGCACCGGGCCGATGCCGACCAGCTCGGTCAGCTCGTGCAGCAACGCCCGTAGGTGGTCGTCGCCGCCCGCCATGACCGGGGAAAACACCGCACGCGGCGCGCCGAGCACGTCGATCGCCATCGCCGCGGTGAGCGTCTGCAGGTCGATGAGCTGCTGGGTTTCGGTCCAGCCACGCGCAGCGTGCATCATCGCCAGCGGAGAACCCTGAAGCAGCGAAGCACCTTCCTTCGGCCCAAGGACATAAGGCGTGGCACCACGCGCAGCGAGCGCCGAAGCGGCCGGCACTTCGACGCCGTCCTCCAAAACCGTGCCGATGCCGAGGAACGTCTGAAACGCGTGGGAGAGCGCGATGATCTCGCCCGAACTGCCGAGCCCGAAGCGCGGCACCGCGGGCGTGAAGCCGTCGTTCAACCGGTCCACCAGGAACTGCACCAACTCGGCGCTCACCCCCGACCACGGCCGCAGGAAGTCGCGCAGGCGAACGACGAGCAGTGCGCGGACGTCTTCGGGCGGCAGCCACGGCGGCCCGCCGACGGCCCGGCCGATCAGCAGGTTGCGCTGGTGTTCGGCCTGCTGCCGCGGATCCAGCACGACCCCCGCGAGGCGGCCCATCCCGGTGGTGACCCCGTAGACCGGATTTACCGGCTCGGCAAGGGCCGTCAAGACCTCTTCCCGGCGTCGCTTCAGGGCTTCTACCAGCGGTTTGTCCAGAATCAACCGTTCACTGTCAGCGAACTCGCTGTCGGAGACGATCATCGGTAGGGCAGCATGGTGCCGACGCCGGAAGCCTCGGCACGGGCGAGGATCATGTTCGCCACCGCAACGTCCGTTGTGGACAGTCCGCGGTGCCAGAACAGGATCCGTTCGGCGTCGTGCTCGCGGCCGGGTTTGCTGCCCGCCACGATGTCGCCGATCTCGGCGTGGACGTTGTCCGCGGTGAGGAGGCCGGCGTTGAGCTGCGGGCGCAGGGCGCCGAACCGCGGGTTGCCGGACCGCGATTCGCGCCAGTCGTCGACGACGACCTTGTCGATGTCGTCGAGCAGCGTGAGCTCGAGCGCGCTGATCGTGCCGTAGGGCACCAGGAAGGTGCCCGGCCGGAGGAACTCGCGGCGCACCAGCGCCTCGGGCTCGACGAGCCGGGAGGCCTCGACCTGGATGTCCGCGCCGTCCAGGGTCTCCTCGGCCGTGGCGCAGACGCGGACGTCCTTGCCGAGCCGCTCGGACAGCCGGCGGCCGAAGTCCTCGCGCGACTCCGGGCGCTTGCTGGTCACGCGGATCTCGGCGAAGTCGAACAAGGAGTCCAGCAGCACGACGTTCCACCAGGCGGTACCGCGGGCGCCGATGTGCCCGAGCACCCGTGAATCCGGGCGGGCCAGGTACTTCGCACCGACGGCGGTCATCGCGCCGGTGCGGGCCTCGGTGATCATCGTGCCGTCGACGATCGCCCGCGGCATGCCGGTGTCCGGGTCGAGCAACAGGATCAACGCCATTTCCGAAGGGAGGCCCCGTTCGAAGTTCCCCACGAAGTCACCGACGACCTTCACCCCGCTGACCTGCTTCGCGGAGAGGTGGCCACGGAGGATGTTGAAGTGGCCCTTGCCGCCGTTGTCCGGCACGAGGTGCGTACGCGGCTCGAAGACGACTTGGCCGCGGCCGTGGTCGGCGAGCACGTCCTCGACCGCGGCGACGATCTCGGCGTCGGTGACGCCGAGCGCGTCGATGTCGGCACCGGTCAGGTACCGGAGCCAGACGGACGTCACCGGGCGAGGTCCTCGACGACCTCCGCGCCGGGCAGGGCGGCGAGCGCGGCGCCGGAGATCAGCAGCTTGCTGCGGCGGATCCCGCTGCCGATGACGAGCTCGGGTGCCTCGGCGACGCGGCGGTCGAGCAGGATCGGCCATTCGGCGGGCAGGCCCACCGGCGTGATGCCGCCGTACTCCATCCCGGTCAGCGAGACGGCTTCGTCCATCGGCGCGAACGACGCCTTGCGGACGTCGAGGCGGCGCTTGATCACGCCGTTGACGTCGGCGCGGGTGGTCGCGAGCACGAGCGCGGCCGCGAAGCGGACTTCGCCCGCGCGCTTGCCGGCGACGACGACGCAGTTCGCGGACGCCTCGAGCGGCGAGCCGTAGGCCTCGCAGAAGGCGGCGGTGTCGGCGAGCGAAGGGTCGATCTCCGCGACGCCGACGGCGTCCGGGTCGGCGAGCGCGGCCAGGGCCTTGGCCACGGGCTCGGCGAGCAGGTCAGTACGCGTGGGGGCGGGAACGACGGTGAGGCTCCCGGCGATGGTCCAGGTCACGATCCCCATTAAACAGCGCCCCCGCCACGGCGGACGGGGGTGGGAAGGAGGCTCACCCGGCAGGAGCGGAGGGAGATTCACCTGGCGCGACGAAAGCAGGAGCCGGAAGCGGGAAAGATCACACCGGGCGCAACAGCACCACGGCGTGGTTCACCAGCTGGAGCCGCCGCGCTGGACTTCGATCAGCTTCGGGCGGACGTCCACGATGTAGACCAGGGCCGCCGCCATGGCGGGCACGTAGAAGATCATCCCGGGGCCCATCACCGGAAACAGCACCATGGCGAGGGTCGCGCCGCCGGTGATCAGCATCCAGATGGGCTTGGTCTTGCGGTCGGCCGCGGAGTAGGCGTCGGCGCGCTGGAGCAGCGCGTGCACGAAGGCGAAGAGCCCGACCAGCGCGCTGCCCCAGTGGATGACATTGAGGATCCAGATGGCGACTAGCACAGCGACAGCTTACGGCAAACCACCCGAACGACCCCGGCCCCGCCACCGGGGGTGCGGTGGCGGGGCCGGGAGTTCACAGCGATGTCACTTGTCGGTCTTCGGCGCGGCCGGCTTCTTCGCGGCGGCGCTGGTGGTGGTCGTCGTGGTCGTGCGGCGGGCCGGGGCGGCCGTCTTCGGGGCCGTCTTGTTCGCGGCCTTGCGGGCGACCGAGCGGGTCTCGTGGGCGAGGTCGTCACCCAGCTCCTCGACGGTGTCGGCGGCTTCGCCGGCGACCTTCGTCACCTTGCGGGCGGTCTTCTCGCCGGCCGAACGGGTGCGCTTGGTCACCTTGGCCAGCACGCCGTCGACGCGCTCGCGGACCTCGGTGGTCACGCCCTCGACCTGGCCCTGCGCGGTGGTCAGGGCCTCTTCGAGCTGCTCGATGGCCTTCTTGACCTGCGGCTGCGTGGCGATCTTGTCCCACGCCTGCTCGCCCGACTCGGCCAGCTTGTTGTACAGCTTGAGCGCGGCCTCGGTGTACTCGTCGATGGCCTTGCGCAGCTCGGCCGGGTCCAGCTTCTCGCGGAGGCTTTCGACGTCGGTCGGCAGCTCCTGCAGGTTCTTGCGGGCGACCTCGCCGCTCTTGGTCACGTTCTCCTTGGCCTTCGCCACGGCGTCGGTGACGGCGTGGGTGGCCAGGTTGCCGGCGCCGAGCGCGGCGAGCAGCGGGGTGCGGACCTGGTCGAGGGCGGTGGTGACGGCCTTCTTGACGTCTTCGGTCTTGGGGGTGGTCATGGTGACTCCTCGGTGTTCGCGGCTGGTGTGGTGTCTGTGGTTTCCGGGGCAGGAGCGGCGGCCGGCCGTGCCGCGGCGTTCTCCCGCCGGAAGGACTCGTACACGTCGAGCAAGACCTGCTTCTGCCGTTCGGTCAGCTCGGCGTCGGCGCGGATCGCGTCGCCCACCGGGCCGCCCGTCGGCAAATCGAGGATCCCGGCCTGCACGTACAGCGCTTCCGCCGAAATGCGCAGGCCCTTGGCGATCTGCTGCAGGATCTCCGCGCTGGGCTTGCGCACCCCGCGCTCGATCTGGCTCAGGTACGGATTGGACACGCCGGCGAGCTTCGACAGCTGGCGCAACGAGATCTTCGCGGTGTTGCGCTGCTGGCGGATGTACTCGCCGATGTCGGAAGCGATGTCCGCGACCTTCTCCATGGGACTGCCGGATCCTGACGTCCCACCGGTCTCTGGCATCCGGTCACCTCCTCGCGACACCTTCGACGGTACGCGGGAGTGCTAGCTATTGCAAGCACACTGCTTGCAACTTTCGGGTGTGGTGGTGCTCACCGCTACCGTGGTCCCATGACGCGCTCGGCCCGGCTGCGGCGACGCCTCGTCGAGCACCTCCTCGACGAGGACGTCCTGCACGCGCCGGAGTGGATCGCCGCCTTCCGCGCGGTCCCCCGCCACGTCTTCCTGCCGCGGTTCTTCGTGCCGGCGGGCGGGCTGTGGGCGGCGGTCGACCGCGGCGACCCCGGCTGGCTGGAGACCGTCTACTCCCGCGACGTGCTGGTGACGCAGCTCGACGACGATCCGGACCGCTGGGAGCTCGCCCGGCGCACCGGCCCGGTGGCGGGCACGCCGACGAGCTCGTCGAGCATGCCCTCCATCATGGCGATCATGCTCGAGGAGCTGCGGGTGCGCGACGGGCACTGCGTCCTCGAGATCGGCACCGGCACCGGGTACAACGCCGCGCTGCTGAGCCACCGCTGCGGCGCCGGCCGGGTGTCCACAGTGGACATCGATCCGGTGCTCGTCGCGGCGGCGCGCGAGCGGCTGGCCGCCGCGGGTCACCACCCGGCCTGCGCGGTGGGCGACGGCGCGCTCGGCTTCCCGGCCGGGAAGATCTTCGACCGGGTGCTGTGCACCGCTTCGGTGTCGTCGATCCCGCCGGCCTGGCCGGCGCAGACCGCGCCGGGCGGGCTGATCGTCACGACGCTGAACCGCCCGATCGGCGCCGGGCTGGTCCGGCTCGTCGCCGGCGAGGACGGCACCGCGCAGGGCCGCGTCCTCGCGCGCGACGGCCGCTTCATGCCGCTGCGCGCCCACCGGCTACCGGAGACCGGCCCGCTGCCGATGCCGTCGCGCGGCGACTGGGAGCAGACGCGGCTGCCGATGTCGACGGTGCTCCAGCCCCGCAAGCAGTTCGAGTTCTTCGCCGGGCTGGCGCTGCCCGGCGTCCGGCCGGTGCGCGAAGGGGACGGCGAAACGCCGGGTCTCGCGCTGGTCCACCCGGACGGCTCGTGGGTCCGCCACCGCAAGCGCGGCGGCGCCGACGAGGTCGCCCAGGGCGGCCCGCGGGCGCTGTGGGAGCTCGCCGAGGCGGCCTTCGTCGAGTGGTGCGAGCTGGGCAAGCCGGACCGCGACCGGTTCGGGGTCACGGTGACCGGCGACCGCCAGGAGTTCTGGCTCGACTCGCCGGACGGGCGCACCTGGCCGCTGGACCAAACCGACCGGCCACCCGCACCGGGGCGCGACCTCGGTCCGGCGAGCTAGGGCAACCGCGCCCGGATCCACTTCTCCAC
This sequence comes from Amycolatopsis sp. NPDC024027, assembly GCF_040638975.1. Lineage (NCBI taxonomy): Bacteria > Bacillati > Actinomycetota > Actinomycetes > Pseudonocardiales > Pseudonocardiaceae > Amycolatopsis > Amycolatopsis sp. NPDC024027. Next base: position 216,150 of record NZ_JBEZYY010000013.1, read on the forward strand.
GTGGTCGGCCGTCGCCTCGCGGGACACCTCCGTGGTGTCGAAGAGGTCGACACCGAGGGCCGGGCCCGACTTCCGCAGCCAGTCGTTGAACTCCAGCATCTCGTCGATCCGCGGCTCGTCCCACTCCCGCCAGGCCGGCCGCGCCCGCAGCCGGGCGCGCAGCGACTCCGGCGACCCGACCAGCGCCAGGTAGTGGATGTCGCTGAAGAACGCGCGCTCCGGCAGCTGCTCGAACTCCGGCGGCGCCACCGTCCCGCACAGCACGACCGGGCGGCCGTTCTGCTGCACCATCGCCGCCATCCGCAGCCAGACCGAGCGGAACGACGTGACGTCGCCGCGCAGGGCATCGATCCAGAGGATGTCCTGCTCCAGCAGCACGACGTCGCCGGCGAACCGCCCGGCCAGCAGCGGCCCCATCGTCGACTTCCCGGCGCCGCTGGGGCCGGTCAGCGCGAAGAGGGGCAGCTTCCGGAACGGCCGCTCGTGCCCGCACTTCGGGCACGTGATGACGGAGCCCGCGACGACCGGCTGTTCGGCCAGCTCGCCGCACGCCGGGCAGATCCGCAGGTCGAGACCCATTTCAGTCGAAGAGGTTCTCGAGGAAGCTGCGCTTGCGGTTCCCGTGCCCGTACGGACGCGGCGAATCCGGGTACCCCCGGTGCGGCCGCGGCGAGTCCGGGTATCCCCCGCGGTGCGGCCGCGGCGAATCCGGGTAGCCACCGCGGTACGCCTTCGGCGAGTCCGGGTGACCGCCGCGGTAGGGCCGCGGCGAGTCGGGACGGCCGTGACCGCCCTGGTACGGCTGTGGCTGCCGGCCGTAGAAAGAGCTCTCCGCACCGACGATGGCCTCGAGCTCACCGCGGTCGAGGAAGATCCCGCGGCAACCGTCGCACTGGTCGATGTGGATGCCGTTCTTGTCGACGGTGCGCATCTGGTTCTGACACTTCGGACAAATCACACCGCCGAGCCTACGCAAAAACGCCTCAGCAGGCGCACAGGCAGAACGGGTGCCCGACCGGATCGGCGTAGACGCGGAACGTCTCCGGGTTGTCGTCGAGCAGCTTCGCGCCCAGCCCGAGCACGCGCTCGTGCGCCGCTTCCAGGTCCGTGACGTTCAGGTCCAGGTGCATCTGCTGCGGGTTCTCCGCGGACGGCCACGCGGGCGGCCGGTAGTCGGGCACCCGCTGGAACGCGAGGCCCGCGCCGCCGGCGGGGTTGACCAGCGTCACCCAGTGCCCGTCCTCGGCCACTTCGGGCGCCTCCCACTCCAGCACCGCGCGGTAGAACTCGGCCAGCGCCACCGGGTCGGGGCAGTCGAGGGCCACCACGCCCAGGGTCGGTACCGCACTCATCGTCGCTCCCTTCGATCCTGAGTAACCAGTGAAGCGATTATGTGGGTTAGCCCACCCGAAGGCAACCGCCGTACACTCGGCAAGTGCACACCGACGCCTCCCTCGTGGTGGAGTTCCTCAACACGGTCAACGTCGAAGAGGGCACCGACCTGCTCGAAGATCCCGGGCAGTGGCGCGGGTGGGCGGCCGCGCACGAGCTGGCGGCGAATCCGGCCGGCGAAGCCCGCGCGGCGCGGGACGCCCTGCGCGCGGCGATCGGCGACCCGCGGCTGCCCGGCGGCCGCGTCGACGTCGGCACCCGGATCTCCCTCACCGCCGACGGGCCGGCGCTCGTCGCGGACGACGTCGTGGGCGCGGTGTTCGCGGCCTGCGCGCGCCTGGTCGTGCGCGGCGACTGGATCCGGCTGAAGATCTGCCCCGCCGACACCTGCCTGTGGGCGTTCTACGACGAGTCGCGCAACCGCTCGCGGACGTGGTGCTCGATGCGTGTCTGCGGCAACCGCGAGAAGGCGCGCGGCTGGCGCGCCCGCGCCGCCGCGGGCTGAGGAGCCCTCATCCGAGCGGCGGACCCTCGAACGGTTGTGGACAACTTGGGGACGGAGCACCACATATCCACGCCCCGGACCGCCCCGCCCCCATACGTTGTGGACAGCCGTTAGGCCATCACCGTGAAAAGCTGTGGATAACCCCGGGGATAACTCAGCTTCCTGTGGACAACTGGTTTGAGGCTCCCCCAGGTGTGGTATACGACCAAGCTCCTCAGAACAGCAGCTCCGCGACGGCGTAGATGACGAGCCCGGCGAGCGCGCCCACCACCGTGCCGTTGATCCGGATGAACTGCAGGTCGCGACCCACTTGGAGCTCGATCTTGCGGGACGTCTCCTCGGCGTCCCATCGCTCGACCGTGTCGGTGATGATCGTGGTGATCTCCCGTGAGTAGTTCTTCACGAGGTACGCCGCGGCCCCCTCGACCCAGCCGTCGGCCTTCGCGCGCAGCTGGTCGTCGGTGATCAGCCGCTGCCCGAGCGAGGTGAGCCCGAGCCGGACACGCCGGCGCAGCTCGCTCGACGGGTCCTCGGCCGCGGTCAGCAGCATCTCCTTCGCCGTGCTCCACGCCGAGCCGATCAGCCGCTGCACCTCTTCGTGGTGCACGATCTGGCCCTTGACCTGCTCGGCGCGGGCCATCACCTCCGGGTTGGTCTGCAGGTCCTGGGCGAACTCGCCGAGGAACTTGTCCAGCGCCAGCCGCATCGGGTGGTTGACGTCGGTCTTGACCGCCCACGCGAAGGACAGCACCTCGCCGTAGACCTTGTCCGCCAGCATCTCGTCGACGAACTTCGGCGACCAGCTCGGCGCCCGGTCCGACACCACGCGCAGCATCGTCGTGTGGTTGTCGCGCACCCACTCGTAGCCGCGGTCGCACATCAGGTCCACGAGCTTGTGGTGCGCCCCGTCGGCGAACACGCCCTGCAGGATCTTGCCCAGCGGCGGGCCCCACGGCTTGTCGATGATCCGGCGCGCGACGGCCTGCTCCATGATCGCCTGGATGTCCTCGTCGCGGAGCACCTTCACGGCGGCGCGGACGGCCGTGGCCAGCTCGGACGTCACGCGCTCGGCGTTGTCCGGCTCGGCGAGCCAGCCGCCGAGCCGCCGGGCGAGCTCGACGCGCTTGAGCTTGTCGCGCACGACCTCCTCGGACAGGAAGTTGGACCCGACGAAGTCGCCGAGGCTGTTGCCCAGGGCGTCCTTCTTGTTCGGGATGATCGCCGTGTGCGGGATCTTCAGCCCGAGCGGGTGCCGGAACAGCGCCGTGACGGCGAACCAGTCGGCCAGCGCGCCGACCATGCCGGCCTCGGCCGCGGCGCGCACGTAGCCGACCCAGCCCGGCCAGCCGGCCGACTGCGCCCAGCTGGTCAGCAGGAACACGATCGTCGCGCCGACCAGGAACGACAGCGCGACGAGCTTCATCTTGCGCAGCGCACGCCGCTTTTCCTCTTCACCGGCCGCGCCGCCCGGTGGGTCGGCGGGCGTCACCTTCGCGGGGGTCAGTTGCTCCACATCGCCATTGTCCGTGAGGATGGCTGATCGTGCGCGAACCTGCTCTCGTCCCCCGGCTCCGGCCGTTCACCTCGACCATCTTCGCCGAGATGACGGCACTGGCCGTCCGGCACGACGCCGTCAACCTCGGCCAGGGCTTCCCGGACACCGACGGGCCGGCCGGGATGCTCGAAGCGGCGAAGAACGCCCTGTTCGGAGGGGCGAACCAGTACCCGCCGGGGCTCGGGCGGCCCGAGCTGCGGGCCGCGATCGCGCGGCACCGGCAGCGCTACGGCACCGAGTACGACCCGGACACCGAGATCCTGGTCACCGCGGGCGCGACCGAGGCCATTGCGGCAGCGTTGCTGGCGCTGACCGAGCCCGGTGACGAGGTGATCGTCATCGAGCCGTATTACGACTCCTACGCCGCCGCGGTCGCGATGGCGGGGGCCGAGCGGCGGGTCGTCGGCCTGGTCGAGGGCCCGGACGGCCGGTTCGGCCTCGACGTCGACGGGCTGCGCGCCGCCGTCACGCCGCGGACCAGGGCGATCCTGGTCAACTCGCCGCACAACCCGACCGGGACCGTGTTCACCCGCGCCGAGCTGGAAGCGCTCGCCACGCTGTGCGTCGACCACGACCTGATCGCGATCTGCGACGAGGTCTACGAGCACCTGGTCTTCGATGACGCCGAGCACATCCCGCTGGTCACGCTGCCCGGCATGCGGCCGCGGACGGTGAGCATCTCCAGCGCCGGCAAGACGTTCAACTGCACCGGCTGGAAGATCGGCTGGGTCTGCTCGACACCGGAGCTCGTCGCGGCGGTGAAGGCGGCGAAGCAGTTCATCACCTTCGTGTCGGGCGGGCCGCTGCAGCCCGCCGTCGCGCACGCGCTCGACCACGAGCTGCCCTGGGTCGACGGCCTGCGCGCGTCGCTGCAGGAGAAGCGCGACCGGCTTTCGGCCGGCCTCGCGGACGCCGGGTTCGCCGTCCGGCCGACGGCGGGCACGTACTTCGTCTGCGTCGACGTCCGGCCGCTCGGCTTCGCCGACGCCGCCGATTTGGCCTGGGAACTGCCGGGCCGGGTCGGGGTGGCCGCGGTGCCGGTGAAGGTCTTCACCGATCACCCGGACGAGTGGAACCACCTGCTGCGTTTCGCGTTCTGCAAGCGCAACGAGGTCATCGACGAGGCCATCACCCGGTTGCGCAAACTGGTCTGATCACCGCGCTCCGGCTGAGTAGACGTCCTTCGCGGCCGTTCCGGCGGGGCACCGGGAGCAGGGGCCGTCTCGGCCACCGCGCCGGAGGTCGGCCGGGCCAGTCCGCGTGCCCACCACTTGCCACTCCAGGCTGTCACTCTCCGCGACCGCGATGACTGCCTCCCGCGACGACCACGGCGGACACCGCCAGCTCTTGTCGCGGGGCTCCGCCTGGCGAGCGCCGCCCACGCCGGACGTCTCGCGACGCGTCCGGTCGAGACCGTCGTGATCACGGACCGCAGCCGGATCCCGGACCGGTTCGAGCCGCTCGGTTTCGGCGCAGGGCAAGCGAAGCCGCGTGGGGGACCCCGTTCGGCCCAGTGGCCGCCCCGCGCCCGGGCGAATTCCGGTCACGCCCCCGAAACCGCAGTGCGCGCACCGAGCGGAACCGACTCGACACAAAGCGCGTTCGGCCGCCCGGAAACATCAGGTCAACCGGAAACGTGCAAGTTGCAGAACTCGTCCGAATGGCCGTAAGCGAACACCCGAACGGCACTGAGAGTGATCAACTTGTCGGCCGCAGATACCTGGCCCGGGCGGGCTGCTGGTCCTTACGGGCTGGATCGAACGCGGGAGAGATGAAAGACTTCGAGCGGTGCTAGAAAGAGTGCAGCCCCGGGGGAACTGCGACCTGGCCGGAGAAAGACCCCAGCAAGAACAGGCTCGAGCGGGAATCGCGGAAGCCTCAGGCGCGGACGGTGGTGGTGGCGGTGAGCAGCACGGCGGACGCACGCCGCGACGCTCCCGTTCGGCCTGCGCTCACCCCGGGTGAACCGGAAGCCTTGCTCGCGCGCGCACGTGCGCCGCGCCCGTGGACGACCTCGCTGCAGCGGCCCGCCGCCAAGATCCTGGTCGCCGGTGGGCTGACCCTCGCCGGCTGGCTGCTCGGCGCCGCCCTGTCCGGCAGCACCGCATCGGCGGCCGACCGGCCGACGTGCCCCGAAGCGCCCGTGGTCTCCACTGTGGACCATGCCGCGAAGCCGCTTTGGCACGCCAGGCACCGCAAGGGCCACCACGAGACCGGTGCCGCCACCTGCGCGGTGCAGCCGAAGGCCGACAGCGCCGAACCGCCCCCGGCGGACGAGCCACAGGTGGACGAGACGCCCGCCGCGCCCGAGGCCACAAAGGACAGCTCGGCCGACGGAGAGCCGACGGCCACCACGCCGGACAGCGATCCCGCCGTCGAGCCGGTCGCCTCGGAAAGCTCTTCCACCGAGGAGCCCGCCACGACGTCGGACAGCTCGACCGCTGCCGAGACCGCGGCCCCCGCCAAGCCGACTACCAAGTCGACGACCAAGGCGATCTCCGAGGACAGCTCCGAGGCACCGAAGGCCACCTCCTCCAGCGGGAACCTGCTCGGCTCCCTCGTCGGCGGCACGCTGAAAGCGGTCAGCGGAGCGACCACAAAGGACACCGCCGACGAGCCGGCCGCGCCGGCCAAGACCACTTCGTCCGGCGGCGACCTGCTCGGCGGGCTCCTCGGCGGCGTCCTGGACGTCGTCGGCGGCACGCTCTCCACCGTCACGGGCACCGTCGGCGCCGTCACGGACACGCTTTCCCACACCGTGCTCGCGCCGCTCACCCAGCCGCTCACGGGCCACCCGGGTGGGCCCCTGCTGCTGCCCCTCGACGACATCCTGGGCCCGGTGCTCGGCGGCTCGAACTCCGGCGGCGTCATCGCGGTCGTGCCCGGTGTGACGGCGGCCGTCGTCACCCAGGCACCGGCCACGGTCGCCGAGACCGTCGTCCCGGCCGCCGTTCCGGTTCCCACGACGGCCGACCCGCAGCAGGCCGCCCGGGTCGTGGTCACGCGCCTCGTCGTCCTCCAGCACGCGGAATCGCTGCCGGTGGTCCACGAGCGGCCGCGCGACTCCGGCACCCACGCCACGGGTGGCGGCGGCGACTCCACGCCCGGCCTGCCCGGCGGCGGCACCACCGCGCCGAGCGCGCCGGCCCCCACCGCCGCCCCGGGCCACGACGGCCCCGGCGGCGCCCGCCACGCGTTCGCCGTCCACACCGACGACGTCACCACCACGCAGCTCAAGCTGATCGGCACCAGCCGCGACCACGAAGTCGACGGCGCGGGCAGGGAAGCCGCCCTGCCCACCACTTCCCCCGACTGACGCCGAGGCGCGCAGCCGGGGACAAGTGCGTCCAAATCAAGATCATCAAGGCGCACCCGCACGCCGTTGAGGCGTGACGTTTCCCCAGCTCCAGCTTGGAATCCGTGGCTCTTTCACGTCTCGTGACGCCTTGGCGCGTCCGACGTACCCCAGGGGCGAAAACCATGCGAACCCACGAACTTTCCGACCGGCCGACCGCGCCCGGCCGGGTCGGATCCCGGTCCCGGCGCCGCGCTGCCCCCGCGGCGCCGGGACCCACACCGGGTGCGCTCCGGGAGCCCTTGCTCACCGCGCCGAGCGAGGACTCGCAGTACCGCGAGCGCACCTGAGCCGCCGGCTTCCCGGCACGTCGAGGGGCTGTGCCGGGAAGCCGCGGTACCCGCGAACGGGGTCACGTCCGTGAGCGGGTCGTGTGGAACACGAACCGGTGCGCTGGATGCACATGAACGCCGCCCATCCCTGGGAGCGGGCTCGCATCCAGCGCACCGGTTCGTTCATGCGATGGGTGCGTCCAGGGAAGCCGGGGTGCCGCGGACCGACGCTTCGGCCGCGCTCAGCCGCCGGACAGCTTCATCCATCCGGTCCGGTGGCAGCGAAAACGGCAGCCGGATCCAGCGCTCCAGCCCGCCGTGGACGCCGAAGCGCGAGCCCGGCGCCACCTGCACGCCATGGCTCGCCGCCGCCACCGCCAGGCGTGAGCTCACCGGCTCCGGCATGCGGCACCACAGCGACAGGCCGCCGTCCGGCAGGGTGAAAGTCCAGTCCGGCAGGTGCCGGTGCACGGCGGCGGCCAAGGCGTCGCGGTAGCCGCGCAGCTCCTCGCGCCGGCGGCCCAGCAACGTTTCGTCGGCCATGAGCTCGGTCAGCACGAGCTGTTCGAACACCGGCGACCCGAGGTCGACCGCGTAGCGCGCCGAAACCAGCCGGCCGAGCAGGTCCTCCGACGCGCGGATCCAGCCGAGCCGCAGCCCGCCCCAGTGCGTCTTCGACGCCGAGCCGACGCAGATGGCCAGGTCGCCGGCGAACGCGGCCAGCGGCGGCGGCCCGTGCAGGGGATCGCCCTCCAGGTCCAGCTCGACGAGCGTCTCGTCCACCACCACCGGCGTCCGGGCGCGGGCCAGCACGGTCCCGAGCCGGGAGCGGCCTTCGGCGTCCAGGCGCAGGCCGGTCGGGTTCTGGAAGTCGACGACGAGGTAGGCGAACCGCGGGGACGCCTGGCGCAGCGCCGCGTCGACCCCGGCGATGTCCCAGCCGCGCGCCCCGGTCGGGTCGAGCGCCACCGGCACCGGGATCGCGTGCGCGGCGCGGATCGCCTCCAGGGCGTTCGGGTACGTCGGCTGCTCGACCAGCACGCGGTCGCCGGGACCGGCGAGCATGCGCAGGACCAGGACGAACGCGTGGTGCGCGCCGTTGGTGACCATGATCTGCGCCGGTGTCGTCGGCAGCCCGCGCTCGGTGTAGCGCCGCGCGATCCGCTCGCGCAGGCCGAGCAGGCCGCGTTCCTGGTAGCCGTGGTCGCCCAGGTGGCCGGCGAGCCGGCCGCGGGCGGCGTCGACCGCCGCGGCCGTGCCCGGGATGGCGGGCGAGGACGCGTGGGTGAAGTCGATCGAGCCGTCGCCCACCGGCGCGAGCGGGCCGCGGCGGCGGCGTCCGGGCGCGGCGATCCACGAGCCCGCGCCACGGCGGCTCGCGACGAACCCGTTTTCCCGCAACCGGTCCAGCGCCGCGCCGATCAGCGTCCGGCTGGCGCCGAGCGCGTCGGCCAGCTCGCGCTCGGCGGGCAGCCGGGTGCCGAGCGGGAGCTGGCCGTCCAGCACCTGCAGCTCGATGGCCGCGGCCAGGTCGGCCGCCCCCTGCCGCGAGCCGCCTTGCCGCCACGAGCCCAGCATGACGGCCAATCGCGGCCCTGAAATGCGTCCACCTACTGGGAGCACGGCTTCCATAAGGCCAATATCCTGGAATTGGCTATGGTTTACAAGGCCACTTGCGGTCGATAGTGGAGATGTGGCTCAGACCGACCTCCGGCCCGTCCGGATCTCCCGTGACCCCGCCCGCCGCAGCGTCCAGCTGCTCGCGGGCCTCGCCCTCTACGGCACCAGCGTCGCCCTCGTCACCCGCGCCGGCCTCGGCCTCGAGCCGTGGAGCGTGCTGGCCGAAGGCGTCCTGAAGCACACCGGCCTGACGTTCGGCACGGTCACCGGCCTGATCTCGGTGGCCGTGCTGCTGCTGTGGATCCCGCTGCGCCAGCGGCCCGGCATCGGCACCATCGCGAACGTCGTGGTCATCTCGGTCATGGTGGACGTCGTCCGCGCGGTGCTCCCGGACCAGCACGAACTGGTGTGGCAGATCGTGCTGCTGGTCGGCGGCGTGACGCTCAACGGCGTCGCGACCGCGACCTACGTCGGCGCCCGGCTGGGCCCGGGCCCCCGCGACGGCCTGATGACCGGGCTGGCCGGGCGCACCGGCTGGTCGGTCCGGCTGGTACGCACCGGCATCGAGGTCACCGTGGTCGCGGCCGGTTTCCTGCTCGGCGGGACCGTCGGGATCGGCACCGTGCTCTACGCCCTCGCCATCGGCCCGCTCACCCAGGCACTGCTGCCCTGGACCACCTGGCGGGAAGAGCAGGAGCCGCAGCAGGGTCACTAGCCCGCCTTGCGCTGCTGTACGGCCCGGCGCAGCGTCTGGTAGTCCGCGCCGCGCCGGGCGAGCACGTCGTCGGTGCCGCGCTGCTGGGCCAGCGCGAGCAGGATGTGCTCTTGGCCGAGGTGCTTGTCGCCCAGCCGGACGGCTTCCTTGAGACTCAGCTCCAGCGTCTTCTTCGACTGCGCGGTGAAGGGGATGTGCCCACGCTTGGCCGGGCCGAGCCGTCCGGCCAGCGCGCCTTCGCCGTGGGTCTGCTCCACGCGTTCGACGATCTGCTCGACGTCGATGCCGAACTCGGTGAGCGCCTCGGCGTCGGCGTCGCTCACGCCGCCGCGGCGCCGGGTGCGGGCCAGTTCGGCCGCGATGTCGTCGGTGGAGATGCCCAGTTCGGCGAGCACCTGGACGCCGGTCTTCACCAGCCCGGCGAGCAGGTGGGCCGGGACGATCTCCACCGAGCCGGACTCCCGCGCCACGATCTGCGCCTCGACGACCGCCAGCCGCGCGTCGGCCGTGAACCTCTCGAACATCAGTGCCTCCCGTACTTCTTGTGCACGGCCTGCCGGCTGACCCCCAGCTCGGCAGCGATTTCCTGCCACGACCAGCCCTGCACCCGCGCGCTGCGGACCTGCACGGCCTCCAGTTGTTCCAGCAGCCGCCGGAGCGCGGCGACCGCGCGCAGCCCCACCCGGGGATCGCGGTCACCCGCCCGGGCGGCCAAATCCGTCGCTTCCGTCATGCTTGTCAACCTACGTTGACATCTCGGCACTGTCAACTCACGTTGACACGCTCAGCGCGAAACCCGCGGAGGGGCGACGTACAGTCGGGTGATGCCCGAGATCGCGATCGCCGAGCGGGCCGGGGTGGGCGCCGACGGCCACCCACGCCCCACCGAGGACCACATCGTCGTACTGGACAACGCGGTGCTGGTCCTCGACGGCGCTACGTCTTCGGACCCCGCGCAACCCCCGGGCGGCTGGTACGCCGAACGGCTGGCCCGGCGCCTGGGCGACGACCTCCGCGCGGCTCCGGAAGCCGACCTGACCGAGATCCTGACCAGCGCGATCGCCGCGCTCACGGCGGAACACCGGCTGCGGCCGCAGCGCTCGCCGTCCAGCACGGTCGCGGCCGTGCGCTGGCTCGAAGACCGCGTCGACGCGCTCGTCCTGGCCGACAGCCCGGTGGTCGGCTTCGGCGGCTTCGGGATCGACATCGTCTCGGACGACCGGCTCGCCCGGCTGCGGCGGCGCGGGATGCTCCAGACCGGCGCCGACGTCCGCCGCCGGCGCAACGCCCACGACGGCTTCTGGGTCGCCGAAGCCGACCCGGGCGCCGCCGCGCACTCGGTCCGGCGCAGCTGGCGGCGAGCCGACGTCGACGCGGTGCTGCTCGCCAGCGACGGCGTGTCCATCGGCGTCGACCAGTACGAGCTCTTCGGCTGGCGTGAGGTCCTGGCGGTCACCCGCGCGGACGGCCCCGACGCCGTGCTGGACGCCGTCCGCACCGCCGAGAAGCAGGATCCGGACGGCGAACGCTGGCCCCGGCCCAAGCGGCACGACGACCAGGCGCTCGTCCTCGTGGATTTCAATCAGGGGGTTATTCAGGGTCTTCCCTGATCACGACGCTCGCGTTTCCCGAGACCCTGGACGCATGGGGACGGAAGCGGGGAAGCGCACGAGACCGTGGCGGCTCGTTGCGCTGGGTGCGATCGGGTGGGGCCTGTTCACGGCCGTGGTGCTGCACGTGGTCAGCTCGCGCAACCCGGTGTACGACACGTTGTCGAGCTACACGGTGACCGACCGCGGCGAAGGGCTGCTCGGGGCGAGCGTGCTCTCGCTGGCCATCGGGTCGCTCGCGGTGCTCGGTGCGCTGCAGGTTGCCGGCGTGCCGCTGTCGCGGACGACCCGGCTGCTGCTCGCGTTGTGGGCGCTCGGGATGGCCGCGGCCGCGATCTTCCCGGCCAGCTACCCCGAGGCACCGGACCCGGTGAGCGGCGAGATCCACCTCTACGCGTGCCTGGTCGCGTTCTGCAGCCTGCCCGGCGGGGCGATCTCGCTGCTGGAGCCGCTGCGGGGGCGGCCCGAGCGCGTCGCGCTGGTGCGGGCGATCCGGCTGAGCGCAGGGGCGTTCGCGCTCTTCGCCCTGAGCTTCGTGTTCGTGCGGCTGAGCGAGGCCGGCGTGACGCCGTTCCGCGAGATCTCCGACGCCTTCCCCATCGGCGTCATGCAGCGGCTGCTGCTGCTCGCCGACGTCGTGCTGCTGGGCACGCTGCTGCGGCTGGCGACCCGGCTGGAATCAGCCTTCGACGGCCGCCGCGAATTCGGGCGTGTAGCCGTACAGGCCGGGCATGCCGCCGGTGTGCAGGAACACCACGTGATCGTCCGGAGCGAAGTGGCCCGCCCATTCGATCAGCGCGGCGGCCACTTTGCCGGTGTAGACCGGATCGAGCACCACGCCCTCGGTGCGACCGAAGAGCCGTAGGGCGTTCCAGACTGCGTCGGTCGGGATGCCGTAACCGGGGCCGAGCGTGGAATCGCCCATTCTCGTGTGCGCGAGCGACGGCGGTTCCACGCCGAGGAGCTCGGCCGCGCCGTCGACGAGGTCGCGGAGGTTCTCCGTGGCCTCGTCGAGCGGGTGGCTGACGCAGGCGATGCCGACGCCCAGGTTCTTGAGGAGCGCGGTACCCAGCGCCACCCCGGCCGCGGTGCCGCCGCTGGCGTGCGGGACGACCAGGTGCGCCCGCTCGATGCCGCGTTCTTCCAGCTGTTTCGCCAGTTCGCGGGTGGCGCGCACGTAACCGAGGGCGCCGAGGTCGTTGGAGCCGCCGACCGGGATCGTGGCGACCTTCCGGCCCTCGGCGGCGGCTTCGGCGACCAGGCGGTCGTAGGTGCGGCCGGTCTCCTCGCCGTCGGCACAGACGTGGACGGTCGCGCCGAAGAGCCGGTCGAGGGGGAGGTTGCCGCCGCGTTCGTACGCCTCGCCGTCGCGCGGGACCTTGGCGGTGAGCACGAGTTCGCAGCGCAGGCCCAGCTTCGCGCACGCGGCGGCGGTCTGGCGGCCGTGGTTGGTCTGGAGCGCGCCGAAGGTGAGCACGGTGTCCGCGCCGGCTTCCTTGGCCGCACCCAGGTGGTACTCCAGCTTGCGGAGCTTGTTGCCCCCGGCGCCGAGCGGGTGCACGTCGTCGCGCTTGAGCCAGAGGTTCCGCAGGCCGAGGGCTTCGCCGAGCCGCGGCGCTTCGTGCAGCGGCGTCGGCCAGCCACCCAGGTCGACGCGGGGTACCGCGGCCAGCGCGGCGTCGGGGAATCCGGCGAAGTCGAACGGCATCGGCCCTCCAGGCTCGGCTTTCTAACCACTATAGGGGGTTAAGCACCGCGAAGCGGAGTTCCGTGTGCGACCCGACTTCACGCACGCCGAGCCGGCGCAAAGCGACGCCGTCGAGATCAGGGTCGCCGAACAACGGCAGCCCGGCACCCAGCAGCACCGGGGCGAGCTGGACGTGCAGCTCGTCGGCCAGCCGGGCCCGCACGGCCTGGCGGACCACGCTCGCGCCGATCACCTTGACCGCCTTGTCCCCCGCGGCCGCCTTCGCCTGCTCGACCGCCGACGCGACCCCGTCGGTCACGAAGGTGAAGGTCAGGTGCTCGTCCTGCGCGGGCAGCGTGGCCGGCGACGTGTGGGTGACGACGAAGATCGGGACCTGGAACTCGTAGTTGCCGACGTACCAGTCCGGGTCCTCGGCCATCGCGAACGTCCGGCGGCCGAGGACGACCGCGCCCGTCTCCCGGATCAGGTCGGTCATCCACTCGCTGCCGTTCGACGCGGCGGGGTCGGACAGCCGGGCCGTGCCGCCGTGGCGATCGGCGACGAAGCCGTCCAGCGACATGCTCATGCCCGCGTGCGCCGTGGCCATGGGATCTCCTCACGTAGTCGTTGGCCGGGTAGACGTCCGGCCGGCCGAAAACTCATCGGGGAGTAGCCGGAAACCGTCGGTATCCGGTAACGTTCGTTCGAACGAACGAGAGCCTCCGGAGGCCGCCATGACCGCTATGAGCCTCGACTTCACGGGCCTCGCCGCCCAGGCCGCGCGGCTCGCCGCGGGTGACGTCACCTCCGCCGAGCTCACCGCGGCCGCGCTCGGACGCGCCCACGCCAGCCAGGCGACGCTCAACGCGTTCCGCCACCTGCGCGACGACGAGGCCCGCCGCGAAGCCGTCGAGGCCGACCTGCGCCTGGCCGCCGGGGACCGGGCGCCGCTGCTCGGCGTGCCGGTCGCGATCAAGGACGACGTCGACCTCACCGGCCTGCCCACGTCCTTCGGCTGCCCCGGCGAATTCCCGTGCGCGACGGCCGACGCGCCCGCGGTCGCGCTGCTGCGCGAGGCCGGAGCGGTGATCATCGGCAAGACGAACACCCCCGAGCTGGGCCAGTGGCCGTTCACCGAGGGCCCGGCCTTCGGCGTGACGCGCAACCCGTGGCACCCCGGCCACACCCCCGGGGGTTCTTCGGGCGGGAGCGCGGCCGCGGTGGCGTCGGGGGTCATCGCGGCCGCGCTCGGGTCCGACGGCGCCGGCTCGGTGCGCATCCCGGCCGCGTGGACCGGGCTCGTCGGCATCAAGCCCCAGCGCGGCCGGATCCCGACCGACGGCGAGCTGTTCCACGGCCTGACCGTGCTCGGCCCGCTGGCCCGCACGACCGAAGACGCCGCCCTGCTGCTCGACGCCGCGGCGGGGACACCCGGCGTGTTCCGCGCAGCCGCCGCGCGGGAGCCCGGCAAGCTGCGGATCGGGCTGTCGACGCGGATCCCGTTCACCGCCACCAAGACCCGGCTCGACCCGGTCGTCGAAGCGAACGTCCGGCGGCTCGCCGAGTCCCTCGCCGGGCTGGGGCACGAAATCGTCGAGGTCGAGCCGGACTACGGGCTGATCGGGCTGACGTTCCTGCCGCGTTCGCTCACCGGCGTCCGCGACTGGACGCTGCGGGTGCCCGACCGCACCGGGCTCGACCCGCGCACGCGCAGCAACGCCGGCCACGGCCGGCTCCTGGCCGGGCCCGCGCTGCGGCTCGCCCGCGCCCTCGAGCCGGGCCTGCACCGGCGGATCGGCTCGGTGTTCGGCCGCGTCGACGTGCTGCTCACCCCGACCACCGCCACCCCGCCGCCGCCGGTCGGCACGTTCGACGGGCTGTCCGGCTGGGAGACCGACCAGGCCATGATCGCCGCCTGCCCGTACGCTTGGCCGTGGAACGTGCTGGGCTGGCCGGGGGTCAACGTCCCGGCCGGGCTCACGGCCGACGGGCTCCCGCTCGGGGCCCAGCTGCTCGGCCCGTCGCACGCCGAGGAGCGGCTGATTTCGCTTGCCGCGCAACTGGAAGAGGTCGAACGGTGGCCGGAGCGGCATCCCGAGACAAGCTGGTAAGCACCCGGGACGCCATCCTGCGCGGCGCGCTGACCGTCGTCGGCGAACACGGGGTCGGCGGGCTGACGAACCGCCGGATCGTCGCCGCCGCCGGCGTCTCGCTCGGCACGCTGACCTACCACTTCGCGAGCCAGACGGCGTTGCTGCGCGAGGCGATGCTGATGTTCGCCGAGGAGGAGACGGCGAAGCTCGGCGCGATCGTCGACGGCTACCGCGCGGCGGGTCTCAGTCTCGAGCAGGCGGCTTCGGTCGTCGAGCACGTCATCGCGCAGCTCCCGTTCGACGCCGACGAGCTCGGCGCGCACGAGCTGTACCTCCAGTCCGCCCGCGATCCGGAGCTGCACGAAGCTTCTTCGCGCTGCTTCGCGGCGTACGACGAGCTGGCCGTGACGATCCTGGAAGCGCTGGGCGTGCCGGAGCCGCAGCGGCTGGCCGGGCCGGTGGTGGCGCTGATCGCGGGGTTGCAGCTGCGGCGGCTGGCGACCGGCGAGACGGACACCCCGGTGGCCGAGCCCCTGATGATGCTGCTCCGCGGAGCTTGATGGCGCGGCCGGTCGTCCGCGGCACGGCGGCGTGGAAGTACTTCGGCGACTTCCGCGACGCGCTGCGGGCGGAGCAGGTGCTGGTGCTGCAGGTGGCGCACCCGGTCGTCGCGGCGGGCGTGCGGGACCATTCGGACTACGCAGCGGATCCGTGGACGCGGCTGATGCGGACGGTCGCGTCGCTGTCGATCTACGTCTACGGCGGCGAGTCCGGGGCACGGGTGGAAGCCGCACGGTTGCGTGCGTTGCACCGGACGTTCACGGGCATGGCGGACGGACGGCGCTACAGCGCGCTCGACCCCGCGGCGTATGCGTGGGTGCACGCGACGCTGGTGAAGGCTCCGGTCGACGCGCAACGGTTCTTCGGGCAGCCACTGTCCACATCGGAGCTTTCGGAATATTACGCGCAGATGCGTGACATCGGGCGCGTGCTCGGGGTCCGGGAGCGGGATCTGCCGCGGGATTGGGCGGCTTTCGAGCGGTACTACGACGCGATGGTGGCGGGGTTCGGGACGAACGCCACGATCGACACGCTCCTCGAGACGATCCGGACGGTGCCGAAGCCGGTGAGGGGGCTGCCGGATTCGTGGTGGCGGGGCTTGCAGCGGGGGCAGATGTTCTTGGTGCGGGCCACTTTGCCGCCGTCGTTGCGGGAAACGCTTGGTCTACAGTGGACGGATGCGGACCAGCGCCGGTTCGAGCGGTTTTCGGGGTGTGTGCGGATCGCGAGCACGCCGATCCCGGCCTGGGTGCGGACGGCGCCCATGCGGTGGGTCGGGAAGCTCAACGTGTGGCTGCGCGCGCACCCGAAGGTTTACCGGACCCTGGTCCGCGGCGACGGGCCGGGCGCGCAGCCCCGGCCCTGACCGCGGCGGGTCGACCCGCGTGATCGGAGGGGCATCTCGCGTGGCTGAAGGGGCATCTCGCGAGATTCGAGAGGCATCTCGCGTGATCGGAGGGGCATCTCGCGTGACTGGAGCGCCAACTCGCGTGATTGGCTGGTCGACACGGCGGGGCCCTCGCGGGCGTCAGTCGCGGGTGAGGGTTCGTGCGTAGTGTGCGCGGGCCTTGGCGCGGTTTCCGCACCTCGCCATCGAGCACCACTGGCGGTTTCGGCGCGGTGAGGCGTCGCAGAAGCGCTGGCCGCAGTCGTCTGCCGCGCAGATGCGGACCTCCGCGTCGCTGGTGGCCAGGTCGATCGCGTCCGCCGCCAAGGCCGCGAACGCCGCCGCCACCGGGTCCTTCGGGGCCGGGACCTCGCGGCGCAGCACGCCGTCCACCAGCGCGAGGCGCGGCGGGGGCGCCGGGGCCGAAGCCGCCGCGTTGTTGACCAGCTCGACGTCCATCCTCGACAGGTCCTCCGGCGGCAGCAGCACCCGGTCGATCGCCTCCCGCAGCGCCTTCGCCGCCAGCACGTTGCCCGCCGTCACCGGCACCGGGCCCGTCGTGAACCCCGCCAGCGCAAGCCACTCGGCCAGCGCGTCCGGGCCGGTCAGCAGCTCCACGCCCTCTTCGTGCCGGCTGCGCATCGTGTTGACGAGGTCGAGGCACGGCCGTCCGCCGTCGAAGACCCATTCCATGCCCCTCACTCTAACCCTTGAAGACAGTTAGAAGCAGCGGTACCGTCTAACCCCATGAACCGGTTAGAGAACATGGCCACCGTGAACGGCATTCGGATGCACTACCGGCAAGCCGGCGACGGCCCGCCGCTGTTCCTCCTGCACGGCTGGCCGCAGACGTCGCACTGCTGGCGCGAGGTCATGGCGCCGCTCGCCGAGACGCACACCGTGATCGCCCCCGACCTGCGTGGCTACGGCCGCAGCGACAAACCCCAGTCCGGCTACGACAAGCGCACGATGGCCGCCGACATCGCCGCCCTCGCCGACCACCTGGGCTTCGCCAAGACCGCCGTCGCCGGCCACGACCGCGGCGGCCGCGTCGCCCACCGCTGGGCCCTCGACCGCCCGGACCAGGTCGACCGCCTCGCCGTGTTCGACATCGTGCCCACCCGCGCGATGTGGCAGCGGCTCGACGTCATCGCGAAGCCGTCCTGGCACTGGCTCTTCCACCTCCAGCCCGACCTGCCGGAACTCCTGGCCGGGCAGAACATCGCCGCCTACCTCGGCTACTTCTTCGAGCGGTGGACCTACCAGCGCCACGCGCTCGACGCCGACGCGCAGGCCGAGTACGTCCGCGCCTTCTCCCAGCCGGGCGCACTCCGGGCCGGCTTCGACGACTACCGCGCCTCCTTCCCCGACGACGCCGAACTCGACGACGCGGACTTCGAAGCCGGAAAGCGCGTCACCCAGCCCGTCCTCGCCCTCTGGGGCGCCAACGGCCTGATCGGCACGCTCCCGGCGCTCGAGATCTGGCGGGAGTACGCCGACGACGTCACCGGCGAAGCCCTCGCCGAGTGCGGCCACTTCCTCCCCGAGGAACAACCCGCCGAAGTGGTCACCCACCTGCGGAAATTCCTCCACCCCTGAGACTCCCGGGGCCCGGGGTCCCCCGAACCGGGGACCGGAGTTCCCTCGCCGCCGTGACGCGCGCCACCGGTCCCGCCGGTTAGGTTCGGCCCACAATGGGGAGCAAATCGAAAGCCGCACTGCTGATGCTGCTGGCCGCACTGGGGATCGCGGCCGGCAGCGGGATCGCGCACGCCGACGGCGCACCGGCCGGCGCCGACATCCAGGTCGCCCAGACGCTCGGCGCCCGCGAGCTGACCGTGATCATCCGCCGCGTCGCCACGACACCGTCGCCGCTGCGGGTGGACGTCGTGACGCACCAGGGCACCGCGCCCGGCACGCTGCACCTAGCCGTCGCGGCCGACGGCGTCCCGAGCGCGCGCGCCGACATGGTCCTCGGCGCCACCCCGGGTGTCTACGCGGGAAATCTCCAAGTCGACAAACCGGGACCGTGGGAACTCTCGCTGGATGACGGCGCCGGACAAAGAGCCACGATCCCGTTCATCGTGCCCGCGCGGGTGGTGCCGCCGTGGGAGAAGGCGACCTACGGTGGCTTCGTCGCCGCCGGCGCCTTCCTGCTCATCGCCCTGCTCGTCGGGGTGCGGGCCCGGCGGACCGCGTACGCGCTCATCCCGGGCGCCGGCGTGGTCGCCGCGCTCGCCGTCGCCGTCACCGGCGCGCTGCTGTCGGCGAGCACTCCCCCGCCGCCCGCGCCCGGCAGTCAGCTGGACCCGACGTTCGACAACGTCACCGATCCGTACGCGAACGCGCGCCTGTCCACAGTGGATTACTCACGGCCGCCGGTGAACCTCGCCGTCGAAGCCCGGCAGGGCGACCTGAAGCTGCGGCTCACCGACGGCGCCACCGGCCGCCCGGTCGACGACCTGCTGGTGCACGACAACGCGCTCGTGCACCTGGTGCTGATCTCCCCGTCGGGCCGGCTGAGCCACCTGCACCCGGTGCGCGTCGGCCCCGGCGACTACCGCGTCCGCGTCGCCGATCCGGAAGCGGGCACCTACGCCGTCGCCGCGGAACTGGCCCGGCGCGGCGGCGGCGTCCAGCTCGCCCGGTCCACTGTGGACATGAAGGGCACCGCGGCTCCCGCGCCCGAACCGCCCGGCCCCGGACCGCGGACCATCGACGGCACCCCGGTCGACCTCACGATCAGCCCGGGGACGCCCACCACCATCACCGCGCACTTCCCCGCCCAGGACCTCCAGCCGTGGCTGGGCATGCTCGGCCACCTGATCGTCACCGGGCCGTTCACCGGCCCCGCCGGCGAAGGCGCCGCCAAGGCCCCGACGTGGGCGCACGTCCACGCGATGGTCCCGCCGGTCGCGGGCCAGCTCGACCGTCCTGACGAGACAGTCGCCGCGTACGGCCCGGACGTCAGCTTCACCTACACCTTCGCCGAGCCCGGCCGGTACCGGATCTGGCTGCAGGCCGAACGCGGCTACCGGGTGCTCACCGTCCCCGCCGTGGTCGACGTCCCGACGACAGGAGCCGCCCGATGAAACGCCCGACGTTGCTGATCGCCCTCGTCGCGCTGGTCGCCGCGGCCGGTGCCGCCTGGCTGCTATGGGGCGGCAAGGGCGCGAACTCCACCACGCAGCAGGCGGTTTCGGGTCCGTACACCGTCCAGTTCTCCGCGGACCAGCCACGCATCGGCGGCAACACGTTCGCGGTGGCGGTGGCCGGGCCCGCGCCCGAAGCCGTCACGGTCGCGCCGGTCATGGCGCAGATGGGGCACGCGTTCGCGCCGGTGCCCGCCGGGCCGGACGGGCCCGGCCGCTTCCGCGCCGCGGACGTCGGGCTGCCGATGGCCGGGCAGTGGGAGATCACCGTTTCGCTGCGCGGCCCCGGCGGGCCCGCGCAGGTCGTCTTTCCCGTGTTGGTCAAATAGAAGGAGGGGGAATGGATCTCACCGCATCCGGCGTGCGCAGCACGTCGGTGACGCACCAGGCCCGAACCGGGTTGCTGCCGGCGAACGTCGTGCTCGGCGGGTCGCTGCTGTCGCTGGTCGGGCTCACCTGGGACATCCAGTGGCACGACGACGTCGGGCCGGACACGTTCTTCACGCTGCCGCACCTGTTCCTGTACGCGGGCAGCGCGGTCGTCGGCCTGGCGAGCCTCGCCGTCGTGCTGCTGACGACGGCGGCGCGGCGCGCGGGACGGCCGGTCGACCCGCGGATCGGCGGGCGCGTGGTCAACGTGTTCGGCCGGACGTTCGCGGCCCCGCTGGGCTACCTGGTCTCCGGGGTCGGCGCGGCGACGTTCCTGCTCTACGGCCTGTGGGACCAGTGGTGGCACGGGCTCTACGGCTTCGACGCGGTCATCGACTCGCCGCCGCACATCGGGCTGCTGCTGTCGATCACGGTGTCGCTCATCGGCACGACCGCGGTGTTCGCCGCGGCGCGTGAGCACCGCTGGGGCCGGCTCGGCACGCTGGCGTCGCTGACCGTGCTGCTCACCTTCGGGCCGGTGCTGGCGCTCGGGTTGCAGCAGGTACCGGACGACTACGCCGACGCCGTCGCGATCGGGACGTCGATGATGGCGGTGCTGCTGGTCGCCGTGGGCGCCGGGTTCTTCCGCCGTCCGGGCGGCGCGGTGGGCACCGCGGCGCTGGTCGCGGTCGTGCAGGCGGTTTTCTGGTGGTTCTCGCCGTGGGCCGCGCAGGCGTACGCCGACCTCGTCGGCCTGCCGATGCGGGACGCGGTTTCCGGTGTGCCGGCGATGCCGTCGCTGACGCCGATGGCGCTGCTGCCGGTGGCCGCGCTGATGGAGCTGGTGTACCTCGCCGGCCGGCGCCGGGGGTGGCGCCCGGGCCGGGTGTCCGTGGTCGCCGGCGGGATCGCCGGGCTGCTGCTCGGGCTGAGCCTGCCGGTCCAGCGCTTCCTGCTCTACACCGGCGCGCACCTGCCGCCGGCCTGGTACCTGATGACGACCGCCGTGCTCAGCGCGGCGCTGGGGCTGCTCGGCGGGTTCGCCGGGTGGCGGTTCGGCGGGATGCTCTGCCTGCTGGCACCCGCGAAGAAGGGGGAAACCGCTGATGCGTAAGACATTACTGGCCTTAGCCGCTGTAGCAGGACTGCTGTTCACGACCGCCGGGACGGCGAACGCCTACGAGCCGGTCAACATCGTGCACACCGAACGGGTGCAGGCCGGGCCGTACGGGCTGACCATCGGGTTCAGCACCTGGCCACTGAAAGCCATGCAGTCGCTGGACTTCACCTTCATCCCCGACGGCGGGATCGAGGGCAAGTCCGGCACGCTCACCATGGTCAACCCGGAAGGCGGGCAGAACCGGAAGCAGCCGCTGGTCCGGCACCCCCGCAAACTCGACGTGTGGGGCCTCGACGTCCGCTCGATGCCGCGGCCGGGTGACTGGACGTTCCGCTTCGCGGTCAACGGACCCGCCGGCTCCGGCACCGGCGAGCTGCGCGCGCTGCCGGTACTGGAACAGCCGGGGCCGCCGATGGGCCTGAGCTGGGCGATCAGCACGCTGCCGCTGATCGGGCTCGTGGTGCTCATCGTGGTCGCCTGGCGCCGGACCCGCGGCCGGTTGCGCGGCGGGGAGCTTCCGGCAATCGGGTGAGATTCCCCTCACATTGAGCGTCCGGACGTATTCGGGCAGTCGCGAAGGCCTCCTTCACCGTAGAGAGCGGGGAAGGGGGCCTTCACCATTTGTCTTCCGCGGCACGGGCGATCAAGCGGGCAGGTCGAACTGCCCGGCCTTGACGGCGATCAGGAACGCTTCCCACTCGGCGGTGTCGAACACGAAGACCGGGCTGGTCGCGAGCTTGGTGTCCCGGACGCCGATCAGGCCTTCGGAGCCCAGGTTGACCTCGACGCAGCTGCCGCCGTTGGGCTCGCTGGCGAACGACTTCTCCCAGGCGGCCTCTTCGAACAGGGTCACGGCCGTGTTCGGATCGTAATCCGCGAACGACGGATAATCCGCCATGGGTCGTACCTCCGAGGATCGTTGGGCGGCGCGGTCGTGACCTGGTCGAAGGCACCCGCTCCCGGCTACTCAGTGTCTCAATGGAGCAAGCCACAGGGCCAAGCGGGTGATCAACTGGGTACGGCCTCGACATGAAGATTATTCCAGGAGTAGGATTAATCGCATCGGCCGGGGCGCTGGTGTCGGTGAATGACTGCCTGCTCGCGGCGGGCGGTCGTCGAGACGGGCCGAAGTGTTCGCACGACCAGCGCCGGAACCAAACCAAGCCAAGCCACCGCAGGACCTCATGGGGGAGGAACAGCGTGATCGTCGAGGACAGTGCGCCACCCGGCGCGCTCGCCGTGACCAGGCTCGCCGTCTCCGGACGGGCAGCCACCACGGCCGCGACCGAGCTGGTCCGGACCAGAGGTGCGGAAGCGCTTTCCCACCAGGGCGCCGAAGCACCGCGACGAGAGCTGGGGGTGTAGACGAATGGCCGTCCGGGTGAACTCGCTGTTCTGCCGCGAGGACGAAGAACACCGTGGCCGCCGGGGCATCGGGAACGAACTGCGGAACCGCTTCGGCTTCAGCCTGATCCAGGCGCCGCTTCGCAAGACCACGACCTGGGCGACGGACCAGGACCTCCCGCTGCGGCGCCACGCCGACGGGGTCCGCACGACCCGCCCGCTGGAAGCCGCGATCGACCTGACGCCGCTGATGCGCGGCGGCCGCATCGGTTCGCGCGCCTAAGCTGCCGCACCACCACGAAAGAGCCCCGGCTCCCTGACGGAACCGGGGCTCTTTTCGTTCGTGGCTACGGTTTCCGGAGCAACAGGCAGCCGTGCCGCATCGGGCGCTCCCCCGCGCCCGGCTCGCGGTACACCCGGCCCACCTCCAGGAAACCCACCGCGGCGGCGAACCCGGCCAGTTCGTCCAGCGGCCAGCTGTAGGCCGTCGTCACCTTGTGGTCGAACGGCGTCAGCGGGCCGCCGCCGGATTCGAAGCACCCCAACAGAACGTGACCACCGGACGCCGACATTCGGGCGAATTCCGCGAAGTAGCCCGGCACCTCCGCCGGCGGCGTGTGGATCAGCGAGTACCACGACAGGATCCCGGCGAGCGACGCGTCCGGCAGGTCCAGCGCCGCCATCGAGCCCACCTCGAACCGCAGGTCCGGATGAGCGGCCCGGGCGAGCGAGATCATCGCCGGGGACAGGTCGACGCCGAACGCGTCGAGCCCCAGCGAACACAGGTGCGCCGTCAGGTGGCCGGGGCCGCAGCCGAGGTCGGCGACCGGGCCGCGGCCGCGGACGGAATCCGCGAACGCCGCCCACACCGCCCGCTCCAGCGGGTGCTTGTCCCAGGCCTCGGCGGCGAATTCCGCGTACTGGACGGCGATCGCGTCGTAGGCGGCCGCCGTCACGGCTTCCGGCCGAGGCCGCAGAGGTGGCCGACGAACGCCGGGTCGTTCGCGAGCTTCCTGGTCGCCCGGGACTCGATCTCCTCCGGGTGCCACTCCGGCAGGTAGACGATGCCCGGCTCGACCAGCTCCAGCCCCTCGAAGAACGACGTGAACTCGTCGCGGGTGCGCAGGTGCAGCGGCGTGCTCGACTGGTTGTACTGCTTCATGATCGACTCGCGGCTGTCCGCGTCGGCCATCTCGTGCAGGCCGTCGCTCGTCAGGTGCGAGGACAGGAAGTACGAGCCGGCCGGCAGCAGCGACAGGTACTTCCGGATGGTCTGGGCCACCGGCTCGTCGGCGCCGAGGAAGTACAGGACGCCGACCATGATCAGGCCGATCGGGCGGTTCGGGTCGAGGACGCCGGTGTCGAGCGCGCGCTTCCAGATGTCGGCCGGGTCGCGCAGGTCGCCCTGAAGCACCGCGTGCCGGCCCGCGACACCCTCCTGCTCCAGCAGGATCTGGGAGTGGGCGACCGCGACCGGCTCGTTGTCGACGTACACGCACCGCGCGTCCGGGTTCACGTCCGTGGCGACCTCGTGGACGTTGCCGACCGTCGGGACGCCGGAGCCGAGGTCGAGGAACTGGTCGATGCCGTTGCGCGCCAGGTACCGCACCCCGCGGCCGAGGAAGTCGCGGCCGGCGCGGGCGACGGTCTTGATCATCGGGAACGTCTTGACCGCCTGCTCCCCGAACTGGCGGTCGATGGCCCAGTTGGCGTCGCCGCCGAGGAACCAGTCGTAGATGCGGGCCGCGTTCGGCCGGTCGAGGTCCACGCCTTCAGGGGCTTCGGGGTCCTGCGTCGTCATTGCGTCCTCCAGGCTTGCGGCCGACACCGCCGACCACGCTCGCGAGGGGGACCGTGGCGGCGCCGGGCTCCGGGCGCCACTCTCCCACAGGCACGATCCCGGGCTCGACGACGTCGAAGGTACCGAAGAACGCGGCGATCTCGTCGAGGGACCGGGAAACCGCGGGCGAGCTCGACCGTTCGGACAGCTTCACGAGTTTCCGGATCTGCTCCAGCTCTTCGCCTTCGACGCCGGATTCGGTCGCGTGCGAAAGCACGTACGCCGACCCCGGTGCCAGGAGCGTCCGGTAGTCGCGGATGGCTTGGCGGACACCGGTGGCGTCGGGCAGGAAGTGCAGCACCGCCACGGTCAGCAGGCAGATCGGCCGGTCCGGGTCGAGCACGCCGGTGGCGAGCGCGGCTTCCCAGACCTCTTCGGCGTCCCGCAGGTCGGCGTGCAGCACGGCGTGGCGCTCGGGGTCGCCGGCTTCGTCGAGCAGCATCCGCCCGTGCGCGACGGCGACGGGTTCGTGGTCGACGTAGACGCACCGGCTGTCGTCGGCGTAGTCGTCGGCGACCTCGTGCACATTGCCGGCGGTCGGGATGCCGGAGCCGAGGTCGAGGAACTGCGTGATGCCCTCGGCGAGGCAGTAGCGCACGGCCCGGCCGAGGAAGTCCCGGTTGCCGCGGGCGAGGGCCTTCGCCAGCGGGAACGCCTGCACCGCCTGCTCGCCGTACTGCCGGTCGATCGCCCAGTTGGCGGTGCCGCCCAGGGCCCAGTCGTAGATCCGCGCGATGTTCGGGCGGTCGAGATCGATGACATCGGGAAGGAAGTCGGGGTCCACGACGTCCCCTTCGGGCGGCACTTCCGGTGGATTCGGGCGCAACAGAGTGACTCTACCGAAAGTTGTTCACCACTGGGGACAGCTGACGCGGCCGTTCGCCTTATTGGAGCTGCTGCATCTGGGCGCGGTAACCCTCCGCGAGCTCCTTCAGGAACTGCCGGGTCTCCTGCCGCTCCAGCGCCGCTCCACGCAGCCGGTCCCACGAGTCGACGAAGATGTTGAAGTCCTTGACGTCGTCGAGGTACAGCCCGCCGGCGGAGTGCTCGATGTAGACGAAGTCGCGCGTGCGGTCCGGGAACCGCATGATCGTGAAGTCGTTGGGCACCGCGGCCAGCCGCGCGCCGAACGGCAGTACGTGCACGTAGACCCGCGGGTGCTTCTCCAGGGAGAGCAGGTGCTCGACCTGGTCGAGCATCACCGCGGGCGCGTACCCGCCGGGCGCCCGGCGCAACGCGCCTTCGCTGATGATGAAGCGGTAGTAGGGCGGCTGCTGCTGCTCGAACACCGCCTTGCGGTCGAGCCGGTTGCGAACCAGCGACGTCACGTCCGTCGCGCCGGCCTCGGTGAACTGCTTGAGCATGTAGTGCTCGGACTGCAGCGGGCCCGGGATGCGCTCACCGTGCCAGGTGAGGATCTCCGCGGCCGCGGGTTCCAGGTCGGTGAAGGTGCGGAACCAGTGCGGCACCACCGAGCGGTAGCCCGACCAGTGGCCGCGCTGCCCGGCGGCGGCCCGCGCCAGGTTCATCAGCGTGTCGGCTTCTTCGCCGTTGATCCCGAATGCGTTCAGCATGGATCGCACATCCCCGAGCTTCACCCCGACGGCACCGGACTCGATCTTGTTGACCTTGCCCTGGGTGCAGCCGAGGACCTCGGCGACCTGCTGCTGTGTCATCCGCGCCGCGGTGCGGGCATGCCGGAGCTCGTTCCCGAGCTGCTTCCGGCGCGAGGTGACGGTGCTGGCCATCGCCCTGCTCTCCCGGACCACTACCAAGCGACGACGGCCACCGGCCGCCGTCGCACGCGAACTATCGAACCCACCCAGGTTAGTGCTTCACCTTGCGGATCTCGATGATGACACCGCGCAGCGTTCCAGGAAACGCCGCAGAATGCCAGTCACCTGCGCTATCACTCGCCTGGACCAGTGAAATTCCGAATTATTCCGCCAACCGGCGGAGCCCCGTCTCGGGCATAGTGACCGCGTGACCGATCGCTCCCCCTCCGCCGCCGCCGTCACCCGGCTGGCCGACCAGGTCCACGGCTACGTCCAGCCGGACGGCTCCTGGTACATCAACAACTGCGGGTTCGTCGACGCCGGCGACCACACCGTGCTGATCGACACCTGCTCGACCGAGCGCCGCACGCGCGCGCTGCTGGAGACGGTCGAAGCCGCGACCGGCGGCCCGGTGACGACGCTGGTGAACACCCACCACCACGGCGACCACACCAACGGCAACTACCTGGTCGAGGGCGCGACGATCATCGGCCACCGCAAGACGCGCGAGCTGATGGTCGCCGAGGGCATCCAGACGTTCGACGGCATCTTCGTCGGCAACGACTGGGGCGAGCTCGAGTCGCGGCCGCCGGAGGTCGTGTTCGACGACCGGCTGACCGTGCACGCCGGCGACGTCACCCTGGAGCTGGTCCACCCCGGCCACGCGGCCCACACGACCAACGACGTGCTCGTCTGGCTGCCGGAGCAGCGCGTGCTCTACGCCGGTGACCTGGTGTTCCACGGCGGCAGCCCGTTCGCGCTGATGGGCTCGGTGGCCGGCTGGCGCAAGGGCCTCGACGTGATCCGCGAACTGTCTCCCGAAGTGATCTTGCCTGGTCACGGCGGTCCGTGCGGGCTCGACGTGGTGGACACCGTCGACCGGTACCTGGCCTTCGTCCAGCAGGCGGCCGAGCGGGGGAAGGCCGCCGGGCTGTCGCCGCTGGAGGCCGCGAAGGAAGCCGACCTCGGCGAGTTCGCGTCGCTGAGCGAGCAGGAGCGGCTGCCGGGCAACCTGCACCGGGCGTACGCCGAGCTGGACGGCGCCGAGTGGGGCGCGCAGATCGACCTCGTCGCGGCCATCACGGACATGCTCGCCTACAACAAGGGACCGATCCGCTGCTTCTCCTGAACTGAGTGAGCTGCTCCTCCGTGGCCTCCCTTGAGGCGTCGATCGGACTAGGGTCTGAATCGAGAGAGACTTCGGAAGGATTCGGATGAGCAAGAAGGCGAGCATCGGGGTCACCGGCCTGGCGGTCATGGGCCGCAACCTGGCCCGGAACCTGGCCCGGCACGGCCACACGGTGGCCCTGCACAACCGGTCCGAGGAGCGGACCCGCGCGCTGGTGGAGCAGTTCGGCGACGAGGGCGACTTCATCCCGGCGTACTCCGCCCAGGACTTCGTCGACGCGCTGGAGCGGCCCCGCCAGGTCGTGATCATGGTCAAGGCGGGCGGCCCGACGGACGCCGTCATCGAGGAGTTCGCGCCGCTGCTCGAAGAGGGCGACGTGATCATCGACGCCGGCAACGCGCACTTCGCCGACACGCGCCGCCGTGAGAAGGCGCTGCGCGAGCGTGGCCTGCACTTCGTCGGCAGCGGCGTCTCCGGCGGCGAGGAAGGCGCGCTGCACGGGCCGAGCATCATGCCCGGCGGCTCGAAGGAGTCGTACGAGTCGCTCGGCCCGCTGTTCGAGGACATCTCGGCGAAGGTCGACGGCGAGCCGTGCTGCACGCACATCGGCGCCGACGGCGCCGGCCACTTCGTCAAGATGGTGCACAACGGCATCGAGTACGCCGACATGCAGCTGATCGCGGAGTCGTTCGACCTGCTCCGCCACGCGGGCGGCTATGCGCCGGCCGAGATCGCCGACGTGTTCCGCACGTGGAACACCGGGCGGCTGGACTCGTACCTGATCGAGATCACCGCCGACGTGCTCGCGCACGTCGACAAGTCGTCTGGCAAGCCGTTCGTCGACATCGTCGAGGACGCCGCCGAGCAGAAGGGCACCGGCCGCTGGACGGTGCAGATCGGCCTCGACCTGGGTGTGCCGATCTCGGGCATCGCCGAAGCCGTCTTCGCGCGCTCTCTGTCCGGGTCCAAGTCGCTGCGCGCGGCGGCCCGCGGTCTCGGCGGTCCTTCGGCCGCGCCGCTGTCGGGCGCCTCGCTGGAGCGCTTCGCCGACGACGTCGAGCAGGCGCTGTACGCCTCGAAGGTCGTCGCGTACGCGCAGGGCTTCAACCAGATCCAGGCGGGCGCGACCGAGTACGGCTGGGACATCGACCTGGGCAAGGTCGCCTCGATCTGGCGCGGTGGCTGCATCATCCGCGCGAAGTTCCTCAACGACATCACCGCGGCCTACGCCGACGAGCCGGAGCTGCCGACGCTGCTCACCTCGGGCGGCTTCCGCAAGGCGGTCGAGGACGCGCAGGACTCGTGGCGTTCGGTGATCTCGACGGCGGTCAAGCTCGGCATCCCGACGCCGGGCTTCTCGACGGCGCTGGCCTACTACGACGGCCTCCGCGCGGACCGGCTGCCGGCCGCGCTGGTGCAGGGCCAGCGGGACTTCTTCGGTGCCCACACCTACCGCCGGGTGGACCGGGAAGGTTCGTTCCACACGGCCTGGGCCGCCGACGGCCGCCCGGAGTCCGACGCCTGACGCGACGCGCGGGCCCTCCCCTCGGTGAGGGCCCGCGCGGCCGGGAAGACCCCCTGGTCCTTCCCGATCAGAGCAGCGTCACGAGGACCACCGCGAGCAAGATGGCCCACCAGAGCGGTCTCACTGCCCCCGGGCGGCGAGGAGCTCCGCCAGCACCTCCACGATCTTCGCCTCGGCCTTGTCCTTCTTGACGCCGAGGCCGTCGAGCACCTCGAAGCCGGTGCCCTCGCCCTGTTCCAGCAGCGCCAGCAGCAGGTGCTCGGTGCCGATGTAGTTGTGCCCGAGCCGCAGGCCTTCGCGCATGGTCAGCTCGAGGGTCTTCTTGGCGGCCCCGGAGAACGGCACCACGTTCGGCACCGGGTCGACCGGCTCGGGCAGCCGCGCTTCGGCGGCTTCGCGGACGGCGTCCAGCTGCACGCCCTGGGCCAGGATCGCCCCGGCCGCCAGCGCGGCCGGCTCGGTGAGCAGGCCCAGGACAATGTGCACGGTGTCGATGTACGGGCTGGCGTGGTCGACGGCCGCCTTCTGCGCTTCGACGACGACGTGCCGCGCCCGGTCGGTGTAGCGGCCGTAGACGCGTTCGATCGAACCACTGGGGTCGCCGCCGGGGTCGACCTTCGGCACGAACCGCTTCTGGGCCGCCTGCTTCGTGACGCCCATGCTGGCGCCGATCTCGGTCCAGGACGCCCCGGACCGCCGGGCCTGGTCGACGAAGTGACCGATCAGGTGGTCCGCCACCTCACCGAGGTGCTGACCCACGTACACGGCGTCGGTCAGCTGGGCGAGGGCGTCCTGGTCGTGGTTGCTCTTGATGGCGTTGATGAGGTCGTCGAGCTTGATGTTGGTCGGAAGGGTCATGTCGTCAACTGTAGGTTGACGATCGATGTGCGTCAACCACGGGTTGACGATCTTAGGCCTGCGTGCGCATTAGGCCGCTCGCGACTTCAGATGCGCCTTGAGATCGAAGCCGCTGGCTTCGAGGTCGGCGTATGCCGGCTTCGGCTCCGCGGTGAACAGGCGGCGGGCGGCGATGTGGTCGGCGGGCCGGTTCACCGACTCGACGGCGATGAGGACGTCGTCGCGGAAAGACAGCACGGAGAACTTGCCCGCCGCCCGGTCGCCCACGACCACCGTCCGGCCGGCGCCCGAAAGGATGCCGGCGATCTGCAGCTTGGCGCCCGCCTGGTCGGTCCAGAACCAGGGCAGGCTGGCGTACGGCTCGGCGGTGCCGGTGATCGCCGCGGCCACGCAGCGGGCCTGGTCGACGGCGTTCTGCACGGACTCGAGCCGGGTCTCGGCGCCGGCCTGCACGCACGGGAAGTTGGCGCAGTCGCCGATGGCGAAGATCTTCTCGTCCGCCGTCCGCAGGTGCGCGTCGACGACGACGCCGTTGCGCACCGGCAGCCCGGCGTTCTCGGCGAGCGTGGTTTCGGGCACCGCCCCGACGGCGATGACGACCAGGTCGGCGGGCAGCCGGGTGCCGTCGGCCAGCTCGACCTCCCGTACCCGCGAGTCGCCGTGCATGGCCGCGACACCCTGGCCGAGCAGCACCGTGTGCCCGGCGTTGCGGTGCAGGTCCGCGAAGTACGCGGAGATCTCCGGCGTCGCGACGCGGTTGAGGAGGCGGTCCTGCGCCTCGACGATCGTCACCGGGCGGCCGGCGTGCGAAGCGAACTCCAGGCCGATGAACCCGCCGCCGGCGACCACGACGTTCTCCGCTCGGGCGAGGGACTCCCGGAGCCGGTCGGCGTCGTCGCGGGTGCGCAGGGTCAGCACGCCGGGGAGGTCCGCGCCGGGCACGGGCAGTGTGCGGTTGCGGGCGCCGGTGGCCAGGACGAGGTGGTCGTAGTCCAGCTCGCGGCCGTCCTCGAGCCCGGCTTTCCGCGCCGCCCGGTCGAGCCGCCCGACCCGGCCGGCGACCAGCTCGATGTCCTTCTCGGCGAAGAAGTCTTCACCGCGCAGGTGCAGCTGTTCGAGCCCGGCGGTCCCGGCGAGGTAGGCCTTCGACAGCGGCGGCCGCTGGTACGGCACGCCCGGCTCGTCCCCGACCAGCACGATCCGGCCGGCGAAGCCCCGGTCCCGCAGCGAAGCCACGGCCTGGAACCCGCTCTGGCCGGCACCGACGACGAGCACGGTGGTCATGCTTTCTCCTCACCCCATCCGGCAGCCCTCGGTCTCATCCGACCACAACCGGCTCAAGCCGTCGAGGAGCCGCCGGCCGGGCGCACCGCCCGGGTGCCCCCAGCACGCGCGAAATCCCACGCGCCGCGACCAGCGTCCGCGGGTCCGTCCCCTCCGCCGGGACGACCACCGAGATCGCGGCGACGACCTCGTCCGTGGTGTCGCGGACCGGCGCCGCCACCGACAGCGCGACCAGCTCGACCTGGCCGTCGCTGATCACATAGCCGTCGCGGCGGACGTCGGCCAGCACCCGCCGCAGCAGCGCGGGCGAGGCGATCGTCTTGGGCGTGAACGTCTTGAGCGGACCGGCCAGGACTTCCTCCTGGACCTCGGCGGAGGCGTGCGCGAGGAGCACCTGGCCGACACCGGTGGCGTGCGCGGGCAGCCGCCCGCCCACGCGGGTCAGGACGTTGACGGCGCCGCGGCCGGAGATGCGCTCGACGAAGACGACCTCGGCCCCGTCGAGCACGGCGAGCTGCACGTTCTGGCGCGTGGCTTCGTAAAGGTCTTCCAGGAACGGCATCGCGCTCTCCCGCAGCTCCGCGCCGTGCGGGGCGAGCGAGGCGACTTCCCACAGCCACAGCCCGACGCGGTAGGCGCCGGTTTCGTCGCGCACGAGGGCCCCGCGCCGGGCGAGCTCACCGGCGAGCTGTGTCGCATGAGGGCAGTCTTCGCACCGGTGCAAAGAGCCGCAACCCACGGCTAAACCCGGCTCGGCCAAGTGGGGCGACGTCTACCCCAGGTAGAACTCCTCGCACGCCAACTGCGTCGCCAGGAACGCCGGCCCGTTCAAGTACTACGCGGCGGTCGAGGGCACGGCGAACAACCAGTGTGTCCAGTACCAGGCCATGATCTCCCGCACGGCGAACCGCGCCGGGGCCTACGCCAAGGGCGCCCGCTTCACCTGGGGCAACTGCCCCTGATCCGCCGGGTCGCCCCGGGAGTGCACCCCCGGGGCGACCCGCGTCAGACCTCTTCGTCGTCCGGCAGCAGCGGGCGCATGAAGGTGCGCCGGTACCGCACCACGCAGCCGCTCTCTTCCCGGATCTTGTCGGCCTCGATGAAGTCCGGGTCGACGCCGAACAGCGTCCGGTACCGCTCGTACGCGGCCAGGCTTTCGAAGCTGAACAGCGCCCGGGCCTCGTCGCTCGCGCCTTCCGACGGCAGGAAGTACCCGTGGTGGATGCCGCCTTCGCGCTGCACCAGCCGCATCCACGCGGCGGCGAAGCGTTCGAAGTCGGGGAGCTTCGCGGGGTCGATGACGTAGTCGACGACGCACGTGATCATCAGTGGCCGCCCCAGACGCGGTCGGCCGTTGACACGAGCAGCTCCAGTTTGCGCAGCTGGTCGTCCGTGGTCAGGTCGTTGCCCTCCTCCGTCGAGGAGAAGCCGCACTGCGGTGACAGGCAGAGCCGGTCGATGTCGACGTACTGCGACGCCTCCTCGATCCGCCGGACCAGGACGTCCGGGTCCTCCAGCTCCGGCCGCTTGGTCGTGACCAGGCCGAGCACCACCTTTTTGTCCTTCGGCACGAACCGCAGCGGCTCGAACCCGCCGGAGCGCTCGTCGTCGTACTCGAGGAAGAACCCGTCGACCGCGAGCTCGCCGAACAGGGCTTCGGCGACGAACTCGTAGCTGCCCTCCGCGGCCCACGACGAGCGGAAGTTGCCCCGGCACAGGTGGGTCGTCACGGTCAGGCCGTCTGGACGGCCCTCCAGCGCCGCGTTCATCGTCGCGATGTTGCGCAGGTGCTGGGTGTCCGGGTCGCCGCCCATCCGCGCGACGAGCTCCCGCTGCGCCGGGTCGTTCAGGTAGGCGAGGCTGGTGTCGTCGAGCTGCAGGTACCGGCAGCCGAGGCCGGCCATCGCCGTGACCTGCGCGGAGTACGCCGAGCTCAGGTCGGCGAAGAACTCCTCGAGGTCCGGGTAGACGGCCTCGCTGACCGCGGCCCGGCCACCGCGGTAGTAGACCATGCTCGGCGACGGGATGGTCAGCTTCGGCGTCACGCCCGGGTCCACATGGGACTGCAGGAACCGGAAGTGGTCGGCGAAGATCGGTTCGTCGAGCCGCACCTTGCCGTCGACCTGCAGCCCCGGCGGGCTGAACTCGAGGTCGCCCGCCAGGTTGTGGAACTTGACGTGCAGCCGCTGGTCGCTCTTCGAAATGCCGCCGAGCGCGTAGATGAAGTCCATGTGCCAGGAAGCGCGCCGGAACTCGCCGTCGGTCGCCGAACTCAGCCCGGCGGCCTTCTGCATCTTGATGACGTCGCGGATCGCGTCGTCCTCGACCGCGCGGAGCTGCTCCGCGTTGATCTCACCGCTTTCGTGCCGCCGTCGTGCGTCGCGCAGTACCGGGGGCCGCAGCAGGCTCCCCACGTGATCGGCGCGAAACGGCGGGCCCACCTGGGAAATGCCACCCGAAGTCATGCACCGATGGTCACACATTCCCGGCCGTTGCGCCGCCCCCCGAAACATGATCATCACGGCCGGGACTTGCTACCGTCACCGGCACCGCGTTGGCTGTGACATCGACCAGGCTGCTGCACCAGGATCGATCCGAAAGACGGGGGCGCTCATGACGGAATCCGCGGTCCACCCGGTCGACCAGGGGCTGCCCGCCGGCCGGCTGGCCCTGCTCGGCCTCCAGCACATGTCGATCATGTACGCCGGTTCGGTCGCCGTGCCGCTGATCGTCGGCAGCGCGCTGAAGCTGGACCCGGCGACGATCGGGCTGCTGGTCAACGCCGACCTGCTGGTCGCGGGTATCGCGACGCTCATCCAGGCCATCGGCATCGGGAAGCTGCTGGGCATCCGGCTGCCGGTGGTGGCCGGGGCGACGTTCACCGTCGTCAACCCGATGATCCTCATCGCGGCCCAGTACGGCCTGCCCGCGGTCTACGGCGCGATGCTCGCCTCCGGCGTGTTCGGGCTGCTCATCGCGAGGCCGTTCGCGAAGCTGATCCGGTTCTTCCCGCCGCTGGTCACCGGGACCCTGCTGCTGGTCATCGGCGTCTCGCTGCTCGGCCCCGGCGCGGCGATGATCGCCGGCCACGACACGACGTCACCGGACTACGCGGCGCCGTCGCACATCGGGCTGGCGTTCGGCGTGCTCGCGCTGCTCGTGCTGTTCACCCGGGTGCTGCGCGGGTTCGCCAACCAGATCGGGCCGCTGCTCGCGCTGGCCATCGGGCTGGTCGTGGCGATCCCGATGGGGCTGGTGCACTGGGACGGCCTGCGCGCGGCCGGCTGGTTCGGGCTCGCGTCGCCGTTCCACTTCGGCGCACCGACGTTCCCGGTCGCGGCGATCCTGTCGATGTGCGTGGTCATGCTGGTGACGTTCACCGAGTCGACCGCCGACATGATCGCCGTCGGCGAGATCACCGGGCGCCCGCCGACCGACGCCGACCTGGCCCGCGGCCTGGCCACCGACGGCGTCTCGGCCGTGCTCGGCGGGGTGATGAACTCCTTCCCCGACACGGCGTTCGCGCAGAACGTCGGCCTGGTGCGGATGACCGGCGTGCGCAGCCGCTGGGTCGTCGCGGTGACCGGCGGGATCCTCGTGCTGATGGGCCTGGTGCCGAAGGTCGGCGCGTTCATCGCGGCCATCCCGGAACCGGTGATCGGCGGGGTCGCGGTGGTGATGTTCGCGATGGTCGCCGCGGTCGGTGCGCAGAACCTCAGGACGGTCGAGTTTTCCGGCAACCACAACACCTTCGTCGTCGCGGTGGCCCTCGGCGTCGGCCTGCTGCCGGCGTTCGTGCCGGACTTCTTCAAGCACTTCCCGGCGTGGCTGCAGACGATCTGCGGCAGCTCGATCACGGTGGCGGCGGTCCTCGCGTTCGCGCTGAACCTGCTGTTCAACCACCTCGGCCGGAGTGCGGAGCCGGATCTGCTCAACGCGCCTTGAGCAGCCGGTCGACGAGCACGGTGCCGGTGCCCGGCTCGACCGGGCGCCGGAACAGCACGCGCAGGTAGAGCGGGGCCAGGACGAAGTCGAGCACCTCGTCGACCGACGGCACCGGCTCACCGCGCGCCGCGGCCTTGTCGAGGGCGGCCTGCAGGTCGTCACCGCGGGCCCGGAGGTACTCGATCGGCTTCTCGTCCGGGCGCAAGGTGGCGACGAGCGCGCGGAGCAGGATCTGGCCGTGCCGGTCGCGCATCGCGCGTTCGACGCCCTCGGCCCAGCCGAGCAGGTCACCGCGCAGCGAACCGGTGTCCGGGATCGGGGACGTCGAGCGCAGGCGCGTCACCGCCGCGTCGATCAGCAGCGCGTCGCGGCTGCCCCAGCGCCGGTAGACGCTGGTCGGGTTCACGCCCGCCCGCTCGGCGATCTTCGGGATCGCCGCGTCGATCTCGCCGGCGGCGAGCAGCTCGACGACGGCGTCGTGCACCGCGTCGCGGACACGGGCGCTGCGGCCGCCGGGTCGGGTCATCCACCCATCTTAAAGCAAAGCCGCTTGCCTTAGCAGCCGCCGCACGGCTAGCCTTAAGTCAAATCTATTTGCCTTAAGGAGGCCACCATGGCCCGCAAGATGACCAAGGACGAGCGCGAAGCGTTCCTCGCCGAGCCGCAGGTCGGCGTGCTGAGCGTCGCGGCCGAGCCCGGGCGGGCGCCGCTGACCACGCCGATCTGGTACCGCTACGAGCCGGGTGGCGACGTCGTCGTGATGACCTCACCCGGCCTGCGGAAAGCCCGGCTGATCGAGGCGGCGGGCCGGTTCGCGCTGTGCGTCCAGCAGCAGGACGGCGTCTACAAGTACGTCTCGGTCGAGGGACCGGTCGTGAAGTCGTGGCCGATGACAAAGGCGGAGCGGCACGAGATCGCCGCCCGCTACCTGCCGCCGGGCGTGAGCGAGGCCTACACCGACGCGACCGACGAAGCCCACGGGAACAACATCGCGATCGCGATGCGCCCGGAGCGCTGGAACACCTCGGACTTCAGCGACCTCGCGGAACAGCTGGCCTGATCACCAGCAGATGATCCCCAGGATGCACGACGTCGGGGTCCGCGGCGTGGTGGTCGGGGCCGGGGTCGGCGAGTGCCCGCCGGCCGGGGGCGGGTTCCCCGTCGGCGTCACCGTCGAGGTGCCCGACGCGGAAGGACCGGAGCCGGACGGCGTGGCGGTCGGCGTCGCGGGTCCGGTGCCGGGGCCCGGACCGGCGGTTTCGGTGGCCGGGTTGCGGCCCGGCACCTCGGTGACCGTGCCGCGGTGCTCGTTCGACGCCGTCACGACGTCGCCGCCGGTGCCACCACCGATCCCGCCGTCCGGCGGTGAGTCCGTGGCCTGGTCGGCGCCACCCAGCCCGGTGGTGCGCTGTGGGAAGGGGATGACCTGGATCTGGTCGACCGGGGCCGCGTCCTCGCGCTCCTTGCCGCCGAAGGCGACCAGCGCCGCGGCGGCGCCGCAGCCCACGATGACGGCGAGCATCACCGCGACCACGCGCCAGCGTGACTGGCCCGGTCCCGGACGGTCGCCCCAGCCCTCGCGCACAAGCAGCTCGGCGACCGATACCTCGTCGTTCACCCCGACTGACCTTCCCGAGGGGCCTTTCGGCCGTCATCGTGGCCGTATTCTTACCGTAAAAGACCCCCGAACGGGTGAAGGTCCGGCAAAAATTCGTCACGTAACGCAAAGTCTGACAGTGAGTGACATCCACAGCGTTTTCTAAGCTGCCACTCGTGATACTCCCAGCATGACCACCGAAGCTCAGTCCATGCTGCTGAGAGCCGAACGGCCGGTCCCCTCGATCGCCGTTGCGCGCCGCGGTCCGTGGACGCTGCTCCGGTACATCCCCAGCCCGAAGAAGACGCCGTTCACCTTCGGCTACCTCGTCGTCCTGCTGGCGACGACCCTGCTGCTCGAATTCGCCGACCCGGCGGTGACGGACCGGCTGCTCCAGCTGTCCAGCACGGACGCCCACAACCTGTGGCGGCGCCCGCTCACCTCCCTGCTGAGCAGCGCGATCTGGCTGCCCGGCGAAAGCTGGCTCGTCTACGCCCTGATCTTCGCGATCGCCGTCGCCCCGCTGGAACGCCGGTTCGGCGCCCGTCGCACGGCGCTGGTGTTCTTCTCCGGCCACATCGTGGCCACCCTCGCCACCGAACTGCCGGTGATGGCCCTGATCAGCGCGCACGTGCTGCCGAACTCGGCCGGGCACTGGCTCGACATCGGCGTCAGCTACGGCTTCTTCACCACCGCCGGCGCGCTGGTGTTCCTCCTGCCCGGCCGCGCGCGGCTGCTGGCGCTGGCCGCGATGGAGGCGTTCATCGCGGCGATCTGGCTGAGCGACGACCCGGCGGCCCTCGACTCGGTCGTCACGCTGCTCGGCCACGCGTTCGCCGCCCACTTCGGGCTGCTGGTCTGCGGACCGTGGCTGCGGGAGCGCATCCGCAGGCCGAGCCCGGATTCCGCTGGGTAGGCAGGGGGCGGAGTCGGTGGTGTAATCGACGAGCCACACGCCGACTTCACCGGGGGACGGACGCACATGCAGGCCGACTCGCTCGCCGAACTGGTCGAGCTGAGTCCGGACGCGATCTGCGTCCACGAGCACGGCGTGCTCACCTACGCCAACCGCGCGGCCCTGGAAGCCTTCGCCGCGCGCTCCGCCGACGAGGTCGTCGGCCGCCGGTTCACCGACTTCGTCGCCGAAGACGCGCGAGCCGTGCTGGCGGGGAAGCTCGCCCAGCTGAAAGAGCCGGGGCAGGCCAGCGTGCCGGTCGAAGCCCTCATGTCCCGGCTGGACGGCAGCAAGTTCTCCGTCGAGACGGTGCTGGTGTGCCTCGGGGAGGCCGCGTACCAGGTCGTCATGCGCGACATCACGGCGAAGAAGGCGGCCGCCGACGCCCTCCGCTACCAGGCCGCGCTGGTGTCGCACGTCAGCGACGCGCTGATCGCGACCACCGGCGACGGCGTCGTGACCAGCTGGAACCCGGCCGCCGAGGCGGTATACGGCTGGACGGCGACCGAAGCCGTCGGGCGGTGCGCGAGCGAGCTCGTCGGCGCGCCGCTGGACCTGCCGGCCATCCGGCGCGGCGGCGGCGTCGCGGAAGCGGTGCACCGGCGGCGGGACGGCGCTCCCCTGGCGGTCCGCGTCTCGGCAGCCGAGATGAACGACGGTTACGTGCTCGTCTGCGCCGACGAAACCGCGCGGCGGCGAGCCGAGCAGAACTACCGCACGGTCGTCGCGTCACTCGACGAAGGCGTCCTCGTGATGGGCCCCGGCGGGCTCATCGAAGCGGCCAACCCGGCGGCCTGCCGCATCCTCGGCGTCGCCGAAGCCGACCTGATCGGCGTCCCGTGCCACTCACTGACGCTGTTCACCGAGGCCGGGCAGTGGATCCCGCCGGACGAGATGCCGTCGGTGCAGACCCGGCGGACCGGGGTCACCCACAACGGCCTGGTCGTCCGCCTGCGCCGGCCGGACGGCCGCGACGTCTGGGTGTCGCTCACCTCGCGGCTGCTGGCCCCGGACGACCCGGCGGCGATGGCCGTGGTCACGTCGTTCACCGACATCACCGAGACCCGCGCGATCAGCGCGCAGCTCGCCTACGACGCCACCCACGACCCCCTGACCCGGCTGGCGAACCGGACGCTGGTGCTCGGCGGGCTCGACGCCCGCGAGCGGGGCGCGGTCACCGTGCTGTTCCTCGACCTGGACAAGTTCAAGGTCATCAACGACTCGCTCGGGCACTCGGTCGGCGACCAGGTGCTGCGGATCGTCGGGGAACGCCTGCGCCGCAGCTCGGGCCGCGACGACCTGGTCGGCCGGCTCGGCGGCGACGAGTTCGTCGTCGTCACCGCCGAGGTCACCGACCCCGCCGAGGTCCGCGCGCTGGCCGAGCACCTGCGGGCCGCACTGGCCGAGCCGATCGGCGTGCTCGGCCGGCAGCTGCACCTCGACGCGAGCATCGGTGTCGTGCTCGTCGGCCGCGAAGACCGCCGCAGTGCCGAAGACCTGCTGCGCGACGCGGATGTCGCCATGTACCAGGCGAAAGCGCTCGGCCGCGGGCGGCACCACTTCTTCGACGTCGGCCTGCGCGAGCGGATGCAGCGGCGGCTGCGGATGGAGCAGGACCTGCGCTACGCGGTCCACGACGGCCAGCTCTGGCCCGCCTACCAGCCGGTCGTCGACCTGCGGACCGGCAAGATGGTCGCGGTGG
The DNA here is from genome assembly GCF_040638975.1 of Amycolatopsis sp. NPDC024027. Lineage (NCBI taxonomy): Bacteria > Bacillati > Actinomycetota > Actinomycetes > Pseudonocardiales > Pseudonocardiaceae > Amycolatopsis > Amycolatopsis sp. NPDC024027. Next base: position 254,996 of record NZ_JBEZYY010000013.1, read on the forward strand.
AGGCGCTGCTGCGGTGGACGCACCCCCGGCACGGCGCGATCTCGCCGGCGGAGTTCATCCCGCTCGCCGAAGAAAGCGACCTGATCAACGTCATCGGCAAGGAGATGCTGCGCGCGACGACCCGCGAGCTGGCGGCGCGGCGCGTTCAGCAGGGCCTGGACCTGACGCTGAAGGTCAACCTCTCCGCCCGCCAGCTCGACGACCCGCACCTGGTGCCCGCGGTCCAGGACGCGCTGGCGGTCACCGGGCTGCCGGCCGGCGCGCTGTGCCTGGAGGTCACCGAAAGCGCGTTGATGCGCGACCAGGAAGCGGCCGCGGAAGTGCTGGCGTCCCTGCGTGCCCTGGGGGTGCTGCTGGCGATCGACGACTTCGGCACGGGGTATTCGTCGCTCGCGCAGCTGCGCCGGCTGACGCTGGACACGCTCAAGATCGACCGCTCGTTCATCACCGGGATCGCCGAGTCGCGCGACGCGGAGGCGATCGTCACGAGCATCATCGCGATGGCCCACGCGGTGGACCTGACGGTGATCGCCGAGGGCGTCGAGTCGGCGGAGCAGCTGGAGCTGCTCCGCACGCTCGGCTGCGACCAGGCGCAGGGCTATTACCTCGGCCGCCCGGTCCCGGCGGCCGAGCTGTTCGGTCAGTAGACGTTCTTCAGCCGCTCCAGTTCGTCCGCCGTCAACTCGATGCCGAGCTCCTTGAGGATGGCGTCGAGCTCATCGGGCGCGACGACGGTGGTTTCGCTGCTGCCGCCGGGTTTTTCGACGGTGAGTTCCCGGCCGAGGAGCCTGCGGCCGAGACCCGGCTTGATCGTCATGATCACCAGGCGGCCGGTGAACGGCGACTTCGGGTGGGTCGACGTGTAGTGGTGGTAGACCTCGTAGTCGATGGTGTGCATCTCGTTGAGGCGGAATTCGAGGATGTCCTCGTCCTCCTTCCGCAGCGTCCACCAGCCGTTGTTTTCGGTGAGGCGGTGCGGCCACCCGGCCTGGTCGACCTCGTGGCCGTCGACGAGCGGCATGGGATCGAGGATCCCGGCCCCGAACCCCACGTCGGCGAGGAACTGCCGGCCGTCCACGTCGACGACGAGCGTCATGTGCGTGTACGGCCCCGGCCGGCGCGGCTGAACGCGCGCGGAGAGCCGGTGCACGGTGTAGCCGAGCTGCTCGAGGACGGCGGCGAAGAGGCCGCTCTGCTCGTAGCAGTAGCCGCCCCGCCGCCGTCCGACGAGTTTCGCGCTCACGACGTCGAGCGAAATCCCTTGGTGCTGCCCGAGAACGACGTCGACGTTCTCGAACGGGATGGCGTTCACGTGGGCCCGCATGAGCTCGGTGAGCGCGGCTTCGGACGGCGCCCGCCGCGGTTGCCCGACACGCGCGAGGTAGGCATCGAGATCGACGGCGCCGATGCCCCATTCCCCTTCGGTGGTCATGAGTCCAGGATGGACCCTCGACCGCACTGGAGGTCAACCTTCGTGGACGACCTGCCGCACCTCGACGGCGGTGTACCGGGCGTCCGGGATCTTCGCGGCGAGCTCGACGGCCCGCGCTTCACTCTCGACGTCGACGACGTAGTAGCCGCAGAGGAAGGCGTCGGACTCGACGAAGCCACCGGTTTTGGTGTGCGCCACGCCGTCCTTGACCTGGACGGTCTTGGTCTGGCCGGGTTCGGCGAGCGCCTTGGTCTCGACCATTTCCCCGGACTCGGTGACGAGCTGGATGAAGGCCCCATGCCCTTCGTAGACGGCGTTCTTCTGCTCGTCGGTCAGGGTGGCCCAGAGGGTGAGGTTCATGTGGAGGGTAAGGAGATAGCGCATGATCGGCTCCCCGTGTCGGCCGGCGGCCCTGGTGGGCTGCCTTTCGCCGGTGGGTCGAGGCTGAATGCCGGGGACCGGACGCGCGCTTCAGCGGTTCACTCGTTCGGCCTAGTCGACCCACTCCTCGGTGCGGTCCGACACCTGAGCCATCTGCGTCCCGGCGCCGCCGAACACCGCCGATGACCGCTTCCAGGCAGTACACGCCCTCAGCTCCGGCTGACGACGAGGTACCGCTCGTCCTCGATTTCGGCGCCCCACAGCGCCGGATCGGTCAGCTGCCGGACGGTCGCTTCCTCCCGGTGCGCGAGCACAAGCTCCCGGCATTCGCCCGCGGTGAGCCCGGCACCGGTGGACCACCGGCCTTCGACGAGCACCAGCAGGCCACCCGGTTTCAGCAGCCGCACCCAGCGCCCGACGGCGGCGGCCGGGTCCGGCATGGCCCACAGCAGATGCCGTACCAGGACGACGTCACAGGAGTGGTCCGGGCAGGGCGGATCGGCGGCGTCACCCTGCCGCAGCTCCACCCGGACGCCCGCGGTCTTCGCCCTGGCCTCGTCGAGCATCCGCGCGGAGAGGTCCACCCCGCAGACCTCGTGCCCAGCCTCGGCCAGGAGCAGGGTGAGACTGCCGGTTCCGCACCCGAGATCGGCGACCACGGCGGGTGCGGGCGGCAGCAGCGGCAGGAGCAGCTCCGCCCAGGCGGCGCGGACCAGGGGATCCCGCAGGCCGTGGTCGGGCTGCTCGTCGAAGGTGGCCGCCTCGGCATCCCAGACGTTCTGCGTCATGGGGACATGGTGCCGGGGGGCACCGACATTTTCCGGTAGGAGTGGACGATGGCGTATCTCAGGTTCCAGAGTGCCGAGCCCGACGCCGAGGGCCGCCACCCCGGCTTCTTCGGCTTGATCAACGGCTTGAGCAAGGCCGGCGAACTCACCGCGGACCAGGAGGAGTTCCGCCGTCGCAACCACGCGTGGTACGAGGCGCACTACACGAATCCCACCTCGGTCGACCCGGCCGTGTACGACCACGCGATCAACCCGGGCGCGACGGCGTGGTTCAAGGACTCGGCCGAAGCACTCGTCACCCGAGCCGACGGTTATCTCGAAATCCTTGGCGCGCACGGCATCCGCTGTGTCCGGTTGCGTTCCGAGGAGCCACCCGGCCGGATCGTCTACGAGGACGCGGACCAGATCGTCGTCGTCCCGGACTGACCGGAACCCAAGGTGGCATGCCCACCGACTGAGCATCTCGAGCCGTCACCAGCTCGCGGAGCACCAAACCCCACCGTGCAACCAGCGACGGCCAACGGCGGCCAACCAAGGTCGACAGCAGCCACCGCCAAGACCGGCCCTGGAAACGAGGAAACCGCCCTGACCGGAGGTCAAGGCGGTTTCTACCAGCGTGGCCAGGGCCGGGGTCGAACCGGCGACCTTCCGCTTTTCAGATCTCGGCAAGACCGTTCAGCCGGGTTCGCCCGGGCGCAACACGCTTGTCAAGGAGACCACTAGAGCAGCAGCCACAGTCTGAACGGACCTGAACTGAGACGGGGACTGAGACGGACACGTGACCAGCCGATACGCCCTGCCGCGCTCGGCGCGGGTCCGTGGCGATCTGCCGGCTAAGGGTTGGTCTGATCGGGTGGTCGTCGGCGGTTGGGTTGACGGTGGCTGGCTCTTGGGGCTCTCAACCCACACCCCTCCCCGATCGCAGTGAGGCGCTGATGGCCCAGATCATGACGGTAGTGAGTGTGCTTGGCCCACCGCTGATCGCGTTGGCTGGCTTGGCGCTGCGGTTGCGGTGGCAGGCACTGCGCGACCAGCGGCGGCAGGACACCCTCCTCGCTCTCACGTCCTGTCTGCCTATCAGTGGGGTGGTTGAGATCGAAGATTTGCGCGACGATGGCAGCCGCCTCCACGTGCGCGTCACCACCGCCCTCGAACCCCACGCTGGATGACAATGAGCGACCCCGACTCACCCGACACGCCCGCCACCACTCAGACGGGAGCCGACGAGGCCAAACCCGACACGACGCGGGACGCGGAGTTCACAGCGTTCTACCGCGCGACCACCAGACAGCTGGTCGCCTTCCTGATCGCGCAAGGCGCAAGCCTCGCTGATGCCGCCGACATCACCCAGGACACAATGGCCAAGGCCTACCAAGGTTGGCACGGTATCGAGCACCCCCGTGCGTGGACCCACCGAGTAGCCTCCCGCACCTTGGTCCGCCACCGGCTCGACGCCCGCGATACCCCGGTCGCCGAGCCGCCCGAGCCCAGCCCGCTGCTGCGCGCCACCGACATCGAGCATTGGGAGCGGCAGCACGACATCGCCCGAGCGCTGAACGAGCTGCCACCACGGCAACAACAGGTCATGGCCTGGACCCTCTTCGGCTTCACCCCAACCGAAATCGCCGACGAGCTATGCATGGCCCCCGGAACCGCTCGCCAGAACCTAATGTCCGCCCGCCGGGCCCTCAGTTCCTGGCTCGCCAGGAAGGACGGCGGCCAATGACCCACGACGACGCACACGCCGAACACGGACTTGACCACTGGCTGGCCACCGCAATGGCCTCGCTCGATCGCGCACTCGACGACGTCCTGAACCTCGATTCTGGGCTCGTCGACGCCAAGCTCCCAAACCTGCGGGATGACCTCACCCGAGACCTCGACCAAGTCCTAGATCTCGATGCTGGACTCGACGACATCCTGCCCGCTCGGCGCCCCCCTGTTCCCACGGCCGGGCCACCAGCTCCTCAGCCAACCGGTGACCTCGCCCAGACACCACTGGGCGCGTTCGCCGGCGACTTCACCGCGCTCCCTGCCCACGAGCGCCTCGCCGCCCGCGCCTGGCTCCCTGTACAAGAGCTGATCGAGCTCCACCACGCCGTGCGCCTTGTCCTCCGCGCCGAAGACCTCATCCACAACCTCGCCGACGACCGCGACCTCGCCCACGCCCTCACCCGCGACCGCGACCTCGCCCACGCCCGCGACCTCGCCCACGACCTCGCCTACGACCTCACCCGCGACCACGACCTCGCCCACGACCTCGCCTACGACCTCACCCGCGACCTCACCTTCGCCCGCGACCTCGCCCACGCCCTCAACCGCGACCGCGACCTCGCCCACACCCTTGCCCAAACCCGCGACCTCGCCTACGCCCGCGACCTCGCCCACGCCCTCACCCACGACCTCGCCCACACCCTCGACCTCGCCGACACCCTCACCCACGACCTCGCCCGCGCCCGCGACCGCGCCCACGCCCACGCCCTCAACCGCGTCCGCTCCCTCGATCGCACGAGTAATCTCGTAGTTGCTCTTTACTCCGCCCTCCGGCGCGAGGTCGAGATCTTTGGCGAGAGGCATCACGCCCACGACTTCGACTTGGAAGAAGACCTGGGACGGCTGATCGAGGCGGCGACGAATGTCAACGGGGCCGACCTCAGCCAATTGGACCTCCGCGGAATTCCCCTGCTGGGGCTGCGCTGGTCGGAGGCGACGCAGTGGCCGGTCGAGTGGCGCGACCGGATTCGCCGAGACTCAATCGAACTTCATCCCGGCCACTATGAGATCCGCCAAGGTGGCATCGACATCGATCACCGCATCGACACCCAGGTCTGACGACAAGCCCACACCCTCAATATCCGCTGACGTCTGGAAAGACGCCAATCACACTGACGCCTGCCCCCCAATCTGTTCCTCATCAGGCACAACTGGTTCGCCCGGCCAGCGCGAAAGGACCCGGTCAGTCCTCATTGCTGACCGGGTCCTTCTGTCGTTCGGAGTGCTGAACTGGTCTACGTCAGGACGTCGTCACGCAGACGGCCGGAGAGCGCTCGCGCCGCCTCCGATTCGGGCGCCATTCGAAGCAAGTCGTTCACCAGACCGCGCACAAGGCGATGACTGTGCACCTGCTCAGGAGTGATCGCCTCTGCATCTTCGAGAGCCGCCAAGGCGCGCTCCACGTTTCGTCGCTGCGTCCAGGCTCGCGCCACATCGATGAGTAGCCGGCCACGACGTTCTGGAGACAGCTTCGACGCGTCGACCGCCTCGGCCCGCCGGATCGCCTCGCCAGCATCACCCAGGTCAACGGCTACCGCCACCTCGTGAAGCTGCACATTGGTCGGACCGAACTCGGTGTGATAGTCATTTCGATCGCCACCAAGTTTGCTCGCTATTTCCTGAGCGCGATCAAGGAAACGGCGCGCATCGTCCGCCCTATCCGTCTGTGCAGCTATGACCGCGAGTTGCAAAGTGAGAGCCCCGTACACACTCAGGGCTTCCGGAACCCCCTGTGCGACCAGACTCTCTAAAGCCTGACTAGCGGTACTTGCGGTGTGCTCAGCCTGGTCGAGCTGGCGAGCCCCGAGGAAGACCAGCGCGAGCCGGAACGCGCCTTCAGCCATAAGCAGCGGGTCACCCGCGCGCCCGGCATCGGAAATAGCCCGGTCCGCCGCGACCCACGCAGCGTCAAATTGCCGCAGCTTCGCCAACGACGATGCGCAGGCGTGATAACTCCGCGCGAGAAGCGCGAATACCTCAGTGGAATTTGGACCAGTTGATGACGTCTCCAACCTCGGCAGCAGCACTTCCAGCAGAGCCACCAGCTCGTCATAGCGTGACTCGTGCGCAAGGACCCAAGCCCGGTCAGCGCCAGCGCGGAGTTCCGCGATGTCGTGCCTATGGGCTGAGCCCAACGCGGCACGAAGGGCGTAGTTGGCACTCAGCAGCAACCGCAAAGGAATAGATTCCGCCGGCCGCTCCATCGCCACCACCTTCGGTGCCGTAGGAGCGAGTTCAGCCAGGGAGACATTGAGCACTTGGGCAATTTTCTCGATATCACCCAAGCTCTTCACAGACCGAACACCGCGCTCGACTTGCGAAACCCACGCCTCTGACCGGCCGACCATCGGCGCGAACTCGCGTTGCGACAAGCCGCGCCGGGTGCGATACAGGGCAATCTTGCGCCCCAATTCCGCGTCCTGGTCAGACATCGGCAGGTAGCCCCTTCGCCGTCACCGGCGTCACGAACTCGACCCGCGCGGACTCGACGTACCGCGACCGCTCGTCAAGGAACCGCCGGGTGTGCAGCTGGCGCTCGTGCTCCTCGAATGCCTCACGGTCGCGGTAGACCTCGTAGAACACGCGCGACAGGGGCGAGCCGTCGACGAGGTGCGTCGCGTACACGAGCGTGCCCGGCTCGTGCGCCGCGATGCCCTCCCCCGTCTCTGCGACCAGCTGGTCGAAGTCCGCAGCCTGGTCAGCCCCACACAGCTCAAAACGGACAACTAGCGCAAACATGAGTCTCTCCTTCAGTCGTTGGCCCGCCACGACGGTACTACACCCGGACAAAAGTACGGCTCTTTGCCACCCAAATTCCCTGCTCAAGTGGCAGAGCGCACGACACCAGACAAGAAGACGTACTTTTGTACTGGACACGTACTTATGTACTAGGTACTCTCGGCTGCGTCAGGCCGCGCAGCCACACCAGGCAAGCGAGGCACAAAAAGGCCCGATCCGAGTTGCAGCTCGGATCGGGCCGGAGCACCGAAAGTTGGGCCAACGATGCGAGTCGAGGATAACGCGGTCTTCCGAGTTCGAGACCTGGTCAATCTGCTGGACGTGTCGCCGAACACCGTCTACCGGGCGATCAAGACCGGCGAGCTGGACGCCCTCAAGTTCGGCTCGGGGAAGGGCACGCTGCGCGTCCCGGGCACGGCCGTAAACGTCTGGCTGGGCACCTGCGCGGAGCGGGGCTACGCGGACTTCGTGCAGGGCGACCAGTCCCCCGAAGCCGCCGACGACGTGCCCGCGGAGGTGGCCTGACCATGGCTGCCTACAGCACGCTGCCCGCGTCGGTGAAGCGCGAGGAAGACGCGACCGATGCCCAGGTCCAGACGTGGGTGCTGGCCGCTCAGACCGGCGACCCGCACGCCTTCGGCGAGCTCTACCGCCTCTACTACCGGCGCATGTACCTGTGGATGCGCTCGAACGCCCCGGACCCCGGCGACGCTGAAGACTTGGTGCAGGAGCTGTTCGCCAGGCTGCTGGTCGACCTGGCCGACTACCAGTCGCGCGAGGGCAGTCCGTTCGTGGCGTGGCTCTACGGCGGGGCCAAGCTCACGCTGCGCCGCCACGTGTGGAGCTGGACCGAGCAGCAGGGGGCGCCGGCCGAGGTGGAGGCGGACCGGTTGCTGCGCGGCTACGACGACCCGGAAAACCAGGAGCTGTCCGGGCCGGTGTCGGCCGCGCTGGCGAGCCTGCCCGCCGGGCAGCGCCGCCACGTCGAACTGCGCTACCTGGACGGGCTGTCCCGCCCGACCGTCAGCGCGGTGCTCGGCTGCACCACCAGCGCCGTGAACAACAGCTGCTACGAGGCGCTGAAGAAGCTGCGCCGCCAGCTGGCCGGCCTCGCCCCCGCGCGTCGCCAGGCCGCCCAGCCGCCGGAAGAGTCCACGGTCTTCACGCTCAAGGAAGCCGCCGTCCACTGTGGCCGGTCCCGCAGCGGCTTGGCCCACGCAGCTGCGGAAGGGCGGCTGGTCTCCTACTGGCGCGACGGACAGCGCGTGGTGACCGCCGACGACCTGGCCGCCTACCTCGCCCGCACCCACGTCGCCGCACGCGTCGCGTCCGTGTCGGTCATCCCGCGACCGCGGACCAGCCCAGAGAACACCGACCGGCTGGAGCTGGGCGGGGAGGTGGCGTGCTGATGTCGCTGTTCGACGTGGTGCGCCGCTTCGGGACCTGGCGGCTGGTGCTGTTCACCGGCTCGCTGCTGGCCTTCCTGGCCCTGCACCTGATCCGCATTCCGCTGGTCCTGCTGGCCCTCGTGCTGGAAACGGCCCTCGGGCTGCTCAACGACGCCGCCACGCGCCAGGCCAGCGCACCGCCCCGACGACCGGTCAACGACTTCTACGCCCACACCGGGCAGGCAGGAGGCGCCTGATGCCCACCCCCGACCACAACACCCCACCGGCCGGGACCGGGCCGGGCACCCGCGCGCCGCTGACCCGCCGGGCCAGCACCGACGTGACCAGCCCCGGCCCGACCGGGCCGACCGCCACCGTACGGGCCGCAGTGTGGACGGGCTGCCACCTCGGTGAGCTGGCCGCGATCACGATCACCGGCTCGCTGGCCATCACGGTCAGCGTGTGGTTCGCCGCCGTGGCCGCGCTGCTGGCCCTGGTCTGGGCCGCCCACGAGTACCGCGCGCATCGCAGCACCCGCACGACCCACGACACGACGACGGACACGACACGAGAGGCAGGTGAGCAGGCATGACCACCACGACCACACCGGGCGGACAGGAGCCGGACCCGGCCGGCGAGTTCGCCGACCAGGTCGCGGGCTGGCTCGCCGACACCACCAGCCCGGCCCCGGCCGAGGTGGCCGGCGAGGAACCGGCGGTGTCCAAGCGGGTCGCGGCGATGCGGGCCGAGGTGGCCGAGGCTCGCCAGCTCGCGCCGCTGCTGGCCGAACCTGCTCCGTTGGTGCTGGACACCGCCCGGGTACGCCGCCGCCGCAAGCAGGGCCGACAGGCCGCCGCCCTGCACACCCTCGGGCAGGACCCGGCGGTGCGGGCATGGCAGGCCGCCCGCTGGCGCCTGGCGCTCACCGTCACCGGCGGGGTAGCGCTGGTGCTGTCGCTGGCCTGGTCCACCGCCGGGGTGCAGCGCTTCGCCGCCGAAGGCGCGCCCGCCTGGTCGCCGGGGTGGGTGTTCGCGTGGCTGGTCGAGCCGTTCATGTCCCTGGCCCTGCTGACCGTGGTCGCCGCGCGGGCGTTCATGGCCACCCGCGGCCGGCCCCTGGACGACCGCCGGTTGGTGCGGGTCGAGCGGCTGTTCCTCGGGCTCACCCTCGGCATGAACGCCTGGCCCCACCTGCCCGGCGTCGCGGACACCTTCACGGTGTCGGGGCTGGTGCTGCACATCCTCGGGCCGGTCGTCGCCGTGGCGGTGGTGACCGCGCTGCCGATCGTCTGGAACGCCTTCGCCCAGCTCGACCACACCACCACCCCGGACGGGCCGGAGGCGGGCGTTACCCCCCTCACGTACAGGGAAAACCCGCCTTCCCTGCCCGCCGCGCCGCCCGCGTTGCTGGCCCGCGCCCGGGACCTGATCACCACCGGCACGCTGCCCGCCGCCCCGTCGGCGCGGGCGCTGCAGAAGACCTTGCGCTGCGGGATGGACGACGCCCGCGCCGTGCGTGACGTACTGAAGGAGCAGGCATGAACACCACCGACCACAACCACGACCACGACCAGCTGGCCCCGGTGCACCACCTGCCCGTCCGCCCCGCCGACCCCGAGACGCCCGTGATCGAGGGCGAGGCACTGGAGGGCGAGGTCCTGACCGTCGAGGAGTACACCCGCATCCAGCGGGCCAAGGCCGTCGAGCGCTACCGCGGCTACCACCAGAGCGCGCGCACCGTCGCCCAGCGCACCCGCTCAGGCGCGGGAGCGCTGGCGCGCACCACCGTCGCGGTGGCCACCCACCCACGCACCCGCAAGACCGGCACGATCTGCGTCTACACCACCGGCGTCCTGGCCGGCCCCGTCGTCGGCATCTGGGCGTCCTGGGAGCAGTTCCACAACTGGCGCACCGCCGCCGAACACCGCGAAGGCGGCACCCACCGCGGTGACCCGATCCCCGAGCGGATCACCACCCAGACCCAGGTCCAAGCCCGCCGGGAAGACCAGCTGGGCAAGATCGGCCGCGCGCTGGTCTCCCGCCCCGCGTTCACCTTCTGCGGCCTCGCCGCCCTGGCCGAGGCCCCCGCCATCATCGACTGGACGATGAACGGGTGGCCGGTGTGGGAATACTCCCAGGCCGTGGCCACCATCGACCTCACCGCCGGGGCCGCGATCGCGGCCGCCGTGACGGTCAACGGGTGGGCCTACCTGCGCAAGGTCTTCAAGCGCCGCAACCGCAAGCGCGTCGGCACCGTCGCCGACGACGGCAGCCAGCTGCCGGTCCTGCCGATCGCCGAAGCCCGCCACGACCGCGCCGCACTCGAGCTGCTGCGCCGCTCGCTGCTGGCCCAGGGCGTGGAAACCAACCCGATCGCCGGACGCCGCACCGCGTGGGGCTGGGAGCTGGAACACCAGATCGTCGGCGGCTCGGGCAAGCGGCCGGCCGACGTCATCAAGAAGCTGGAGCAGATCGAAACCGACCTGGACGTGCGGCAGAACGGCGTCCTGGTCCAGCCCCACACCGAACGCCGCGCCCGCTTCACCACCCGAATCATCGAGTCCGACCCGTGGGCCAAGATGCCCCCGCTTCCCATGTACCCCAACGGTTCCCGGCGGCTGGCCGACCCGATCGAACTCGGGTTGCGGCTGGACGGGCGGACCATGTCCGCGTCGTTCCTGTCCACCCACGCGATCATCCTGGCCGCCTCCGGCGGCGGGAAGTCCGGCCTCATCCGCGCCATCGTCGACGGTCTGGCCCACACCGCCGACGCGATCCTGTGGGACCTGGACCCCTCCGGCGTCGGACAGGCACCTCAGGCCGACGCCATGGGCCTGCGCGCCCTCTCCCCGGAGGACTGCGAGACGGCCCTGACCATCGCGCTGGGCATCGCGACGGCACGGACCCGGATCAAGGACCGCCTGGGCATGGGTGACGAGTGGCAGCCCACCCCGGAGTACCCGGCTCTGGTGGTGGTGCTCGACGAGTTCCCGCGCCTGACCAAGGAGGCAAAAGCACTGGCAGTGTCGCTACTGCGGGTGGCGCGCAAGGCGGGCGTGGTGCTCATCTTCGCCTCGCAGTCGGCGAAGAAGGACGCCCTCGGTGACTCCGTGGCGGCCGAGGTGGCGTGGAAGGCGGCCGGCCCCGGCCTGGCCGACTACCAGACCCGACTGTTGTTCGGCGACAACGCCGTGTCCGAGGGCTACACCCCGGGCAACTACCGGCCGAAGCGCGGGTCCCGGCTCAACGACACCGGCACGTTCTTCCTGGAAGGCTGCACCGAAGGCGACGAGCCGATCCCCACCCGCGCCCTGTGGTTCGACAACAAGATCGCCGAACAGCGCGCCCGCCGCGCCGCGCAGGCCGGCCGACCGCAGTGGGACACCGCCACCCTTCAGGCCGCCGGGGTCACCGCCGCGCAGCTGTGCGGCTCCACCAGCCCGGAGGACGCGGCGGTGGCGCAGCGGGCCGCGTTCGAGGACGAACAGCGTCACGCACGCCTGGGCGTGCTCGGTGAGGTCGTGGACTACCTCGCCGACGATCTCGCGACCTGGCAGGCCGGGGCCGACAGTGCCCGCGACGCGGTGTCCTCCACGGAGCTGGCCGAGGCGCTGGGACGCGGGTCGGGCAAGGCGCTGGCACGCGACTTCGCCGACTTCAATCTCACCCCCGGACAGGTCCGCATCCCGGGCGAAGACGGCGAGGACAAGCAGGCCCGCGGCTACCGCTTCGCCGACATCCTCGCCGCCGTCACCACCGCCGAAAGCAACACACAGTAACCATCGGGAGTGTCACAGGCGGCGCACCTTGCGCGCGAACTGTCACAAGCCTTGTGACACCACGCGCAGTGACCTGACCAGCAACGACGACGCTTGTGACACTTGCGGACGTTCCCGCAGGTTACAGCCATATCCCGCCTCAGCGGCCACCCCCAGGGGTGCCCGCCGAAGTGTCACACCCACTCGCGACCACGCACCGTAACCAGATCTTGGGAGGCTCTCATGGCGACCGACACCACGACCCACGCCCTGACCGACCCGTGTCGGCAGTTCCTCGGCGCGCTCATGCTGCTGCCCGCGCCCGCCGCCCGCGCGGCGCTGGCCGGGATGCGCGCGTCCGACTTCGGGCACGGCATGGCCGCCCACGTCGCCCAGCTGGCCATCGAGACCGTGGCCGCCGGCCACGCGCCCGGACCGGTCACCCTCTACACCCACGCCATCACCACCGGGCAGGCCGCCGGGGAGCACCGGCGGCACTGGCTCTCCGGCTGGCTGATCGACACCTTCCGCGACGCCCCGCCCGCCGCGCTCGGCCCCCACCTCAAGACCGTCGTCCTGGAGACCGCCTGGCGCGCCGCCGTGGCCACCCACGCCCGGCGGCTGGCCCAGGCAGCGCAGGACGCGCCCGCCGACGTGCTGCGGGAGCTGACCGACGACACCACCGCCGACGAGCTGTGGACCCGCTACCAAGCCGCCGCCACCACCGAACCTGCTCCGTTGCGGAAGGCCGCCTGATGACCCGTACCCACCCGCCCGCCGGACTGTCCGATCTGGACAGTCCGGCCCAGTCGAGCGCGTTCGAGGCGAAGGCCGCCGCCGCGGTGGCCCGCGCCCGCGCGTGGCTGCCTGCCGTCGACGACGCGGTGTTCGGCTGCTACCTCGGGGACCTCGTGGAGCAGCTGGCGCCGACCAGCGAAGCCGACCCCATCGCCATCTACGCCTCCCTGCTGGCCTTCGCCGGAGTCCACCTCGGACAGGGTCCGCACGTGCGCGCGGGCGACGACCCGCACCCGCTGCTGGTGTGGCCGCTGATCATCGGCGACACCGCCACCGGCAAGAAAGGCACCTCGTGGTCGGCGGCCAAGCGCGTCATCGCCGACGCCGATGCCGACTTCGCCGCCGCCAACATCAAGGGCGGCCTGACCTCCGGCGAAGGCCTTGCCCAGCGCTTCGCCCTGGACAAGGACGGCGAAGCGCCGGAGGACTTGCGGCTGCTGGCGCTGGAGCCGGAGTGGGGCGGGGTCATGGCCAAGATGCGCCGTGAGGGCAACAGCCTCTCGGCCGTCCTGCGCCAGGCGTGGGAAGGCGGGGACCTCTCGACCCTGACCGTCAACGCCCGCATCGCCCCGCAGTCCCACGTCGCGATCCTGGCCCACATCACCCCCGAGGAGTTCCGCTCCAAGCTCTCCGATGCCGACATGGCCGGCGGCACCTACAACCGGTTCCTACCGCTGGCTGTGGCCTGGTCCACCGCCCTGCCCGACACCACCGGCGCCGACCCCGGCTTGGTCTGCTCGCTGGCCGCCGACCTCGCCGACCGGCTCGCCACCGGCGCCGCCCTGGGTGCGCTCGAACTCGCCGACGACGCGCGGGAGCTGTGGCGAGACCTGTACCTGGAGTTCAACACCGGCGACCACCACGCCAAGGTCGCCCAGTTCGTCTCCCGCGCCCTGCCCTACACCAAACGCGTCGCCGGGATCCACGCCGCGCTGGACGGCACCCCCGTCATCCAGCCCGGCCACCTCACCGCCGCTGCCGCGCTCATCCGCTACGCCATCGACACCGCCTGCACCCTGTTCACCTCCACCGCCGCCCCCGCCAAGCTCGCCACCTGGATCGCCGACGCGGGCGAGGCCGGCCGAACCCGCAAGGACATCACCACCGGCTTCTACGGCGGCAACACCGACCGCGCCGACATCGACGCCGTCCTGACCCAGCTCATCGACGCCGGAACCATCACCCGCAGTAGCCGACGCCCGGACAGCGGCAAGGGCCGCAGCATCGAGGTCTACACCGCCCGCAGCCACCCCACGAAGGAAACGAACTAACGAACTAACTCACTGACCAGCACAAACGCCCGTGACTTCGTGCTCATTAGTTCGTACCGAACGAACTAATGAACCCCAATCCCACCGCAAACCGCAAGTCAGCGCATTAGTTCGTTAGTTCGTTTAGTTCGTCGCCCCGGGCCCAGCCCGGCGGCCGGCTCCACCCGACTCGACCACCCACTGTCACCGCTACCTCTGCCAGCTTGCGACCCAGCCACCTCGCCACGGCTGGCAGAGGGGCACAGCAGCAACCGAGCAGGTCCGCGCCGCCGCGCGCGCCACCAGCTGGCCCACGCACCGCACACCCCACAACGCTCCGGCCCGGCCGGAGCAGAAGGAGACACCGCCATGACGACCCCGCCCGACACCACCACCGCGCAACCGCGCGAACTGCTCAAGGTCGAAACCGCCGCGAAGCGCCTCAGCGTCGGCCGGACCACCATGTTCAACCTCATCAAGGCCGGCCACATCGAAACCGTCCAAGTCGGCCGCCTCCGGCGCGTTCCCGACACCGCTATCACCGACTACATCGCCAAGCTCACCGCGGCTCAACACGCCGCCTGATCGAAAGGAAAAATCGATGCCACGCAAGCAACGTCCCGAAGGCACGCGCGCGCCGAACGGCGCGAGTTCTATCTATCTCGGCAAGGACGGAAAATGGCACGGCCGCGTCACCATGGGAGTCCGTGATGACGGTAAGCCGGACCGCCGTCACGTCGAGCGTAAAACCGAGGCCGAGGTTATCGAGGCTGTTCGCGCGCTGGAAAAGCAGCGTGATTCGGGCAAGGTCAAGAAGGCCGGTCGCTCGTGGACGGTCGAGAAGTGGCTGACGCACTGGCTCGACAACATCGCGCTCCCATCTGTCCGCTACAAGGCCGGGAACGCGTACCGCACCGCGGTGAACAAGCACCTCATTCCCAATCTTGGTGCGCATCGCGTTGACAAGATCGAGCCCGAGCACTTCGAGAAGCTGTACGTGAAGATGCTCAAGTCCGGACTAAAAGCAGCGACGGCCCACCAGGTGCACCGGACGGCGCGGACCGCATTCGGCGAAGCACTTCGTCGAGGCCACATCGTCCGCAATCCGGCGGAGCTGGCGAAGCCGCCGCGCGTCGAGGAAAAGGAGATCGAGCCGTTCGAAGCGAACGAGATCGGCCGGCTCCTGGTGACCGCGCTCGCGCGACGGAATGGCGTCCGGTTCGTGCTCGCGCTCGCGCTCGGCACGCGGCAGGGAGAAACGATCGGGCTGAAATGGTCGCGGCTCGACCGGGAGCACCGGGCGTTGCGGATCGCCAAGCAGCTGCAGCGCCAGACGTGGCAGCACGGGTGCGAGAACCCGCACAAGTGCGGGGCGAAGTACCACAAGGTGAGGTCCTGCCCGGAAGACTGCAAACGGCATCACCGGAAGCCGTGCCCGCCGCCGTGCTCGCCGGACTGCGTGAGCCACGCCCGGTGGTGCCCGCAGCGGCACGG
Organism: Amycolatopsis sp. NPDC024027; assembly: GCF_040638975.1. NCBI lineage: Bacteria > Bacillati > Actinomycetota > Actinomycetes > Pseudonocardiales > Pseudonocardiaceae > Amycolatopsis > Amycolatopsis sp. NPDC024027. The sequence goes on from NZ_JBEZYY010000013.1 coordinate 270,797, forward strand.
CGGCGGCCTGATCGAGGTCGACGTGAAGTCGTCGGCCGGCCGCCGGGGCATCGTGCTGCCGAACAGGCTCTACGAGCTGCTGATGACGCACGAGGAACGGCAGGCCAAGGAGCGGGAGCACGCCGGGTCCGAGTGGCACGGGGGCGAGTGGATGTTCACTCAGCCCAACGGGAAGCCGCTCGACCCGCGGCGGGACCTTGACGAGTGGAAGGCGCTTCTCGAAGAGGCCGGGGTGCGGGAAGCCCGGCTGCACGACGCGCGCCACACCGCGGCCACCGTGCTGCTCGTGCTCGGGGTGCCGGAGCGGGCCGTGATGGAGTTCATGGGCTGGTCGAACAGCACCATGGCGAAGCGGTACCAGCACATGACCGCCGGGCTCCGCCGAGAGATCGCGGACCAGCTGAACGAGTACCTGTGGAAGCCCGAACGCAAGGCCAAGGGCAAGCGACGGAAGGGGCGCAAGAAGGGCGATTGAGACGGAGACTGAGACGGAGCGCACGCGAAACAGCCCCCGCCGGGTTCGGTGGGGGCTGTTTTGGCTGATCAGAACGGTGGCCAGGGCCGGGGTCGAACCGGCGACCTTCCGCTTTTCAGGCGGACGCTCGTACCAACTGAGCTACCTGGCCGGGAACGCCGGCAAGGAGCCGAACGATCTTGCGACCCTGACGGGACTCGAACCCGCGACCTTCGCCGTGACAGGGCGACGCGCTAACCAACTGCGCCACAGGGCCTTGCGTTACTACTGTACTGCGTACTCCCAACGGGATTCGAACCCGCGTTGCCGCCTTGAAAGGGCGGAGTCCTAGGCCGCTGAACGATGGGAGCCCGGTCGGTTTCGGGTGACCGACCGACCGCGCTCTCAGGTTCCCCTGGGAGCGATTACAAGCATAGGGCACGCCGCCACCCCTTTGCACAGGGGGTTCCTTAAGCCTTCGGCGAAGCTCAGACCTGCGCAAACTCCGCCAGCTCCGCCAGACGGCGAGCGAGCTCGGCTTGCTCCGGCTCGGACAGCGCCGACACGAGCAGCTCACCGATCCGGTCGTCGGTCAGGGTCTCGGCGCGGTGCCAGCGGTCGCGCAGGTCCGGCTTGCGCTCCGCCGAGGCCACCAGCTCGTCGGCCGCGTCCTCGGGCCACGCCGTGCGCAGCAGGCGCCCGCGGCCGCCCTCGGGGTCCGCGATCACCGCCTCCGGGACCGACAGGCCCACCGCGCGCAGGGCCGCGAAGTGGAGGCCACCACGCAGCTCGCGGAAGACCATCAGCGCGAAGCCGAGGCGCTCGACGTCACCTTCGGGACGCTCGGCGTTCTTCCACCCCGCGAAGAGCGCCAGCCCGCTGGCGTCCGCGGCGTCGACGACGCGGAACATCAGATCCGCCAAGCGGCCGGGCTCCGATACGGCCGAAAGGCTGACGCGTGACCACCGAGCCGATGACTCCGCGTAGGCGCGAACCGCGGCAGGCGCGTCGAGGGCCGCCGTCGCCGGCGGCAGGACGAACTCGAACAGCCAGTGCGGGAAGATGCCGAACAGCTCCGCGGCCACCTTCGGCGGGACGTCACCGAGCACCGTCGACCGTCCCCGCACGTACAGCGAACGCGGCGGCAGGCCGGCCTCCGCCTCGACCTCGGCCAGCTCCGGCGACGTCATGAACTTCCCGCCCAGCACCTGCACCACCGGCCTGATCCGGTTCGCCAGATCCGCCACACCCTCGATCGCCGTCATGTCCGGCCCCTTTCGACGCGGCAACCGTAACACTGTTATTAAACCGGCGTCAAACAGTGGCCCACACCTTGCCAATTACTTCCCGAAAACCGGCACAACCAGCGGAGATATCACCGGACGGGCCCGGCGCAACACATCGGACCCGCCCGCCACCACACCCTCAACGCTGAACCGGCGCCTGCCCGTCCTCATCCAGGTTCAAGCCCAGCATCTCCAGCAACTGGACACAGTCCTCAACCCCCAGCGCCCCGTTCGCGACCGCCAGCCGCGCCCGCCGGACCTGATCGTCCGACACCCGCTGCGCATCCGCCGCCCCACTCCGCTGCGCCGGCAACGCCCCGGCAAACGGCGCACTCCCCCCATCGGCACCTTCGTACCGAAGGAGGAACTGCCGCACTTCAACAGACCCGCTCATAGCCCCTCCACACGGCTCACAACAACTTGGCCGCGAGGCTAACCAGCGCCGGCCACCACACACAGCCCCCCGGAGAGTGAACCTGAGACCACCCTCCGCTCAACGCAGCGCAATCGGCACCACCGAAGAAGAACCCCACCCGAACGAACGTCACCCCCACAGCAAAGTGACACCACACGGGGAAATTTCCCGCTCTCCACTCGCCCAACCACCCAACTCGTGCAACAATCGAGGTGCTGACACACCCCCGGTCAGCGCCTGTGGAGATCCCCTCCGACCCCCGCGTTCCTCCCCCTGGCGCGGGGGTCCTCCATTTCTTGGCCCGCTTCGGGCTTCGCCCTTCGCCTGGGCCAACATTTCGGTGTGCCGACCCGGGGGGCCGAGCCCCCCGGACGGGTCTGTCAAACGAGCGGTGTAACTCGGGTTGAAGGGGGATCTACTTGCGTCCGGCGGCCAGACGGCCGTCGAAGGCGATCTCGAACGCGTTC
>NZ_JBEZYY010000014.1:0-7035 GCF_040638975.1 Amycolatopsis sp. NPDC024027
GAACGCGTTCGAGATCGCCTTCGACGGCCGTCTGGCCGCCGGACGCAAGTAGATCCCCCTTCAACCCGAGTTACACCGCTCGTTTGACAGACCCGCGGCATGAGAGCGCGTTGTAGCAATTGGGCAGCCCGACCGACACTTCCCTTGCTCAAAGAGCTTGACGAGGGTCTAGTGTGATCGATTCAGTCGAACTGGTGGCCGCGGCGTTGGCTGCCGGTGCCGCGGCAGGCACACGCGAGACGGCATCCGCCACGGTAATGGATGCGTATTCCAGAGCCAAGACGCTGGCCCTGCACCTGTTGCGCCGCGCAGAGCTAGTTGTATGAGGCCCTGACGTTGGTGACGCCGGTGTGGAGCCGGGATGCTGGTGGCTGGTTTCCGGCGGCGGTGTGTGGTCGATGGTAGTTGTAGTGGATGTTCCAGACGGCCAGGGCTGCGGTGCGATGGGCTTCGCTGAGCCAGACGTGGGCGTAGAGGAACTCTTCGGCCAGGATGCGGTTGTAGCGTTCGACTTTGCCGTTGTGGCGTGGGGTGTTAGGGCGTGATCCGCTGGTGGCGGGCTCCGCGTAGGACGGTGGCGAAGTCGTTCGCACGGTAACAGGCCCCGTTGTCGGTGACCAGGCGGTGGATGTGGGTGATGCCGTGGGTGGCGAAGAATGCCCGGGCGCGGTGGACGAACCCGATCGCCGTGCGGGCTTCTCATCGGGCAGGGCTTCGGTGTAGGCCAGCCGCGAGTAGCCGTCGACGGCGGAGTGCAGGTAGGTGTAGCGGGCCCGCTGACCTCGGGTTTTGCCGCGAGCGATGCGTTTGTCCTGGTCGCTGCCTTTGCCGTGGATCCGCCAGCCACCACCGTCGGGGATCCGGCCGGTCTTCTTCACGTCGAGGTGGACCATGTGGCCGGGCCAGCAGGCGATGATCCGTTGCGGTTGCCGGTTGGTGTCACCGGTGGGGTCGATGAAGCGCCGTCGGTTCAGCCCGAGGTGGAGCAGGTGGCGTCCGACGGTGCGGACCGAGATGGTGATGCCGTCGGCGGCGAGTTCGGTGGCAATCCGGCGGGCGGAGTACTTACGTTGCCGGCACAGCTGCTCGATCCGGACCACCACATCGGCGGGGGTGGCGGTGGGCTGGTGGTGCGGGACGCTCGGGTGGTCGAGCAGGCCGGTCTCGCCGTGGCGGCGGTAGCGGTTGACCCACTTGGATGCGCATTGGCGGGAGATGCCCATCTCGGCGGCGACGTGGGCGATCGGGCGGGTCCGGCAACGCGCGACAAGCTTCGGCGGCGACTCCGAGCAGAAGCTGCACAGTCTCCGGGTCCGGCACCCAGGCCAGCGGGATGCCTTCCGAGGGGGAAAACCGGACGGCCGCGATGAAGTCGACCTTCAGCACCTCGTCGGTGATCCAGTTCGGCGGTGCCGCACGGCGGTAATAGGCCTTGGCCTCCTCGCCTACCGTCGTGGCGGCCTTCTTGATCCAGGGCGCCAACCCATCGACAGCACGCTGGATCGAGCCTGCTACCTGCTGCGCCCACTCGGACTGCTGCTCACGCAGCCACTTCCAGCCGGCTCCCCAATCACCGACCCCGGACGCGGCGCGCGCCGCGTCCGCCCCGATCTCGGCGAACTTACGCCGCTGCTTCTCGACACCCCCCGGCGAGCTGAGCAGCCGGACTGCTCGCGATCGCCCAGCTGATGTCTGCGGCGTCCTGCGCGATGCGAGCCACCGCCTGCTGCGCGGTGGATGCCGACGAGGTCGGTGTGACCAACCGCTGAAACGGCTTCGGCACTTCGACCGCGGCGGACGGAAACGACGCTCCGGCTGCCGATCGGCTGGCATCGTCGCCGGACAGCTCGTCGGATGCGGGCTCGGCCCGGATCACCCGAGGGACGCTCGGTGCTCATCCGCTGAGACTAATGCGGTGCCCGACCGCGATCAGCCGGATTGGCACGCTGCAGCCGACACGATCGGGACAGGCGCACGACGTCGGTACGGCCTGGCAGATCGTCGACCGACAGCGCGGACGCCGGCGTCTCCTGGCCAAGGACAGCCGTCGACGGGGCACCCCACATTCGACCGCTTCTCACCTACTGCGCTCAAACCGACAGTCGCTGACCGGGGCGCCGACATCGGCCGGGCCAGCAGCCGCTGGCGATCATTCAGGCCGCGACCAGGGTGTCGATCGATCACTGGACGACGTCAAGATAGACACTAAATCGCCCCTACTCCTGGGTAGCAAAAAAGCCCAGGTCTACGACCTGGGCTTTGCTCCCCCGCTTGGACTCGAACCAAGAACCCTCCGGTTAACTGGAGGTTCTAGACGTGGGACGACGTCAGTCGATCTAGCTGGGATGTTTGCATTCGCTCATGCTCTGATTCGGTGTCAATCGACGTCGATCGTCGCCGTTTATGGAGCATAAATGCTCCCTCGTTTGTGATCACCGAACCCGAGAAGGTCTGCGCGCGGCTTCGGCAACCTTCGGGTTCGACTCTCCGACGGGGCTGCCCAGGGCTGGGAATGGGTCCAACCAGAGGATGCCCGTCGACCAACTCATCGTCGAAGGACTTTCAAGATACCTGGACCGGGCGAATGCTCACGACCACAACACCCCTGAGAAGACAGTGGCGTATCGGCAAGTGCGGCTGCCGTACTAGGAACGATCCTCCGCAATGGTGATGAGGCCGATGTGATCCGCGCGGTCGTGGCCGCAGTCGTCGCCGTGTCGGATCGCCAAGGCGCTGCGGCTTCGGATGCGTCCTGGTTCGGTGACAGTGGCTGGCATGAGGTCCGACGGCTCGCTGCTGAGGCACTGACCTGTCTGGCACTGTGAATCCTTAGGTCGGCTCCATGGCTGGTGAGCAGGCGTATGCGCCACGGCTGCGCGATCAGCGGCATAGAGAGTGCGTTACAGACAGTGATCAGGCGCGTAACACTGCTGCGGTTCGAAGCGACAGTTCACCACGTTGAAGGTCGACCCCCGCTGAGCCGGGTGCGGCCGGTTGTCACGGAGAAACGCGTCGCATCTGACGGACAAACCGGCGACGGTAATCAGACGTCCGGAATGCCGAATAGCAGATGCCAGGTGACTGTCGCGGTCAGGTCTCGTTCGGTGCCCGGAGGTAACGGAGTTGGCGTGGGGTACGACTGTGGGGTGGTCTGACGGAGGGAGTTGTGGTGGTTGGCCAGGTTGTGCCGATGCGGTTCGGTGGGGTTGAGGTGCTGGTAACGACGGTGCCGGTAGCTGGGAACGAGCCGACGTCGAGGGTGGGTGATGCGGGTGCGAAGGCGGTGGATGCGTTCGGTCGGGCGCATGAGGTGATCGTGGGTGCAGCGGCTTCGGCGGTGGAGGTGCTGGGGAAGCTGGCGGCGGAGGCGGCGCGTCCGGACAAGCTGGAGGTTGAGTTCGGTCTGGGTTTTTCGGCCAAAGGCAATGTGATCGTCGCGGGCGGGTCGGTGGACGCGACGTTGAAGGTTAAGCTGACCTACGAGTCCAAGCCCGCGGAGTAGCGCCGTGCCACCTGATCCGAGTATTCCCGCTTACCTGGGTCGGGTGCTGACGGCCGATGGCGCGCCGGTTGGGACGTGTTTCCAGGTTTCGCCCGGCGTTCTGGTCACAGCTTGGCAGGTTCTGGACGACCTCGGCCGCGGCGACGAGGGTGATGCGGTCGAGGTGGATGCCCTCGACGGGGGCACGCAGGCCACGAGCGCGCGTGTGGTGCGGTCTGATCCGCTACACGATCTGGCGGTGCTGCAGGCCGACGTGCCGCTGTCCGGGTCGGTAACCGGGTGGTTCGCAACCGATTGGGTGCCGCTCACGGATGCGGTCGTCGTTACCGGAGTGTCCGCAGTGGACGATCCCGGCCACCCGGCGTATGGCCTCGACGCGCCCGGGCGGTGGGCTGGTGGGACGACACGGGACCGGCAAGTGCCGCTCGGGCGGTTGTCGGCCAAAGACGTGATGAAGGGGATGAGTGGCGCGCCGGTCCGGCGGCTCGCCGACGATCGAGTGGTCGGGGTGGTGTCGGCCCGGTACAACTCGGCTGATGGCTGGCTGGAGCATTCGGTGTGGGTGGCCCGCACCGAAGATCTGCAGAATCTGCTCATCGATGTTGCGACGGTGATGGTCGATGGTGTGCCGGATTTGGGCGAGGCCGTGGATCTGGTCCTGGAGGTGACCGACACCGAAGTGCGGCTCACCGACCCGGTCACCGCAGTTGCTGCGCCGCATCGTGGGATCAGCGCCGGGCTCGCGGCTGCAGTGGGCGATGCGCGCCGTGCCCGGGCACGCGCCGGTGTCCTGGGCACCACGATCGGGCTCGATTCAGGCGGGGCTGAGTCGGTGGGTGCTGTGTCGCTGCGGCAAGCTGGGCATTTGCTGGCGGAGTCGTTCCTGCCCGAGCCTGTCGCGAACGCGCTGGCGCGAGTGCTGCGGCACGCAACGGCAAAGCATCTGCCAGTGCGCATCGGCGTCAAGGCGCCCGGCTGGTCGGGGCTGCCGTGGGAGGCGATCCCGGACCCGCTGACGTCACGCCCGCTGGCCTTGTGCCCATTGGTCACGGTGTTCCGCCAGGTGACGGCACCGAAAGTGCGGAAGGTGCCGGGGCCGTTGCGGATCCTGGTCGCGATCTCCGCACCGGAGCGTGGCGGTGGCCCGCTACTGGACTATGAACGGGAGCTGCGCAACGTGGTCGCCGCGGTCCGCGGCGCTCGCGCGGGCGACGCGGACGTGCGTGTGGTGCCCTTCGCGACGACCGCGGCGATCCGGGCCGCGCTGGACGAAGCCCCCGCCCATGTGCTGCATCTGTCGTGTCACGGTGGTCCGGGGACGCTGGACCTTGAAGCCGAGGACGGCTCTGCCCGGGCGGTGACCGCGGCGGAGCTGGTGGCCGAAGCGATCCCGCCGGGGACGATGCCGCCGGTGGTGTGCTTGGCAGCCTGCTACAGCGACGTGCCTGGTGAGGAAGGCGCGCCGTCGTTGGCGGCGAGCCTGGTCGAGCACGGTGCGAGCGTGGTGATCGGGACCGAAACCTCCGTGACCGACTGGTACGCGACCGCGTTGTTCGCGCGCGTCTACCAGGAGTTGGCCCAGTCCGCAGTCCCCGATGTGGTCGCGGCGGTCGCCGACGCCCGCCGTATCGTGCAGTTGCAGCTCGCCTCGTCCACGCATCCGCGGGAGAGCCGGCTGGCTTGGCTGGACGAGTGGAGCGTCGTCACCGTCCTGGCCGGGGCAGGATCGACGGTGGTGTTCGACCCGGGGGCCCGTGAGCCGGTGCCGGCGCGGGGGCGCAAGTCTGTGGCCGGGTTGCTGGGGCGCGGTCACGGTGAATTCGTCGGACGCGGTCGTGAGCAACGAGTTGTCCTGGCCGCGTTTGCTGGGCGTGCGGTCAGCGGTGTCGTCTTACATGGCATCGGCGGCGTCGGAAAGACCGCACTAGCAGCTGAGCTGCTCCACCACCTGCGATTCCCTGTAGTAGCCGTCTGTCAGGGCGAATTGTCCGTAGACAGTGTGCTGACCGCCATCGCCGGCGCGTTGCGCCGCCACCTCGCGGTGGAAGGCGGCCACGAACAACTATTACGTGCTCTCGACTACGCGGGACGCGAGCAGCCGTGGCGTGACCGGTTCACCGTCTTGCGCGAGCAGGTCCTCGGTGTCGTGCCGGTGCTGGTGGTGCTCGACAACTTCGAAGACAACCTGACCGACCAGGACCTCACCGACGGCACTCTGGCCGAGCTGCTGGCCCTGTGGGCATCGGATCCTGGCGGGAGCCGGCTGCTGATCACCTCGCGCTATCCGTTCACCCTGCCCGGCGACGCGCAGCGCAGTCTTCGGTTTTTGCTGGTAGGGCCGATGTCGATGGCCGAGACGTTCAAGCTGATCTGGTCACTGCCGACGCTGGACCGGCTCAGCGACGCCGAAATCGACCAGGTGTGGCGGCTGGTCGGCGGGCATCCGCGCAGCCTCGAATATCTCGACGCCCTCCTCAACCACGGCCACGCCCGCTACCACGACGTCACCCAACGCCTCACCACAGCGATCGAAGCCCGGCCGGACGCCCACGCCGCTTTGACCGCCGACACCCTCGACGCTGCGCTTGCCCAGACCTTGACCTTGATCGCCGACGACGTCCTGCTCGACGAACTCCTGCACGCCCTTGACGAGCACCCGGGTGCTCGTGAGCTGCTCCTGGGCGCCTCCGTCTACCGGGAACCGGTCGGAACGGCGGCGCTGCTGTTCCAGATCGGCGAGGTCGACGACACCGCCGCCTACCAGCCCGACGTCAGCGGCGCGCAACAACGCATCCTCGCCGTCCTCGAACAACACCACATTCCCGTCGAAACCTTCACCGCCGGCCATCTGCCCGCCGGGATCCTCGCGCAGATTCAACCCGATCTCGACGAGCTGAGGACGCCGCCTCGCCCACCACGGTCGACAGCGCACGATCTGAGTGCACTCATCGAGGACCTGGCCGCGACCAGCCTGCTCGCTGTCGACACCGACGAGGGCACGGTATTTGTGCATCGCTGGACCGCCTCGGAACTCGAACGCCGCTGGCGAGACGACGACAACGAGGACCAACTGCGCCAAGCGCACCGCAACGCCGCACACTACTGGCAGTGGCGCATCCAGGTCTGGCCCCAAGACCGCGACGACGACCTGCACGACGCCCTCGAAGCCCGTCACCACCTCATGGCGAGCGACCAGCTAGACGACGCGGAAAAAATCAGCCAGATCATCGTGGAGCGCCTACACCTCATCGGCGCCTGGGACCACGAATCGACACTCAGCCACCATACGCTCGAGGTGCTGGCACGTACTGCAGACCAACGAGCGCGGTGGCACCACCAGCTCGGCGTACTCGCCCAGGCTCGCGGTGACTACGCCGAGGCCGAACGCCGCTACACCGACTCCCTCACCGTCAAAGAGGAACTCGGCGACCGTGCTGGCATGGCCAGCAGCTACCACCAGCTCGGCATCCTTGCCCAGGCTCGCGGTGACTACGCCGAGGCCGAACGCCGCTACACCGACTCCCTCACCATCA
>NZ_JBEZYY010000014.1:7134-265300 GCF_040638975.1 Amycolatopsis sp. NPDC024027
TGGCCAGCAGCTACCACCAGCTCGGCATCCTTGCCCAGGCTCGCGGTGACTACGCCGAGGCCGAACGCCGCTACACCGACTCCCTCACCATCACCGAACAACTCGGCGACCGCGCCGGCATGGCAGGCACGTATCACCAGCTCGGCAACCTCGCGTACCTGCGAGGTGACTACGCCGAGGCCGAACGCCGCTTCACCGACACCATCACCGAGCAACTCGGCGACCGCGCTGGCACGGCCAGTAGCTACCACCAGCTCGGTTGGCTCGCCCAGGCTCGCGGTGACTACGCCGAGGCCGAACGCCGCTACACCGACTCCCTCACCATCACCGAGGAACTCGGCGACCGCGCCGGGATGGCTAGCGTTTACCATCAGCTCGGCATCCTCGCCCAAAACCGGGGCGAGTACGCCGAGGCCGAACGCCGCTACACCGACTCCCTCACCATCACCGAACAACTCGGCGACCGCGCCAGCATGGCCAGTACCTACCACCAACTTGGCACACTCGCCCAGGATCAGGGTGACTACGCCGAGGCCGAACGTTGCTACATTCATTCGCTAATTACCGCCGAAGAGATAGGGGACCGCCCAGGAGCGGCCAATAGCTATCACCAGCTTGGAATGCTTTCTCAGCTTCGCGGTGACAATACTGAAGCCGAGCGCCTCTACCTGCAGGCGCTGTCAATTTTTGACGAGTTCGGCAATCGGGCTGCAATGGCCAGCAGCTACGGACAACTTGGGGTAATAGCTCATAGTAGAGGGGACTATCGAGAGGCAGAGCGACGCTATAACGAGTCACTCAATCTTAGTCAGAGGCTACATGATCACAACGGCGTCGCCATCAGCTACAACCAGCTCGGTATTGTCGCACAACTTAATGGCCGAGATGATGATGCAGAACGTTACTATCGACAAGCCTTAGCCATTAACGAGGAACTCGGCAATCGTAGCGGCATAGCCACGTGCTATGAACGAATTGGCGAACTCAACCAGCAACGCGGTAATTACAATGAAGCTGAGCGTTGCTATCAGCAGTCCCTTGTCGTAAGCGAAGAATTGGGAAATCGTGTTGGTGTTGCGAGTAGTTACAGTCGACTAGGCAATCTCGCATCAGCGCAGGACCACTACCGATCAGCAGCCGGCTGGCACCTGTCGGCCCTCCTTCTCCGCATCGAACTGGACGTACCGCAAGTAGTTAAGAACGTACGCGCCCTCGATATTCTACGTCGAGATCTTGGCAAACATTCCTTTGAGCAGATAATTGCCGAGCGAGTCGGCTCGGATGCTCAAGTGTCACTCTTGCAGCTGCTCGATGATTATACCCTCGATACCGGAGGGCGACATTGACAGACCAGGAGGTGCCGCCTTTTGTTGGGACCCTATGGGGCGACGACTGCAAACTTGGCACAGCTTTTGGATGCCTAGATACCCGCTTGCTGATTACTTGTGAACACAATCTCAAGGGTAATCCAACAAAACTCGAATGGGAAAGATTTTCCAGCAATGAGACAGTTTTATTGGAAAGATACAGGGTCCTTGTGCGCGATGCGGATAGAGACATCGCAATTATAGCAAATGACCATCCACTTCATCCGCGCACCACACTTGCTCGCCAGCCATACGATCCCGCCGGTCATGGGCTCGACGTATACTTTCATGGACTTGGGCAGTTTGAAGAGGAGGGCGTGTCGCACTGGGTACGCGATCTAGGCTCCGGAAAAATTCTCGGTTCAAACGGAGAAAAAGGGAACGGGCGACGATTCAAATTAGAGAGTCAGCATGTGACAAGAGGATTTTCAGGCGCGCCCGTTCTTCACTATTGCGGCATCGGGGTCGTAGTAGTTGGAATGATCACATCACGATACAGTGCAGCCGGACATCAAAATCGCGACACGGCATGGGTGATACCCGCAACCTTCCTAGCCCATGCAATCCAAATTGCAGGACGATTGCTTGAAGGAACCCATTCCGGAAAGGACCCTCTTGTTGAGTCGGATGTGCATTTCGACCCAACTAAATTACGCGAGCTCTTAACTGTCCAGCAACAGTCTGCACAGGATGAAACTCTCGACGTTTCAATGGCATCTTACAATATCATCAGCCCTAGCAGCCTCCAGATATCCCGCCTAAGTGAATTTGAGAGAAAGTTCGAGTGAGCTTACGGAGCCACGTAAGCCGGCTTGGCCCGAGCCACTGTGATCGGGAACCCGATCGGCGGGCCCTCTGAGGTAACCGCGGACGGCCAGCGCTGGCATGACGCCGCCCGCCTCGGTCCCGCCAGCGAGGTTGCGATCCTCGCTCGCCGCGCACGGCGGGCGCTGCCGTTCGTTCGACAGGTTGAAGTACCAGCCAGTCCCATCGTAACCGCGGCAAACGAGAGCCCTCGAGCTCTTCTAAGCCGGTGCGCTCGCCAGGTCACGCGCCACTGTCGCGGTAGCTCCGACGTTGACATCGGTCGGCTCGATCACCTCTGCCCTATCCCGGGGGAGGCGGCTGGATCAACGCCAAGAGGCGGCGACGCGGTTGGTCAGCATCCATCCGCCAGGATGGCCTAAGAACCAGACGAACGACGATGGCCTTGGAGGCCGTGCAGGCGCAGGCTCGGTCGGCGTCGATGCCGCCGAGTGCGCTCCGGGTCTCAAACGAACGGCTCGCCTGGCCGCCCGAGACCCGGACGGCCGGGCGTGGTGTTTGGCCAGGATGCGACAAGTCTCAGGCCGTCGGTGTCGATCCCGGGTCCAGTTCGGCGGCTATGACCCGTAGTAGATCGGGGTGATCTCGGGCCAGGACTGGCAGGGCTTCTGTCCAGGACGTGGTCGTCAGCAGGTCCACGGCGGATCCTTCCGGGATCCGGGTCGGGTGCGGCAGTCGACTTGACCCCTGGTTCAGCAACTCCTCGACTTCTTCGTCCGACTCCCAGCCGGTAATTTCCACTTCGGCGGTGAGTGCCATGTGGAGGTCCGGGTTGTCGTCCATGATCATCTCGGCCAGTTCGGTGGCCTCGTCGATGTGTTCGAGTCGGTCGAGCGCGTAGACGAGGTCCGCTATGGCATCCGACCGGATTGCTTCGGGTTTGTATTTCACGAGTTGTCGCGCTAGTACGACGAAGTGCTCGGCCAGAGGCAGGTCTCCCGCGTTCGCAGCCGCTTCGCTGAGCTTGCTCCACCCGCTCGTGCACCAGGACGAGCCCTGATCGACCCCAATTCTCGCCCAAAGGTCAGCGATCAACTGTCTCGCTTGGTCGATTCGTCCCTGCCGGGCCGCACAATGCGCGAGCGAAGCAAGCAGATCGGGCCCCTCCGGCTCAGACGCCAACTCCAGTGCCTGATCCAAAGCGCCGACTGCGGTCAGCTCTTTAACCAGGTATCTCTCGGCTCCGTTTTGACGCGCCCGCTCGAGGAGTTGGCTCGTGCGTGGATCGCTCCATGGTAGAAACGGCACAAGGGAAAACATCGCGCGGTCGAAATCGCCGCCACTCAGGTTGACGATCGTGGTGATGGCCTCGTCGAGGTGGCCTGTCTGAGCGGCAATCGCCGCGACCGGGATCGTGGTGGCGTCCGATGTGGACGGGTCGTCTACCACCGAACGCACGAGTTCCTCGGCCCGTTCGCGTCCGAGCAGCTTCGCGGCGGTAACGGCGAGCATCACCAGGAATGAAGAACGGTGGCCGAGTGGCGTGAGCGCCACGGCTTGTGCGAGATCGACGGCTTGTGCGAGATAGTCAGCGGAAGAGGAAGTGTCGGCGAGGTGCAGCAATGCTTGGGCTCTTACGACAGCATCTGGAATTGATGTCACAAACCGGTCGACATTGGTGATGTCCAGTTGATCGAACATCGTCGAGATCAGTGCGGGCATTATTTCTATCCGCGAGTTGTTGGCGCCACTGCTGTCTCTGAGCGACTCGAAGAGACTGATGGCGCGACTGAGGTCGCCAACAACCACCATCGAACGGACCACAGCGGCGAGCACGTCTCCCTCGACTGGCCATGGCGGCGGTGCGTCCACCGCCAGCCTGGCCACGTGTTCCGCCAGTTCACGAGCGCGATCAAGAGCGCCGACGTCAGCCATCGCCTCCGCGAGGAACGCGATGGCCGCGGAACTCGCCCACGGTCCGGGAATCGAGCCGGCCAGCTCTTCAGCTTGCGCCGGCTGGCCCAGCAGTGCCCAGGCTGCCGGCAGCATGACCGGAACCTTCGAGTTGCGTGTGGTGAGCCGATCGCGGTGTACCGCGAGTCGTGCCAGCATCCCGACATCGGGAGGTTGGCGGCGAAGGACGAGGTCCTGCGCACGGTCGATCTCGGCCAGGCCCGCCTGGTCTCCGCCGGACAGGTCACGCATGCGGTCCGTGCGGGCGTGGTCCGGCGCGCAGGCGATAGCCCTGACCATGTCGCCGCCGTCGGCCAGCATGTCGAAGTAGCTCCGTAGCAGGTATTCCGGCGTGTCCGCTGGCCAGCGCCTTCTCTGGTAGTCGTCGAACCACGTGTGCAGCCTCGCCCGGAACTCGGCGATCGACGGGGCGAGGAAGTCCAGGGCGATTTCGTACAGCTCTTCGTGCGCGAGCAGGTAGCTGGGTGTGTCGCGCCATCTTCCGGGCCGCCAGGAGAAACTTCGGCCGGCAACGGTGTCGAGTTCGTCCTGGATCTCACGGACGTGCCGCTCGGTCAGTTCGGCGAGGTCACCGGCGGTCAGTCCACCCCGCGCGGCAACAAGCAAGCCGACGAGGTCCCGCCCACGTCCGGCGAGCAGGCGACGCAGATCCCGTTCCGCCTCCGCTTTGACCACGGTGGCGGCCGGCGACGCCGCCAACGGCCGGACGATCGACGGATCCCGCAGCGGGTGGTTGTCCGGCACATCGTCGGGTATCGGCGGGTTGTACCGTCCCGCCACCACCACTCGCAGGCCGTGGTTCGGCACGACCGGGAGCAGGCCTGCGATGCTGTAGTCGTCAGGGTCGGTCGTGACACCTCGATCCTCATCCACACCGTCCACGAGCAACACCAGGTGCTCGTTGTGCCGGAGGCACGTTTCCGCCGCCTCGTCCAGCATGCTGAGCAAGTGGTATTCACGGGTGGAATCGGTATGCGGGAGCGACCGTCCCAGAATGGCGGCCAACTGCTCCAGCACCGCGTCGATGAACGCGATGCGATGGTTCTGTCCCGCCAGCCGCGCGGTGACGAAGAACGACACGAGCCGTACCCCTGGCGGCGGGTGCAGGACGAACCACGACATCAGTGCCGACTTGCCCGCCCATGCGTCCGCCCGCCACCAGACGTAGCGTCCTTCGTGGCCATCCGTGCAGAAATTCGCCAGTTCGGCTAGTTCGGTTTCGCGGTCGAGCAGCTCAGCTGGAGCGATGCGTTCGACCTGCTTGCGGTACCGAGTGCGTAGAGGCGAACCGGACCCGTGTCCGACCGGCGTCCCGTCCGACCAGCCGATGTCAATCACGGTGCCGGCCAGACGTTGTTGCACCATGGACCGGGTCACCGTCGCTCCCGCGGGAGCGTATTCGCGGGACAACGTCTCCAATTTAGTGAAGAGACGGTCCGCGGCTGGCACCGCGGAGACGATGGTCCGAAGGCGGGCGACCATGCCGGTCCGGTCGGTCTGGTCGACTCCTTCCAGCCGTAGCTCTCGTAACCAGAGATTGTGGAGAACACGCCACGTTAGTTCCTGCTCGGAACATTTCTCAAGGTCCACGTTCGCGCTGGCGGCGGCATTCGCGACTAGCACTTCGAGAGAACGCAGCCTGTCGCGGACTTGCTTGGCCACCCGCCCCGGCCCCGAGGCAGCCGCACGGAACGCGGACTGGTCTGGCTGACCGTGCGCGACGGTCGCCAGTTCGCGGATCTCCTGCACATGCTTGTTCGGGCTGGCCACCGCCAGCGCAAGGCGCCAACGGCCGGTACGGACCTCGTCCCAGTGGTCGGTCACCACCTGGAGATACGGTACGAGCAATACGCTGGTGGCCTTGTGGCTTGGCCGGAAGAACGGCGCGCGTCGCACGCCTATCGATACCTGCCGGCTTCGACCATCCGGCGTTTCGCCGGTCACGATCAGGTCGTCAACGGCACTGAACGCGGAACCCTGATATTGCACCGTTGTCGGAACCACGTCATCGCCCAACTCGGGTAGGGGGTCGCCGAGCAGAAGATGTCCGAGCAGGACCGCGCCATATTGGTGCTCCAGAACGACGCCGCCCCCACCTGTCGAATAGGGATTCGACACCTCTTCCCCCTCCCCACGCCATTCAGCCGGTCATTCAGCGATTGGTCAGCCTCCCGGCCTACTCACGGAGGATATCGATCATTCGGTCGAGGTAGTCCGCGATCACCTGAAGTTCCGCTTCGTCGTAGCGAATCGCTCATCCTCGCCCGCACCCCGCTGCCAGTGACCGAACTGGACCCGCTCGCCGGGCTCGATGTCGAACTCGTCGGCCGCCGCGCCGACCACTGGCAGCTCGCCGCCATCGCCACCGGGCACGCTCCGGACACACCAGGCTGAGCCGCCGTACTCGTC
Source organism: Amycolatopsis sp. NPDC024027 (assembly GCF_040638975.1). Classification (NCBI taxonomy): domain Bacteria; kingdom Bacillati; phylum Actinomycetota; class Actinomycetes; order Pseudonocardiales; family Pseudonocardiaceae; genus Amycolatopsis; species Amycolatopsis sp. NPDC024027. The sequence goes on from NZ_JBEZYY010000014.1 coordinate 13,650, forward strand.
AACGCCACCACCGCCCCGTGCTGATCGGCGACGTGAACGATAGCGACCCCGCGCTGTTGCTGGCCGACAGCCCCAGCGGTTACCGTCTGGCCGCTACTCGACGCACCCTTCAGGTCGTTCGTTCTCCGCTTCGTGCTGGGCGCTCCACCTGTCGCTTGCTCCGTTGCGGGACCACCACGTTGCCAGTGGTGGGGCACCGACAGCGGCGCAGAAGCGGAACAAGTTATCGCGCTGTCGATGAGCGAGGGCTGCGTTCTCGAACACCCGACAAGCGGCATAGAGGGTGTTCGGACGCCTCGTCGATGATGTGGCTACTGTCGATCTCGGTGGCCACGGCGTGTCAGGGCGCTGCGTTGTGGTCCGGCTCCGCGGCCAGCCACCCGAAGTGGCGAGCGGTGTTCGCCAGGATGTCCATCAGCTGTGGTGCGATACCGAATCGTTCGCGGTTGATCGTCAGGCTGTCCGCGAGGTCACCATGCGAGGTGGTGCGTTCGGTGGCCGCCTTCCAGTCCGCCAGCATCTCGAGCAGGTCGACCAGGGTCATGCCGTTGATCCCGTCGGCAAAGTGCTCTGGGTGATGACGGTTGTGCGCGTAGTGGTGTCGCAGCCCCTCGCCCATCGCGTCGACCAGGGTCCGGTACTCCGCGCTGCCGTAGGTCGCGGCGCGCAGTTGCGGCACGACCTCGTCGTAGACTGCCCGCTCCGGCGCGCGGGTCTTGCTCAGGTCGTGTCGGACCGACCGGTCAAGCAACTCCTTGATCAGCTCGCCCATCAGCTCGGCGACTCGCAGGCTATGCCGAAGAGTGTCCGGCGTGGAGTCGTACGACATGGTTATGTACCCCCCCTGATGTGGGCCTCCTCAGGCCATCAGCCAGGACGCGCGTGATGCGATTCCCCACGCGCAGGATCAAGTGTGCAGTCTGCACCTGATCCGGCGTGCCCACGTGGGCAATCTCACCACGGCCCAGCGCGTCTCCACCGTGGCCCGCCACGCCCAGTCGGGACCGCGCGACCCGCGGCTAGCGGGCCTTGGGCCGTAGGTGCCTCCGCTCCGGTCTGGCGGGGGGCACCCCGCGTTCCTGAGCATGCGGCAAGGCTCGCAAACCGCACATCGGCATACAGGACATTCGGTCGCCATCGCCGTGATCGATCCGCACGGCAGATCTGGAACACGTTCTCTCGGTGGATCACCTGCCGTTGGTGTCCACCGAGTGGCAACGTGGTGATCCCGCAACAGGCGACAAACGGCGCCACTTGGATCTACGCCTTCGCTACACCCCAAGGGCGGCAGTGGGATCGAGAAAGGGCGGAGTGTGCCGGCCTCGCGAGCCGGGGACCGGGTGCGGTCGGACCTCACGAACACCAGCCTCCCCACCGAACAGGGCGCGGTCGGTTGTCACGGAGAAACGCGGTCGCATCCGACAGACAAAACCAGGTCAGAGTTGACCGCGTGAGGACACGGCTTGCCGGACTGCCGACACCAGGGGTAGCGGTGAGCCAGGTGCCCGTCAACCTCGCCGCGCGCCAGCGGCTTCGAGGTTCACGCTGACGTCAGATGATCTTCACGTCGTGATGGTCGCTCGCGACAACGATACCGTTCTTCACCACGTATGCCTCGACATAGTGAGTTCCCCGGTAGGCAGTCGACTCGCGGTGCACGTTACGGCCCTCGTTGCCTCCATAACGGATCTGTCCGCGCAACTGCCCAGACACCCGTGCAGCCTCGACGCCGTGGTTGCGAACCTTCCACAGCACCTCATACGGCTCAGGAGTGTTGGTGACGAGGCGGAACCGGAGATCACGATGCTTGGGGACGACACGCAGTCGCCGTAGGTTCCTGGGATAGGTCCCTAGGACCACGGCGTCGATCCGCGCGTCGTAGCGCAACGTCACCGAACTGTACTTGTGTTGGATGAACTCCTCGTGCGGAGCCACATCTTTGACCTGGATGATGCTTGAAGCTTCACTTAGCGAGGCCGATGCGCGCAGGGCCTTGCTCGCGAGGACCTGGGAGCGAGCGTCCTTAACCTCATCGGCGGCGAATTCGGGCCCGAACATCTTCTGCCACGCCACAAGCGCGGCCTGGTCATCGTCGTCCTGTAGGTCGTACGCTTCGCGTGCCCACGTCGCGTAGTCTGCGGCTTTCTTCTTGAACGTCTCGAACTTGGTGTCATCCCACCGGTGGTTAAAGCTGGTGCCTGGACAGCTGGGGTCATCGAGCAGCGGCATGGCGATGTGCTCGTTGAGCCATGTAACGAGGTCTTCAAGCAGATGCACCAAGGTAGTGGGGACGTCGGCGTAGCAGGTGTCGCTGTCCCAGTACCTGACCCGGTTGCCGAGCATCACCGTCAGGATGATTGAGGGGCAACTGAAGGTGTTCTTGTAGTCGCGCAACCACTTGAACAGACGGATGACCCTGCGTAGATTGCCGCCGGTGATGTCGTCGCGTTCCTTCATCCAGTCCGCGAAGCCGACCGGGTTCGTCTCCTCAAAGGCATTCTCGGCGTAGTTGATGATCACCTGTCGACCGTCGTCCAGGGTGATGGAGGGAACTACGTCCACGTGGCAGTCGTTGGCGTATCCAATGCGGACGCATCGGTTTTTGCGCCGGACCATTGACTGGTAGGTGGTGTGCCGCTTGTAGGCGGCTCGAACCCGCTGCAGGTACTTCTTGGGATTGTCGTTGCAGTCGTCGTCCTGCTCGAGGTGGAGGAGGATGTCGGCGTCGAACTCGTCGAAGGCCCCGACGGGGTTGATGATGGTCTGCTGTGCCCAGGATCCTTGTGGACTGTGCTCCTTGTACATCGACCCGACTTCGGCGTCAGCTTGGAACGCATTCGTGATCGCGCCGACCCGGGTGTCGAGCAGGTCGAGCTTCCAGGGTTTGAGGTTGACGGTGGTAACCAGGAAGCCTTGAAAGTGCGCGTCAAAGTCCATTTCAGACCTCCAGTGCCTGGACGTAGCCGCTGCCTGTCCGGTCGTAGGTGACCACCGTCGGGCGCAGGCCCGCGCTCTTGAGGACCGCCCGAGCGACACTGCGGGAGAAACAGGCATCGCGCCGATGAGGTGGACGCGCTTGAGGTGCTTGTGGGTGCGTTCGAGCCCGGTGAAAAACTCCCGGACGACCGCCTCGAACCTGGCGAGCAGGGCTGGGTGCGCGAAAAGGTCCTCGGCCGGCCCAGGTTGTGGGTCCATCTGGAAGACCGCTGCCGTATCGAGTCTTTGGGGCAGTTCGTTGAGTGGGGTGGTCCCAGAGAGATTCGTGACGAGCACCGCGTCATCAATGCTGGCACCGTCGCGGGCTTGGGTGAGGTCGAAGGTCGTGCCGGGATCCTCTTCAGACCAGACCCAGTTCTGGGTGGAGCGTTGGCGCTGGTACACGTCAGTCGGGACGCCGTCGTCGAGTTTCGTGCCCAAGTACACCAGCAGCGGTAGTCGCGCGAGGGCGAGAACGCTCATGTGCTGAATGTCCCCGGACAGGACCCCAGGGTGGACGCGCCGATCGATGGCGTTGTTGATCTTGGCGACGGCCGCCTCGTAGTAGGTTCTGCTGGCGTCCTGCTCACCGTCGATGCCGCGCAGTTCGATCTCGACGCTCTTCTGATCGTAAGCTTCGGGGAAAACCGGAAATCGACCGCCGGACCTGATGACCGTCTCCACTGCGGTGTCCTTCGGTAGCTCCATCCGATCGCCCCGGATGTCGCTGGCCATCCGGAGGATGACGGTGCGGCGGGACGTTGTCAGTGAGGTCTGGTGGCGGATCTCGTCTTCATGTTCCTGTTTGCGCCGTCGGAGAAACTCTTTGTCGATAAGCTCCGCGACCAAAAGTTTATCAATCTCGGTGTGGCAGGACGAGCAGGCGAGCGCAAGGTTTTCGGCCAGGTCACGATCATTACCGGGAAGCGGATCAAGGCCGCGGGCAGAAGTCGCCGATTCTTTCTGCCCGACGATGTGCGCGGCTTCGCCGACGAAGACCTCCTTGTAGGTGAGGCTTCCCTCGAGCAAGTACGTCTTGCACAGCGTGCATCGGCCGCCGGCGCGCACCCACAGTTTGCGCTTCTCGCTCTCGTTGACCGCCATCTCGTCCTTCCATGGATCAGTAGTGCTCTTCGCGTCATCTGACGTTGTCCAGCTCGCCGTGGCTGAGTTCACCGGGGCATCGGCAGTCCGCACCTGCCGCGTTCAGTCGGGCTGGATAAACCTATGGAAAGGGCCGACCGGGGAATGCGGGAGGGCGATCAGATGTGTCCCCGAGACCGGCGCCGTCGCCGGAACGTGGCTTCCCAGCAGGCTCGTGAGGGTCGCAGCGACCGCAGCCATGTCTGCCGCCGATCCGTGGAACGTTGGCACGGAGCAGCCACGGGTCGGGACTAGTTCGTCGACGTCTCGCATCTCGGTCCAGAACGTGTGGAAAGGTTCCAACTCGCCATCCACTTTGACCGCCGTCCCGACTCGACGGTCGATCTCGTTGGCGCCCAGCGAGGTTCCAGGCGCGCTGACGCTGAGGATGCCTAGCGTGCCGGTTTTGACGTCGGTGGCAACTTGAGCGATCAACGGTCGAGCTGCTGGCGACGCCATCTGGTCGAGGAGTTGACCAATCCGGAGGGAGACCGTCGCATCGATCACGATGTGAGCGGTGGAGAACTTCGCCAGCAAGTCTTCGGGGATGATCCCGGAGTGGGCAACCACCTCGATGTCGTCGCGGATCGCGAGAATGCGTTCCCGTAGGGCCTCCGCCTTCCCGTTACCGATGTCGAGTTCGGTGAAGTTCTGGCGGACCAGCAGGCCACCCGTGATCGTGCCCGGATCGCATAACACCAGTCGCCTTGCTCCGGCGCGAGTGAGGAACTCGGCGATCCACGAGCCGAGACCGCCGCAGCCCCATACGTGCACCGTCTTGCCGTGGAACGCGTTCACGGGACTTGCGCTGTCGCGGCGCGTGGTGACACTGCCTCGTTCATCGGACACGGGGCACCACTCCACAAGGGTCTCGAGGTCGAATGTTCTTGCGTTCACGGAGATCAGAGGCGTCCGGCGGTTCCGCACGTGCCGTCGCAGCCGGTCCGCAGCGTCGCCGGGAATCATTCCGACCAGCAGGTGCGGCGGCCCGCCGGCTGGATGTGGGACGGTGAGCGCGAACATCTGCGGGCTGCTTTCAGGCATTCGAGATGCACTGGCGGCGAGCGCGGTGAGGAAGACCGGCGACTGCGGCGGGTGCTTCGGATAGGTGCCTAGCCAGGAGTCGGCGAACGGATCGTCGAGCCGAGCGAGCACCTCGATGAACGTATGCCCGATCCCCAGGGGGAGCGGCATCGTCAAGCCGACGACCGGTATCTGCACCTGCTCAGACTGCGTGCGCGCGAAGTGGAGATCTAGCCGGTGGTCGGTGCGCTTGACTAGGTAACCCGACTGCGCCCGAACCATTGGGCAGTCGTCTCGGACGACAACCGTCGGCAGCCTGCGGGAGCCATAGGGAACTCCCCCGACCGCGTGGAACAATGACGTGTCCGGATCGAAGCGGTTGGCTGCCGCGTCCTTCAGCCAGTCGTAGAGGCGGTCCACAGCGCTGCTCACGCCGAGCCGAGGGTTCCACTCTCGTGCCACGTCAAGGTAGATGCACAGCTGGCGGCCATGCAGTACGTGCGGAAATCCGACGAACCTGTCGTGTTGGACTTCCACCAGCGGCGGCGAGAAGTCGGTCTCCCCAATCCACAGAACGAAATCCTCGTGGTCGTCCAACCTCAGCCCACCCGGATGGTGAACGAGGCTCGATGTTCTGAGCCTGATCGGCACGAGGAGATTGCCGGACCAGTGAAGCATGGGGCGTCCGCTGACAGCGAAGTCGTCAGGCAGCGCCGAGCTCACCTTGCGCAGTTCCTCAACTGCGGCCCGTTGCCATCGGGAGCGTCGCGGCCCTCGCTGGCGGTTCAACCGGCGCGACCCGAGCGGCCGGACGACCAGGACACTTCGCCCGCGCCAGTAGCGGCAGCACCGGCTGCGCCGAACTTGCTGCTGAAGGAGGACACGGCGGGTGCCTGGAACTTGTCGCCGAAGAGCGCCTGCCACTTGGCGACACTCGACTCCTCGTCGGTCTCGTCATACGCCTCTTTGATCTCCGCAGCGTGGACGTGGACACGATCTCGGAAGTAGGCGTAGGTCTCCTGGGACCACCTGTGGTCGAAGGTGACTCCGGATCCGGAGGGATCAGAGACCGACGGCTTGTACGGGCGAGCTTGGAGCCACTCGTCCAGGTCGGACATGAGGTGGAGTAGTGCCGTGGGCACGTCCGAGTAGTAGCCGGGATCGCCGAGCTTCTTCCACTCCTCGACTCGCTCGCCGAGCAGGGTGGTGCTCGGTCGAGACGCCAAGGATGCATTTGACCGAACGCCCCTCCGCAGCTCAAGTGTCCCCTCACAATGCGGCCTCGGGCCCCGGAGCGGACGCGTTCTCGACGCGACCGGACACCGGACGAGACGCGTCCGACGCCTGGGCGAACACCACGGCGACCGAGGCAACATCGGGAAACCATGTCGCTGACCGGACACCGGAACCCGCCGGTCAGCGTGCCGAGGACGCGTCCGGCCCCGTCCCGCCGCGACCTATGGTCGCGATCGCTCGGGCGGAGCGACCAGACCTGATCACATCGGCTGACGACGTCCTCAACCGGACGACGGCTACCGCGAAGCCGACGTCAGAGGACACGCGTCCGGCGCTCGACTGGACACCGCCGGTGAAGCGGATGGTTCGCTTCGGTTGGCAAACGTGGGCTGGACCGGTGCTGGGCCTGATCGGGTGCGCGCTAGTGCTGGCCGGTGGGGCCGGAGTGGTTGCCGACCGGCTGCTCGCTCGTCGCCTGCTGCCGCTGGCCGACTGGCGGATTGCCGGAGCCGTGGGAATCGCCGGGATGCTGGTCGTCGCCATCGCTGGCCTCATCTGGAGGAACGCTCCGCGACGGCAGGTGGCCCTGCAGCCGTTGTCGGTGGAGGCCCGGGTGTTCTACTTCGGGTTCGCCGGGGCCCTGGCCGCGTCCGCGGACGCATCGTTCCGTGTCTGGCACGACGTGCTCCAGGTCCACTTGTGGGAAGCAGTCGCGTTCTTCACCGTCGTCGAAGTGCTGCTGCTCGGCTCCGGCCTCGCGATGCGCTCGAACATGAAGCGGACCGGCCGTCCTGGCATGTACGGGTCGGTCGTGTGGCTGCTCTCCGGCTTCGGCGTGGTCGCCGCCCTGCTCGTGTCGGCGTGGCCCGGCAGCCTGTGGCGAGCGCTCGGTGGACCCATTGCGTCGGTACTGGCATTGCACCTGGCGCTTGGACTCGAGCTTCGAGCGGATGGTGCTCGCGAACGGTTCAGCCGATTCGGCCAGATCCTGCGGTCGATCGGTCAGCACCTGCTGTCCTACGTCGGCGCGGGCACCGGCGACCAGACCTGGATCGTCATCCGGCGCGAACGAGCCCTCACCCGCGCCGCCCGACTCGCATCCAAACCGAAACTGACCCGCTGGAACCGGTACCGCCTGGCCCGAGCGACACGAGCATGTGGCGCCGGCCGATCCGACACGGCGACGGAAGACCTACTCCGAGCGCTCGCCGCGGAACGAGCCACCGACGCGTTGCTGACCATGCCAACCCGGTCGCCATGGGACGGCACCACCTGGATCGACACCCCCGCGACGGCCGCTCGCCACACCTGCCAGCCCAAACACGCGAAGTCCTCGAGGGACTGATCATGGTTCGACGGGACGCGTCCGGCGCAGGTAACCGGCCACCGGACACCGACCCGGACGCGTCCCAGCCGGCCTTGACGCCTGAGACCGAACAACTCCAGTTCGGAAAGCTGGACGCTTCGTCGGAGGTACAGCAGATACGTCCAACAGATGATCAGACGCTTGGCATCTGTGGCCTGCAGATGGCACCTAACCGATGGATGTGCACTCGATCTACGTGAGCGCCAACGCACCGGGCGAGGTCGTCGCACATACCACTGCCTGCGACCACTGACCGGCCTCGGCGAGATGAGCCGCAAGCAAGCGCGCCGAAACCAGGCCGTCTCGCCCCCCACCCTCAGCTCGCGGCGCAGCGCGCTGAAGACAACACCCGTGTACGCCGACCTGGCGGTCTGGACGATCTATCTCCACGAGTCTGGCGACGATCCATCTCGAGCAGCACTGGTGTGACCGGAGGACTTCGCGGCGACGATGCACTCAGCGAATCACGGAGTTAGCGGAGGCGTTAAGACAACGATTGCGGATCGTCGCATGCACTCGCGCACCGGGACGCCGATCGCCGCGCCAGGAAGCAGGACGTTCTCCGTCTTGCCAAGTTTCATCGTGACGGGCCCACTCGGTGGAGTATCAGGAAACAAGCTGGAGGGAGGTCCCACCTTGGCGGATCCCATCGAGATGATCGATTCAGAGATCGACGTCGTCCGGATTCCGCGGCCGCGGAGCATTCTGCGGCTGCTGCTCGGTCTCGTCCGTCTGCGCAGCGACCGGCTGAAAGCTGGCGATCGCGGCGCAACGATTACTGAGGTCGCCCAGGTCTTGTCTGAGTCCGGCTACGGCGGACGGGTGACGAGCCATTCCCCGGACGGCGACCGCTGGTCGGTTACCGTCCCCATCCTGGTCACGGACCTGCCGACGGGAATACAGGCGGAGGTTCGGTGAGCGAGGGTGACCCGGACGCTGTTGCCTACAGAGACGACGCGGTCGAAAGGCTGGCCGCCCTGCATGGCGACCGTGCGTTGGCCATGGTGATGAAGCATGGCTTGTCGCGCCCGGACGCTGAGGCGATCGTCCAGGATGCCTTCAAGGCGGTGATCAAGAGTTGGCAGCAGCGGAGGCGGCTTATCGGGCCTGAGCGCCTCTTGTTCACGACGGTCAAGCAGCGGATGGCCAACGAGTTCCGGCGGCAGGACCGCAAGCCAGTCGACCTGGTCGACAACAACGAAGGCATCACCGCCACGGCTGACGCCCTATGGCACACCCATTTCGCCGAGAGGTTGATCGACAAGGTGGATATCGCGAACGCGCTGCGGGAATTGCCGCACCGTCAGCGCGGGGTCCTGGTACTTCGGTTCCTCCTCGACTTGGAGATCACGGTTGTGGCCGAGTTGCTGGGCTGTTCCCGCAACGACGTGAACTATGCGCAGCGCGTCGGCTTGGACACGATGAAAAGGTCTCGGTGGCTGGCCGAGCGCAAGGTGATGCCGGAGGTGCGTCAGTGATCAACAGGGAACTCGGCGATCGTGCGGGCAGCTGGCTCAACGTCCACGACCTGATGGCCCGAGCCGCGGAGGAGAACGCCGCCGAGCTTGCTGAGCACGGTGCCTATCAGCCCACGCTGCTCGACGAAGCGGAGATCGCCTATCAGGCCTTCAAGATCGGGGTGCGGCACTTCGACCAGGACAATCACGTCGAGGCCCGTCGGTGGTTGAGTACAGCTGTCGAGCTGGGCGTCGCCGAGGCAACGCCCATGCTGCAGATCTGCCGGGAGGCGTTGCAGCGTGCCTCGACCAGCCGCGACGCGCTCGGCGACGAAACCCGGACGAGCGGTATGGACAATACGGACATAGCCCTGCTCGTACTCATGCAGCAGGACGGCCGCGCGTCCTTTACTTCGCTCGCGAAGGCGGTTGGAATTTCTGAGAACGCGGTGCGGCAGCGCGTGCAGCGGCTGCTGCGCGAGGAACTCATGCAGATCGTCGCCGTGACCGACCCTGCGAACGTCGGCTTGAGGCGGCGGGCGATGGTCGGAATCAGCGTCGACGGCGGCGACCCGCATGAGGTGGCCGGACGGCTGTCCGCGCTACCGAACGTGCACTACGTCGCGCGGTGTGCCGGCCGCTACGACGTGCTGGCCGAGCTGGTCTGCCGGGACGATGAGCACCTGCGCGAGGTGCTCAGCGAGGACGTCCGGTCCATTCCGGGCGTGTCCAGGACTGAGCTGTTCGTTTACCTGACGCAAGCCAAACACAACTTCGCGTGGGGAAAACTCACAGCCTGACTTGGCCGGGGCCCGGTGGCCGAAATGGTGACGGGCCCCCTGTGCCCGCGCCGGGTTCGTGCGGTCTGTCGCATGGACGGCGCGACCCTAGGGTGCGCCTCCTTCCGGATCGGAGGGCGAGTCGTCAGGTTGCGATGCGCCATCCGTGGTCGGGTTGAAGGCGTACCCCGCCCAGGTTGCCCCGCTGAACCAGGCGTTGCCGGCGAAGGTCGCCTCGCCGAACTCGACGCCGCCGGCGAAGGTCGCCTTGCGGAATTCGGCGAGGCCGGTGAAGGTCACCCCGTCGAACCAGGCACTGCCGGTGAATGTCGCCTCGCGGAACACGGCGCCGTCAGTGAAGGTCGCCTCGGTGAACCAGGCGTTGCCGGCGAAGGTCGCCTCGCCGAACCAGGCACTGCCGGTGAATGTCGCCCCGCCGAACCAGGTGTCGCCGGTGAAGGTCGCCCAGCGGAACCCGGCGAGGCCGGTGAAGGTCGCCTCGCGGAACCCGGCGTCGCCGGTGAAGGTCGCTCCGCGGAACTCGGCGTGGCCGGTGAAGGTCGCCTGGTCGAACCAGGCGTTGTGGACGAAGGTCGCCCTGACGAAGATTGCTGTGGCGACTGCGCAGCCGCGGAGGGAGAAGTTGATGAGGGTGGCGCCGGTGAGGTCGAGGTCGAGGTCGTGCCAGAAGTCGGCTTGTGGCTGGTCGGGGTCCGGTCCGGGGTGTAGATGCAGCTGCAAGATGCGTTGGGCGGTGAGACGGACCTCGCGCTCCTGCAGCAGAGCCTCGCGGCCGCCATCGCGGGATGGCGTAGGCGTGGAGCGGGTGGCGGTGGCGGATCTCAGCAGGGGGCGTCGGATGCCCAGTGGGCGGGGCTGGCCGGTCTCAAGGGGTGGGGCGTAGGGGTTGCGGAGGTAGGCGCAGATGACGTTGACCACCGTCTGCCGCTGGTGTGGGTTGTCCTGGGCGACGCGTTCGAGGGCGTAGAGGCCGCCGTGACGGACCGCCGCCTGCGGCGAACCGAGCTGCTCGACTGCTTTGAGGTACAGCTCGTTCAGCCGTCGCTCGCGCGCATCGTGCTCGGTGGCTTGTGCGACACGGTCCCGCTGCGCCAAGTCAGCGTCGTGGGACTGCTGTTGGTGAGCGAAGACGCGTTCGCGATTGTCCAGGTCAGCTTCGGTGGAGTGCTGGCGCCGCCAAGCCAGGTACAGCGCGACGACACCGCCGCTGCCGACCGCGACGCTCAGCCCGACCTTCAACGCGTCCAGCCGGGCGGATACCAGGTCGGCGCCATTAAGTCCGGCGGTCGCCGGCCACCACAGCAACACGACCGCGCCCGCAGTCAGCACCGCGATCACGACCGCGGTCAGCCACATCGTCTTCGGCGACAGCTCCCGCAACCGCTCCCGTGGCACGGTGGAAGCGGTTGAGGGCGGAGAGGGCGCGCCAGTTCCCCGCTGTGATGGCGTGGCGTCTTCGGTCATGTTCACCTACGTCGTCAAGGACGACCACGATGTTGCAGGCTCCGAATGGACCACAAGCCAGCTCTGGTCATGACCAACTTCTCAGCGTCTAGCGCCGGCCCGCCCGACCCGGCGCTAGAAGCAGCAGGGCGAGGAGACCGGAGGCCAACAGCCACCGTGCGCGCCCCGCAAGCATGATTCTCCGATATCGCTCAGAAGACTCCCATTTCGTGCAGGAGCGCGAGAAGTCCGCCGGCCCCGCTCGAACCAGCGATGAGTCTCGTGACCAGCTTGAAGAGCTCTCGGGCGTCCCGCCGCCGTTTGCTATCGTCCGCGAAGATTGCGACGAGTCCAGAGCACGCGAAGTGGATGAACAACAGTACGACATAGGGGGCAAGAATCCAGATGAGCACGGCTAACTCCGCTCATCGCCAATGACCCCATGGTCTCTGGACTACACATACCAATCAGCGATGGTTAGGGTTGGTGTGCTTCCTGGTCCTTCCCCGCGGCTCTCGCCCCGCGTCACAGAGCCCTCTGGCTCGCCGAGCGACTCCGCCTCGCGGGGCCGTGATGCAGGCCGGATCGCGCAAGCGGAACCCGCCGCCACCGGAGTGGTAGCCCGCCGAACTGGTGAAGTGGCTGGAGACCACGCTGTTCCCGGTGTACTTGCGGCCGCTCGGCCGTCCCGGGATGCGCTGGTGCAGCCGCTGGTGGGCCCACGCGGAGGCCTGGCCCAGCTTCGCCGGCTGCCACCGTGCGTGGCAGGAACTCCCCGCCGAACCCCGGCATCAGCCTTTCGGTCTGGCACCGCGACCACCTCGACCCGATACTGAAGGAGTTGCTGGGGGAGAACGGGCCGTTCGCCGCGTGCGCGCCGCGGTCACACGCCGACCTCGCGCGGGCTCGGCACGTGCAGCAGCCGGGATACGACGTGGAGGATATTCCGCAGGCATCGCCCCGAAGCTGACCGACCGGTCCGACTCGGACCGCCAACATGCTGGATAACGCGATGATCGTCTTGTCCACGTCGACGAATGTGCGTGCATGGGTCTGTGACAGTGAGCGAGGGACGTGGGGAGGTGGGGTGCATTCAATGCGGCCGCGTCGTGCTCGTGGGTTCGGTGCTCACCGGAGGAAGCCCGACCGGGTGTCCTCGTGCGCCGCAGTCTGTCTGGCTCGTGGTGCTGACCAGCTGCGATGGGCCTCCGAGCCGGCCCTGGCTCGCCGCCGAGGACTGGCCGTAGCGGCGGGTGGCTAGACCAGTACTCGCGCATTCCGAGCAAAAGAGGGCGCTAAGGCCGTTTGGGTACGCCAACCCGGGCTCATAGCCCCTATCCTGGAGTTGCACCGGCACGCTGCGGTGCGATCCACCGAGCTGCAGGTGGGCCAGTGCACTGACCAACGAAGATGAAAGGAGACCACCGAAGGAGCGTGACTCGTTGGATGACGAGCACGAAGATCGCGAGAGCGATCAGGATGATCACGAAGGTGATCGATCCCGCTGGGAACGAAGATGTCGCCAGGTGAGGGACGTAGTAGTGGCTGCTACCCCGCCCCTCGTAGCCCTGGCGAACTTGGTCGACGAGCTCCTGAAACTCTTGACCTAGCTATCCCAGCGTGCTAGCGGTGGGCGGGTCCGACTACGGCCGGGCCCGCCTTTCGCCTGTTGCAGAGATAGCCTGCAACACAAGTATGACACCTTCAAGCCGCTTTGGCACATGCCCGGCAGGCCCGGCTCAGATTGCCTACCTGCGGAAACGTGAACTTAGCATAGCTCAACTCATCGGTATGGCCACTCAAAGTTGTTGCTTCGCAACAACTTTCGCAAGAGTGGAAGATCAATATTTGATATTTTCCATGTATATCAACGAGTAGATGGCGCACGATTGCGACCATGCCCGTTTGAATACAGTAAGCGCAGGTGGCAAAGCGTCAATCGACCGTCCAAAATAGACATTGCGCTATCGGCATCGCATGTCCATGCGATGCCGATAGGCGTTCCGCCGTTCGAGTGAATTCGGCAAGTCGAACCACTGCCTCGTCACCGCACGTCGTTCGTACACGCGTCGTTCGCCACTAAGAGTCAGCGCTGCTCGACCTGCCCGCCACAGCGTTCGGCCTGCACGTCGGCGGCGCCTCCCAGCACGTCGCGGGTCCGCTCTCCTAGGGTGAGCACCAGCCCAGCCGAGCACTGCCCGAAGGCAGGGCGGTGTAGCCGATCAGCAACGCGATGAGGCCGGTTATCGACCATAGTGTCCCCCGTCGACGCAGCTTAAGACGTCTCTGACCACGATGACCGTCAACAGAACAACGGACGTCATTCACAGCGACGATGCAGGACGCTGCACTACAGCAGGCCCCTAACCCTTGGTAACGTTCTGTCATCGGCGTGCGCGCTGCTATGCGGCAATCACGATCACAGCGGCCCGCCCAGATCCTGACCCCGCCACTACAGCCCGGCTGCCCCCGGAGGCGCCGGTCAAACCTCTGCCTCACGGCCGGGAGGAAGGCGATGACGACGGTCCGTGGGCAATTGTCAGCCCCTCGTCTAGCCTCGTTCTTCGCGACGATCTCGCGAGGACTCGTGAAAGTCAACTCGGCGCTGTGCACCAAGGTGCCGTTCTGACCTGCAGATCAGCGTCTGCCCGCTGGACGCCGGCCCAGCACGACACTGAGATGACCCGGCTGACACAGGATGCCTACGACCGGCTCAAGCACGAGCTCGACGAGATGCATCACCCTCCAGATCAGTACCGGCGCCGACTGCGGGGCTGCTCGTGCGATGCCGGGCGCGGTCGTAGCAGCAAGCCGCGCCATAGCGATTCACCGTCCGTGACGAGACGGCGCGCTGCTGCTCTCGGCCGGAACGACGACGCCGGCGGAATTGGTCGACGTCGACGAGCCGCCGCCGCTGCTGCACGCGGCCAAGGAAAGCGCGGCCAGCGCGACGGGGACGGCAAGGACTGTACGGCGGATGATCACGAACCCCTCCAGCGTGATGCTGGTCAACGCCGGTATGTCTCGACGAGCAGATCTTGTGTTACGGCAGGCCCGACGATCGCTTGACGCAGCTCGTCGACGTTCATCGGGCCGACTAGCACCTGCGCGTCGTACAGGGCCGACACCAGACGGTGATGGCGCCCGCAGTGCTCGAGAAAGTCCGCTCGGACACCGAGGACCACTCTTGCCCGGCTGGCCGGGTCGGCCGCGGCGGTCACCAACGCGTCGATGAATCGCGCCCGCTGCGACTCGTCACCGCACAGGGTGAACAGTTCCTCGAACTGGTCGACGATCAGCACGACATCGGTATCGGCAGCGTCGCCGGCCACAGCCTGACGAATACGCAGGTGAAGATTGCGCGGGTCTTCGAAAAACTCTTCCCGAAGGGTTCCCGGCGCTTCGCCGAGGAACCGAGCCAAATGGACCGCGCACTCCTCAAACGGCCGTTCCCCGGGAGTGAACACCACGACCGGAGCATCGTCCTGTTCCCGCTCAGCGGTCAGGTATGCGGCCAGTCCCGCACGAAGCACCGAGGACTTGCCACAGCCGGAGGAGCCGAAAACTCCGAGAAACCGGTGCTGGTTCACCCGGTTCACTAGGTCGGCGACCAGTTGATCCCGACCGAAGAACCGGTCGGCGTCCTCCGGTTCGAACGCGGCCAACCCCAGATACGGCGCCTTGGCCTGGTCATTCGTGTCAGACGGTTCGGCGTTGGCTGCGGCCAATTCGGCCGCGATCGCCCGCCACCGCGTCGTCCATTCAGCGGTATCACCGCCGCAGGCAGCAACATAAGCCACCGTGACCGACAGGGTGGGCAGTTTACGGCCGCCGGCCGCCTCCGACAGCGCCGCCGCAGAGTAGTGCGCGCGTGCACCGAGCTCCCGATACGTTGGGCGCCCGGCATTTTCGCGCAGTATTCGCAGGTCATGGGCGAACCGCACCACCACACCGTCCCCGCCCTCCAGCGGTCGCTCGCCACGCGGCACCGCCACCACCTCCGACGCCATTGTTCAGCGACCGTTGTCCAGAGTCCAGCACCGGACACTGAACAACCCACACGACATACACAGGCATGGCAAGCCACTGTCCGCACAAACATCGGACAGTTTCGATACCGAACACAATTCAGCGATCATCAACACTTGAGGAGAGGACACAATGCCTTCGAGGAATCGATCTCTCGGCTCGACCGGGGTTCGCGCAGGGGTCCTGGTCGCGGGCATGATCCTGACCAGCGGACTGGCCCGTTTTCCCGTCGCCAGCGCGGAAACCCGGGCTACCTCGTCCGAGGCCATCAAGCTGTTCGCCAGCTCCACCTGCTTCGTCGGCAGCAGCGGCAACTGCACGACCGCTGCGGTGACCGCGAACGCCGGTGGACATTTCGTGGACATCGGCATCAACAACCGCCTGCGGCCGTCGCCGTGCACTTGGCGGGTCCGGGACGTCAACAATGGCGTCGTAGTCCGGTCCGGCACCGTCGGCACGTCGAGCAGCCATGCCGAACGGATCGGCGGCTTGTTCAGCGTGTACCAGCTCGAGCTCAGGGGCTGCTCCGTGTCGGCTCGCGGAGACATCGACAACACCTGAGAAGGCCTGGCTCGACGACGATGATCACCTGACCGACCGGCGTCGAGCACGCGAAGGGGGGTCGGCCGGGTCGTTCCTCATGCCCAGTTCTTCTCGAGGAACGATCCGGCCGGCACACGTCCCATCCTCGGGCGACACGTCAGGACCCCGAGGAAGGACTGATGTCTCGACGACGACAGCACCGCCGGGGCCCGGAAGTTGTAGCGCGACGGCCCGCAGGCGAGCCGCGGCTGGTTGCGACGACGTCACGGAACTCCAGGTGCCCGAAGCCGTCGTCGATGAGACTGCGCCAACGGCGGTTTGCACGGCCACCACCCGTACATGCACTGTGAGCTGCACGGATGGCACGAGAAGGAACGGGCTCGACAATTGGTGGAATCGTGCACGCCAAGTTCGGACGCCCCGACGCTGCGCGGACCAGCCCACATCCGACGCCCGCCCCGGAGCGGAGCAAGCCCGCTGCGGCTTCACCGGCGAGCCGACCAGGCACGGTTGCCCGAGCTACAGGACGCGATCGTGCGTCCTCTACCGCGACCGCTCGTACGTACTCTTCTGCCGATGAGCGGTCGAGTCCCTTCGCCGGCAGCGCGGGCCGTCGCGGCCGGTGCCGCGAAAAGACGGGAAGATCGATAGTCGGCTTACTCGACGGTGGGTCCGTTCGACGATCGGAACCTCCTTGCCAGCTCGGCGGCTACCGCCTCGGCACACCCGGACGGATCGTCCCGGGACGTGTCCACGGTCAGGTCGTAGGGCAGGTACCGGTGGATCACGTCGAAGCGGGCGGAAGCCCAGCCGAGGGTTCGGTCGCCCCGGGACCGTTCCCGCTCCTCCACCACCGCCAGCGGGCAGGTCACACCGACCCGCAGCACGTCCAGTCCGGCGAAGGCAGCCGTGAGTTCATCGGCCCAGGCCGGTTCGACCAGGCAGTGATCCATGATCACATCGAGCCCGGTCCCGGCCAGCGAGGCGACCGATGCGTGCAGGCCGCGCACCAATTGCGTGGTACCGGGGCAGCGGCGTGATCCTCGCAATCCGGTCGCCGTCGTACTCATACCGGCACAGCTCCTGCGTCCACAGTTCGTTGACGTACCGGCGCGGCAATGCGAACACCACCGTGTCGATGCCGATTAGCAGGTATGGCGTGGCCAGGACGTCCTGCAACGCCTTGCCCAGCGTGGTCTTGCCGACGCTGGAGGTGCCGTTCAGCACGATGATCACCGGTGCACTGTCGCAAACGGCGCACCGTTTGTCGCATGACTTCCGCTCGCCCTTGTCGTGCCCCCGTCGGCGTCCGGCCAAACGCGCCCCCATGCCGATGAGCGGACGTCATTGGCTGTTGCGTCTGGTCTCGTTGGATCTGGTAATGGGTCGAAGTTCAAGGTGTGAACACCTAGTTCGAATTACTGCGTGTCGCAGTCACCATACCGACAGGCGAACAGTTGCACTGCCGAGATCAGGCCGGGTGCGCCGAACACGTGGTTTCCTCCCGTGGCCCGGGGCCTGCGAGCGGCCCGCGATGGCCACACCCGGCACAGCCACCACGATCGCCGAAACAGCGTGGGAGATGCACCGGCTCAGCAAGACCTTCCCCACGATCAGCTTCAGCCGCCACGTCGGCAGCCCGTTCTTCGCCGCGGCATTCCGCCGCTGAAATAGCCCCCTGTCGCACTCGAACGGAGGCAGCCCGACAGGGTCGCCTGCTCGTACTGTCGGTCACGAGCGGACAGCGGGCGGTGCGCGACGTGCGCGCAAGGAGCGGCGAAGATGCTGGTGCGGGTGCAGCCGGGCACCGGGGCAACCGCGCACAGCCTCTCCGGCGCCGAAGCGAAGGTCCACGACCTGTCTGCCGGCCGGGTCTACGGCATGCCGCACACGATCGGCAGCCTGAGGCTGCTGAACGTGAACATCCCCGGCAAGACCCGGACACGGCAGGTCGACTGGCTGCTGTTCCTACCGGCCAGGCCGGCCGTGCTCGAGGTCAAGGGCTTCACCACCCCGCACTCCGGGTTGCCGGTGATCCCGCCGAACGGTCCGTTGCGAGCCGCCGGCGATCCACGCGCTCGCCGGCACTGCCGAACCCGGCAAGCAGGTCAAGGCCAAGAGCGCGTTCATCGGGCTTCCTGGCAACGACGGATTCATCCGTGGCCTGGTCGTCGACCGGTGCGATCGAGCTGCAGTCGGTCTGGGCCGTCGACGCTGTCCTGGCCGCCTGCGGTGCTTGCTGTGACCGACCTCGTGTCCCGCCGCACAGACCGGCTCACCGAAGGGTTCGCCGAGCACCTCCCGCCACCGGTGTCCCGGGGCGTACGCAGCACACCACGGCAGCCGCTGCGTCCCCATTGTGCGCTGGCTGCTTCACTCCGCGCCGAGGTCGCGACGTTCACCGTCAGGAATGGCATCTGGTCGAAACAGCCGCTGATCCGACGGGTCGGCAACGTATTCCCCAGAAAATCGACGACGCCGTCTCGCGCAGATGGCATAAGGCCCACGTCTGCGCCGAGATCGACTGTCGTGCTCGTTTGATCGGTAACGATCCCTGCTTCAAGTTCCGGGAGTGATGTGAGTGCCACGTCCTGAGCGTCCCTTGGACCCTTCCGCCGGATCGGTCGCGGCGTTCGCTGCGGAGCTGCGGGAGTTGCGTGCGCGGGCCGGTGGTCCCGGTTATCGCGAGTTGGCTGAGCGGGCCGGGTATTCGGCTGCCTCGTTGGCGAATGCCGCTGGCGGGCGGCGGCTGCCGAGCCTCGCGGTGACGTTGGCGTTCGTCCGTGCGTGTAACGGCGATCCGGGGAAGTGGGAGCAGCGTTGGCGGCGCGTAGCCGGCGAGTCGCCAGGTGCGCCGGTCGAGGATGATCGTGTCACTCCGTATCTGGGGTTGGCCTCGTACGGCATCGACGACGCCGAACGATTCTTCGGGCGCAGGCGCATGACCGCCCGGTTGGTGGACCTGCTGGACCGGCAGCGGTTCGTGGCGGTGTTCGGCGTTTCCGGTTGCGGGAAGTCCTCGCTGTTGCGGGCCGGGCTCGTACCGGTGCTGTGCGGGCGCGACCGGCACACGGTGGTGATCACTCCTGGAGCTCGGCCGGCGATGGCGTTGCGCGAGGTGCCGGCGGACGATGTCGTTCTGGTCGTCGACCAGTTCGAGGAGTTGTTCACCTTGTGCACGGATGCGCTGGAGAGGAGCGAGTTCGTCGACGCGCTGACCGCCCGTGCCGCCCGACCGTGCGGCGCGACCGTGATCGGGGTACGTGCGGACTTCTACGCCCGGTGCATTCAGCTGCCGGGCTTGGCTTCGCTGCTGGCCGAAGCGAGCGTGCCGGTCGACTCGCTGACCGACGACGACGTGCGGGAGGTGATCACGAAACCGGCGCACCTGGCTGGTGTCACGGTGGAGCGGGCGTTGGTGACCAAGATCCTCGCCGAGGTGGCCGGGCAGCCGGGCGCGTTGCCGCTGGTGTCACACGCTTTGCTGGAGACCTGGCAGCAGCGACGCAGCGACACGCTCACGGTCACCGGGTACGAGGCAGCGGGCGGGGTCGCGTCCGCCGTCGCCCGGACGGCCGAGGCCGTGTACCAGCGATTCACCGAAGACCAGGCGGCCACCGCCCGCGAGATCCTCGTACGGCTGGTCGTCCTGGGCGAGGGCGGGATGTCGGACACCCGCCGCCGGGTCGCTCGGGACGAGCTGGATTTTCCGGGGGTGGACGTCGTGCTCCGCGAGTTGGCCGCCGCTCGCCTGGTCGTCGTGGGTCAGGACACGGTCGAGATCGCGCACGAGGCGATGATCGGCGCGTGGCCGCGGCTGCACGGCTGGCTGCACCGGGATCGGGAGACGTTGCGGCTGCACCGGCAACTGACGCACGACAGTGACACCTGGGACACCCACGGCCGCGATCCGGACCTGTTGTACCGGGGCGTGCGGCTGGGCGCCTGGGACGGCCGCGCAATGGCGGGACTGAACGAGCAGGAGCGCGATTTCCTGGCAGAAAGCCGGCAACGAGCCGCGCGAGAGGCCCGGCTACGTCGCCGCCGGCTGCGGCTGGCGGTCACCGGCCTGGTCATGGGCCTGGTGGTGACAAGCGTGCTGGCCTTGGTCGCGGCGGCACAGGCGAATCGGGCCCGCGACGAGCGGGACCGGGCGCTCGCACGGCAACTGGTGGCCAACGCCCGCGACCAGCTGCAGATCGACCAGGAACTGGCGGTGCTGCTGGCGCGGGAGGCCTACGACACCAAACCGATCGACGAGGCCGCAGCGGTGTTGCGGCAGGCGGTGGCCGACTCGCGGATCCGAGCCGTGCACCCGTCGGGGCAGACCCAGGTTTTCGGGGTGGCGTACAGCTCGGACGGCCGACAGCTGGCGAGCAGCGGCGCCGACGGCACTGTCCGGGTCTGGCGGGTGGAGGGGCCGGACAGGTTCGGCGAGTCACCACAAGTGCTGCCGGGGCACACCGGACACGTGTGGAGCCCGGTGTTCAGCCGTGACGGCCGCTGGCTGGCGGCCGGCGGCGAGGACGACGCGGTGACCGTGTGGGACCTCGTGGGTGGTGGCGCACCGATCGTGCTGAAGGGACACGGCGGCGGCGTATCGGGCGTTGCGGTCAGCCCGTCGGGTGAACGGGTGGCCGCGGCAGGCGATGACGGTCTCGTTCAACTCTGGGATCGGGCGGCCCCACAACGGCCGGCGCTCCTGCCGCTGGGCGGGGGAACCGGGCTCGCGGTGGCGTTCAGTGCCGACGGGGCGCACCTGGCCGCCGGCGGCGTCGACGGCGAGGTGCGGGTGTGGCGCGGCGACGGCGCGGGCCCGCCCGTGGTGCTGCGCGGGCACGAGGGCGAGATCGAGCAGATCGCCTTCAGCCCCGACGGAAAGCGGCTGGCCAGCGGCAGCTACGACACCACCGTACGGATCTGGAACACCTCCGGTGAAGGTGAGCCGCTCGTGCTGCGCGCCAGCGACGGCACGGTCGAGACCGTGGCCTTCAGCCCGGACGGACGACGGATCGCCAGCGGGCACAGCGGCAGCGACACCGTCCGCGTGTGGAACACGACCGCCGGCGAACTCCCGAACCCCCTGGAACTCCACGGCCATGACGGCCCGGTGTGGAGTGTCTCGTTCAGCCCTGACGGTCAGCGGGTGGCCAGCGGCAGCGGCGACGGCACGATCCGGCTCTGGGATCCCGCCTACCCGGGTGCTCCCCAGGTGATGTACGGCCATGACGGCCCGGTGTGGTCGGTGGCCGTCAGCCGCGACGGGCGGACGATCGCGAGCGGTGGCCTGGACGGAACCGTCCGCCTCTGGCGGGCTCCGAACCGACGTGACCCGCTGGTGCTGCCGGGCCACGAGGGCTCCGTCCGGCTGGTCGCCGTCAGCGCCGACGGCCGGCGGGTGGCGAGCGCGGGGAAGGATGGCACGGTCAAGATCTGGGATGCCGTCGAAGGCAAAGCCGTCGCAGTCCTGGATCATGATCAACCGGTCAGATCCGTGGCGTTCAGCCCCGACGGGCGGCGCGTGGCCAGCGGTGGCCGTGACGGCGTGGTGACGGTCTGGCCGGCCGACGGCCGCGGGGCCCCGAACAAACTGCAGGGCCACGATCATTCCGAGGTCTGGTCCGTCACGTTCAGCCCGGACGGGCAGAGCGTGGCCAGCACCGGCCAGGACAGCACCGTGCGGATCCAGCGCATCGACGGCTCCAGCACACCACGGGTCATCCGCGGTGGTCCCGGCCTCGTGTGGTGCGTCGCCTTCACCCCGGACGGGCAGCACCTGCTCACTTGCGGCGACGACGGTTCGATCCGGATCTGGCGCGGCGACGGCCAAGGGCAGCCTCGTATCCTGCGCGGTCACCGCGGCCCGGTGTGGGCCATGGCCATCAGCCCTGACGGACGGCGGATGGCCACCGCCGGCAACGACGGCACCCTGCGAATCCGGGACCTGCCCGACGGGAAGGAATTGGTGGCGCTGCGCGGCCATGGCGCGTCCGTCGAGCAGGTCGTGTTTCAACCCGACGGCGTCGGCCTGCTCACCGCGCACGGGGACGGCACGGTGCGCTTCGTCCGTTGCGAGGTCTGCGGACCCATCGACGAGGTCCGAACCATGGCCGACACCCGCGTCACCCGCTCCCTGACCGCGGAAGAACGCGGAACATACCTGGGCGAAGCGTCCTGACCTCGGCTTTCACCGGGGTTGTTTAGCGCCGGACACCCCTACTGGACAACCCGGTGTTCTGCTCTGCTGGCACAGGAAGACCGGTGTGAGCGCGGATTCGCGGCGATCTCCGGGTTGCCGCCCGTCTGGACGTCGAAGGAGAGGCCCCTGGGTCACCTCTATCCCTTACCCGGTGTCGATCACGGCGTGTCCGGTCAACTACTCCGCCTCGAGCGGTTACCTCCAGACAGCGTCAAGCTGATCCCGGGGCGCCCTGCTCGGATCGCACGACAAACCGGTCAAAAAAGAGGGAGGAAGAAATGAATCGTCCGTCACGACGTGGGTTCAGCAGGCGTTGGAAGGCAACGGTGCTGGCGGTCGCCGTGGTGCTCGCCGGGTTGCTCGTCACCGCGGCCCCAGCCGGTGCCGCGACTCCGCAGTGCACCACTTGGACCACCATCTCCGGCGAAGGGTATGTACCCTCGACCAGCTCCGGGGAGACGAACTGCTGGATGCTCCGGGGCAACTACAGCTGGGGCGTCTGGGCTTTGCAGATGGCCCTGGTCAACTGCTACCACCAGTACGTCGGCCCGAACGGCCCGGACAGCGATTTCGGCGGCAACACGTTCAACGCGCTGGTGAACGTCCAGAGAGCCCACGGCATCAAGGCCGACGGTGGCTATGGCCCGCAAACGCGAAGCGTTCTGAAGTTCTATTGGGATTGCGTCTAGTCACACCGCTGCCGGCCCCGGTCCGTACGGACCGGGGCCGGCAGCGGTCCGTGTTCACGCGGTCAGCGGACCCGGATCTCGGCGATCTCGAGCGGGTTCCCGCCGTACCACCAGACCCGGAATTCCAGGCTGTTGTCGGCCGAGGTCACCGTGAACGGGACGGTGAACCGGATGAACCGGTCGTAGCTGCCGTCCGTGGCGAAGCGCTCCGCCCTCAGGATCTCCGGCGGGGGCACCGAATTGTTGCCCCGGGCGTCGTAGACCTCGATGTTGGCCACCTGGGTGCCGGCGGCCGGGGTGACCGAGCGCATCACGAACTCCACGTTGTACGAACCCGGGGCGAGGGTGTGGTTCGGCCCGAAGGTCATGTGGCCCGGGGCGCTGGTGCCCGGAACCGCCTCGAGCAGACCGGTGGCGGTCCGGCGGTAGTTGCCCTCCGCAGGCGTCTGCAGCGGCGCCTGGCCCGGGCTGTAGGTCAGCTTGGCGCCCGCGCCGAGCGCCAGCGCGTTCACCGCGAGGGTCTCGATGTTCATCAGCGACGCGGGTTTCTCCTCCAGGTCCGTGTCCGTCGTCCACCCGAGCAACGCCCCGGTGCCGCCTACCCGCTGCTGCCTGAAGACGATTTGGCTGCGCAGGGACGCCGAGTGCATTTCCAGGTCACGCCGCTGGAGGTCGGTCAGGCCGGTGTGGTGGACGAGAAGCAGGTCGGCGAACAGTTTCATCAGCCCGATGTGGTAGTTCTCGAACAGGCCCGGGTAGTCGTAGATGTTCCAGACGGGGTTCATCGCAGGCCTGGCCTTGCCCAGAACCAAGTTCCACTTGTCCAGGGTCTTCTGCTGCGATCCGGCGGACAGGTAGTAGAGGCCGTCCAGCACGAGCCGGTCGAGTTGGTTCTTCTCCTTCTCCTCGATCGGAAGCTGATCGTACGGCGTCCAGGTCTGATCGCCGGAGATGATCTGCCACCGGATCTGACTGCCGTTGTCACTCAGGCCGTTGGGCTGCGGCCGGCTGTAGGCCTGCGCCATGTGGCGCGCCAGCCAGTTGTCGTCGAACCAGAACAGGTGGTACGGCCGTCCCTGATCGGACCCGCCCACGCCCTTGCCGAAGTGCTCGTGGAACGCGAAACCGGCCGGGACCGGATCGACGTCGTCGTTGTAGTCGTAGTCGAACAGCAGGTGGTTGTTGACGTCCAGGGCCGTCTGCCGGACGTCCAGCGGCGCCACCTGACCGATGAGCCCGGCCTCGTTCCATTCGTGCGGGGGCGGGTACTCCGCGGTGTACTTGATCGGGCTCCAGAACTCCTTGTACCGGTTGAGCAGGTACCGGAGGCCGTTCAGGTCCTTCCACATGCCCTGGGCCGAGTAGGCATAGTCGACGGCGGCCAGGCCGTACGGGTAGTTCACGCCGTAGCGGTAGAGGCCGGACTGGGGCGGGTATTCGTAGTCGAGCCGCACGACCGGGATCTGCGCCGTGTTCGGGGCCTGCCGCGACCGGACCTGTTTCCAGCTCAGGCTCGGATTGGTCTCGTTGTAGGAGGTGAGTCCCATGTAGACGGTCGGCTTGCCGGCGTCGGCCGCGCGCTGGAAGAGCGGCGCGACACCCGCGTTCACCCAGGCGTCGTTGCAGGAGGAGTTGAAGCCGGCCGTCTGGGTGGAGTAGCCGTCGTTGGTCAGCAACGCGGGGGCGGTGTCCCACCAGATCGGGTTGGTGTACGGGGCGGTGTCCCAGACCAGCCAGCCGGTCTGCGCGCAACTGCCGGAGTACCAGTTCCACAGGCTCAGCGTGGCGTTGGTGATCCGGGCGCCGGCGAACTGCGCCGCGGGCCACTGCATGAAGGACCGCGCGAGGTAGCTGGTGGCCTTGCCGTAGGCGAGGTAGTCGGCGCCGGAGTGGTCGGGTTTGCCGCTGGTGGAGAGCTCGTCGTTGCGGACGATGGTGTCGGAGGCCGGGTCCAGCTCGATCTGCGGGTCCAGCACGACCGGGTACTTCGTCTTCGGGTCCTGCAGCCAGGCCTGGTCGGCGGTGAGCCGCAGGTCGACCGCGCCGGTGCCGCCCGCGGCGTCGGCTCCTTTGGCCGGTGTCGCCGCAGGCTTCGCCGATCCGCGCGGCCTGACCTGAACGGCGAGGCCGTTCTCCCGGGCCCGCTCGCCGCTCGCGCCGACCGACGAGTCCCACATCGTCGGCGCCGGCACCCGGCCGACGGTGGTCCCGGCGGCGTCGCGGATCGCGAACGAGGCCGGGCCGTCGGCGACGAACCGCAGGCCGCCGCTGCGCAGCGGCACGGTCGTGGTCGCCACCTGGGCGGCCGCCGCCCGGTTCTTGACCACGAGCGACTGCTCGAACCCGAGCCGGGTTGCCGTCAGCACCAGGTCGACGCCCGGCCGGACCTCGCGGTAGGTCGCCGTGTTCGCGGCGAGCACCGGGGCGGGCAGCGGACCGGTCCACAGCATGCCGACCGAGTCGTCACCGGTCTCGACCCGTGCCAGCAGCTGCTCGCCGGAGCCGGTCGCGGCACCGGAGAAGCGCAGACCGCGCGGGTGCCCGATCGGCTCGACCGCGCCGTCGGCGGTCGGTTGCAGCGTCAGGTCCACCGTCCGCCAGGCGCCGTCCTTCTTGAAGCGGACTGGGCCGGCGTAGATCTCGGTGCTGAGGCCGCCCTCCGGCCGGGCCCACACTTGGGTGGTCTCCGTCCGCTGGGACAGCACCTCCACCCGGCTCCCACACGCCCGCGCCGCCATCCCGGCGGACTGCGGGTCCGGCCGCTGCGCTGGGCAGGCGGGTCTGGCCGCCGCCCCGGCGGGCAGCACTACCGGATTTGTCAAGGTAAGCAGCAGGACGGCGACTGCGGTCCCTTTCGAGAGTCTTCCCCTCCGTCCCGAACCGAGCCGGGTCAATACGTACGAACGTCTTCGAACCGACATTGCTCTCCCTATGATCGAATTCAATACTGGTGCCTCTACCTGCCCAACGGCACCACTAAACGACACAGCATTGATTTGGTTGCCGTGCCTGAGATCAGCGATGTATCGACGGTTTAGCTACCCTCATCACAGCAGGCCACGGCGTTGTTTAGTAGCGGGCAGGTGCACTAAACAACTGCGCCGATAACCGAGGCGCCTGGGTGAATCCGGCTCGACCGACACTCGCGGCCCGTGCCACGCGATGCTGGTCCCGACGCGATTGACCCACGTGGATGGGTGAGGGTGATGCCGGCCGCATCAGGTCGGGTTGGCCGCGGCCAACGCGCTCCGCCGGTTCGGCGGTGCCGCTCGGCTCAGCCGTGCTAGGTGCGACGCTGACGGCACCGCGCTCGGGACACTCCCCAGCAACCTCGCAGCAGCCGGGTACCGGCGGCAGACAGCGCCGTCGCCAAGCAGGCCGGGCTCGCCGTCGCCCAGCGCCCACGCCGGACTACCAGCGCTCACCGCGATCGAGCAGTCCTCAGATTCGACACCGGCGACTGGCTGTCGCGTCGTCGGCCAACGAATGGGTCATCACCCCCGACGAGTTGCCTCCCGACGCCACACCGCACCACCATGTCGAGACAGTGACCATTGCCGGCCGCCCGTGGGCGCTGCAGGTGAACCCGTCACTGACCGGGACCGTTGATCGCCAGCGTCGGCCCTGCCGAGCGAGCTGTGGCGACCAACGACGCATCACGTGCACTGCCAACGCACTCTCGTGCCGTGAGTCGGTCGACGGCGAGCGGGCAGGCGCGCTCATGCCGATGACCGGACATTGTTGTCAGTCCGTGGTGGTGTCCTCATAGCTTCGGCTGTCAGCCGGCCTCGGCTGCAGTGTCGATGACGGGTGAGCGCAAGAACTCGGCGATCTGCTCGAGCGCGGTCGCGGCCTCCGGCAGAAACGACCAGAACAGGTGGAACACGTGCGTGCCCACCGGGTAAAGGTCGAGCCGGACGTCCACGCCGTACTCGGCGGCACGGTCGACGAAGCGGCGCGTCTCCTGCAACACTATGTCGCCGGTGCCGGACTGCACGAGCAGTGGGGGCAGGCCGGAGAGATCGGCCTCGAAGACGTTCAACAACGGATCGGTGTGCGGGTGATCCCCGACGTAGAGCGAAAGCCACCGCGCCACCGGCGTCCCACCCGGCAGGTCCACGACGTTTCATCAATGCAAAGAAGATCCACTCGTCCGTAGCGGGCGATGGTCTTGGTGAGAACCTTGTCGTCGGCGGCCTCGACCAGCTCGTTGACCAGCTTCGTGGCCAAGGTGTAGCGGACTCGGAACCCGGCCATCGCCGCTTCGGTGCCCAACGCGATCAGCAGGTGCGACTTGCCGGTGCCGGAGTCGCCGATCAAGCAGAGCGGCAAGCCCTTCTTGACCCTGTCGGAGGTGGCCAAGGTGTGGATCACCGCCGGGTCGACGTTCGGGTTGGCCTCGAACTCGAAGGCCCGCAACGACTTCTCACGAGGGAACGCGGCGGCCTTGATCCGACGCTCGGAACGGCGACGGGCGCGGTCGTCGCACTCGGCCATGAGCAACTCGGCCAGGAAACCCCGATAAGACATCTGGTCGCGAGCCGCGGCATCGGCCAACTCGGGAAACTGGCGCGGATGGTCGGCAGCCGCAGCATCCGGCAGGCCTGGTCGACGGCGGCGTCGGCGGCCTGCTCGGTCAGGCCCCGATGGCGATGGATGGTCACGAGTCGGTTCCTCCCTGTCGAGCGCGACGGCTGGGCAGCAGGTCGTCATAGGCGGCGACCGACGGCAACGGTCTGGTGTCATGAGGCAGCTGAGCCAACCGCCGCTGCGTCAGCGAGGTCACCTTCACCGGTGGCTCGGACCGGTGTGGCGTGGCATACGTGTCGGTGACGGGCTCGTCGAGTTCGGCGGCCTTGCGGGCTTCCAACGCGACCGCGTCGGCGGTCAACGCCCCGACCCGCAGCGCCGCGGCCAAGCCGGCGACGACGTGGTCGTGGCTCATGTGCCGGTGCAGCAGCAGGACTTCGATGAGGGCTCGGGTGCCGTCGCGTTCGCCATGGGCCTTGCGCGCCGCGGACCACCAGGCGTCGTGGACCGGGGTGAACTTGCCCGCTGCCCGTGCCTGCTCCAACGCGGTCGCGCCGGGCAGCGCACCGGGTTTGCGCAGCAACCCTTCCAGGTAGTGATCCAGACCCAGGCGGGTCTCGCCCTTGGCCAGCAACCGTTCGTGTCGGGCGACCTCGGTGCGGCTGTCGAAGACGACCAGTTCGGAGGCGTGCAACAGGACCCTGACCTGTCGGCCGATCAACCACGCCGGCACCGAGTAACGGTTGGTGCGGACGGTGATCTGCGCGTAGCGGTCGACCCGCGGGGTGAACCAGCGGCCGGTCTCGAACGGCTCGTCCGGCAACGGCGCCAGTAGCGGAGCCTCCGCGGCGAACATCTCCCCGACCGTGCGCGGTCGGGTCCCGATCCGGCGGTCCAGATCCTCCTGGTCCCAGCCGTCGATCATGTCGTTGAGCTGGGCCAGCGACTCGACCTCGGGAACGGGGACCAGGTGGTTGCGACGGAACCAACCGATCTGGCCCTCGACCCCGCCCCTCTCATGGGCGCCCCGCTCACCCGGCTGGCAATAGAACGGCTCGACAGACCAGTGCGAGCGAAACGCCGTCCAGCGTTCGGTCTCCACCCGGTTGCGGGTGAAGCCCAGCACCTGGGCGACCGCGGCTTTGAGGTTGTCGTAGCGGATCTTGCCGGTCGGAACCCCGC
This sequence comes from Amycolatopsis sp. NPDC024027, assembly GCF_040638975.1. Lineage (NCBI taxonomy): Bacteria > Bacillati > Actinomycetota > Actinomycetes > Pseudonocardiales > Pseudonocardiaceae > Amycolatopsis > Amycolatopsis sp. NPDC024027. The sequence goes on from NZ_JBEZYY010000014.1 coordinate 42,266, forward strand.
CGAGGACCCTGAACGCGTGGACGTGGCCCTCGAAGAACGCCTCCTGACCGCCGGAGGCGAACACCCGGTGCACCGCCCTCCCGGAGAACGACATCCGCAACGCGAACAGCATCACCGTGACCTGCTCCCCGCGCAGACGCACCGCGACCTCACCGAAGTCGACCTCGGCCTCCTCGCCGGGGCGGTGCGTCTGCGGCACGAACAGCTCCGCGACCCCCATGCCCGCGGCCTGGGCGATCTCCGGTCTGCGGGCAGCGACGTAGGCCCGCACCACCGGATAGGACACGTCGGTCATGCCGTGTTCGTCGATCAACCGGCCGTAGATCCGCGTCACCGTGTGCCGCTGCTTGCGCGGTGCCCGCAGATCCTCCCGCAGCATCGCGTCGATCACCGGCTTGAACGGATCCAGCTTCGAGGACCGCTGCGGATAGCCCCTTGCGTTCCGGCGGCCACGCCGAGGTCAGCGCCTTCTGCACCGTCCGCCAGCCGACGTTGTACTTGCGCTCGATCGCACGCCCCGACACCCCGGCACGGGAGTCCCGGCGGATCGCGGCGTAGAGCTCCACCTTCGACATCGAGGGCATGAGCGCTCCTCAACACCTGAAGCACGACCATGCTCCCACCGCAAGCAACCCCTGACGTCAAATCCACGAACACCGACCTTCACCGAGGCGGGGTGCCGTCCATCTTCAGCGATACCTGACGTCAGAGATAACGAACAAAGTCACTTCATGAAGTCTTCAACGCCCGTACACGGATATGTAGCCAGGTAGTCACTTCTTCGACGTCCGAGTTGACCGCAGCCGTGGACGGTCCCAGGCTCAACATCCCCACGTCCGATGAGGTCGAGGTACTGTTCCGACAGTGACCGGCAGCTGCTGCCGAGCCGGTACCAGTAGGTTCTCAGCGCTGTGACCAACTGCGGGCCGCGACGTCATCGTGGCCCACAGTTGGTCACAGCGCTCCGAGGTCAGTCCACACCTGCGGTTCGCTGGGACCACGAACTCGCGAGCATTGACGCACCACCACTCGTTGCCGTGCCCGTCTTTTCACACCATCAATGGAAGATCTCCGCGAGAAATTCGTCCGTGGCCGGAGCGTAGGTGATCAGCTGATCGGGATCGGTCACACCTGGCCGGCTGAGATGTGCGCGCTTGCTGGCCTCGGTTTCCGGCGACACATGGACCGAGTGGACTCCGCCCATGAGCGCGTCGGGGTAATCCAGGGGAATCGCGTCACCGATACCGGGAGTGATGATGTTCGGGTCTTCGGCGATCGCAGCGGCGCCGAGAGTGGTCTCGACGACATCCTCGTGGTAGTAGGCGGCCTGCAGCCATGGGTACTGTTGGGCGGCTTTGAATTGGCGCGCGGTGATGTTCATAGACAGTTCCAGACGAATAACATGTTTCCTGCGGGCGCGGTGTCCCGGCACAACTCGCGCACTCGCTGGAGCCACGAACGCAAAGCGAACGGATCACGATTGACCAGTTCCGGGGTGCGTCCCCAGTCTGCCGTCAGTTGACCGAGAGACTCGTCTCCGACCGCAGGCAGAAGACGCACGACTCGTTCGCTCAGGGTCGTGATCACCGGCGAGACGTACAGGTCGGGGTTCTCTGAAGGGGTCGCATTGGCGGTATCCAGCGCGGCCTCGAAGGAGACGTCCGAGAGCAGCACGTCCAGTGACGCGAGGGCCACGGGGTCCAGCCCTCTGGCTCGCACCGCGAGGTAGCCGAACGTCGTCGGATCGGGGAAACCCGCGGCACGGTAACCGGACAGTGACGCGGGGTCGGCGCTGAACACGTCGGTGATCATCGCACTCCTGCGTGGCGCTTTGCGAGCATAGTTGGACTATACAGGACGGTCCACGCGCGGGTCATTCAGCGATACCCAGGTCACGCAGCTTCCGGAAAGCGTCGAGAGCCTCTTCGAAGTCCTTGGAGCGGGCCGGCGCGGCTAGGACGCTGGTTTCGTACGGCGCCTCGGCGGCGCGTTCGATCAAGATTTGCGCATAGAACGGCAACGCATCGATATTCGCCGCGGCGGCAGCGTCGCGGCGAACAAGGAACTGGGTTTCTGGGTCACGTTTCACAAGATGCCCGGGAACATCCCACATCTCGATGCCGCTGAATTTTGCTTCGGTGATGTCCAAAGCCCAGTCGATCTCTTCATAGAGTTTCACTGCCGCCGGTGCGAGCACTTTCCGCGACTCGTCGTCGATGGCCGGGGAAAAGCGGACAGCACCGAGATTCCCGCGCAGTACCACGTGCTCGAACACGCACGCTTCGAACTCGATGGGCTTGCTGTGACCGAGAGTGTCCACGGTGACGCCGTCACACCGGATGCCGTAGAGCACGACGTTCCCCACCTTGCACTTCTGCAAGGAGACATCCCTGACCAACAGCCCGTAGGCGGGATCATCCTGCTCCTGCATGAGCGCGCCACCGGCGAAGGTGCACTGTTCGAAGGCGAGGCCTGCGAACGTCGCCGAGGGCTCGATAATCTTGCAATACTCGAATTTTTCTTTGACGTACTTCTGTGCCATGGAGTCCTACCGGAAGATTTCTTTGAGGGTGTTCTTGGGAATACTGGGATAGGACAAGATCTGGTCAGGGTGGTCGTAGTACGGTCTGCTCTCGTGCGTCCTTATCGAGGATGCACTACTTCCCGTGACGTCGACGTTGTGCTTACCGCCGATCTGGAAGTCCGGGACGGCCTTGCCTGGAGTGCTTGCCCCCAGGTGCGTGATGTTCTTGTCTCGAACCACGCGGCGGGCGGTGTCTTTCTCGATCTCCGTGCCCACGTACATGCTTTGCAACCAAGGGCGCTTCTGGCCGTTGCGCACTTGTGCGTCGGAGAGGTTGCTGCGAATCCGGCTCGCTGGCCGGCCGGCGGATGCGTTCATCGCGTTCTGGAGTTTGTCGTAACTGGCCCTGTCCTTCGCGCTGAGCTTGCTGCGCCACGATCCCGGCGTTTTGCCGACGACGCTCGACTTCCCGCCGGCGCCAGCCGGACGCCGGCCTTTGCGGAGCTTCGACAAGGCAGGCTTCAGGACCCCGGCCCCGGCCGCGGCCGCCTTGCCCGCTGCTTTGCCCTTAGCCATTGAGGACCGCGGTGATCGCCAGGTTGAGCGCCTGGTCCAGCAGCAGTTTGGTGATTTCCCGGAAAACGGGGATCTCCAGGAGCGAGGCGCCGAGGGTCGGCACCGCGGTGGCGATGGCCTGGGCGATTTCGACCGCAAGCATCGCCAGCTGCACCACGACGGCGGTCTTGAGCGCGATCACCACGCCGGCGCACACGTAGAGACCAGCGCCGATCAACGAGGACGCGGTGGCTCCGTCGTCGAGGTTCTGTTTCGGCGCCTCGCCGTCGGACCAGAACGTCCCGAACCGATCGACGGCCTTGCCGGAGTTCGTGCTCAGCACCTGCTGGGCGTGACCATCCGCCTCGGCCGCGGCGGGCCCCAGGCGATCGCCGAAGGACGACCACTGACCACCGAGGTCGAAGAGCTTCCCCTCGTTGCTGAGCGGCCAGTTGAAGCCGAGGGTGTTGAGCAGTCCGGAGAGTTCGGGCGGCAGCATGATCCCGCTCGTCATGCCGGGCCTCCCGAGAACTGCCGCAGGGAATCTCTGGTCCTCGACTCGTACTCGGCGTAGCTGTCGGCCATGACTTGCAGGTTCTGGCCGATGTCGCTGATGCCCTCGGCGTTGTCGTGGAAGGACTCGAAAGCCGCTTCGGAGGCGACCTGGTAGATCATCCCGAGCGCTGAGCCGAGGTCGTCGTCGCCGAAGGCGTCGCCGAGTGCGGCGGTCTGCGACTGGAACGCCGCGATGTCGCCGCTCAGGGACTGCCCGGTGCTCACCATTTTCTTGGCCGCCCCGCCGATTTCTTCGGGGAAAACCTCAAATCCTCCGGTCATCGCGTGCTCTCCCCCTCGTCAATCCACGCTGCGCATGACCGCCGTCATGCTGTCCGTGTAGGTGCGCAAGTGTTCCATGCTCTGCTGACGGACCGCGCCGGCTCGCGCCGCCAGCCGTCGCAGTGCCTCCGGATCCACTGCCTGCCGGTCCGCCGCGGCTTTGCGGCGCTCCCAATCCGCCAGCGCGGCGTTCACCGCCTGCTGCACCGCCTGTTCCAGCTCCCTCGGCGGAATCCGCGGCGCGAAGCCCGGCAAGGTCAATTCGATCAGCTCACCCTGGGACACGGTGACTGCGACCGTATCCGACTCGTCCCACCCTTCTCCGACAACCGGCGCCGAAGTGTCCTTCCCGAGTGCGGCCTGCACGGACCGCACGACTGCCAGCGCGTCCTCGAACAGGAAGTCGATGTGCTGAGGCGACGCGTCACCCTGGAGCCGGACTTTTCCGGCGAGCTTGTCCATAGACTGTTCCACCGCGCCTTGGACCTGGCGCAATGCCCGGGCACTGTCGTGCGCGAACTCCGCAAGCTGGTCACCCAACGCGGCAAGGTTCGGCCCCGGATCACCCGCCCTCGGGGCCTCTGCCAAAGATTGCGCCACAGCGTTGTTGACCGCTTCCCGCAGCAGCTCCGCTACCTCACGACGAGGCCGTCCGGTCACGCCTGCGCCGACAGCGGCCAAGGTGACTCGTCGATCTCGCATAGTCACACGTACCGCGCCGTTACCGGAAGTTCCCACCACCTCCTGGCTGTCGATGTCCGGCACTGAATCCGACGTGCCTTCTGCCCGTATCCGGGCTAACCGTTCCCTCTGCTCGGCAAGAAGGACCTCATAGTCCTCGCCCTGCTCCACACTGCCCCCTACTTCGACCCCATCGACCCATAATGATCACTCTCAGCTGAATCGTAGTCACTAAAGAGGCGAACTCCAAGCCTCGGCGGCGGCACAGCGAGCCCCGACAGATTCTCCTGGCGTTCAGTTGGATGGCATCGCTCGTCGTAGTTCAGAGATTGATCTTGCGTCATCGTGACGTCGCAGACGCGAAATTGGGCAGTAGCCCACGCGTGATGCCGCCGCCTCACGTTCCAGGGAGCACGCGACGGTCGCTGCCACTGCGGCTGGGTTCACGACACTCGCCACACCCGCGTTCAGACCCGGTCGGCAGGACCTCCCCAGCCGGCCGGCGGGCCAGCGCCGACACCCTTTCCCACAGGGCCAGCTCTTCATCACACGGCCACATCGCCAGGGCGACCCCATGGGAATACCGGCTGATCCCGACGGACAGCTCACCGACCAACCCGAGCACGACGATGTGCCGATCGCCGTGTGCACGGGACACCGTCAGCCGGCCCGGCTCCGTCCGTCCAGACCACCAACACGCACCTCCGCAACGCGAGGAACCGGGCAAGTGGCTCGTGACTGAACCAACGATGTCAAGTCTAGAAGTTCCTGACCGCGCAAAGCCGCAACCCAATCGACGGAAAGACAACTCGGAATGTTCCCCAGCTTTCTCACCCGCGACGGCGGCGATGTAGAACGAGACTTGACGACCCGCCACGTCAGCCGAGAAGCAATGGATCGGAACTTGCTGCGCTCGCCATCGGATTTGATCACGCTTCGACCGTGGCACACAAGATCATTCGCGGGGGTACACCAGTCTCGGGGGCGCCGATGTAGCAGCGCGCGGGCAGACACCATGACACCGCAGCCGACGATCCCATCTCGCAGATCAGTGGCCAGCCAATGTCCCAGACCCCGATTGGCCCGAGCGAAAGGTCACTATAAGTGATGGGACTGGCGGCCTCGCCGCCACCCCGGACCCACAGTTCAGGCAGGGCTGCCGACATTCCAGCAGGCTACGGGCATGACGCCATGACGTCACGGCCCACAGCGCCACGAGTTGATCAGCACGCCCTGTAACGACGGAGGTCGCAAGACGACTTATAGACACCGATCACAGGAGGTTGCCATGGCCAAGGTCGCATGGCGGGACGCTGAGGTCCTCCCGACCGCCGAGCAGTTGGAAGGCTGGCAGGTCGGCCCGAGCCTCCTGGCAACGGGCAAATGCTTCCGCTGCGGGGATCAGGCAAACGGTCAGATCACGCTGAGTGCGACGGTGACCCTCTCGATGGCGACCCCGGCGCGCCCGATTGGCCTTCCACAGGCAATGAAATGCAACTGTAGCGAGCCGCATTCCGGCCATCCGCCCTCCGAGCGCACGGGCTGTGGCGCCTGGTGGGTGGTCCGAGCCCAATCGACGAACGGCCAGACGTTCTCCCTCCGGCAGGTCACAGATCCTGACCTGCGCAGGGCCGCCCGCGTCGTCTCGAGCAAGCTCGAGGAATCCCGATCCGGCATCACGGTCGCGGCCGAGAAGTGGGTGCCAGGGGTCAGCGCGCTGCTGGGGCTCTTTGGATTGACCACGATCATCGTGGCGCGAGACGCCGTGACTGCCCTGCCGTGGTGGCTGCGATTGGTGACATTCGTGCTGGTCTGCGCGGCGCTGGCATGCGCCGCGACCGCGACCATCCTCATTTATCGTGCGGCCTACGGCTGGCCCAGAAAGGTCAATCTCACGACGAACGACGACGTCTTGGCCCTCGCTGCCGAGACCTCGAACCACGCCGAACACGCCGGCAAAAAGCTCCGAACCTCGGTGGCGCTGGCAGCCATATCAGCTGGAACGCTGCTGGGCTCCCTGGGCATCCTCTGGCTGCAGCCCACAACACCGACGCCGATGGCGTGGCTGGAGTACACGACGCTACAAACAGGCCCAGCCGTTCAGCGGCGCTGCGTCGAGATCACCGATGTCGTGAGCGGTCAGCTCAAGATCAAGGCCATCCAGGGTGGCCCCACCGAGGTCCTCACTCTCCCGCTGGCCCAGGTCACAAAGTTTCAACCGACCACCACCTGCAAGGGGTCATGAGATGTGCACCGTCGCCGAGGGATTCAGCACCTTGACCGGGACAAAAGAAGTCCTGGACGAGGTCGAACACCAATGGACGAGTCTGGACAGCGTCCGGTTCAACCCGGCTTGGCCATATCACAACAAGCCCAAGCTGACCCTGCGGGTCGCCACGCTGGAGAGACTGCACCGGTCATTAGGCCACCCGCACGCACCGCGAGTTGCCCTGATACGCCACGAAAACGGCAGTCCTCCAGGCGTGGGCAATCAGCTACAAGCCGAACTGCTCCTACGCGGCCTCCCGGTCATCTGCGAAGCCGGATACCACTTCGCACTAGGCGGAGGAAGCACAGCCAGCGCCGAGGCACCCACGGTGTGGATCGACCCGCAGATGGTCGCAGCAGCCACCACAGGCGAGCTCCCGGCGCCGGCGACGGGGAACCGAGTGGCGCTACTCGACACCGGCGACATCGGCGGCAACAAGCCGACAATGGTGGACCTCACAGGCGGCCAACTGATCCCCGACGCTGACGCCGACGACCTCAACGGTCACGGAACCGCGATCGCGTCCTTGATCAGAGCCATCGCGCCGAAGGCCGACGTCTGGCCAGTGCGTGTCGTAGACGCGGACCTGGCCACCAGCTACCAGCTACTCTGCGGGCTTGCGTATGCGCTGTGGTCCGAACAATTCGACATCGTGAACGTCAGCCTGTCGGCGCATACTCCCGGCGGCTGCGCCACCATGCTGGGCACCAGCCTCGAGATGATCTTGCGGTTGTGTCGGCAAAATGGCGTGCGGCTTCCCGCAATGGTCGCCGCCGCTGGGAACACCCTGACCGGTCAAAGCTTTGGGTACCCCGCCAAACTCCCCGGAGCCCTGGTAGTCCAGGCCTGGGACTGGTCCGGCAACCCGTCCGGATACAACGTCAGCGTCCCGGACACAGCAAGCTCGGTCTACGCATCCGGCGGTGAGCCCGGTCAGCCATTCGGCCACATCACCACACACGACCAAGCCCAACACGACATCTTCGGCACCTCGTTCGCGGCCGCCGTCGTCACCGCAAGCCTCCTTTGACCGTCGCACACGCCGGAGGAACCCCGACTCCGGCGACCACAGCTACCGCTCAAGTCAGACGCCACCCGTAGTCCAGCGACCCCGGCGAGTTGTCCGGCATGTTCTGCGCGTCGACCGCGCCGTCCGGCCCGAGCGGCTGACCGTAGGGATCGAAAGTGCGCAACTCCCCGGCCTGATGGCCGTCCGCGTCCGTGGACAGAACGACGTCTCCGCGCATTGACGGATGACCGAACGAGGGCTGGCCACCCGTAAGCGCCGACAACGTTGACAACGCCAATAGCCCGACCAAGTGGTCAATCGATACCCATGGTTCGCGATTTTTGCCTGCCACGGCCCAGCCGTTGACGTGCCCCACTTCCACAAGATCCTTGCGGTCGGCCGCGGCTGACGTCACGAACGCCCCGAAGACAATCGTCTTCGGGGCGTTCATCATCCATGAGGAGGGACCGCGCGTTTCATTCGTCGGCGTCCGTGGGGCGTTCTCGATGCGGTGCGCGGTGCTGCGGGTGAGCACGTAGTCCCTCCGGGGCAATCTCCGTGCCCGCTCATGACCCAGGACCCAGGGCAAATGCGGACCGGGGGCCACTGCCCGTGGTCGACGGCAGCGACACTGCTCGACCTTGCGCACCTGACCCATGGTTTTGAGACGCCGGAACGCGGGGACTACGCGCGCGGCTCGTCCGGCGCCTGTCGACTCTCCTCGTTCAGTTGCCGGCTTTCGGACAGGTTCCTCAGGAAGACCACCGCCGATGCAGCCGCACCGATGATCGCGGGCGGCACCGCCAGAGCCAGCGCAAGCGGGGCACCCTCGCGCACGAGGATGGTGATCAGCACCGCAAAGCAGACCATTAGCCCAAGGAAGACGACACGAAGCCAAACTTGGCGTGTCACCTGTCGCTTAGAAGCAGGATCCGTGACGGAATGTGATGACTGATTACGGCTGGTGGGTGGAATGTCTGGCGACGGCATGCCGTCGGGGCCTATCGTTTCCATCGTGCGCCCTTCCAAGGCATGGTCGGACCGCCTGGCCAGGCAGCGAGAGTTGCGAGCCCTTGCTGAACCGCCTGGCCAGGCGGGTGTCCACACCATCCGGGTAGCGGAGCGCTTGGACGGCCGGGGCCTAATCCCCGGCCGTCCGCACTAAACCTGCGGAGGTCTTCTGCCGCCCGGCGATCGCATGTCGTTCCCTCTTCCGCGTTAACCCGCTGGCGTCATAGCCGCACGGTAGAACGACTCTGGCCCGAGCGGGAGGAATGTCCCGCACTTGGGTCAGCACGCGGTCCGAAGTGCACCGAGTGATTACTCTCCGTATGCAGGACATCCGCGGCGGGGTACACCGGATGGCCTCGAAGCTCGTTGTCCGTGGTGATCACGCCGGCGCCGCATTACGCGGCTCCTGCAACTGGCCGCCGACGCCAACCTGCTGCTACGACCGCGCGCGGTCTCGAAGACATGGTTTCAAGACACTGACGCTTCAGCCGAAGCACCGTCAGCAAACCGCGGTCTGAACGGGCCTTCTCCCTTCGTTGTGCCGGCGAAGGTGTCCTGGGCCTCGTTCCAGCAGCAGGAGCTCGCCGTAGACTCCCGACCTTGGCACGTTCCGGCTTGCCCGACGCCACCTGTCTGAACGCCGGGCGCGACAGCCGGAAGGGAGCCAAGCTGCGGGCATCACAGACGTTCTGACGGCAGCGCCGAGGGACACGATGGACACCATGATCGCGGTAACCCACCGGGAGGGTAACGCTCCCGAGCATGAACCTGCTGCACATGCGAACCGAGCTGAGTGCACGCGCAGAGTCTCAGAACAAGCCCGCGCAGGCCCGCCGGCGACGATCTCTCACTAATTAACGTGGAGCAAACCTGGAGCACAGCCACGATGCCAACCGCATCCAACTGCACAGGACCGCCCTCAACTGCAGCCAGCTGCGCCACACGACCAGCAGGTTCTCCATAACCGCAGGTCAGGGCCATAACCGACCCATACTGGCAGTGAGGGGGTCACCAGCACTGTTTTCGCTGGTCAAGGATGTGCCCGTCAGTTGCCTACCCGAGTCCGGGAGCAGCCACAGAGCGAGCCCGAACGACACACTTTGTGGACGATGTATCCGCTCGAGCGGCGCACCGCCAGCAACCGCCCTGCCACGGAGGTCATCGGCCACGTTCTCGGATCGGGTGGCAACTACGGCTGGGCGAGCACATCTTCGCCAAGCACCGCCTTCGGCGCGACATGCACTAGTCGAGACCGTGCAGCATCCGGGCTGCGTCGTGCACGTGGTAGGCCTTCTGCAAAAGCGTTCGCTTGTAGATGCGCGCATCCTCACGCCTGCCGGTGAGTAGCAGCGACGACCATCCGAGGAGGTGAGCACTTCCGAGGCATGCGGCATCGAGTGTCAAACCGAGGAGCTCCTTCGAGATCACTCCAGCTCGCAAATTGTCTTTTTCTAGCGCCACCGTGTGGAGGTGGCCGATCGGACTGCTGTGCGTTACCTGGCTCAGCAGCGAGTACGCGACATCGAGCCACGCGGTTTCCGGGTATTCGGCGCCCATCTCGCGGAGTAGTGTCGCCATCGGCGGGAGTGGCTGTCGGCCTTTCGCGATGATATCCATGGGGGTCGTGATCTTGATGTTTTTAGGAAGCTCGAAGAGTTTCTCGGCGTTTACTCGGTCCACACCGTTGCCTGTGAACGCGTCGATGGCCTTCTTGCGGCGAAATCGAAACTCGTCGAAGTAGCGCTTGGATCGCTCCATGAACTCTTCTTCGGTGGTTATGGACGTCATCCACGCGTAGCGAGCGGCCTCCTCGAGGAGCATCCGGGCCGCGAATACGGCTATGATGTTGCCGCCAACCTGGTCATATGTCGACATGACGGCTATCAAGTTCGACATGGCCAACCCATGTGTCAGGATGGCCGCTAACCGCGGTTGAGTGTCGGAAGGTCCGAGTGATGGAGACCAGCTCTGGACATACTGGGCGTACAACTCTGCTGCACTGATCACGCGGCCCAGCAGAGGGTTGACATCGGGCAGTAGGTCTTCGGCCCGTAGAATCGCGCCTTGGTGGAGGACCGCATCGTCTGACCGTGGGCGCCGCTTCTTGCTCCCGGCTGCAACCGGCTTGGGGGTACCGAGCTTGTGAATAGTGGTAGCCGCCTGAACAACAGCCTTCGTTAGCTCCACAGTGCGTATGAGGTACGTCTGGCCGATCTCCGGGGGCCAACTCTCAGGGGCTGTGGCCCACACGCCGAGCAGCGTCGTGGTGACACCGACCGCGGCGACGTGCATGAACAACGCTTCATGGTCAGCCCGGAGGTCATGGTCAGGGGCGCCGTCCTCGGCAAAGCTGCTGAGAGCGCCGAGCAGGTTTCCGTGACCGGCGTGACCGAGCATCAGGACCGCGCCGCGCAAGCCAGCCACATGCAGCATGCTTCGCGCTGTAGCGAGGAGACCTTGAGGCGTTGTGTCGCCGATCTTTGGGTCAACTGGCTGCGTGGCTGGCTCGGCGAGGAACAGATCGAGCAGCTCATCGTCACTGGGCACTGTCGGAGCATGAAGCCATTCCGGCGCACTTCCGGTCAGGTCGGTCACTCCGATAAGCGGGGCAAACCAGCGTGGCAAGATGGGGCAACTCGCGTCGCGCTCCTCCAGGGTCCGGCAGATTCGGCTGCGTTCTTCAAGCATCCAGCCGACGAGTGATGGTAGCCGCCTGCGGGGAGCTGCGCCGATCCATTGCCAACGGAGCGCATCGATCAACAAGCTGCGGGCTATGGCGCCGAGCACCGTGCCACCGAATCCGGCACCGAGCAACGAGTCGCAGCACCCGTACCGTTGCCGGGCGAAGGGCCACGCCAGCTCAGCGAAGAAGAGGTCAGCCGCGCCGCCCCAGTGAAAGACCGCAGGGAGATAGTCGAGATGGAGGCGGAGTGCGCGTGTGGCTTCGCGGAGCTGGCGTGTCTCGGGAGACGATGCGCGGCCATCCGGACGTTCATCGTCAGATACCAGTTCGTCCAACCTACCTCCTCCGCGAAGGCAACAGTTTAGCGTCTGGTTACTTCCGGCCGAAGGGATTTCCCGACGCCAGTCTGACCTGCGTAGTCCAGGGCGCCGGCGCGTGTCCCGCCGGTCTCGCTCATCCGCTCGAGAAGCTTGCACCGGTTCCGATCGTCCACAGTGGCCAGAACCATGGCGACATTACCGACGATCAATACCGGCTGAGCCGGATCCGCCAGTTCGGGCAGCTGCTTCAGCGACCGGTACATCCACCGCAGGTGGATGTCTAGCGACGTCTGCGGACCGCCGGACGAGGCCCCCCAGGGAAGACCATCGCCCAGGCTCGCAACCGCCCGTTCAGTGGGCTTCTCGATCGCTTGGGCGAGCAGCCCGTGGGCATGGCGCGGGCCGTCCACGCTGTCCTCCAGCAGCAGCGCGAGCCAGGCGGCAGGTCGACCGGCGACCGCTGGCCAGGCTCACCTGGTCAGGCTGGGCTCTGTAGTCCTGTCCGCACAGTCTGACGCGATCAGGTCTCTGGCTGCGTAACCGCGCGCATCAGACCATTACTCTGCGCTACCGAAGTGGACAGGGCGGAGCGGTCACGTTGCTCCACGACCGTCTCGAGCTTGCCGGGCTTACCGCCACTGTGGTCGCCGAACTCGGCGAGGACACCGACCTGACCAGTCTCGGCGGGCTTAGCGACACCCCCAGCCAGCCGACGTCGCGATCCAGCTCGCTGCCACACCCGTTGGTGAACACGAACTCGAACGGATGTGTCTTCAGGTTCCGACGCAGCAGCCGGACCAGGAACGGCGGCAACACGATGGTGCGGGCCGAGGACGGCGTCTTCGGCGGACCCAGCCACCGCCGGCCTCGCGACTCGTGCAAAGAGCCAACTTCGGCGTCGACGACCAGCGGCCTGCATTGAGGTCGAAGTTATCCCGTTGCAGGGCGCGAGTTCACCCCACCGACACCCCGTCCAGGCCGCAGTGAACACCAGCAACCGTGCCACCGATCCGCTGAGCGTGCCGGCCTGGTTTGCGATCCGCAGCACCTGCTCCGGACTCGCCCACACCCGCTCCGCCACCGTCGTCCAGGGACGGCGACCACGCCGAGCCCGAGCGGGTCTACCGCCCTCCGACTCCGGCGCGCTCCCACGCCGCAGGCGGCCCCCGCGACCGACCCGCCCGCCACCTCATCGGCGTCGTGCCCCCGCGCGCCGGCGGGCTACGACAACGCGCACTGCTGTTGTGCGGGAATCAAGGAGTTGTCTGAATGTCGGTCCGCTGATCGCGGGTCCGGCGTCGTCGACGCACCACGAGGACGATCGCACCGGCCAGGACGGCGACGACCGACACGACGGTCAGCACAGCCGCCACGTCGATGTTCTCGTCGTGCCAGTTCAGGTCACTCTCGGCAAAGCCCTTGAAGTCCGCCGCTTTCTGCACCTCCGCGTTCTGCTTGGGGTCGGACTCCGGATAGCGCCCAGCCGCGTCGAGTGCTTCTTTCGCAATGGTCAAGTTCCGATCGGAATTCTCCATGCCGTCGGCAGCCATGGAGTAGTAGTTGGTACTAAACACGGCGGCGGCGATGCCGATGACGATCGACAGCACGCCGGTAACCAGAAGGGCTCTCATCAGTTCTTCCGCTCCGCATCGTGGGTCAGGTGGTTGAGCAGTTCGAGGTGTCGAAACCGGTAGCGGGAGCCGACCTGGTGCAGCACGCCACGTCTGTGCGCGTCGGCGAGGAACGCCAGCAGCGCCCAGGGGAGCCGACGGGTAATCGGGTACCAGACGCGGGTCAGCACGAGCCACTGCGTCCACGCGGTCATTGCCAGCGAGTTGGGGCGCGAGGACATCAGCCACACCAACGCTGCGACGCCACCGGCGATCCCCAGCGACACCACGACCGCGGCCTCGGTACCGAACGCCAGCCAGACTTGCCGCGCCAACTGGAAGCCAGCGACGTAGACGAACGCTGTCAGGAGGGCGAGCCAGCGCAGAAAGAACACCAAAACCGCCGACGCGACCGCGGCCACCGGATTGCCTGGTGACGCCGTCCACACCGCGACCCCGGCAGCGATAGCGAGGACAAAACCCGTCCTGAGACTGCTTGCCCGGTCGGCATGCAACGTCGTCTGGGCAGTGACGGCGCAGTGGACGGAGGCGGCGGTGCGGGCGATCCTGCGCAACCCGAAGTACACGGGCCGCCAGGTCTGGGGTCGCCGCCACCGCGGTCGCCTTGTGTCTCCAGAACGCTGGGTGTGGTCACCGGCATGGGTGCATCTGCCACTGATTACCGACGAGGAGTTCGTGGCGGCGAACCCGTCTTCTGAATGGGCCGGCATGCCGCACGCGGGGAGCGCCGGTGGCGACGCTGCACGATCCGACCGAAGGCAAGGCCTCTGACGAGCGCGAACCACTTCTCAGATGACGTGCCCCGAGGCGATTAGTGCCTGTAACCAGCGCCACACTGCTGCGCACCGTGGGGATGCTCCTCATCGGAACGACCAGCTGATCGGTGTCGTGCGCCGGCATCGCCGCAGCCGTCGCACGCGTGGGGTTCTGCGGCCCGCAGGGGCCGCGCCAGCGCGCCCGCCGCGGCCACACGGGACCGCCTATCGCCGCAACCGGAAACGTCGACAGCGGCGCACCAAGAGCGAGCCGGGCATCCAACGGCGAAGCTCCATTCCAACTCGTAAGGGACAACGAAGATGGCCGAGTCATTGCCACGACGAGCATGGACACCCAAGGAAGTAGCCACACAGCTGGGAATTCCTTACGAGACCGTTCTTGACCTGATTCACAAGAAGAAGCTCGGCGCAGTTACAGCCGGACGCTACTACCTGGTTCCCGATTTCGAAATAGAACGTTTTCTGCGCACACAAGAGTTGCCCTAACATCGATTACGCAATCGAATGCGGATCGTTCGCAATCACCTCATCCTTCCTGCAGCGGAGTCGACATCATGGGGCGACCAGCAACACCGGTTGGCACATACGGCGTCATCAACGTCGAGAAGTTGCCTCCGACCAGGGCTGGCAAGGTGCGCTATCGCGCTAGCTCGTACTTCAGGATGGCGGATGGAACGCTTCGCCTTGTTCGCCGGCAGGCGTCCACGAAAGGGCAGGCAACGACCCGCCTGAAAGAAGCGCTGCGCGAACTGGAAACCGAAACCCGAGACGGCGACATCAGCAAAGACACACGTTTTTACCATGTGGTCGAACTGTGGCTCGAAGAGATTGCCCAAGAGGCGGAACTGGGCAACCTGTCCCCCACTACCGTGAGTCTGTACCGGCGAGCCCTCAAGAACTGGGCGCTCCCCTCGCTCGGACAACTTCGATGCCGCGAAGTCCTCGTCACCCGATGCGACAAGGTCGTCAAGAAGGCACGCGCCAAGGCGAGCTACGACACCGCCAAGACCGTCAAGGCAGCCCTGTCGGGCGCCTGCGACTATGCCGTGCGCAACGGCGGCATGGATGCGAACCCCATTCGTTCAGTCGGGCGCATGTCACGGGGCAAGCAGAAGGAAGTCGTGACGTTGTCCGCCCCGCAACGCGCCGACCTCCTGGCGAAGCTGCGCGCCTACGCGCCGACGCGGCAGGTCGACGCCCGCGGACGGTCGCTGGGGGCACGCAGCCGGATCTGGCTGGACCTGCCGGATCTCATGGAGGCCATGCTGTCGAGCGGAGCGCGGATCGGGGAGGTACTCGCCATCCTCGGGCCTGACGTCGAGCCGACGGTGCCTACGGTCGCGGTGACTCACCACGTCGTCCGTGTTCCCGGCTCCGGGCTTGAGAGGCGCGAGCTCCGCAAGGGGAACGTCGGCGGCCTGCTGCTCGCGGTACCGCAGTGGTCGGTGCCCATGTGGCAACGACGCAAGGAAGCCGCAGGCAACAACGCCCTGTTCGCCTCGTTCACCGGGGAACTCCTCGACCCCTCGAACGTGATCAACCGCCTGACCGAGGCAGTGACCGCGGTCGGCTACGAGTGGGTCACCAGCCACGTGTTCAGGAAGACGGTCGGCACCGTGCTCGACGAAGCCGACCTACCGATCACGGCGATCGCTGACCAACTCGGCAACACCCCAGCGGTCGCGGAGCGCCACTACCGGAAGCAGCGAGTAGCCAACCGGGGGAACGCCGAAGCACTGGAGGCGATGATGCCCGCAGCGGCGGCGCCGTGACGAAGTTTTTAATCACTAAATCCTCCCTCCAGGCGCCACCACCCCACAACGCAGAGAAGCCCAGGCCGCTGGCCTGGGCTTTCTCGTCTGTAAGCTCCCCCGCTTGGACTCGAACCAAGAACCCTCCGGTTAACAGCCGAATGCTCTGCCAGTTGAGCTACAGGGGAATGTGGCTCACTTCCGGTGCCAGCCTCTCCGACCGACAAGAAGAACTTTAGCCCATGCCCGTACCGCCTCCGACACCACCCCCCACTTAGCGCAACCACCCCCGCGGGGCCGGTTTTCCTGGACAATGGACAGTCGGACGACCTAACGACGGAAGGCGTGGACGCGGATGAAGAAGTTCCTGCTGGGGGCAGGCCTGGGGTACGTACTGGGCGCCAAGGCAGGCCGGGGGCGGTACGAGCAGCTCGTGCGCACCTACCGCCGGGTCGTCGACCACCCGATGGTCCAAGGCGCCGCCGGGGTGGCGCGGGCCAAGATCGGAGAGAAGCTCAAGCGCTGATCCGGGCCACGAAGAAGACCCGGCGGAACTCGAACCACGTGGTGCCGTCGGCGCGGGTGGGGTAGGCAGCCGCCAAGCGGGGCGCCAACGATGCGCGGAACCGCTCCCACTCCGCGTCGGTCAGGGCCGCGCGGATCGGGCGCAGCGCTGTGCCCGTGATCCACTCCAGCACGGGTGCAGGGCCGTGCAACGGCTGGACGTACGTCGTCTCCCAGGCATCCACCGTGCAGCCCGCGTCGGCCAGGAGGTTCGCGTACCCCAGGGGGGTCGACACCGCGTCGTCCTCGCGCAGGACCACCTCCGCCAGGCGGGACGCCCAGGCCGGGGACGCCGCCAGTTCGCGCGTCAGCACGTGTGACGGCGCGTTGAAGTTGCCCGGCACCTGCACTGCCAGGTAAGCGCCCGAAGGCAGCGAGGCAGCCCATCGGCCGAGGAGCGAGAAGTGGTCGGGCACCCACTGCAGGACGGCGTTCGACACGACGACGTCGGTGTCCGGCGCCGGCGTCCAGTCGCGGACGTCGAGCAACGCCGCGTCGAGGCCGCGAGCGCGGGCCGCCGTCACCATTTCGGGTGAACTGTCGCCGCACTCCAGCGTCGCCGAGGGCCAGCGGTCCCGCAGCGACACCGTCAGGTTGCCCGGGCCGCAGCCCAGGTCGACGACGCGCCGTGGTGCCGAAGCCCCGATGCGCGAGATCAAGTCGTAGAACGGCCGGGCCCGCAGGTCGGCGTAGTCGAGGTACTTGCCCGGATCCCACACGAGAGCCTCCCGCATAACAGTACGCCTGTACTGAGTACGAGCGTACTGCTACTCCGCCGGGTTGACCAGCTTCGCGGCCGCCTGCTCGGCGATGGCCTCCACCAGGGCGACGTCGGTGCCGGGGTCCGGCCGGACCTGCAGCACGGTGCCGTCGCGGCCGGGCACCTTGCGCTGGACGAACCACGCTCCCCCGGCGCCGATCTGCTGCCGGTGCCGCGAGCGGATCGAGCCCTCGACGCGCTGGTAGGCCTCGCGCGGCAGCTTTCCCGGCGCCGGGAGCCGGAAGCGCACCGGCGGGAGGTCGGCCAGCACGACCGCCGCACCCGCCTTGCCCACCTCGGACGACTCCGTCAACGTGAAGACGCCGTCCGCCCAGGTCGCCTTGCCGACGAGGTGCCAGCCGACGCGGCGAGCGCCGTCCTCGGCAGGGATCCACAGGCCCAGGGCCGTCACCACCACGTGGCCGCCGCCCTCGACCGGGGCGCTGTCCACGACGTCCTCACCCGGGTCCAGTGAACCCGCGAAGTCCGGCGGTGTGCGGTCGCCCAGCAGCCGGCGCAACAAACTCATCTCAGCCCCACGCGCCGGCCGCCGCCTGCTCGCCCAGCGACTTCTTGTACTGCTCCAGCGCGACGAGGTCGCCGAACAGCGCGCGGTAGTCGTCCGGCGCCTCCACCGGCGACAGCCGCTGCAGCTTGCCCTTGATCTCCGCGATCTGCCGCCCGACGAGGCCCTCCTGCAGCCGTGCGAGGATCGACGAGATGTACCGGGAGTCGACTTCGTCCTTGGCCTGCAACGGTTCCACGGCCAGCTCCGAGAGCACGCGCCGGACCGTCCCTTCCGGACAGTGCGGGGCGGCCGCGTCCAGCAGCGCCGGGCCGGTCAGGCCCGAACCCGCGCCGCCGGCCTTCAAGACCGCCTCGTGCACCGCGACGTACACCGGGTGCGTGAACGCCTCCAGCGGCAGGGCGTCGTACTCCGGCCCGGCGATCGCGGGCTGCTGCAGCGCGGCCTTCAGCGCCTCTCGCTGCACGGCGAACCGCGGGTCCTTCGGGGCCGGGCGCGCGACGTCCTGGGCCGCCGGAGCCTCGGGAGCACCGACGCGCGCGGGCTGACGCAGGGGCGCTCCGCCACGCTTGTCCGTCGCGCCCGCGCTGCCGCGGACGCGGTTGACCACCTGTGCCACGTCCTGCCAGCCCACCCACCAGGCGAGCTTCGACGCGTACCCGTCGCGGGCCGCGCGGTCCTTGATCGACGCCACCATCGGCACCGTCTTCTGCAGCGCCGCGACCTGCCCGTCGACCGAGTCGAGGTCGTAGTTCTTGAGCGTGCTGCGGATGACGAACTCGAACAGCGGCGTCCGCCGCGCGACCAGGTCCTTCACCGCGCTGTCGCCCTTGGCCAGCCGCAGCTCGCAGGGGTCCATGCCGTCCGGCGCCACCGCGATGTACGTCTGACCGGCGAACGTCTGGTCGCCTTCGAAGGCTTTCAACGCCGCCTTTTGGCCTGCTTCGTCGCCGTCGAAGGTGAAGATGACTTCGCCGCGGAAGGCGTCGTCGTCCATCATCAGCCGGCGAAGCACCTTCATGTGGTCTTCGCCGAACGCCGTGCCCGACGACGCGACCGCCGTCGGCACGCCCGACGCGTGCATCGCCATGACGTCGGTGTAGCCCTCGACCACGACCACCTGGTGCCGCTTGGCGATCTCGCGCTTGGCCAGGTCGAGGCCGAACATGACCTGGGACTTCTTGTAGATCGGCGACTCGGCGGTGTTGAGGTACTTCGCCGAGATCCGGTCGTCGTCGAACAGCCGCCGCGCGCCGAAGCCGACGACCTCGTTGCCGACGTCGCGGATCGGCCAGACCAGCCGCCGGTGGAACCGGTCCATCGGGCCGCGCTGGCCCTCCTTGGACAGCCCCGCCGTGAGCAGTTCCTTGACCTCGAAACCGCGGTTGAGCAGGAACTTCGTCAGCTTGTCCCAGCCGCCGGGTGCGTACCCGCAGCCGAACGTCTTCGCCATGGCGGCGTCGAACCCGCGCTCGGACAGGAAGTCGCGCGCCGCGCGAGCCTCATCGGTGGACAGCTGCTCGGCGTAGAACTCCTGGGCCGCGCGGTGCGCCTCGATCAGCCGGCTGCGGCTGCCGCGGTCGCGCTGGATCGTCGCGCCGCCACCCTCGTAGGTGAGCCGGATGCCGACCCGGTCGGCCAGCCGCTCGACGGCCTCCACGAACGTGATCAGGTCGATCTTCTGGACGAACTTGATCACGTCGCCGCCCTCGCCACAGCCGAAGCAGTGGAAGGTGCCGTGCGCCGGGCGGACGTTGAACGACGGGGTCTTCTCGTTGTGGAACGGGCAGAGCCCCTTCAGGCTGCCCCCACCGGCGCGGCGCAGGGCCACGTACTCCCCGACGACCTCGTCGATCCGGTTCCGCTCGCGCACCTCCGCGATGTCGCTCTCCCGAATCCGTCCTGCCACGTCATCCACTCTAGTCTTGCCACTTGCGGCACACTCGGGGCATGGCCTCCACGCCCACCGCCCAGGACACCCTCGCCGCGGAGTTCGCCGCGCACCGCAGTCACCTGATCGGGGTGGCCTACCGGCTGACCGGCACGCGCGCCGACGCCGAGGACGCGGTGCAGGAGTCCTGGCTGCGGCTGGCCGGCCTGGACGACGCCGGCCGCGCGGCGATCCGCGACCTGCGGGGCTGGCTGACCACGGTCGTCGGCCGGATCTGCCTCGACCGGCTCAAGTCGGCGGCCGCGCAGCGGGAGCGCTACGTCGGCAACTGGCTGCCGGAGCCGGTGGTCACGCCGTTCGGGCGGCCGGTGAGCGAAGATCCCCTGGACGTCGCGGTGCGCGACGACGGATTGCGGATGGCCGCGCTGGTCGTCCTCGACAAGCTGACGCCGGAGCAGCGCGTCGCGTTCGTGCTGCACGACGCCTTTTCGGTGCCGTTCGCGGAGATCGCGGACGCCCTCGGTGTCTCGGTCGACGCCGCGCGCCAGTACGCCTCCCGCGGCCGCAAGGCCCTCGCCGACGCCGACCCCGCGCCGCGCGCCCCGCTGGAGGATCAGGCAAAGATCCTCGAGAAGTTCGTCATCGCCCTGCAGGCCGGCGACATCCGGGCGATCACCGAGCTGCTGGCCCCCGACGTCGTGCTCATCGGCGACTCGAACGGCAAGGGCCGGACCACGCGCCAGCTCATCGTCGGCGCCGACAAGATCGCCCGGTTCTTCGTGGGCCTCGCGAGCAAGTACCCGCCCGGCGTGCTCACCGGCGGCACGCCGGTGCTCGTCAACGGCGACCTGGGGGTGTACCTGGCTCCGCAGCCGGGCCAGGACGGCTTCTTCGCTCTCGACGAGCACGTGCAGGCGATGACCGTCCGCGACGGGAGGATCGTGGCGATCTACGACGTCGTGAACCCGGACAAGCTGGCCCGGATCACGCGTCCCGGCGACACGCCTTCGTGATCCCGGCCGCGAGCAGGACAGCGGCGAAGACGCCGAAGTAGGCCAGCGCCCAGCCCGGGCTCAGCGGCGAGTCGGACAGGACCGTGGCATTGCCGCCGTCCCGGCCCATGTTGGCCTCCCCGTTCCCGCTGAGGAACTTCGTGACGGCGTTCAACGGCAGCCACCGGTGGATGGCCCGGCCGGCCCGCGGGATCAGCTGGACGACGTTCTCGGCCATGAGCGGGTAGGCGACGAGCACGGCCACGGCGCCGGCCGTGTACCGCACGAGCAGGCCGACCCCGACCCCGCAGACGGCGGCCAGCGCGAACACCGGGCCGGTCCCGGCGACGATCCGCCAGTCCGCGGCGCTGTCGAGGGCGAGGTCGGCCTCCGGGGCGAGGACCCGGGCCACCAGCCAGGCCGTGAACGCGGCGGCTTCGCCGAGCAGGAAGGCGTACCCGGCGACGAGCGCGGCCTTGGCCAGCAGCACCGGTGTCCGGCTCGGCACGGCCTGGAAGGTGCCGTGGATCGTGCCGGAGTGGTACTCGCTCGTCACCGCGAGCGCGGCCAGCACCAGCACGGCGACCATGGCGAGCTGGTAGCCGAACTGGGTGCTCGCGACCGTGGGCGGCAGATGGGCCTCCCCGGCGCTGAGCGCGGCGATCGCGGCCGGGAAGCCCAGCGCGACCAGGCTGAAGACGCCGCACACCCAGGGCGTGGCGATGCTGAAGAGCTTGATCCGTTCACTGGCGACGAGGTGCATGCGCAGAACGGTCCCGCGGCGGACCCCGGTGGCGCGTCCCACCTGGGTCGGGTCCCCGGCCTCCTACGGGAGCGGGACCCGGCACGCGTCGCCGGAGGTGAAGCCCTGGTCGGCGATGCCCAGCGCGCTGTTCATCCGGGCCCGGGAGTTCTCCAGCGCGATCTGGTAGGTCAGCTCGAGGACGCCCTCGCGGCCGAACTCGCGCTCGAGCTCGGCGACCTGCTCGTCGGTCACCGTCACCCGGTCCGAGGACATCGCGTCGGCGTAGGCGAGCGCCAGCCGCTCCTGGTGGCTGAAGGCGGGCGAGGTCGCGTAGCCGTCGATCTGCTTCAGCCGCTCGATGTCGAGGCCGTCGTGCTTCTGCAGCATGGTGCCGAAGTCGACGCACCACGAGCAGCCGATCCGCGTCGCGACCCGGTAGACGGCGAGTTCCCGCACGTTCGCCGGGATCTTCTTCGACGCGCGCTCGGCCAGCAGCTCGTGCACCACGGACGTCCGCAGCAGGGCGGGGTGGTGCGCGGTGACGGCCATCGGCTCGGGCACCGCGCCGAAGCGGCGGCCGGCGATCCGGTAGACGAGCTTGAGGAAGAGCCCGGCCTCGGACGTCTTCTTGGCGGGGATGCGCGGCATTTCGGTCTCCTTCGTCCGGTGTCTACGAGCTGGACGAGACGGCGTCCGCGGATGTGACGACCGGCGAGGTGAGCCACGCCACCAGCATCGTCACGGCCGCCGCGGCGAACACGACCGTGAGGCCAGGTGCGCCCAGCCCACCGGTCGTGGCCAGCGCGAGCCAGCCGAACACCGCGGCCCCGGCGAGGCCACCGGCCTGCCGGGCGAAGGTCAGCGACCCCAGCGTGACGCCCAGCAGCGCCCGGTCGGCCCGCGTCTGACCGAGGACCGTGTAGGCGGCGGTGCAGACGGCGAAGGCCGCGCCGATCGCGAACAAGCCCGGGGCGAGGAGCCAGGGTGCGCCGTCGGAGGCGGCCGCCACGGCGATCGCGGCGAGCCCGGCCGTGCCGAGCAGGCAGCCGGACCGGCCCCACACCGTCATCTCCGGGTGCCGCCGGGCCAGCGCGGCGAAGGACGCCGACAGGACGAGCTGTCCCGCGGTCATGGCGACGAGCAGCAGCCCGGTGCCCGCCGCGCCCGCCCCCGAAGCGGCGACCAGGGCGACGTAGGTGAAGGTGCCGTAGAGCGCGGCGCCGGCCAGGCCGTTGACCACCACCGCGCGCTTGAGGACGGCGTCGGCGAACACCTTCGGCGAGATCAGCGGGCTCGGCGTGCGGCGCTGCCGCCGGACGAACAGGAAGCCCGCCACCCCGGTCGTTCCGAGCAGCACCGGCGTCCACAGTGGACTTCTCGCGAGGGCGGCGAACGTGCCGGGTGCGACGACGGCGGCACCCGCGACGGTCAGCAGCACGCTGCCCAGGACGTCGAACTTTTCTCTGCCCTGACGCGGTTTCGCGGGCAGCCCCCGCCACCCGAGGACCAGCGCCGGCACGCTCAGGGGCAGGTTGACCAGGAAGATCCACCGCCAGCCGGGCCCGGCGGCGAGCAGTCCGCCCAGCGGCGGCCCACCCAGGGTGGCGGCCGCGAAGACGGCCGTCTGCCAGCCCTGGCGGCGCAGCAGTTCGTCGCGGTCGAACAGCTCGCCGAGTGCGCTCATCGCCGTGACGACCAGGCCGCTGCCGCCGAGGCCCTGCAGCGCGCGGGCGGCGATCAGCGAACCGAGATCGGGCGCGGCGGCGCACCACGCGGAAGCGGCGGCGAACACGAGGACCGACAGCGCGAAGGAGATCCGGCGGCCGTACAGGTCGCCGAGCCTGCCGTGCAGCGGCGTCGCGACGGTCAGGGTCAGCAGGCCGGCGGCGGTGACCGCGACGAGCCCGGTCCGGGCGTGCAGGTCGGCGCCGATCGACGGCAGGGCCGCGGTGAGGACCAGCCCGTCCAGCTGGGCCATGGCCATGCCGAGCAGGAGGCCGGCGTAGGCGAGGTTCCGAGATGCGTGCATAAAGCACACGTTATAACGTGTCTTATGCACACATCAAGCGAGGGCGGCCCGGCACTGTTCCGCCTGGTCCGGCACTGGGCACGCCAGTGGGCCCCGGACGTCGTCGAGCGCTTCGCCGCCGGCGCGCCGGCGTCGTGGACGGTGCCGAACCTGTTCGTCATCCAGGCGATCGACGGGGCGGCCGGCGAGGAGGTGACCGTCGCGGACGTGGCCCACCAGCTGGGCATCGACCGCTCGGTCGCGAGCCGGATGGTGAGCGAAGCGGCGCGAGAAGGCTTCGTCGAGCGCTCGACGTCGACCCGCGACGCGCGCCGCGCGGTGTTGACCCTCACCGACGCGGCGAAAGAGTTCCTCGGCGCTTCGCGGGCCCACCAGCGTCAGGCGTTCGAAGCACTGGTGGACCACTGGCCCGAGGAGGACCGCGAACGGTTCGCCGGCTACCTGAGCCGGCTCGCGGACGAGGTCCTCGGCTAGCTTTCCGCGAGGATCGGGTTCAGCGCTTCCCAGGCGTGCCAGGCCCGGGTGACACCGAATTGGGCGTTGAACCGCAGCGCCGCCCGGACGTCCTCCGGCGACGCGCCACCCCGCAGCGCGCGCCCGACGTGCGTGCGGAACGTGTCGGCCAGGGTCTGGTAGTGGACGTCGACACTGAGGCTGACCAGGCCGCGCTCGCGTTCGCTGAGCGTGCCCGGCCCGTGCCCGGTGCGCATCCGCGACTGCAGGTCGAAGTACGCGGCGAAGTGCGGGTCCAGCTCGCCGAGGCGCGCCCGCACCGCGTCCGGCAACGGGCTCGGCGCCGCGTCCGGTCCGGCCGACACCAGTTCCGGCGCCAGCGGTTCGGCGTCCGGACGCGGCAGGCCGAGTTCCGCCTCGAGCTCGGCGATCCGCTCGATGCCCGCCGCCGCCGCGTGGTAACCGCAGTCGTAGGAGACGAACCGCAGCAGCTCGCGGACGTCCGAAGTGGACACCCCGGCGACCAGGCCGGCCCGCACGTGCGCGGTGAACACCAGGCCCAGGCTCCCCTGGCAGACGTCGGCCGTCACGCACAGGAAGGTCTTCTCGCGGTCGGTGAGCTCGGGGATCGAGCGGACGTACTTCGCCGTGGCCCCGGCCATCTGGGCGAACACGGGGTCGAGCGCGGCGAGCCGTTCGAGGCTCGTCGGAGTTTCGGTGGTGGTCAAGCTCGGCTCCTTCAGTTGCATGGACGTTTGTAGCGCTACAGCTGTAGTGCAAGTGACGCTACACCTGTAGCGCAAAGGGTGTCCAGCTACACTGGGCGTCGATGGAAGAGACCAGGCGCCGCCCGAACGCCCGCGGCCGGGGCGAGCTGCTGCGGGAAGAGATCGTCACGGCCGCCGTCCGGATGCTCGACGAGCTCGCCGACGACGAGGCGCTGTCCCTGCGGGCCGTCGCGCGCGAGGTGTCGATCGCGGCGACGTCGGTCTACCTGCACTTCCCGGACCGGGACGCCCTGGTGCTGGCGGCCATGCAGCGCTGCCACGAGGAGCTGGTCGGCGTCGGCGACGAAGCCGCCGCCACGGCCTCCGGCCCGGCGGACGCGCTGCGCGCCCGGATCCTGGCGCAGGCGGCGTGGGCACAGGAGCATTCCGGGCTCTACAAGGTGCTCCACGAGAGCAAGGTCCACCGGCGGCTCGGAATGCCGTTCAAGGAGGTCATGGTCGCCCGCACGGTCGAGGCGGTCCAGGCGTGCATGGACGCCGGCGTGGCCCCGGCCGACGACGCGACCACGGTCGCGATCGACCTGCGGACCGCCGTGAACGGCATGCTGGCGCAGCGGATCAACGAGCCCGACCTGCCGTGGCCGCCCGCGATCGAGCAGCTGGACCGGTTCCTGGCCAAGCTGGTGGGCCTGCGGCAGTAGGGCCCGGCTACTCCCCCGTGCGGCCGTCGATCGACTCGCGGATGAGGTCGGCGTGGCCGTTGTGGCGGCTGTACTCCTCGATCATGTGGACCAGGATCCAGCGCAGGCTCGGTGTGAGGCCGTCCGGCCACGGACGCCGGGCCGGCTGGGAAAGGCCGTTCTCCAGCAGCACCTTCGCCACCGACTCCCGCGAGCGGGCGACCGCGTCTTCCCACAGGCCGAAGAGCTGCTCCGGGGTGTCGTCCGCGGCGGAGTCCCAGTCCCAGTCGGGCGTGGCCGTCCAGTCGACCGCGTCGAACGGCGCCGTGCGCTCGCGGTCGAACAGCACGCGCGAGAACCAGTGGTCCTCGACGTAGGCCAGGTGCTTGAGGAGCCCGCCGAGCGTCATCTTGGACGACGCGACGGTCACGCGCAGACCGGCCGCGTCCAGGCCGGCGCACTTCCAAGCCAGGGTCGCCCGGTGGTAGTCGAGGAAACCCAGCAGGGTGGCGGCTTCGTCGCCGTCGACGGGCGGCTCGGGCCGGTCCTGTTCGTCCACAGTGGTCACGAGGGCCGACTCTACTCACGCCGTCAACGGGCGGACGTCCCAGATCCACACCCCGCCGACGAACTCGGCGGGCTTGCGCAGCAACAGCTCCACAGTGGACTTCAGCGCTTCCTGGTTCTGCCGCGGCCCGACCACGAGCACGTCCGCGTTCCAGGCTCGCAGGTCCGCGAGCGCCTGCGTGCGGTCGGCCTCGGTGACCTCGGCGGCCTGACCGGTGCGCTCGACCTGCGCGAACAGGTCCGACGTCGGCAGCGGGACGGCGCCGTAGCGGCCGCGGCGGTCGGTCGGGGACGTGGGGCCGACGAAGTAGCCCTCCGGCATCGGGTAGCCGAGGCCCGCGTCGACCTGCCAGTGCAGCGGCTCGGCCTCCCCGGTGCTCGGCAGCGGCACCGGCACCAGCGAACCGCCCGGAGCGACGTACTGGCGCCAGATGCCGTCGGCGAAGAACGGCGGCGAGAGGGGACGCTGGTGCGTCACCAGCTCGGTCGGCGCGATCGGCAGCAGCACCGCCACCACCGCGCCGATCCAGATCATCCGCAGCGGGAACGCGGGCTTTCCGTCGAGCGGCGCCGGCTGCTGGGCCGCCGCCGTCCAGACGCGGTGCGTCGCGATCGCCAGGAGCGCGCCCACCGCCGGGATGCAGCCCATCGCGAGCCGGGACTCGAGCACGGAGTCGAGCAAAGGCAGCTGGCCCAGCCACTTCCACGGGCCGGCGAAGCCGGTGTCCTCGTGCGCCACCGTGATCTCGACGCCCAGCGACAGCACGGCCATCACGTACATCGTGATCGCGAGCGCCCGCGAAACGACGTCACGCCAGAGCCAGATCGTCAGCATCACCACGAGCACGATCAGCGGCCAGCCGAAGAAGGCGTTCTCCTCGGTGCGGTTCATCGAGACGTCCGCGGCCGCCTCGGGTGCCCCCGCGACCGACTGCGTCGCGAAACGGGTGAACGCCGCGGTGTCGTTGCCCGCCGAACCGTGCAGCAGCGAGTGGAAGCTCTGCGGGCCGAAGAACTGCCAGTACAGCGGGAATCCGGCGATCAGCAGGGCGACGACCGCGCCGACCCCGATGCCCTTACCCAGTGGCGCCAGCATGCCGCGGATTTCCGCGCGGTGCGGGATCAAGTACGCGACCGCGAAGACGAGGAAGGTGAGCGCGAAGATCGCCAGGGGCTCTTCACCGAGCAGGATCTGCCACGCGACGAGCAGCCCGAGCACGATGCCATTGCGCACCGGGCGCTCGTTGTGCGCGATCTGGATGGTCTTGAGCGCGATGAACGGCAGCACGAACAGCACGACGAAGTTCGGGTGCGCGTTGCCGTGCGAGATCATCGGCGGCGCGAAGCCGCAGAACGCGCCGCCGATCGCGGCCGCCGTCCGGTTCGGGACCAGGTGCCGGGAGAACACCCAGTACCAGCCGGCCGCGGTGCCGGCGAGGCCGGCGGTGAGCACGATTGCCCAGGTCAGCGTCGCGCCGAAGGTGAGGGTGAGCGGCGCCAGCGGGACGTTGAGGCCGAACATCGCCGCGTTCGCGGCCATGTTGACGCCGAGCGGGTAGTTCTGCAGGTCCGTGGTGAACGGGTTCTGGAAGTGGAGGACGGCCTTCGCGACGACCGTCGAGTACCACTCCCACTGGCTCTGGTCGGCTCCGCCGTTCCAGAGGTAGCCGCGCTTGAGGTCGAACCACAGCCCGTTGTAGAGCAGGATCGTGAACAGCAGGAACCCGCCGGCGATCGCGGAATCCTGCCACGCCCAGCGCTTCGGGCCTTCGGGGGGTTCGGGAGCGGGTGGCACCAGGTCGGGGACGGCTTCGGACTTCAAGCTCACGGTTCGACCACCCTGGCGACGAAGTAGAGCGCCCCGGTCGCGGCGTGCCGGACCAGCAGCAGGAACGGCCGGTCCACCGTCACGGCGACCGGGTCGTCGATCATCATCGAGGTGAGGCGCATGACCAGCGCGGTGGCCGCGGCCCCCTCGAAGCCCTCTTCGTCGACGCGCAGCACGGCCTGGTGCAGCACCTCGGACACGGTCAGCCGCGGATCCGGCGAGAGCCCGGTCAGGTCGGCGCGGTCGGTGAAGATCGTCTGCACGCCGAGGCCGCGAAGCACGCCGGCAAGCTTGCTGGTCACGTCGAGCGAGACCTTGGGCAGCGAGAGTTCGACCTTCTTGGAGCGGATCTTGCCGAGCAGGCCCGTCAGGGTGGCGGCGTCGAGCCGGGTCTCCGCCTCGGCGAGGTCGCCGTCGGGCAGCAGCACGACGGCCTGCAGGCCACCGGCCGCGACGAGCTGCACCACCTGCCAGCCGCCGGTGTGCGCGTACCCGAGGCTTTCGCTGAGCCACATGGCCGGCACGTCCCGGGTGCCGGAGGGGGCGTGGAACGGCGCGTCGCTGGTGTTCGCCTCGCGGAACGGCAGCCTCCACGCGGCTTTCAGGTAAAGCGCGTTGACCAGCACGGCCGCGACGTCGGAGTCGATCGAACCGGGCGGCAGCAGCTGCGGGATCAGCCCCCGGGTGGTGTGCTCGACGTCGTCGTTGATCAGCGCACGAGCGGCCTCGGGCTCTTTTTCGAACGGCGCGCTCGCGACGGCGGCCCCGGGCCACTCGGCCAGTTCGGCCTTGAAGGAGTCCTCGAGCGGAAGGCGGTCGTCCGCCCACAGCGTGTTCGCGACGGCCAGCTCGGGCTGTTCCTTGCTGTGCGCCTCTTCGACGAGCTGGGCGGCCTCCCGCAGCAGGACGGTCTGCTCACCCGGGTCGCCGAGCAGCGCGACCAGCTCGTCCCGGGTCCGCCCCCGGGCGGCGAGGGCGGCGAGAGTCAGCGCACTGGCCACCGAATACGGCGAAAAGCAGGTGTTCCCGCCCCCGGCACCGAGGGCCGAGTGGACGGCGAGGGCGAACCGGAGGTGGCTGTCCGTGGCCATGCGGGCGAGAGTACCGGAACAGGACACCCCGTTGAGCGGCCGCGCGCAACTCCGGTCGTCCGTGACAAATCCCCCCGGCGGCGCCCCTGAGCCGAATGCCGGATCGCCGGACGCAGTGAATGACTCATTCCTGGCGTCGGATGACAGGAATGAGTCATTCACCGCAGCGCCAACCGGCCGCTCAGCGGTGGCGGCGGGTCACGTGCCAGGAGTACCAGACGTGGGCCTGGGCGTCGGTGAGGGAGGCGACCTGGTCGACCACCACCCGGAGCAGGGCGGCCTCGTCGGGGGCCGCGTTCCAGGCCGGGACGAACAGCGGGTCGAGGGCCTCCGGGGCCCGGCGCGCGAGGGCGTCGACCAGCTCGGCCAGCAGCTCGCGCTGGCCGTCCTGCACGGCCAGCCGGCGGCGGTCGCTCATCACGTACCGCAGGGCCAGCGCCTTCAGCAGCGCCACCTCCGCCGCCACCTGCTCCGGGACGCACAGGTTCGCCCGGTAGCGCCCCAGCGGCCCCTCGCCGAACTTCTCGCGCGTGCCGGTGACGGCCGCCGTGGTGAAGCGGCCGACCAGCTCGCTCGTCAGCCGCTTGAGCGCGACCTGGGCGCCCGGCGAACCGTCCGGCTCGGCCGACGCCAGTGCCGCCACCACCGGCAGCGCCAGCAGTTCCGCCGCCGCATCCTCCAAAGTGGACACCGACTGCCCGGAGAAGTGCTTGGCGGCGGCCTCGGCGACGGCCGCACGCTCGTCCGGGTGGGCGAGCACGCCCAGCTTGATCCGGCCGGCCAGCACCCCGTCCTCGACGTCGTGCACCGAGTACGCGACGTCGTCCGCCCAGTCCATGATCTGGGCCTCCAGGCACCGCTGCTCCGCCGGCGCCCCCGCACGGAACCACTCGAACACCGGGACGTCGTCGCCGTACACGCCGTACTTCCCCTGCCCCGGCCGGCGCGGCCACGGGTACTTCGTGGCCGCGTCCAGGCACGCGCGAGTCAGGTTGAGCCCCACCGGGTCACCCTCGTCGGACAGCAGCTTCGGCTCCAGCCGGGTGAGGATGCGCAACGTCTGCGCGTTGCCCTCGAACCCACCGCACGCGCTGGCCACCTCGTCGAGCGCGCGCTCGCCGTTGTGCCCGAACGGCGGGTGCCCGATGTCGTGCGCCAGCCCCGCGGTGTCCACCAGGTCCGGGTCGGCGCCCAGCTCGTCGGCGATGCCCCGGCCGATCTGGGCGACCTCCAGCGAGTGCGTCAGCCGGGTGCGCGGGACGCCGGTGATCTCGGCGCCCTCCCCCGGCCCGACCACCTGGGTCTTGCCGGCCAGCCGCCGCAGCGCGGCCGAGTGCAGCACGCGGGCGCGGTCGCGCGAGAACGCGCTGCGCCCGTCCGCCCGGGCGCCGGGCAGCGCCGCACCCTTCGCCGGCTCCGGCAGCAGGCGGGCGGTGTCGTGCTCGGTGTAGTCCACCCGACCAGCCTAAACGGGCCCACCGACAAACCTCAGCCCAGGAACGTGGCGAACAGGTCGTCGGCCGGGGTCTTGGTCAGCCGGTAGTACAGCAGCGCGCCGGTCTCCCGCACGATGTACCGCACCTGGGTGACGCGCTCCTGGACGATCGGCCCGCTGTGCGTCGGCGCGGTCCACGCGTCCAGGCCCAGGTCGCCGGCCATGGTCCGGGCGCGGAAGGAGTGCCACGGGTCGCTGACCAGCACCGCCGAGCGCCAGCCGCGGGCCTCGACCTGCTGGGAGACCGCGCGCAGGCTGCGCAGCGTGTCGCTGCCTTCGCCGACCGCGAGCGTCGCCGACGCCGGCACCCCGCGCCGGGTCAGCCACAGCTGGCCGGCCCGGGCCTCGGTGAAGTTGTCTTCGGCCTTCTTGCCGCCCGCGGTGACGATCGTCTTCGCGACGCCGGCGTCGTAGAGCTGCTTGGCCTTCGCCAGCCGGGCCGCGTAGATGTCCGACGGCTTGCCGTTGTACTGGGCCGCGCCCAGCACCACGATGACGTCGGCGGGGGTCCGGTCGTTCTCGCGGGCCACCTGCCAGACCCGGAACGCCGTGCCGCCGACGAGCGCCAGCAGCAGCAGGACCGTGCCGAAGGCGATCCGGCGCGCCCAGCTCACGAGCGACGGTTTGGTGCGTTCAGCGGTACCCATCCGGGTCATTCTTTCAGAACCGGCTCAGAGCCAGCCACGCTCCTCGGCGACGCGCACGGCTTCGGCCCGCGTCCGGGCGCCGGTCTTGCCGATCGCCGCGGACAGGTGGTTGCGGACGGTGCCTTCCGAAAGGTGCAGGGCGCGGGCCACGTCGGCCACCGTGCTGCCGTCCTTGGCCTCCCGCAGGACGTCCCGCTCCCGCCCGGTGAGCGGGCTGGCCCCGGTGGCGAGGGATTCCGCGGCCAGCGCCGGGTCCACCACGCGCAGTCCACTGTGGACTCGCCGGACGGCTTCGACGAGCTGCTCCGGCGGAGCGTCCTTGACGACGAACCCGGCCGCGCCCGCCGCCATCGCGCGGGCGAGGTAGCCGGGCCGGCCGAACGTCGTGCAGATGATCACCCGGCACGACGGCAGCGCGGCCCGCAGCTCGGCCGCGGCCTCCAGGCCGTCCTTGCCCGGCATCTGGACGTCCAGCAGGGCGACGTCCGGCTTGGCCTCACGCGCGGCGGCCACCACCTCGTCGCCGGAACCGACCTGCCCGACCACTTCGATGTCGTTCTCGAGGCCCAGCACGGTGGCCAGCGCCCCGCGGACCATGGCCTGGTCGTCGGCCAGCAGTACCCGGATCAAGCGAGTCCTCCCGCGGGTTCGGCGCGCACGGCCGGGGTGGCCGGGCTCGGTTCGGGCAGCGGGATCTCCGCCCGCACGAGCAATCCTCCCCCAGCCCGGACCGACGTCCGCAGCGCGCCCCCGACGGCGGCCAGCCGCTCGGAGAGCCCGCGCAGGCCGTTGCCCGCGACGACGTCGGTGGCGGTGCCGTCGTCCTCGATCTCCAGCCAGCTGTCACCCAGCCGCACGCGCACCCGCTTGGCCCCGGAGTGCCGCAGCACGTTCGTCACGGCTTCGCGCAGCACGTAGCCGAAAGTGGGCTGGAACTCCGGCCGGACGTTGTCGACGGCGTGCGGCAGGTCGGCGTCGATCTCCGCGGCCCGCAGCGCCGCGCGGGCGCCGACGAGCTCCGCGGACAGCGACACCTCGCGGTTCGCCGACACGGTCGCGCGGACGTCGGAGAGCGCGCTGCGGGTGAGGCTCTCGACTTCCCGGATCTCCTCGACGGCGCGCGGGATGTCGCCGGCGGTCTCCAGCACCCGCCGGGCCAGCCCCGCCTTGACGGTGATCGTGGTGAGGCTGTGCCCGAGCAGGTCGTGCAGGTCGCGGGCCAGTCGCTCCCGCTCGTTCGCCACGGCCAGCGTGGCGATCTCCTCGTTGGCCTGCTGCAACCGGCGGACCGCCCGGACCAGGCTGGACATGAAGAACATCGCCATCGTCACCGAACCGACGGTGATCAGGTCGCCGTAGTTGTCGCCGAACCGGCCGTCCAGCAGCAGGATCCCGGCGCCGAGCAGCAGCGCTGCGCCGTCGAGGACCACCACCCAGACCAGCGGCAGCAGGAACACCAGCGCCGCGGTGCCGTAGAGCATGACGAACGGGCTGGTGTCCGCCGCGGCGACCACGGTGAGGCCGAGGACGAGCATCCACGCGCTGTACGCGAACCGGAACGGGCGGCTGCGGTCGAATGCCACCGGGAAGAGCGCGTACGAGACAGCGACGCCGTAGACGAGCACCCACAGCACCACCACGCCGGGCGTCACCCGGTCCACGGCCAGCAGCCCCTTCGTCACCGGAATGAGGTAGGGCAGGGTGAACACGATCGACAGGACCGGCCACCGGAACTTGTCCGGCCCGCTATTGCCGCGGTTGACCGGCGGGTCCTCCCACCACGTTTCCTTCGTGCCCAGCCCGTACTTGCGGTTCACGTCGTCCTCGGCCATTTTCCCCTCCGGGCCCTCAGACGCGGGCGCTGTCCTTACGGTAACGCCTGATCACCAGCGCCCCGAGCACGACCGTCCACGCGCCGAGCACGCCCGCGGCCGTCGGCAGCGAGACCACCATGTCATTGGTCACCGCGGGCCGCGCCACCTGTAGCACCCAGTACGTCGGCATGATCTGGGCGACGTCGTGCATCCAGCCCGGCATCGTCTCGATCGGGATCCACAGCCCGCCGAGGAACCCCATGCCGAGCGTGACGAGCATGTTGATCGGCTGCATCGAGTCCGGCGTGCCGAACTGGCCGAGCAGCAGGCCCAGCAGCACCAGCGGGATCGTGCCGAGCCAGATGCCGGCGAAGATCCGGAACCAGCCGCCCGCGTCGACGTGCACCCCCTCGGCCAGCACGCCGAGCAGCGGCACGAGGATCAGCGCGGGCAGCCCCACGAGCATCCCGGAGATCCCCTTGCCCGCCAGGTAGCCGGTGCCGGTCAGCGGGGTCAGGCGCAGCTGCCGCTGCCAGCCGACGGCGCGTTCGAGGGCGAGCCGGGCGCCGCTGTTCGTCGCCGCGGCGAAGACGCCGAACGTCATCATGTTGACCATGATCACGGCCGCGATCCGCGTGTGGTCAGGGTCGCTCGCCTTCGTGAAGACGTTGGTCTGCAACAGGAACATCAGCACCGGGAACGCGACGACGAAGATCAGGAAGCGCGGCGCCCGGAAGTTCCGGCGGATCTCGGTGAGCAGGTAGGTGGCGTTCATCGCACGGGCTCCGCGGTCTCGTCGGCGGTCAGGGACAGGAAGGCGCCTTCGAGGCCGACGGCGCTGATTTCGACGTCGTGCACGGCCGGAACCGCGGCCTTGAGCGCCCACAGGGTGGCGTCGGAGTCGGCGCTGGAGATGGCGACGCGGTCGCCGCGCAGCTCGAACTCCTTGACGCCGGGCAGCGCGGCGATGACCGCGTCGGTGGCGCCCGGGACGGCCGCGCGCAGGGTGCGGCCGCCGGCCAGCGCGCGGACCTCGGCGACGCTGCCGTCGGCGACGATCCGGCCGCGGCGCATCAGCACCACCCGGTCGGCGAACTCCTCGGCTTCTTCGAGGTAGTGCGTGGCGAACAGGACCGTGCGCCCGGACTCGGTGAACGAGTACATCGACTGCCAGAACTCACGCCGGGTGCCGACGTCCATCGCCGCGGTCGGCTCGTCGAGGACGAGCAGGTCGGGGTTGCTGACCAGGGCCACCGCGAAGCGCACCCGCTGCTTCTGCCCGCCGGAGAGCTTGTTCGCGCGGCGGCCGGCCAGCTCCTCGACGCCGGCGGCGCGCAGGGCTTCGGCCACCGGCATCGGCCGGCGGTGCAGGCCTGCGACCATGCCGACGGTCTCCCCGACCGTCAGGTCGTCCATCAGGGCGCCGCCCTGCAGCATCGCGCCGATCAGGCCGGCGCGGACGGCGTCGATCGGCTTGCGCCCGAACACGCGCACTTCGCCGTCGCCGGGGCTGGTCAGGCCCAGGATCATGTCGACGGTGGTGGACTTGCCCGCGCCGTTCGGCCCGAGCAGGGCGACCACCTCGCCCGGGGCGATCGTCAGGTCGACGCCGTCGACCGCGTGGACTTCGCCGTAGTGCTTCCGCAGGCCGGTGAGGTGGATCGCGGCCCCCGCCGCCACCGCCTGGATGTCTGTTTCTCGCATGCCCCCAAGGCTGCCGCCCGGAAGGCCCGGGTCCC
Organism: Amycolatopsis sp. NPDC024027; assembly: GCF_040638975.1. Classification (NCBI taxonomy): domain Bacteria; kingdom Bacillati; phylum Actinomycetota; class Actinomycetes; order Pseudonocardiales; family Pseudonocardiaceae; genus Amycolatopsis; species Amycolatopsis sp. NPDC024027. The sequence goes on from NZ_JBEZYY010000014.1 coordinate 76,862, forward strand.
CAGATCGTGCGTCACGACCTGACCGTGACAGGTGTCAGGGGTACCCGGGCCCGGGTGGTTCAGCAGCCGACGAGGCGGCCCGCCAGGTAGGACTCCAGCTTGTCGATCGCGATCCGCTCCTGCGACATCGAGTCGCGCTCGCGCACCGTCACGGCCTGGTCCTCGAGCGAGTCGAAGTCGACCGTGACGCAGTACGGCGTGCCGATCTCGTCCTGGCGGCGGTAGCGGCGGCCGATCGCCTGGGCGTCGTCGAAGTCGACGTTCCAGTGCTTGCGCAGGGTGGCCGCGACTTCCTTGGCCTTCGGGGTCAGGTCGGCGTTGCGCGACAGCGGCAGCACCGCGACCTTGAACGGCGAAAGCCGCGGGTCGAGCTTCAGCACGACGCGGGTGTCGGTGCCGCCCTTGGCGTTCGGCACCTCTTCCTCGACGTAGGAATCCACCAGGAACGCCATCATCGAGCGGCCGACACCCGCCGCCGGCTCGATGACGAACGGCCGGTACCGCTGGCCCGAGGCCTGGTCGAAGAACGACAGGTCCTGGCCCGAGTGGTTCGAGTGCGTCGTCAGGTCGAAGTCGGTGCGGTTCGCGATGCCCTCGAGCTCGCCCCACTCCTGGCCCGCGTTGAACGCGAACCGGTACTCGATGTCGACGGTGCGCTTCGCGTAGTGCGAGAGCTTTTCCTTCGGGTGCTCGAAGTGACGCAGGTTCTCGGCCTTGATGCCGAGGTCCTTGTACCACTCGGTGCGCTGGTCGATCCAGTACTGGTGCCAGGTCTCGTCCTCGCCCGGCTCGACGAAGAACTCCATCTCCATCTGCTCGAACTCGCGCGTCCGGAAGATGAAGTTGCCCGGCGTGATCTCGTTGCGGAAGGACTTGCCGATCTGGCCGATGCCGAACGGCGGCTTCTTCCGCGACGTCGTCTGGACGTTGGAGAAGTTCACGAAGATGCCCTGCGCGGTCTCCGGGCGGAGGTAGTGCAGGCCCTCTTCGGACTCGACCGGGCCGAGGTAGGTCTTCAGCATCATGTTGAAGTCCCGCGGCGGGGTGTACTTGCCGCGCGTGCCGCAGTTCGGGCACGGCACCTCGGACAGGTCGTCCTCGCTGGTCTCCTTGCCGGTGCGCGCCGCGAACTCCTCGGCGAGCTGGTCGGCGCGGAACCGCTTGTGGCACGACAGGCACTCGATCAGCGGGTCGGTGAACACGTTGACGTGGCCCGACGCGACCCAGACCTCACGCGGCAGGATCACCGACGAGTCGAGGCCGACGACGTCGTCGCGGCCCTGGACGACGGTCTTCCACCACTGGCGCTTGATGTTGTCCTTGAGCTCGACCCCGAGCGGCCCGTAGTCCCACGCAGAGCGGGTGCCGCCGTAGATCTCTCCGCTGGCGAAGACGAAACCACGGCGTTTGCACAGGCTGATGATCTTCTCAATGGTGTTCGTGGGCACTCCACGCTCCGAAAAGCTTGCGGGGACGGTTCATCGGACTAGAACGTCAAGGGTATCCGCCGGGGCCCACTCCTTTACGCGCAGGTGAGCCTACGGCCGCGCCACCAGCGACGCCGTCACGACGCGGTTGTCCTCGTACCCCTCGCTGCCGCCGACGTACTCGCCGCCGCAGGTGACGAGCAGCAGCTTGTGCGGGCCGTCGGGGTCGAACAGCTGCTCCGACCGGCCGGCGAGATCCGTCTTGTGCACGGTCTCGGCGGACTCGATCCGGTAGACCCACGCGCCGCCCGCGGCGTCGGTCAGCTTGACGTCCTGCCCCTGCTTGACCTGCCAGAGCTCGTTGAACGGGCCCTTCTTGCCCTTCCAGTTCACGTGCCCGGACAGCAGCGCGACGCCGTGGTCGGCGCCCAGCTGCGCGCCCCACCAGGCCGCCTCGTCGAGGCCCTCCGGGATCTTCAGCGCGCCGGCGGCGTCGAGGTCCTCCTGGATCAGCTTCGCGGTGCCGCCGCCGGGCAGGGACAGCTGCGCGGGCGCCTTGCCGGTGGCCTGCGGAGCGCCTTGCGGGGCCGGCTGGTTCGCGGCCGGGACGGGCCCACCGGTGCCGTTCGCGACGGCGGGTTCATCCTTTCCGGTGAACACGAGCAGGGTCGCGACGAGCGCCGCGACCACGAACGCCCCCGCGACGCCAACGATCCACCAGCGCCCGGAGCCCTTCTTCGGCTCCGCCGGGTTCCGCTCCTGCATGGGTTCTGCTCCTTCGCTGTCGTGGCCAGTGCACGGACAGGCATGCCGCGAAGGGCGCCGGAGGTTGCAGCGAACTCGATCAGCCGGTGGGGCGCGTCACCAGCTCGGCCGTGACCAGGCGGTTCTCGTCGTAGCCTTCGGTGCCGCCGACGTAGTCGCCGCCGCAGGTGACCAGCACCAGCCGGTGCGGCCCGTCCTGCCCGAACCACCGCCCGGCCTGGGACGGCAGCGTCTCCTTCGGCAGCGTGACGACGTCGTGGACGCGATAGACCCACCGGCCGCCGCGCGCGTCGACCACGCTGACCTCGTCGCCGGCCCGCATGCGCCACAGCTCGTCGAACGGCCCGCGCCGGCCCTCCCAGTTCACGTGCCCGGACAGCAGGGCCGCACCGCGGGCCGCGCCGAGCTTGGCGCCCCACCAGGCGGCGTCGCCGAGGCCGCGCGGGATCGGCAGCACACCCGTGCCGGTGAGCTCGGTGCGGACCAGGCGGGCGGTGGCGCCGCCGGGCAGCCGGACCGTGCCCGGCCGCTGCTGCGCCACGGACTCGCTGTCCGCCGGGAGCACGGCCGGAGCCGCGTTCTCACCCGGCAGCGTGCCGGGCGGGGGTGCCGCCGCCGACGGCGCGACCGCCGGCGGCAGCCAGGTCAGCACGACGATCCCGGCCGCGAAGGCGGCCACCGCCAGCGCGGCCGAGACGGCGGCCAGCGCGGTGCGCAGCACTTAATCCGACCCGGTCTTGCGCCGCCGGCCCAGCAGCAGGGCGACCGCGGCGAAGAAGACCCCGCCGAAGAGCAGGCCGATGCCGAACGGCACGCGGGAGCCGTCACCGTCGGTGGCCGGCGCGGCCGCGCCCAGGTAACCGGCCGGGACCTGGGTCGGCACGGCGGCCTGCGTGGCGGTCGGGCCGCCCGCGGGGGCGGCAGCCTTCGCGACGAACCCCTTCGGCACCGAGCAGCTGACCCCGCCGAGCACGATGCTGGTCCGCACGTCCTGCAGCGCGCCACCCTGCGCGTCCTTGACGTGGGTGGTGATCTCGACCCGCCAGCCGGCGACGGCGGTGTGGTCGCCCCCGCGCCAGCCGTCCTGGCGGATCAGCTGGTCGAACGCGGCGACGCGGGTCAGCTTGAGGTCGGAGACCGTGGTCGCCCGGTCGGCGTTGGTGATGTCGCCGGGCGGGCCGAGCCGCAGGTTCTTCAGCTGCAGCCCGGCGTCGCCGCCCGGCACCGGGACGATGCCGAGCGCACCGCCGGCCTGGCGCACCCACAGCCGGGCGACCGACGAGGTGGCGGAGAGCTTCGCCGGGCCGGTGCAGTCCACCGCCGTCTTGGCGCCTTCCAGGACGAGCACGGTGTTGGCGGCCGGTTCGGTGCCGCCCTGCCAGTTGTCCCGCAGCGCGTAGTTCGTCTCCGCGGCGGCGGTGGGCACGGTCGTGGCCAGCAACGCGGCGAAGACGTTGTGATCCCGGCTCGCGATCCCCGGCGGGTACGGGTTCTGTGACGCGCTGTAACGGCCGAGGTCGATCTGGTAGTGCCCGCCGAAGGTCGCGCGCTCGCCGTCGTCCTTGGGGACCGAGACGCGGTCCGCGCCGAGCTTCGACTGGCCGGGCAGCAGCGGGGAGCGTTGCGTTTCGGTGATCAGGGCGCCGCCGCGCTGGCCTTCGTCGCCGATCCGCACCGAGGCGATGTTCGCGAACGAGACCGGGCCGGTCTTCTCGTCGACGGCCTGGGTCTGCGCCCCCGCGACCCCCACGCCGACCAGCGGGAACACCGCGGCCGCCAGGGCGGCTGCCTTCGTCACGAAACGCGTCATGTCTCCCCACTGCTCTGCTCGGGCGGCTCGCCGTCGTCCGGGAAACGGCAAAACGCTCCGCGACAACCTTGCACCGTCGGCCACGACATGCGAAGCCGCAGGGCCAATATCCCACGAACTCACCCGAATGGGTTAATACGACCGGCCGTACCGCGCAGCTCGGCGCCGAGACGGGGGTCCCGGACGGGGGAACACTAGGATGGGCCGCACCGTTATCGGCAATGACTACGGAATTCATGGTCGCAGGCGGCGTGACGAGCAGCGTGGAGGCGGGAATGGCGACGGTGACCGGGAGTGGCGCCCAGCCGGGGCTCGCGGACTGCAGCCCGGCGGCGGAGGCGTCTCCGGCACCGCCCGCCCACCCCCCGCAGTCGGTGCTGACCGACGCGGGCGACCTGCTGCGCGCGCTGGCGGCACCGGTCCGGATCGCGATCGTGCTGCAGCTGCGGGCGGCCGACCGGTGCGTGCACGAGCTGGTGGACGCCCTCGACGTCGCCCAGCCGCTGATCAGCCAGCACCTGCGGGTGCTGAAGACGGCCGGGGTGGTCCAGGGCGAGCGCCGCGGCCGCGAGGTCGTCTACCGGCTCGCCGACGACCACCTGGCGCACATCGTGGTCGACGCCGTCGCCCACGTGCAGGAAGGAAAGTGATGAGCACCGCCGCGTCGCGCAGCCAGGCCCCGGTCCCCGGGCGCCGATCCACCCGGCAGCGGTCCGCGGTCGTCGAGCTGCTGAGCACGATCGACGACTTCCGTTCGGCCCAGGAACTCCACGACGAGCTGCGCAAGCGCGGCGACGGAATCGGCCTGACGACGGTGTACCGCACGCTGCAGTCGCTGTCGGAGGCGGGCGAGATCGACGTGCTCCGCACCGATTCGGGCGAGGCGATCTACCGGCGGTGTTCGGCGCACCACCACCATCACCTGGTGTGCCGCCTCTGCGGCCGGACGGTGGAGGTCGAAGGACCGGCGGTGGAGCGCTGGGCGGAGAAGATCGCGGCCGAGCACGGCTTTTCGGAGATCTCCCACACGGTCGAGATCACCGGCACCTGCGCCGAGCACTAGTGCGGCGGGGTGGTCCCCTGCCGGTCCGGCGCGGCCTCCCCCGTGCACGGGAGTTCGCCGGGCTGGACCTGGGCCCACGAGGGACGCCACACCAGCGTGGTGCCGTTCACCCGTGAGCCCAGCAGGCAGTCGATCCCGCCGGTCGACAACGCGGCGAGCACGTCGTTCCCGGTCGCGGACGCGAGGTTGGTTTCGAGCGCCTTCCGCGCATATCCGGCCGCCGAAGTCCGCGGCGGGGAATCGATCTCCCCGGCCACCTGCTTGGCGACCCGGTCGGTCTCCGTGTCCCCGGCGCGCACGCGAACAGCACCGCCGCACAAAGCAAAAAAGGCAGCCCACCCCGACAACCCTCGCCGATCAAGGCTACCCGCGGCGTACCGCAACGGACGACACGCGCACCTGGACGGACGACACGCGAACCTGGAAAGCGAACTCGCGTACCCAGCCGGACGACACGACCCCGTGCACGGCCGGGTCGTGTCGTCCGGCTGCGTACGCGTGTCGTCCAGCTGGGTACGCGAACCGGCTGGCTGGGTACGCGAAGTCAGTACTCGTAGGGGTCTTTGGGGGTGGGGACCGGGGTTAGCGAGGTGGGGGTGAAGTCCGGGGTGTAGCTGTTGTCCTTCGTTGCCGTGCCCGGGACCACCTCGCCCGTCACCTGGATCCAGGCGTCGCTCGGCAGGTGGTCCGCCGCGCCGCCGCGGAGGCGGACCGTCACCGGGAACGCGTCCGCCGCGCAGCAGCTGATCACCAAGCGGGCCAGCAGCGTGCTGCCGTCGGTGTGGACCACGAATCCCGTCAGGGAAACCGTCCGGCCGTTCAGGGTGCCCGCCGAATCCCAGCCCGCGCGGCTGACGAACTCGTTCACCGTCAACGCCACCGCGTTCCCCGCCGGCAACGGCGGGAACGCGGCCGCGTCGGCCACCGCCGCGCTCGCCGGGACGCGGGCCTCCGTGCGGATCACCGAGTCCGCGCCCAGTGCCGGTGGCGCGACCAGGAACACCGCCAGCACCGGCACCAGCAGCAGCCACGCCGGGCGCGCCGAGTGCGCGTGGCCGTCGTGCTCGGCGTGCTCCGCCGGAACGACCCGCCGCGACGCCACCAGGTCGCGCACGATCGCGACCGCGCCCAACAGCACCATCACCGCGCCGCCCGCGACGATCCACGGCTGCTGCGCCGGCTTCACGTACCGCAGGTAGTCGCCGTTGACCGCGATCTTGACCAGCGCGCCGCCGAGCAGGATCAGCAGGATGTTCTGGGTTTCCCGTTTCACGCGACCCCCACCAGGAAGGCGGCCCCGAGCGCGCAGGCCACCGCCACCACGAACGTCACCGGCGCGAACCGCACCGCGAACGACCGGCCGAACGTGCCCGCCTGCAACGCGAACAGCTTGACGTCGATCGCCGGGCCGACGACCAGGAACACCAGCTTCGGCAGCAGCGGCAACGCCGTCAGCGACGCCGCGACGAACGCGTCCGCCTCGCTGCACAGCGCCAGCACCACCGCCAGCACCGCCATCACCACGACGCCCAGCACGAGCTGGTCGCCCAGCACGCCGAACCACTTCGCCGGCACCAAGACGTTCAACGCCGACGAGATCAACGCCCCCAGCACCAGGAAACCGCCCGCCTCGACCAAGTCCGTCCGCGCGGTCTCGGCGAACACCCGCCACCGCTGACCGCCCGCCACCTCCGGGAGACGCCGGAGCGCGCGCGAAGCGATCCACTCGAGCTTGCCCCAGCGGGCCCACAGCCAGCCCATCACCATCGCCGTGGCGAGCGAGCCGGCGAACCGCGCCAGCACCATCTCCGGCTTGCCGGGGAACGCGACCGCGGTCGCCACCAGCACCACCGGGTTCACCGCGGGCGCGGCGAGGAGGAACGTCAGCGCCGCGGCCGGCGCCACGCCCTGTCCCATCAGCCGCCGCGCCACCGGCACCGAAGCGCATTCACACCCCGGCAGTGCGACCCCGGCCAGCCCGGCGACGCCGACGGCCGCCCCGGCCCGCCGCGGCAGCACCTTCTCCAGCACGCGGGCGGGCACGAACGCGGCGATGGCCCCGCTGATCAGCACGCCCAGCACGAGGAACGGCAGCGCCTGCACGCAGACGGCGACGAACACGGTCGAGCCGGTCCGGAGTGCGGGCACGTCGAACAGGTCCTGCAGCCAGCCCTGGCCGAGGATCGCGATCAGCAGGATCGCGCACAGCACTTCGACCGAGCTGATCCGGAACCGGCGCGTGCGCCGGCCGGGCTCGGCCGCGGTGTCGGAAACGATGTTCACGAAGGCGATGATGCCAGTACCGGCCGGCACGACGGGACCCGCACGGTCCGCGAACGGAGGATCACGGTCCGTTTCGGGCCCTGATCCTCCGTTCGCGGCGGAAAGTCCACCCCGGACGGGTCAGTCGCCGGGCACGATCCCGGGCAAATCGGTCCGCAGCTGCGAAGCCGTCGACACGACCAGCATCAGCAACGTGCCGAGCGCCGGCGCGTCCAGCCCGGCCGCCGGGAACGCGTACCGCAGCGTCACGTCGACCCCGTTGTCCGAATGCCCGATCCCGAGCGTCCCGAACAGCCCCTGCCCCGCCCGCTCGGCGACGGCGATCGACAGCTCCGGCGCGTCGGCCAAGTCCCAGCCGACCACGCAGGTCAGGGTGAGCACCGTGAGGCCCTCGCCGAGCCGGGTCGCCTGGATCACGCACGGGACGCCGCCGTGGGAGAACGTCAGCGCGCCGTCGTCGTCGACGTGGACCTCGAGGTAGCGCTCGAGGGACTCCTTCGCCTGCGTCAGCAGCTCCGCGGTCTCGGCCGCTTCGGTCGCGCTCATGACGAAGCCTGGTCGACCGCGCCGCCGAAACGGCGATCCCGCTTCGCGAATTCCAGGCAGGCCCGCCACAGGTGGGTCCGGTCGAAGTCCGGGAACAGCGTGTCCTGGTAGACCATCTCGGCGTAGGCCGACTGCCACAGCAGGAAGTTCGACGTCCGCTGCTCGCCCGAAGGCCGCAGGAACAGGTCCACGTCCGGCATGTCCGGCTGGTACAGGTACTTCCCGATGGTCTTCTCGTTGACCTTGTCGGGGTTCAGCTTCCCGGCGGCGACGTCCTGCGCGATCCGCTGCATGGCGTCACCCAGCTCGGCACGGCCGCCGTAGTTGACGCACATGGTCATGTTCAGCGCCGTGTTGTGCTTGGTCTTCTCTTCGGCCGCCTGCAGTTCCTTGATGACCGACGCCCACAGCTTGGGACGCCGCCCCGCCCAGCGGATGCGCACGCCGATCGAGCCGAGGTAGTCGACCTGGCGGCGGATGGTGTCGCGGTTGAAGCCCATCAGGAACCGCACCTCTTCGGGGCTGCGCTTCCAGTTCTCGGTCGAGAACGCGTACACCGAGAGCCACTTGACGCCGATTTCGACGGCCCCGGCGGCGACGTCGATCATCACCGCTTCGCCGCGCTTGTGGCCCTCGATCCGCGGCAGGCCGCGCTGGTTGGCCCAGCGGCCGTTGCCGTCCATCACGAGCGCGACGTGCTTGGGCACCAGCTCGCGCGGGATCTCCGGCGGTTTCGCGCCCGACGGGTGCGGATCCGGGGCCCGCAGCTCGTATCGCGACGCCTTGTTCTCGCGTCCCCTGCGCAGCACTGCGAGCCTCCCTGGATGGGTGAACCGATCAGGCCCGACCCTACTGCCCGGGCAGTACCTGTCTTTCGGGGGTGGCGGAGCCCCGGGCCTGGGGCGAAGCCCCAGCTGTCACCGCCTGTCCTTCGGGGGTCCGGGTGGCGGAGCCCCCGGCCTGGGGCGAAGCCCCGGATGTCACCGTGCTCTCCCGGGGGCGGCGCTCGACCAGGGGCAACGACCGCAGCTGCCGCTCCAGGTGCCACTGCAGGTGCGCCGCGACCAGCCCGCTCGCGTCGCGGCGGGTGCCGGGCAGGGTCGACTCCGCCAGCGGCCATTCGCCGTGCAGCAGGGCGGTGAGCAGGGCCAGGACCTCGGGGGCGGGGTGCACGCAGCCGGCGATCCGGCAGTCCTGGCACATCGAGCCACCCGCGGCGACGCTGAACGCCTTGTGCGGGCCGGGCAGGCCGCAGCGGGCGCATTCGGTGAGCGCGGGCGCCCAGCCGGCGTAGGACATCGCGCGGAGGAAGAACGCGTCGAGCACCAGGGAAGAGTCACGCGTCCCGTCGGCCAGCGCCCGCAGCGCGCCGACGACGAGGAGGTACAGCTTGAGCACCGGCTCGCCCTCTTCGGCCGAGAGCCGGTCCGCGGTTTCGGCGATCGCGCTGGCCGCGGTGTAGCTCTGGTAGTCGGCGACCAGCGGCACCTGGAAGGCGTCGACGGTCTCGACCTGGGTGATGACGTCGAGCGTTCGTCCGGTGTAGAACTGCACGTCGACGTGGCCGAACGGCTCCAGCCGGGCCCCGAAGCGCGACGAGGTGCGCCGCACGCCCTTCGCCACGGCGCGCACCTTGCCGTGCCGCCGGGTCAGCAGGGTGACGATCCGGTCGGCCTCACCCAGCTTGTGCGTGCGCAACACCACCCCGGTGTCGCGGTAGAGGTTCACCACCCCGACATCGTCCCACTCTCGGGCGATGCCGGGGTGGAGCGCCCCGCGGAAGCGGCCGGTGTCAGGAGACGCCGTACGCGATCAGCGGGACCAGGAACGCGAACAGGAACAGGACGCAGCCGAGGCCGCCCAGGATCGAGGAGACCAGGCACAGCGTCTTGGTCGTCCGCGACGCCTGCTCCGCCATCATGTAGTTGCCCTGCATCTTGTACGTGCCGACCTCGTTGGACTTCATGATGGCGAAGATGCCCAGGATGAGGCCACCGAGGAAGAGCGAGGCGATCGCCCAGCCCTTGTAGTCCTTGATCTGGTTGATGTCGCCACCACCGGGCATGCCGTAGCCCGGGGCACCGTAACCGGGCGCGCCGAAGCCGCCGGTGGGCGGCTGCCCGTACGGCGCGGGCTGTCCGTACGGCGCGGGCTGGCCATACGGCGCCGGCTGGCCGTACGGCGCGGGCACACCGCCGGACGGCGGGCCGTAACCCGGCTGCTGCGGCTGCTGGCCGTAGGGCTGCTGCTGGCCGTAGGGATTGGTCATGACGTTGTACCCCAACTATTCGTGAACTTCCGCCGGGCGACTCCGGCGGTGGTGCGGAAGGAGCCGGTCAGCGCTGCTCGTTCGGCGGCTGGCCGAACTGGCCCGGCTGGAACTTCTGGGTCGCCTCGGGTTCGCCCGGGGCGTCCGGACGCAGCATCTGGGTGCGCTCGGCCTGCTCGTCGAACGCGCTCTCGCCGGTGCCCGGGCGCAGCATCTGCGTGCGCTCCGCCTGCTCGTCGAAGGCGCCGCCACCCGGCGGCGGGGCGAGCGGCTGCTGCCCCGGCTGCTGCCCGAAGCCGCCCGGCTGCGGGGGCTGCGCGAACCCGCCGGAGGACGGCGGCTGGCCGAACCCGCCCGGCTGCGGCTGGCCGAAACCACCGGACTGCGGCTGCTGGGGGAAGCCACCGGACGACGGCTGCTGCGGGAAGCCCCCGGACTGCGGCTGGCCGAACTGACCGGGCTGGCCGGGCTGCTGGCCCGGCGGCGGGAAGCCGCCGGCGAACCCCGGCGCGCTCTGCTGCGCGTTCTGCTGGGCGAACGGCGCGGCCGCGTCGTCGGCGTTGATCACGACGGTGCCGAGGATCTTGTCGGCGAGGGTCTGGCTCTTGTCGTCCCACAGCGGCCACAGCCAACCGACGTAGCAGATGACGTTGTCGACGACGTGGGCGAGATCGCGCAGGAAGGCCATGCCGGGGCCGACCGGCTGCCCGGTGTCCTCGCGGACGAGCTTGATCTTCGCGACCCGCTTGCCGAGCGACTGCCCGGTGTTGCCCTGCTGGATCCACCGGTTGTAGATGGACCAGCCGATCCAGGCGAGCCAGCCGAGACCGCCGATGACCAGGATCGGCCCGGCTTCGCCGACGATCGCCGAGAACAGGCCGCCGATGATGTAGATCACGAGGATCGGGCTGAAGTCGATGAGCCAGCCGAGGGCGCGCTGCCCCCAGCTCGCGTAGTTCCGCGGCGGTCCGAAGGGATTGCCCTGCTGGCCGAAGGGGGCGGGCTGGCCGAACGGCGCCTGCTGCCCGTAGGGCGTGGGCTGCCCGTACGGCTGCTGCCCCGGCTGCGGCTGCCCGAACGGCTGCTGGCCACCGGGCTGCTGCCCGAAGGACGGCTGCCCGTAGGGATCGGTCATTGGGATTTCCCCTCGCTGGTCACTCCGCCGCACGCCCCGTGCGGAACCATCGCGGATGTACGGCGCGGTCCGCGGGAGCGTACTCGGTTGGCGTTCGGCCGCGCCGCGCAGGCTTCAGCTGTCCGGGTGAATCCCATGCCGCTCCGACGCGGTCCGCGGCGTCCCGGTTCCCGGCCGCCGAAATCAGACGCGCAGGCCCGTGAACGGGGCGAACGGGAGGTTGCGAATGACGAACCAGACGACGAACACGATCGAAAACGCCAGCGGCGTCCCCCGCCAGTGGAGCCAGCTGTTCATCGCGCGGCCACGCAGACGCCCGAGCGTCCACGCGACCGTGCTCCACACCAGCAGCAGCACGACGACGAACGACACGGCGTTGTAGTGCAAGGCCGCGGGGATGTTGCCGTGCATCAGGCTGTAGGCCATCCGCATGCCGCCGCAGCCCGGGCAGTCGATGCCGAGCAGCGCCTTGGTCGGGCAGAGCGGCAGGAAGCCGCCGGGCGTGGTCGGGTCGCCGATCCAGACGGCCGCGCAGCACACGCCGAGCCCCGCGACGACGGCCATCGGCGCACCGAGGGCGCGCAGCTTGGCCTTGGTGCCGCGCGCGGGGTATCCCGTGTAGACGGTCGTCGTGGTCATGGCCGCCAGCCCGTCGAGAAGACGCCGAGCCCCGCCAGCACGACGAAGAAGAGCACGTAGAGCAGCAGGAGGATCCCGATCGAGATGGCCGACCACATCGCCCACTTGCGGGCGTCGTTCGCGGCCTTCTGCGCCTCGGCGTGGAAGCCCTGGAACCAGAGCGACTGCACCTGGCTGGACTTCACGATCGCGACCACGCCCAGCGGAAGGCAGCACAGCACGGTGCTCAGGATCGCCCACACCATGTTGTTGTCCGGCGGCGGCCCGTAGTTCGGTGGCGGGTAGCCGTAGCCGTAGCCCGGCCCACCCGGGGGCGGGTACGGCGGCGGGTACTGGTCGGTCACCGGGGATCCTCCTGCTGTTCGGCTACGTCAGTATGACGTCGTGCTCAGGCTGGACGTGAACACGCCGGCGATCCCGAGGATGACCCACAGCGCGATCCACACGACGCCGACGACCGCCGAGATGATCGCCCACTTCTTCGCGGAGTCGGCGGCCTGCTGGGCGGCGGCGGTCTGCCCCTGCGCCCACAGGCCGTTCACCTTCGCGGCTTGCACGATCGACACGACGCCGAACGGGAGGCAGCAGAGGATGGTGGTGAGGATCGCCCACACGAGGTTGTTGCTCGGGGGCGGGCCCGGCTGGTAGCCACCCGGCTGCCCGCCGGGGTAGTTCGGCTGCCCGCCGGGCTGGTTCGGCTGGTCGCCGGGGTAATTGGGCATGCCCTGGCTATCGGTCATGATCGGTTGTTCCCCTTCGTCGTGCTCCAGAGACGACCACCGGATCCGCTGCCGCCCCGATCGGCCGCGATGTGGTCGAAGCCGCGACTGTAGGGGGCGGCGTGGGCACGCGTCCGGCGTTTCATCACGCCGCGACCGAATCGAGACCAGGAATTCCGCTGATCCTCCCCCGGCGGGGGAAAGCGCCGGTCAGAAGCCCAGCCGGCGCAGCTGACGAGGGTCGCGCTGCCACTCCTTGGCCACCTTGATGTGCAGGTCGAGGTAGACCTTCGAGCCGAGCAGCGCCTCGATGTTCTTGCGGGCGGCGGCGCCGACCTCCCGCAGCCGTTCGCCCTTGTGCCCCAGGATGATCCCCTTCTGGCTGGGCCGTTCCACGAACAGGAACGCGTGCACGTCGATGAGGTCGTCGCGGCCTTCGCGGGGCAGCATCTCCTCGACGGTGACGGCGATCGAGTGCGGCAGCTCGTCGCGGACGCCTTCCAGCGCCGCCTCGCGGATCAGCTCGGCGACCAGGGTCTGCTCGGGTTCGTCGGTGAGCTCGCCGCCGGGGTAGAGCTGCGGCCCTTCGGGCAGCTTGCGGACGAGCAGGTCCGTGAGCGCGTCCACCTGGAACCCGTCCACTGCGGACACCGGGATCAGCTCGGCGAAGTCCATCACCTCCTGCAGCGCGAGCAGTTGCTCGGCGACCTGCTGGGGCTGGACGAGGTCGGTCTTGGTGACGATGCCGAGCACGGGGGTCCGCTTGGCGATCTTCTGCAGCTCGGCGGCGATGAACTTGTCGCCGGGCCCGATCTTCTCGTTCGCCGGCACGCAGAAGCCCACGACGTCCACTTCGGACCACGTCGTGTGCACGATGTCGTTGAGCCGCTCGCCGAGCAGGGTGCGCGGGCGGTGCAGGCCGGGCGTGTCGATGAGGACGAGCTGGGCGTCCTCGCGGTGGACGATCCCGCGGATGGCGTGCCGGGTGGTCTGCGGCTTGCTGGAGGTGATCGCGACCTTGGTGCCGACGAGGGCGTTGGTCAGCGTCGACTTGCCGGCGTTGGGCCGGCCGACGAAGCAGGCGAAGCCGGAACGGTGCTCGGTCATCGCTCGCGCACCTCGAGCACCGTGCCGTCGGGGGCGGCGAGGATGATCGGCGCGTACTTCGCGATGTCGCGCACGGCGTGCACGGACGCGCCCTTGAGCAGTCCCTCTTCGCTGACGACGGCGGCGGCTTCGATGCCTTCGGCGCCGCTGGACAGCGCCGCGGCGACCGCGGCCTGCAGCGCGGTGAGCTTGAACGACGGCTGGTCGACCGTGCCCGCCGCGTAGGTGCGGCCGTCGGTGTCGCGGACCGCGGCCCCTTCGGGGGCCTGGATGCGGGCGCGCGAGGACCGGGCGAGGACGACCAGCTTCTGGTCCTCCGCCTCGAGGTCAGGCATGTTCGACGCTCCTGTCGCGTTCGTCGGGGTGGGGCAGGCGCGTGCGGCGGCGCGTCCGGTCGACGGGGTCCGTCATCGCCTCGGCGTCGGCCGGGTGGACGACGACGGAGGTGATCCGCATGCGGCCGCGCCGGTCCTTGCCCCCTTCGGCGAACAGCCGAAGGCCGGCGACCTCGGCTTCGGCCCCCGGTAGCGGGACCCTACCCAGTCGTTCCGCGAGCAGCCCGCCCACGGTCTCCACGTCGTGGTCTTCGAGGTCGATGCCGAACAGTTCGCCCAGGTCGTCGATGCCCATCCGGGACGAGACGCGGACGGCGCCGCCGTCGAGCTCCTCGACCTCGGGGCGTTCGTCGGCGTCGGACTCGTCGGTGATCTCGCCGACGATCTCTTCGAGGACGTCCTCGATGGTGAGCAGGCCCGCCGTGCCGCCGTATTCGTCGACGGCGATCGCCATGTGGTTGTGCGAGCGCTGCATTTCCTTGAGCAGCTCGTCGAGCCGCTTCGAGTCGGGGACGAAGGACGCCGGGTTCATCACCGAGTCGACGACCGTGCTCGGCCCGTCGGGGTCGAGGTAGCCGGTCATCAGGTCCTTGATGTTGACGACGCCGACGATGTCGTCGACGGACTCGTCGATCACCGGCAGCCGGGTGAACCCGGTGCGCAGGGCCAGCGCCAGTGCCTGGCGGACGGTCTTGGTGCGCTCGATCCAGACGATCTCGGTGCGCGGCACCATGACCTCGCGGGCCACGGTGTCCCCGAGTTCGAACACCGAGTGGATCATCTCGCGTTCGGAGTCCTCGACGACGCCGCGTTCCTGGGCGAGGTCGACGAGCTCGCGCAGCTCGACCTCGGAGGTGAACGGGCCCTCGCGGAAGCCCTGGCCGGGGGTGATGGCGTTACCGATGAGGATGAGCAGCCGGGACAGCGGGCCGAGGACGGAGCCGAGGACGCGGACGGGCCCGGCGACGTAGCGGCCGATGCGGTAGGGGTGCTGCCGGCCGAGGGTGCGGGGCCCGACGCCGATGAGGACGTAGCTGACCACGACCATGACGACGGCGGTGACCAGCACGGCGAGGCCGAGCGGCGCCAGGCGGGTGCCGACGAACACGGTGACGAGGACGGTGGCGGTGAGTTCGCAGCCGAGGCGGAGCAGGAGCAGTAGGTTGATGTGCCGGCGGCGTTCGGCGACGACGGCGGCGAGGTGGCGGGCGCCGGGCAGCCCGAGCCGGGCGAGGCCGTCGGCCCGGGCTTGCGACACGGTGCTGATCGCGGCGTCCGCCGCCGCGAACACGCCCGCCAGGAGCACGAGCGCGATCGCGAAGAAGAGCTGTTCCATGGCTGGCGCCTAGGGCGTTTCCCCGGCGGGTGGTTCGGCGGCGGCCGGCGCGGGGGCGTCGAGCCCGGCGATGCCGAGGACACGGTCGTCGGTGTTGCGTTGGGCGTCCCGCTTCTCGAGCGCGGCGACGGCGTCCTGGTACTCGCCGAGGATGCGCTTCTGGAGGGCGAACATCTCGCGTTCCTCGGCGGGTTCGGCGTGGTCGTAGCCGAGGAGGTGGAGCACGCCGTGCACGGTGAGCAGGTGCAGCTCGTCGATCAGGGCGTGGCCCGCGGTCTTGGCCTGGTCCTTGGCGAACGCCGGGCAGAGCACGATGTCCCCGAGCAGCGCCGGCGACGCGTCGGGCGCGTCGGGGCGGCGGGAGGAGTCGAGCTCGTCCATCGGGAAGGCCATGACGTCGGTGGGGCCCGGGAGGTCCATCCAGCGTTCGTGCAGGTCTTCCATGACTTCGAGGGTGACGAGGAGGATGGACAGCTCGGCGAGCGGGCTGACCTCCATCTTGTCGAGGGCGTAACGGGCGGCGGAGACGATGGACGTCTCGTCGACGTCGACGCCGGACTCGTTGGCGATCTCGATGCTCAACGCCGGTTGCCCTTCCAGCCGTCGTTCTGCTGCGCGTCCTGCACGGCCTGCCACTTCTCGTAGGCGTCGACGATGCTCGCGACGAGCCGGTGCCGGACGACGTCCTGGCTGGTGAGTTCGGCGAAGTGGAGGTCCTCGACGCCGGTGAGGATGTCGCGCACGACGCGCAGGCCGCTGCGCTGCCCGCTGGGCAGGTCTACCTGGGTGATGTCGCCGGTGACGACGATCTTGGACCCGAAGCCGAGCCGGGTGAGGAACATCTTCATCTGCTCGGGCGTGGTGTTCTGGGCCTCGTCGAGGATGATGAAGGCGTCGTTCAGCGTCCGGCCGCGCATGTAGGCGAGCGGCGCGATCTCGATGGTGCCGGCCTGCATCAGCCGCGGGATCGACTCGGGTTCGACCATGTCGTGCAGCGCGTCGTACAGGGGCCGCAGGTAGGGGTCGATCTTCTCGTTCAGGGTGCCGGGCAGGTAGCCGAGGCGCTCGCCGGCTTCGACGGCCGGGCGGGTCAGCACGATGCGGGTGACCTGCTTGGCCTGGAGGGCCTGGACGGCCTTCGCCATGGCGAGGTAGGTCTTGCCGGTGCCGGCGGGGCCGATGCCGAAGACGACGGTGTGCTTGTCGATGGCGTCGACGTACCGCTTCTGGTTGAGCGTCTTGGGCCGGATGGTCTTGCCGCGGCGCGAGACGATGTTGAGGCTGAGGACCTCGGCCGGCGAGGCGTCTCCGGTGGAGAGCATGCCGATGGTGCGCCGGACGGTGTCGGGCCCGACCTGCTGGCCGCCGGTGGCGAGCTGCACGAGCTCGGCGAAGACGCGTTCGGCGAACGCGACGTCGGCGGGGTTTCCGGTCAGGGTGACTTCGTTGCCCCGCACGTGCACGTCGGCGGCCAGGAGCTCCTCGGCGACGCGCAGGTTCTCGTCGCGGGAGCCGAGCAGGCTGAGCGCGGCGGCATCGGGAATGGGGAACCGGGACTGCGCAGCCTGGACGGCGGCATCCTCGGTCTTGGCGACGTCCCCGGGGACGTCGGGTCGGGCGGCGCCACCCGGTACGGTTCCGGCCACGTGGCCTCAGGCCTGCTTTCTCGGTGAGGGAGAACGGACCCCACCGATGCTACTGGCACCCACCGACAAGACGCAGGCCGGTTTCCCTAGTCCTCGTCCGGAGCCCCGAACAGCCCGAGCGGCTCCCCGCCCAGAACGTGGGCGTGCACGTGGAAGACGGTCTGCCCGGCATCCCCATCGGTGTTGAAGACAACCCGATACCCGCTCTCGACGATCCCCTCGAGTTCGGCAACCCGACGAGCGGCAGCAACGACATCACTCAGCAGCTGCGGATCCGCGGCGGCGAGCTCCGCAACATTCCGGTACCGCTTCCGGGGCACGACAAGCACATGAACCCGAGCCTGCGGCCGAACATCCCGAAACGCAAAGGTGGTCTCATCCTGATACACAACATCGGCAGGGATCTCCCCACCAACGATCCGTTCGAAGAGAGTCTCAGCATCACTACCGCTCATAAGAGCACCCTACCCACCACACCCAAACGCCACCTGCACCCACACAAGCGAGAAGGCCGAAGG
Source organism: Amycolatopsis sp. NPDC024027 (assembly GCF_040638975.1). NCBI lineage: Bacteria > Bacillati > Actinomycetota > Actinomycetes > Pseudonocardiales > Pseudonocardiaceae > Amycolatopsis > Amycolatopsis sp. NPDC024027. The sequence continues at coordinate 94,460 of NZ_JBEZYY010000014.1, forward strand.
CCGCCGAGCCGGCAACACGCCGTCAACAACAGGCCCGAAACGAAACTCGCGGGGGTCCGGGGCGTAGCCCCGGCTGGGGGCCTGGGGGTTTGACCCCCAGAAAAACACAACGAAACCAAGCCGCGGCTCGAGGGCGAGCGAAGCGAGCAGAGAGATGCCGCGGCGGCGGTGAAGCCTGGGGGTCGCCTCACCGCGACCGCGGCGGCCGCCGGACCGAGGGGGGAGGTGCCCGGCGGAGTCTGTGTCTTCCCAGTGGCGCGTCTGAACTTTGAGTGGCGCGTTAATAAACGAGAGTAACGGGTCGGAGCGTGATCGCGCCATAACTGGGCGCAAAATTCGCCCGGTTTTTTGGGTGATCTCACTGCCAGCGGGTGGTGAGCGCGCCGAGGGCGCCGAGGGCGACCGCGGCGGCCGTGGAGGTCCGCAGGACCGTCGTGCCCAGACGCACCGCCCGGGCGCCGGCCTCGCGCAGGGCGGTGAGCTCCTCGTCGGTGATCCCGCCCTCCGGCCCCACGACGAGCAGCACGTCCCCGGCATCGGGCAGCGGCAGGTCGGTGAGCCGCTCGGGGACGTCGGACTCGAGCACGATGGCCAGCGACATCGTCGCCACCAGCCCGGCCAGCTCTCCGGTGGTCACCGGCTCGGTGACCTCCGGCACGTGGGCCCGCCGGGCCTGCTTCGCGGCCGCACGCGCGGTGGCGCGCCACCGCGCGAGGGCCTTTTCACCGCGGCCCCCGTCCTCCCACTTCGCGACGCTCCGAGCCGCCCGCCACGGGACGATCGCGTCGGCACCGGCCTCGGTGGCGAGTTCGACGGCGAGTTCGCCGCGGTCACCTTTGGCCAGTGCCTGCGCGACCAGCACACGCAGGGCGGGCGGCTGCTCGGTCCAGTGTTCCTCGACCGCCAGCGTCAGCAGCGGGTCGCGCCCGGCCTGGACGCCTTCGACGACGCACCGGGCCATCGTCCCGGCGCCGTCGGAGAGGACCAGCCGCTCCCCCGCGCGCAGGCGGCGGACGGTGGCCGCGTGCCGGGCTTCCTCGCCGTCGAGGACCGCGCGGCCGGAAACCGGCACCGACGCGGCGAGGAAGACCGGCAGGGTGGTGTCGGGCACGGTCAGCGGTGGTTCTTGGCGCGGAGTTTGGAGAACAGCCCGCCGTGCTTGGTGCCGTTGGACGCCAGCGTCGGGACCTCTTCGCCGCGCTGCTGGGCCAGCTCGACGAGGAGTTCGCGCTGGGCTTCGTCGAGCTTGGTCGGGACCACGACGTCGATGTGGACGTGCAGGTCGCCGCGGCCGTCGACGCGGCCGGAGGACCGCAGCCGCGGCATGCCCTTGCCGGTCAGGACGAGCTCGGCGTTGGGCTGGGTGCCCGGCTCGACGTCGAGCTCGTAGTCGCCGTCGACGAGGGTCGAGATCGGCACCGTGGCGCCGAGCGCGGCCGTGGTCATCGGGATGCGGAAGTTGCAGTGCAGGTCGTGGCCCTGCCGGACGAAGACCTCGTGCGGGGTCTCGTCGATCTCGACGTACAGGTCGCCGGCTGGGCCGCCGCCGGGGCCGACCTCGCCCTGGCCGGACAGCCGGATGCGCATGCCGTCGCCGACGCCCGGCGGGATCTTCGCGGTGACGTTGCGGCGGGCGCGGATGCGGCCGTCGCCGCCGCACTGGCGGCAGGGGTCGGGGATGACCTCGCCGAAGCCGCGGCAGACCGGGCACGGGCGGGCCGTGACGACCTGGCCGAGGAAGGACCGCTGGACGGACTGGACCTCGCCGGCGCCGCCGCAGGTGTCGCAGGTCTTGACCGAGGTGCCCTCGCTGGTGCCCGCGCCGCGGCAGAGGTCGCAGACGATCGCCGTGTCGACGGCGATCTCCTTGTCGACCCCGGTGGCGCACTCCTCGAGGGAGAGGCCGAGCCGGATCAGCGCGTCGGAGCCGGGCTGGACGCGGCTGCGCGGGCCGCGCCCGCGCCCCCCGCCCCCGCCGGCCGCGCCGAAGAAGGCGTCCATGATGTCGCCGAGGCCGCCGAAGCCGGCGAACGGGTCGCCGCCACCGCCACCGCGCGCGCCGCCGTCCATCGGGTCGCCGCCGAGGTCGACGATCTTGCGCTTCTGCGGATCGGACAGCACCTCGTAGGCCGTCGTGACCTCGCCGAACTTGTGCTGCGCGTCTTCCGACGGGTTGACGTCGGGGTGCAGCTCCCGGGCCAGCTTCCGGTACGCGCGCTTGATGTCCTGATCGCTCGCGTTCTTGGCCACCCCGAGGATGCCGTAGTAGTCCCTCGCCACCGTCTCTGCTTCTCCTTCTGCTCTGCCCGGCTCAGCGGCCGGCCAGGATTTGCCCCACGTAGTTGGCGACCGCCCGCACCGCGGCGATCGTGCCGGGGTAGTCCATCCGGGTTGGGCCGACCACCCCCATGCCGCCGAGCACCACGTCGTCGCGGCCGTAGCCGATCGAGACGACCGAGGTGCTGCGCATCTGCTCGTCCTCATTTTCCTCACCGATGCGCACCGTGATCGCACCGGGGTTGCGCGCGGCGGCCAGGAGCTTGAGCACGACGACCTGTTCCTCGAGTGCCTCGAGGACCTGGCGCAGCGAACCCGGGAAGTCGGCGACGTTGCGCGTGAGGTTCGCGGTGCCGCCGAGCACCAGGCGTTCTTCGGGGTGTTCGGCCAGTGACTCGACCAGGACCGTGGTGACGCGGATGAGCGTGTCCCGCAGCTCGCCGGGCGACTTGTCGGGCAGCTCGGCGACCCGCGCCGCGGCGTCGTTGAGCCGCCGTCCGGCCATGGCCGTGTTGAGCACGCTGCGGAGCCGGGCGACGTCTTCTTCGGTGATGACGTCGCCGAGGTCGACCGTGCGCTGGTCCACGCGCCCGTTGTCGGCGATCAGCACCAGCATCAGCCGCGCCGGGGTGAGCGGCACCACTTCGAGGTGACGCACCTTGGCGTTGGTCAGCATCGGGTACTGGACGACGGCGACCTGCCGGGTCAGCTGCGCGAGCAGCCGGACCGAGCGCTTGAGGACGTCGTCGAGGTCGGTGCCGCTGTCGAGGAACGTGGTGATGGCCTTGCGTTCGGCGGTGGAGAGCGGCTTGATCTCCGAGAGCCGGTCGACGAACAGGCGGTAGCCCTTGTCGGTCGGGACGCGGCCGGCACTGGTGTGCGGCTGGGTGATGTAGCCCTCTTCTTCGAGCGTCGCCATGTCGTTGCGCACCGTGGCGCTCGACACACCCAGGTTGTGCCGCTCGACGATCGCCTTGGACCCGACCGGTTCCTGGTTGGACACGTAGTCGGCCACGATCGCGCGCAGCACGTCGAAGCGGCGTTCCTCCGCGTTGGCCACCGGTTCCTCACCTACCTCGCTCGCTGCTCGATCCGAGTTTACGGAAGCCTGAGCCGGTCGCGCTCAACGCGCCCGCCTGGGCGCCGCCGGGGGCAGCCCGCGCTTGCCGCCCCGACCCCCGGCGCAGTGAATGACTCATTCATGACGTGGGAGGTCAGGAATGAGTCATTCACTGCGTCCCGGCGCGCCGCCCACCGCCGCCCGCGCCGGGTAAAGAGCACGCAAACCGCCGCCCATGAATTGTTCTGGAAATGAGTTTCCCGCTTGAACGGGGAACCGAAAACCGGTTTGCTCCCTCTGAGCCACGCACCCTTCCCCGACTGACGAGGTCGCCGTGAACAATTTTGACCCGGCTTCGGCCGGAATGCCCGAAATCGCCCGGCGCGCGGCCGAGGCGAAGGCGCGGTTGCAGCGTGTCTCGGCGACCGCCACAAGCGCCGACGGAGCCGTCACGGTCACCGTCAACACCGCCGGTGCGCTGCAGGAACTCAGCTTCGGCCCGCGTGCGGACGAGCTGCCGCGGACCCGGCTGGCCCAGGCGGTCCTGGCCACGGCGCGCCGGGCCCAGCTCGACGCGGCGCAGCAGCTGACCGGCATCATGGCGCCGGTGATCGGCGAGCGCAGCGAGGCGATGGAATTCCTGAAGGAACAGATTCCGGCACCCGAAGTCCCCGAAGAACGCACCGGAGAACCGCGCCGGAAACCGCCGTCCGACGACGACTTCGGCAGCCCGATCCTGCGCCGGGGGCTCTGATGGCGATGCGGGTCGACTTCGACGTCCTCGGCGGCCACGAGGACGACATCCGCGAGATCGCCGCCAAGGTCCAGCAGGCGCTCGACGCCGCCGGCACCGCCCAGGCGCTCGACTTCGACGCGTTCGGACTGGTCGGCCAGGTCTTCGCGCTCCCCATCCAGGCGTGGCTGACCACGGCCGACGGCTTCCTCGCCGCGGCCGTCGAGGCCGGCCACGAAGTCGCGGACCGGGTGAAGACCGCGCACACGGCGTTCCGCGAGCACGAGCAGAAGACGAAGTCCCTGATCGAAGGCATCGGCAAGGAGCTGCCGGCATGACCGAAACGCAGGAAAACCCGCTGGTCGCGACGGCCGAGTCGCCGGGCGGCTTCTGGAGCGGCATGGGCGACGGCTCGAAGGGCGAGCTCGACAACGTCAACGCGCAGACCGGCGGCGCGGGCATCTTCAGCGACGCCGCCTCGACGCTGACCGACGCCCGCAACGGCGACTGGGGCAACCTCGCCATGGACGTCGGCACCGACGCCCTCGACCTGCTCGGCGCGGCGATGGACCCGCTCGGGACCCTGGCGAGTGCGGGTGTCGGCTGGCTGATCGAGCACATCAGCTTCCTCAAAGACGGCCTCGACAAGCTCGCCGGCAAGCCCGAAGCGATCACCGCCAAGGCCGTGACCTGGACGAACATCGCGAAGCAGCTCACCGAGACGGCCGAGAGCTACGAACAGCAGGCGAAGAAGGTCCAGCAGTCGTTCAGCGACTGCGGGTCCGCGGAGGCGTACCAGCGGACGGCCGAAAGCTACGTCGGCGTCCTGCGCGGCGCCGCGTCCCACGCCGAAGGCGCGTCGACCGCGATGAACGTCGGCGCGGCGCTGGTCGGCACCGAGCGCGGGCTGATCCGCGACCTGATCTCGTCGTTCGTGGGCGAGCTGATCGTCAAGGCGCTGGCCGCGCTGGCGGCGTCGTGGTGCACCTTCGGCGGCACGATCGCGGCGTTCATCGCGGACACGGTGATCGAGGGCGGGGTGCTCGCGGAGAAGATCAGCACGCGCATCGCGAAGATCGTCGAGAAGCTGGAGGGCCTGGCGAAGGGGGCGGGCAAGTCCAAGGCGGCCCTCGAAGGGGCGGCGAACGCGCTGAAGAAGGCGGGTAAGGCGGCCGACCGGATCGTGGACAAGAGCGTCGAGACGGCGGCCGGCATCGAGCGGAAGGCCAACGAGCTCAAGCAGGCGGGCCGGGAGGCGAAGTCCGCCGAAGAGACGGCCAAGGGCTGGAGCGACGCCGCCAAGGAGCACGTCCCGGGCCGCGAGAAGCTGGAAGGTCCGGGCAAGTACTCCGAAGAGGGCCGCAGCGTGCTGAACCAGCACAAGGTCCTCGACCCGAACGAAAAGGTGCACTGGAACACCGCCGACACCGTCGGCGTGGCGACCGAAGGCCGCCGCCAGGAGAACGAACAGTACGACCGCTACCACGAGGCCCAGGAGGCCTACGAGAAGGAACACCCCGAAGGCGAGGGCGAGTGAACGACCGGCCCGAAGTGGAGCTGGCCAACCGCAACGGCCGGCTCCACCCCGCGCAGCGCGGCGCGCTGCTCGACCTGAACTTCTGGGTGGCGGCGGCCCTCGTCATAGCCGGGCTGGTGGTGACGGTGACCCTCGCCACCGCGGCCGAGACGGCGGGCGAAGTCCTGGGCACCGTGGTCCCGCTCCTGGCGATCACCGGCTGGTTCGGGTTCGTATGCTGGCGCCGGCTCGCCGACGCCTTCGGCGGCCGGCTGGTCGCGGTGACGGGCTGGACGCACGACTTCGACACCGCCCGCCTCACCGACGAGTACCCGATCGGCCTGCACCGCAGCCCGGAGGGGTTCAAGAGCCTCGAATCGTTCAGCCTGCGCGCCGGCGGCCGGACCTACCCGCTGGAGCGGAAGCTCCGCGAGCGGATCCAGCCCGGCCGGAACAACACCGTGCTCGTCGCACCCCGGAGCAAGCTGCTGGTCAACGTCCTCCCCGCCTGACCGGCAACCGATCAGCGGCGGGCTTCGATGACCAGGTCGCCGCGGGTCACCGTGCGGAGGTGGTCACTGGCGAGCACGTCGTGCGGGTAGCCGAGGTCGATCGCGGCGACCTCGTCGAGGCGAGCCAGGTGCGAAGCGGTGAAGGCGACCTCCAGGGCACCCAGGTTGTCTTCCAGCTGCGAAGGGGTGCGGGCGCCGATGATCGGTGCCGTCACGCCCGGGTTCTGCAGGGTCCACGCCAGCCCGACCTGGGCGGGGGTGCGGCCCAGCTCCGCGGCGACCTCCTTCACGACGTCGGCGACGGCGAGGCTGCGCTCGGTGACCAGGCCCAGGCCCGCGTTGAAGCTCTTGCGGGTGCTTTCGCCGGGTCCGGCGTTCGCCGCGGTCAGGTCGGCGTGGCGGTACTTGCCGGTGAGCAGGCCGCCCGCCAGCGGGGAGTACGGCGTCACCCCCAGCCCCATCGCCCGGGCCATCGGGATCAGGTCCCGCTCGGCCGCCCGGTTGACGAGGTTGTACTCGACCTGCAGCGCGATCAGCGGCGACCAGCCGCGCAGGTCGGCGATGGCCTGCATGCGCGAGACCTCCCAGGCCGGGACGTTGGACATCGCCACGTACAGGACCTTGCCGTCGCGGACCAGGTCGTCCAGGCCGCGCAGGATTTCCTCCACCGGCGTCGTGAAGTCCCAGACGTGCAGGTAGAGCAGGTCGAGGTAGTCCGTGTTCAGCTGCCGCAGGCTGGCCTCCACCGACGCGAAGAGGCTCTTGCGGTGCGGGCCGCCGGAATTCGGGTCACCGGGCCGGCGCAGCGTGGTGTACTTCGTCGCCAGCACCAGGCTCTCGCGGTGGTCACGCGCGAACTCGCCGAGCAGGCGCTCGGAGCTGCCGTCGGTGTAGGTGGCCGCGGTGTCGACGAAGTTGCCGCCGCGCTCGACGTAGGTGTCGAACAGCTTGCGCGCCTCGTCTTTCTCCGCGCCCCAGCCCCACTCGGTGCCGAAGGTCGCCGTGCCCAGCGCCAGCGGGGAAACCCGCAGCCCGGAGCGGCCCAGCAGCCGGTAGGTGTCAAGGGTGAGGGACATCAGGTCCTCCTGTGCTCGAAATCCGTCGGGCACCAGCCTGTGATCACCGCGGGCCGGGGGTAAGGGAGAGGACTTCCTGGGAACACGAGTCCTACCCCCGGCGGTTGTACCGGGCATGATCACCCCGACCGAGGAGCTCGCCGCGTTCCTGCGGACCCGGCGCGAGCGCCTGGACCCGGGCGACCTCGGGCTGCCCGCTCGCCGGCAAGCCCGGCGGACCCCGGGTCTGCGCCGCGAAGAGGTCGCCGAACTGGCCGGCGTCAGCGTCGACTACGTCGTGCGGCTCGAGCAGGGGCGGGGGCTGCGGCCTTCGGCGGACGTGGTGGCCGCCCTGTCCCGGGCGCTGCGCCTGACCCCCGCCGAACGCACTTACCTCTTCGACCTGACCCGGCAGCGCCCGGACGACGCCGTCGAGCCCGCGACCACCGCGGTGCCGTCACTGGCCCGGCTGGTCGCCGACCTCTCGCCGCTGCCGGCCATGCTGATGAACCACCGCTACGACATCCTCGCCTGGAACGGCGAAATGGCGGCGCTGCTCCTGGACTTCGGCACCCTGCCGCCGTCGCGGCGCAACGCGATGTGGCTGTGCCTGCGGCACCCGGAGATCCGCGACTACTACGTCGACCGCGAGCGCGTGGTGCGGGAAGGCATCGCCCACCTGCGCGCCGCGTGGGCCGCCCACCCGGAAGACCCGGCGTTGCTCGGCCTCATCGCCGAATGCACCCGGGACGAGGAGTTCGCGCGGCTGTGGGCCGAGCGGGACGTCAAGGCCACCGGCCGCGGGAGCAAGGTGCTGCGCCATCCCGCGGCCGGCGTCCTCGCGGTGGACTTCGAAGTGCTCCTGCCCCTCCAGGACACCGACCAGCGGGTGATGATCGGCCGGCCCGCGGACGAGGCGAGCCGGGCCGCGCTCAGGAGTTGCGTGGGAAGCCCAGGTTGACCCCGGCGTGCGAGCGGTCCGGCCACCGCGACGTCACGACCTTCGTCCGGGTGAAGAAGTGGAACCCTTCCGGCCCGTACGCGTGGCTGTCGCCGAACAGCGAGTCCTTCCAGCCCCCGAACGAGTAGTAGCCCACCGGCACCGGGATCGGCACGTTGACGCCGACCATGCCCACCTCGACCTCGTTCTGGAACTTCCGCGCGGCCGCGCCGTCGCCGGTGAAGATGGCCGTGCCGTTGCCGTACGGGTTGGCGTTGATCAGCGCCAGCGCGTCGTCGTAGGAGGCCGCGCGCGCCACCGAGAGCACCGGGCCGAAGATCTCGTCGGTGTAGATCGACATCTCCGGGCGGACGTGGTCGAACAGCGTCGGGCCGAGCCAGAAGCCGCTTCCGGAGACCTCGATGCCCCGGCCGTCGACGACCAGTGACGCACCGGCGGACACCCCGGCGTCCACATAGGACTCGACGCGCGCGTGGTGGGCCGCGGTGACCAGCGGGCCCATCTCCGACTCCGGGTCGCGGCCGTCGCCGACGCGCAGCCGGGCCATCCGTTCGGTGATCTTCTCCACGAGGGCGTCGCCGACCGGGTCGACGGCCACGACCACCGACACCGCCATGCACCGTTCCCCCGCCGAGCCGAAGCCGGCCGACACCGCGGCGTCCGCGGCCAGGTCGAGGTCGGCGTCCGGCAGCACCACCATGTGGTTCTTGGCCCCGCCGAGGGCCTGGACGCGCTTGCCGTGCCGGGTGCCGGTTTCGTAGACGTAGCGCGCGATCGGCGTCGACCCGACGAACGAGATCGCCTTGACGTCGGCGTGTTCGAGCAGCCCGTCGACGGCGGTCTTGTCGCCGTGCAGCACGTTGAGCGCGCCCGCGGGCAGCCCGGCCTCGGCGAACAACTCCGCGATGAACACCGCCGCCGACGGGTCCTTCTCGCTCGGCTTGAGCACCACGGTGTTCCCGCAGGCCAGCGCGTTCGGGACGAACCACAGCGGCACCATGGCCGGGAAGTTGAACGGCGAGATCACCCCGACCACGCCCAGCGGCTGGGCGATCGAGTAGACATCGACGCCGGTGGAGGCGTTCTCGCTGAACCCGCCCTTGAGCAGCTGGGCGGCCCCGCAGGCGAACTCGACGTTCTCGATCGCGCGGGCGATCTCCCCGGCCGCGTCGGACTCGACCTTGCCGTGCTCGCTCGTGATGATCTTCGCCAGCTCGTGCTTGCGCGCGGACAGCAGCTCGCGGAAGGCGAACAGCACCCGCGTCCGCCCGGCCAGCGACGTCCCCCGCCAGCCCGGCAGCGCCGCTTTGGCCGCGGCGACCGCGGCTTCGACCTCGGCCTCACCGGCGAAGTCGACGTGCGCCCGGACCTCCCCGGTGGCCGGGTCGAAGACCTCACCGGACCGCGCGGTGGTCCCGCTGAACGGCTTGCCGTCGATCCAGTGGCTGATGCGGTCGGTCACGGCGGGCACTCCTTCACTCCGGCAACGTCCCCCCGAGTCTCCGGGCGAGCGCCACGCCAGGCCATCGGCAACGTGTACGGACTCGCCGTCGCGGCCGTACAGTCTGTCCCTGCCGCTGATCACACGCCGAGGAGCCATGTACCCGACCGTCGCCGAGGTCCTCGCGCTGCCGGTGCTGCGCCAGGGCCGTCCGCACGTCGTCGCCGGCGCCGCCGGGCTGGACGCGCCGGTGCGCTGGGCGCACGTCGCCGAGGTCGCCGACATCGCGCACCTGCTGCGCGGCGGCGAGCTGGTGCTGACCACCGGCGTCGCGCTGCCCGACGACGGCCCGGCACTCGCCCGGTACGTCGCCGACCTGGCAGGGGTCGGCGCCGCCGGGGTCGTGGTCGAGCTGGTCCGGCACTGGAGCGACAAGCTGCCCGCCGCGCTGGTCGGCGCGGCCGAGGAACACGGCCTGCCGCTGGTCACGCTCTCGCGGGAGACGCGGTTCGTGAGCGTCACCGAGGCGGTCAACGGCCAGATCGTCGACGCCCAGGTCGCCGAGCTGCGCGCCGCCGAGCGCGTGCACGAGACGTTCACCGCGCTGACGGTGGCGGGCGCCGAACCCGGCGTCGTCCTGGGCGAGGTCGCCCGGCTCACCGAGCAGCCGGTCGTGCTGGAAACGCTCTCCCACGAGGTCCTCGCCTACGACGCGGCCGGCACCGACCCGGCCGAGCTGCTCACCGCCTGGCCGGCCCGGTCGCGGGTGGTCCAGGTCGGCGAGCGCACCGGCTACCACCCGGGTTCGGGCTGGCTGGTGACCGTGGTCGGCGCGCGGGGGCACGACTGGGGACGGCTGATCCTGGTCTGCGCCGACCAGCCGCCGCACCGCCACCGGGTGGTCGCCGAGCGGGCCGCGTCCGCGCTGGCCGTGCACCGCCTGGTCGCCAAGGAGTCCGACGGTCTCGAACGCCAGGCTCACCGCGCGGTGCTCGCCGAGCTGCTCGCTTCGCCCGCCCCGACGGCGGAGCTGCTGGCCCGGGCCTCGGCGCTGGCCGTGCCGCTGCCCGGACGGCAGCTGGTCGGGCTGGCCGTCCGGCCGCGGCTGACCGGAACGGCGCGTCCGGCGCTGTCCACGCCGCCGGTGCTGCGCGAGCTGGCCGAGGCAACGGTGCTGGCGGCGCGCCGCGCGAAGGTCTCGGCGCTGGTGGCGACGGACGACCTCGGCGTGCGGGCCCTGCTCGCGCTGTCCCCGGAGGCGAACGCCGAGGCCGTGCTGCACCGGCTCGCCACCGACGTCCACGAAGCCCGCGGCAGCGCGCCGGGGGTGCTCGCGGTCGGCACGACGGTGTCGTCCCCCGCCGAAGCCCGCCGGACGTTGCTGGAGGCGGCCCAGGTCGCGGCGGCCGCGCTGGGCACGGGCGCGGACCGGGTGGTGCACCGGTTGTCGGACGTCCGCCTGCGCGGCCTGCTGCACCTGCTTTCCGGCGACGACCGCGTGACGGCCTTCGCGGCACGGGAACTCGGGCCGTTGCTCCAGCGCGACGCCGCGACCGGCAGCCGGCTGGTGCAGGCGCTGCGGCACTACTGCGAGCAGGGCGGCAACAAGTCGGCCGCGGCCGCGGCGGCCCACACCTCCCGGACGGCTTATTACCAGCAGCTCGCCCGGATCGAGCAGGTCTTGGGCGTGCGGCTGGAGGACCCGGAGTCGATGTTGTCGCTGTACGTGGCCTTGCTGGCGGCGGACCTCACCCGGCCGAGCGAAGAAGACTCACCCGGACGTGCAGCACAGTGATCGGCGACGGGCAGCCGATGACACCGATATGGCCCTATTCCCCTTCGCAGCTTGCGTGCTGAGTCTCGGCTGCCTGGCGCCGGCGCAGCCGCCGGCCTCGACCCTGCAGCTGACCACCCACGACACCGCCGGCCGGATCGGCTCGGTGGTGCTGGCGTGCGACCCGGTGGGCGGCACGCACCCCCAGCGCGACAAGGCGTGCGCGGTGCTTTCGGGCGCCGGCGGCGATTTCTCGCGGATCAGCGCGCGGCACCAGGCGTGCACGTTGATCTACGCCCCGGTGGACGTCGCGGCGATCGGTACCTGGCGCGGGAAACCGGTGTCGTTCGACACGACGTACGCGAACCGCTGCGAGGCCGACCGCGACTCGGACGGGGTCTTCGCGTTCTGACGCAGCGCCGCGACAGCTGAACGGCATCACCCGGCCGGGCACGGCCTGTCCCCGGGCAGGCTGTGCCCATGCCACCACCGATCGCCACTCCCCGGGCCCGCGCGCTGGGGTTCGGGATGAAGAGAGCCAGGCAGGCGCGGAATCTGAAGGTCCGGGAACTGGGCCGGTTGATCGACGTGCTGCCCCAGAACATTTCCAACTGGGAGAGCGGCAAGCGGATCCCGAAGCTCGAAGAGGTCGCCACGATCCTCGCCGCACTGCGGGTGGATTCGGGCGAACGCGCCCGGCTCCTCGAGTTGGCCCGCAACGCCAACGAGCCCAACTGGCTCGAGCAGCACGCGCCGCCGACGGCGACGTTCGTCGACTACGAGCGGACCGCCACCGAAATGTTCGAGTGGGCTTCGGGGCTGATTCCCGGACTGCTGCAGACCCCCGCCTACATGCGGGCGGTCTTCGCCGCCGCGGCGCGCCCGAAGCAGAACATCGAGAAGCACGTGATGGTCCGGCTCGCCCGCCGCGATGTCCTGGTCGGCCGGCCGCCGCTGCAGTACCGGGCCGTGCTCAACGAGGCCGTGCTGCGCCAGAACATCGGCGACCAGCAGGTGATGGCCGAGCAGCTCCGCCACCTGCTCGCGGCATCCCGCGCACGCAACGTTTCGGTTCGCGTCCTGCCCGAGCGCAGCGGCTACCACCCCGGGCTTTACGGGCCGTTCGTGATCTTCGACTTCGCGGACCTGCCGCCCATCGTCTATCTGGAGCACTACCGCAGCAACGGGTACGTCTACCATGACGAACACTTGGCCGACTACCGCGCGGCAGTCGCAACCCTGTCCGCCCTGGCGTTGAGCGAGCATGATTCCGAGCAGCTCATCCAGGGGGTGATCACCGAACTGGAGGCCTGAAATGTCAGATGCCACCTGGCGGAAGTCCTCTTACAGCGGCGAAGACCCGGAAGGTAACTGCATCGAAGTTCGGCTCGCCGGGCTGTCGCAGATCCGCGACACGAAAGACCGCGCGGGCGGCACACTCTCCGTCACCACCCGATCGTGGGAAGCCCTCGTGGGGAGCCTGAGCGCGCGGAAGCCGCCGGGCCGCCCCCACGACGACCCGGTGACTTCCGCGTAACTCCTAACCACGCGCTACTCGCCGGTCCGGTTCAGCCGCAGGCGGTGACCGGGCCGAACCTCACATCCCGGGCCGCCGAGCGGCTGAGGTTCCAGGCCGGCCAGCCGTCTGAGGTGCCGTCGGTGTCGTCGCGGAGGACCTGCCGCAGCACGCAGGTGCGCAGTGGTTCCGCCAGGCGGTCCGAGACGACCGGGACCACGTCGGCCGAAAACCGGGCCAGGTAGCGGTCGTCGAGGGTCTTGCCGGCGGCCGCGCGGTCGAGGTTGGCGTCGGCGATCAGGCGTTCCGGGTCGAGGAGGGCGAGGCCGAGCAGCGCCGCCGCGGCCGTGCCGATCGCCGCGCGGGGGAGCCACGCCGGGCGCAGCCGGATCAACGACACCAGCACCAGCACGAACACCGCGCCGAACCAGAGTTCGCAGACCTCGACGAGCAGCCGCAGCACGGTGAAGCCGTAGGCCTGCTGGTAGGTCCACATCCGGCTCAGCGCCGAGCCGACGAGCACCAGGGTGAGCGCGCTGAGCGTGCCGAGCAGGACGCGCTGGCGGAGCCGGTCGGCTTTCGTCGAGTCCGGCGCCCACCGCAGCGCCGCGGCGACGATGGCCAGCGTCAGCACGGTGACGGCGCACAGCTGCCAGAAGCCGCCGCGGGCGTATTCCGCCGCCGTCAGGTTGCCGGTGCGCAGGACGTACTCGGTGCCGCCGAAGAGCACGACCAGCCGAACCCCGACGAAGACGCTGAACACCAGGACGAGGACGACCAGCGGGACCGTCCACTCCAGACCGTATCCGCTCCGGTGTGGACGGTCGCCCGAAGCGCGGGGCGCTGGCGCGGCGAGGAAGTAGCAAGCGCCGGCGACAACCAGCCCCACGACGGCGAACACCGAACACCACCGCACGAGCGTCGCGACGCTGAGATCGGGGACCATGGCGGTGACGACGGCGGCGAAGGCGGCATCGGCGCTGGCCAGCAGCGGCACGAAGACCCCGACGAGCCCGGCGGCGGCCAGTACGGCCAGCGCGATCCGCCGGGCGACCCCGTCACGGCGGGCGGTGAAGCGGCCGGCCCCGCGCCCGACCCACGGAATGGCCCGGAAGGCTTCGATCGGGACGGCGAGCATGTCGTAGAGGACGGAGTGCACGGTCCGCTCCCCGACCACGGCCAGCGACCCGGCCACGACGGCGGCGATGACGCAGAGGACGAACAGCCACCCCGACGCCCGCACGGCCCCCACGGCGAGCAGCCCGAGCGCGAGCGCGGCCCACCCGCCGCTGCGCCAGGTGAAAGCGCCTTCCGCACCTTCACGCGAACGCCGATCGGCCACGACCACAGCGGCGGCAACGGCCAGCCCGGAGAGCAGCCACCCGATCCCGGGCCGGTCGACGGGCAGCAGCAGCGCCCCGGCCACCCCGGCCAGCCCGGCGGCCGGAAGGACAGCGGGCGGCAGCGGAACGACAGCGGACTTCGGCGGCGGCAACGGCCGCAGCAGCACGGACGGAGCGGCCACGGCGACCCCACCGCCCGTGGCTGGAGCACCGGGCGCCCCGAAAGCGGCTCCGCCGGCGGTGGAGTGCCGGCCGGGGTGTTCCCGGACCCCCACCGGGGCCCCACTCACCGTCTCAGCAGGCGAGCCGGCCGGGCGCGCACCACCAGCCGGACCCCCACTCACCGCCTCGGCAACCGAGCCGGCCGGGCGCGCATCCCCCGCCGGACCCCCACTCACCGCCTCGGCAAGCGAACCGGCCGCGCGCACATCCCCCGCCGGACCTCCACCCCGCCCGCGCCCGCCCCTCGCCGCCCCGGCCGAATCCCCACCAACCCCCGGTCCGCCCCCGGCCTCCCCCACTGCCCGCTTTCCTCGCGGCACCCGGTCCCCCGGTTCCCCGGCCCCACCAACGCTGCTCTTCGGCATCTCGCCCACCTTTGTGTTTGCTTTCGCGAATATCGCTGCCCAAGCCCCCGCTCCGCAAGGTCGCGAATGACTCATTCGGGACCTCCGACGTCCCGAATGAGTCATTCGCGGCACCGGAGGCGAGCCGAGAATCAGGCCGGCAGCGTCACCCGGATCCGGCTCCCCGTCCCCGGCGCCGGATCCACCACCCCGATCGTTCCCCCGTGCAGCTCCACCGCCCACCGGGCGATCGCCAACCCGAGCCCGGTGCCCCCGCCCGAGGGCCGCTCGCCGCGGGTGAACCGCTCGAACACCCGCTCCCGGTCCGCCGGCGCGATCCCCGGTCCCTCGTCGCACACGTCGATGCGCACGTCGGCCGGCCGCACCTGGGCGACCACCCGGACCTGGCCACCCGCCGGGCCGTGGCGGGCCGCGTTCTCCAGCAGGTTGGCCACCACCTGGAACAACCGTCCGCGGTCCGCCGTCACCATCGCGCCCTCCGGGGACACCGACACCTCGAACGTCACCCCGCGGCCGGCGAACGCCGCCTCCCCCACCACTTCCGACAGCAGCGACCACAACGAAAACGACGTCTTGTGCAGCGGGATCGCCCCCGCGTCCAGCCGCGACAGGTCCAGCAGCTCGTCCACCAGCGTCGCCAGCCGCTCGGTCTGCCGCAGCGCCGTCTTCAGCGTCCCCGGGTCGGGCTCCTCGACGCCGTCGACGAGGTTCTCGAGCACCCCGCTCAACGCCGTGATCGGTGTCCGCAGCTCGTGGGACACGTTCGCGATCAGCTCCCGGCGCCGCCGGTCCGCGTCGCCCAGGTCGCCCGCCATCTGGTTGAACGCCTGCGCCAGCTCGCCCACCTCGTCACGCGTGGTGGCCCGGATCCGCCGGGTGTAGTCGCCCTTGGCCATCGCCCGCGCGGCCGCCGTCATCTCGCGCAGCGGGCGCGTCATGCCGTGCGCCAGCACCTGCGACAACACCAGCGCGAGCACCATCGCGGTGATCGTCGTCTTCGGCGGCAGCCAGCCGATCTGCCAGTTGAAGAACGCGAACGCCACCCCACCGGAGGCGACCATCAGGATCGCCAGCTTCAGCTTGATCGACCGGATCCGGTCCAGCGGCCTCGGCACGAGGTTCACGAGCCCGCCTCCAGCGCATAGCCGACGCCGTGCACGGTCCGGATCAGGTCGGCGCCGAGCTTCCGCCGCAACGCCTTGATGTGGCTGTCCACCGCCCGGGTGCCCGCGGACGTGCCGTGGACGTCCCAGTCCCACACCTCCGACAGGAGCCGTTCGCGCGGCTGCACCACCCGCGGCCGCCGCGCGAAGTGCACCAGCAGGTCGAACTCGATCGGCGTCAGCTGCGCCGCGACCCCGGCCCGGGCGACGCGCCGCTGGTCGACGTCGATCTCGAGGTCGCCGAGCACGATCCGGGTGCCTGCCACCGAAGCCGAGCGCTCGACCCGCCGCAGCAGCGCGTGCACCCGCGCGGTCAGCACCCGCATCGAAAACGGCTTCGTGAGGTAGTCGTCGGCGCCGACCCCCAGCCCGACCAGCAGGTCGGTCTCGTCGGCCCGCGCGGTCAGCATCAGCACCGGCACCGGGCGGCGGCCCTGGATCCGGCGGCAGACCTCCAGGCCGTCGAACCCCGGCAGCATCACGTCGAGCACCACCAGGTCCGGCTCCGAAGCCGCGTCCGCCTCGACGGCGGCCGGTCCGTCGTGGACGACCTCCACCCCGAACCCTTCGGCCCGCAGCCGGGCCGCGATCGACGCGGCGATCGTGACGTCGTCCTCGACGACGAGCACCCGCCGCCCACCCAGTTCCATGACCACGACCCTAAGCACCTCCGGTGGAGACGGTTCGCGTGAAGTGTGAAGATCCTGTGGAGACGTTTCACCCGCTTTTCCGGTTGATGACGGCCGGATGTGTGACGCGGGTCATGCACTCCGGCCCCCTCCGCGCAATCGACAGACTGCACTCCTGATCAGCGAAGAGTGAACAGACTGCCGTTGCCCCGGCGATGACCAGGCGCGCAGGATTCCGCAATGGCGCCGACACCCGCAGACCAGCGCGTGCACGACGACGGCCGGGTCGAGCTCGACCCCGCCGACGTCCGGTCTCTCGAAGGCAGCCGGTTCTTCAACGAGGAACTGGCCCCCGTCCCGGTCGAAAAACGGACCTGGACCACCTACAACTACTTCGCGCTCTGGATGGGGATGGCCCACAACATCCCCAGTTACGCCCTGGCCGCGTCGCTCATCGCGCTCGGCATGAACTGGGTGCAGGCGCTGCTCACGATCACGATCGGCAACCTGGTCGTGCTCGCCCCGATGCTGCTCAACAGCCACGCGGGCACCAAGTACGGCATCCCGTTCCCGGTGTTCGCCCGCGCGTTCTACGGCCTGCGCGGCGCCAACCTGGCCGCGCTGCTGCGCGCGTTCATCGCGTGCGGCTGGTTCGGCATCCAGACGTGGGTCGGCGGCGAGGCCATCTACGTCATCCTCGGCCGCCTGCTCGGCTCGTGGTGGCGCGACTCCGCCGTCGTCGGCGGGCAGCACTGGACGCTCTGGCTGTCCTTCGTGGTGTTCTGGATCGGCCAGATGCTCATCATCTGGCGCGGCATGGACGCGGTCCGCCGGTTCGAGAACTGGACGGCGCCGCTGGTGTCCGTCGGGTTCCTGATCATGCTCGGGTACGTGCTGGTCAAGGCGGGCGGGCTCGGGCCGATCCTGTCGGCGCCCGGCGAACTGGGCTGGGGCCCGGGCTTCTGGAAGGTGTTCGCGCCGTCGCTGATGGCGATGATCGCGTTCTGGTCGACGCTGTCGCTGAACATGCCGGACTTCACCCGGTTCGGCGGCAGCCAGCGCAAGCAGGTCCGCGGCCAGGTCCTCGGCCTGCCGACGACGATGACGTTCATCGCCATCGTGGCCATCCTCACGACGTCGGGCGGGCACGTGCTCTACGGCGAGGACATCTGGGACCCGGCGAAGCTGGCGGACAAGTTCACCAGTCCGGCCGTGGTCGTCGTCGCGCTGGTCGCGCTGGTGCTCGCCACCATTTCGGCCAACCTCGCGGCCAACGTCGTCAGCCCGTCCTACGACTTCTCGAACGCGTTCCCGAAGAAGATCACGTTCGCGGTCGGCGGTGGGATCACCGGCGTCGTCGGCATCCTGATCCAGCCGTGGCGGCTGTACTCCGACCCGAACATCTACATCTTCGCCTGGCTCGGCTTCTACGGCGGGCTGCTCGGCGCGGTCGCCGGCGTGCTCGTCGCCGGGTACTGGGTCGTCAACCGCACGAAGCTGCGGCTGAAGGACCTCTACACACCCGATGGGGTGTATTGGTTCAGCGGCGGCTGGAACTGGCGCGCGCTGGTCGCCACGCTGGTGGGAGCACTGCTCGCCGTCGGTGGCGCCTACGGCGGGCCGTTCCCCGACGCCGGGCTCATCCCGTTCCTCAAGCCGCTTTACGACTACAACTGGGTGATCGGCCTGGTCGGCGCCTTCGTCGTCTTCGCCGCCCTCTCCATTCCGTCAACCAAGGAGGAAGCAAGTGAGCGTCGTCCGAGCCGGATTGATCCAGCAGCGGTGGACGGGTGACAAGGAGTCCATGATCAAGGCGGCGGTCGACCACATCGCCACCGCCGCCTCGCAGGGCGCCCAGGTCGTCTGCCTCCAGGAACTGTTCTACGGGCCGTACTTCTGCCAGGTGCAGGACGCGGACTACTACTCCTACACCGAGGCCATCCCCGACGGCCCGACGACCCGGCTCATGCAGGAGGTGGCCGAGCGGCACGGCATCGTGCTGATCGTGCCGATGTACGAGGTCGAGCAGCCCGGTGTGTACTACAACACCGCCGCGGTGATCGACGCCGACGGCACCTACCTCGGCAAGTACCGCAAGAACCACATCCCGCAGGTCAAGGGGTTCTGGGAGAAGTTCTACTTCCGCCCCGGCAACCTCGGCTACCCGGTGTTCGACACGGCCGTGGGCCGCATCGGCGTCTACATCTGCTACGAGCGGCACTTCCCGGAGGGCTGGCGCGCGCTCGGCCTGGCCGGGGCGAAGATCGTGTTCAACCCGTCGGCGACCAGCCGCAGCCTGTCGCAGTACCTGTGGAAGCTGGAGCAGCCGGCGGCCGCGGTGGCGAACGAGTACTTCGTCGGCGCGATCAACCGGGTCGGCGTGGAACCGCTGGGCGACAACGACTTCTACGGCCAGACGTACTTCGTCGACCCGCGCGGCCAGCTGGTCGGCGACGCGGCGTCCGACACCGACGACGAGGTCGTGGTGCGCGACCTCGACCTGGGCCTGCTCGACGAGGTCCGCAACCAGTGGGCGTTCTACCGCGACCGCCGGCCGGACACCTACGGCCCCCTCGCGGAGGCCTGATGACCACGCTGATCCAGGGCGGTCAGGTCGTGTCGCCGTCGGGCGCGCTCCTGGCGGACGTCCTCGTCGACGGCGAAACCATCGCCGCCGTCGGGGCGCCCGGGACGCTGACCGGCGACGAGACGATCGACGCCACCGGGAAGTACGTGCTGCCCGGCGGCATCGACGCCCACACCCACATGGAGATGCCGTTCGGCGGCACGCACTCCGTCGACACCTTCTCCACCGGCACCACGGCCGCGGCGTGGGGCGGCACGACCACGATCATCGACTTCGCCGTGCAGGCCAAGGGCACGTCGCTGCTGTCCACACTGGACAAGTGGCACGCCAAGGCGGACGGCAACTGCGCGATCGACTACGGCTTCCACATGATCGTCAGCGACGTCAACGACCAGTCGCTGAAGGAGATGGAAGCCTGCATCGACGGCGGGGTCGGCAGCTTCAAGATGTTCATGGCGTACCCGGGGGTGTTCTACTCCACGGACGGGGAAATCCTGCTGGCGATGCAGAAAGCGCGCGAAATCGGCGCTACGATCATGATGCACGCCGAAAACGGCATCGCGATCGATCAGCTGGCCGCGCAGGCTTTCGAAGCGGGCAACATCGATCCCGTGCAGCACGGCCTGACCCGGCCGCCCGAGTTGGAAGGAGAGGCGACATCACGAGCGATCCAGCTGGCCAAGGTGACCGGTTCGCCGCTCTACATCGTGCACCTGTCGGCGTCGCAAGCGCTTGCGGCGGTGGCGGAAGCGCGTAACGAGGGGCAGAACGTCTTCGCGGAGACGTGCCCGCAGTACCTGTACCTGTCCATTGAGGACTTGGCGAAGCCGGACTTCGAGGGCGCGAAGTACGTCGCTTCGCCGCCGCTGCGGGAGAAGTCGCACCAGGCCGACCTGTGGCGCGGGCTGCGGACGAACGACCTGTCCGTGGTGTCCACCGACCACTGCCCCTTCTGCTTCAAGGACCAGAAGGAGCTGGGTCGCGGCGATTTCCGGGCGATCCCGAACGGGATGCCGGGCGTCGAACACCGGATGGACCTGCTGCACCAGGGCGTCGTGGCCGGTCAGCTGACGCTCGGCCGGTGGGTCGAGACGTGCTCGGCCACCCCGGCGCGGATGTTCGGGCTGTACCCGCGCAAGGGCGTCATCGCGGCGGGTTCGGACGCGGACATCGTGATCTACGACCCTTCGGCCAAGCAGACGCTGTCGGCTGAGACGCACCACATGAACGTGGACTACTCGGCGTACGAAGGGTTCGAGATCACCGGCCGGGTGCACACGGTGCTTTCGCGTGGGCGCGTTGTCGTGTCGCCTGAGGGTTTCTCGGGCTCGACGTCACACGGCAAGTTCCTGTCCCGCTCGCTGAACCAGTACCTGAACTAGGGGGCGGGCCATGGACTTCGGGATCGTGCTGCAGACCGACCCGCCCGCGCGGGACGTCGTACGGCTGATGAAGGAAGCCGAGGACGCCGGGTTCCGGTACGGCTGGACGTTCGACTCCTGCGTGCTGTGGCAGGAACCGTTCGTGATCTACTCGGCGATCCTGGCGGCGACGTCGTCGCTAGTCGTGGGGCCGATGGTGACCAGCCCGGGCACGCGGGACTGGTCGGTGATGGCGTCGACGTTCGCCACGCTCAACGACATGTACGGCAACCGGACAGTCTGCGGCATCGGCCGCGGCGACTCCGCCCACCGGGTGGTCGGCAAGCCGCCGTCCACCTTGGCCACCGTCCGCGACTGCATGCGCGTGGTCAAGGACCTGGCCGAGGGCCGTTCGGTGACCATGAACGAGAAGACCGTGCAGATCCCGTGGATCTCGAACGGGCAGCTCGAGATGTGGATGGCCGGCTACGGGCCCAAGGCGCTGCAGACGGTCGGCGAGCACGCCGACGGCTTCATCCTCCAGTGCGCGGACCCGGCGATCGTCCGCTGGACGATCGGCGCGGTCCGCGACGCGGCCCGGGCGGCCGGGCGAGACCCGGCCGGTATCACGATCTGCGTCGCGGCCCCGGCGTACGTCGGCGACGATCTGCCGCACCAGCGCGAACAGCTGCGCTGGTTCGGCGGGATGGTCGGCAACCACGTCGCGGACCTGGTGGCGCGGTACGGCTCGTCGGGGGCGGTACCGCGGGAGCTGACGGACTACATCCGCGAGCGGGAAGGGTACGACTACAGCCACCACGGCAAGGCGGGCAACCCGTCGACGGAGTTCGTCCCGGACGAGATCGTCGACCGGTTCTGCCTGCTGGGGCCGCCGGCCGCCCATGTCGAGCGGCTGCAGGAACTCGCGGAACTGGGCGTGGACCAGTTCTCGCTGTACCTGATGCACGACGACCGCGAGGCGACGCTGGCGGCCTACGGGTCGCAGATCATCCCGAAGCTCACCGCGTAGGGGCCGCCCTACTCCGGTTCCGGGGGTGCGCACCAGCGCGCCCCCGGTCCCGGTGCCGGGACGATCGGGACCATGAATTCTCCGAAACTCCGTGCTGCGCTGGCTCTGGGGGCCGCCGCGAGTGTGGTCGCGTTGAGCGCGCCCGCGGCCGCGGCGAGCCCCGCCGGAATAGTCTGGGAAGCCTCCTGCACGGCCGGCTACGGATGCGGCCACCTCGACGTCCCATTGTCCTATCAGGACCCGTCCGCCGGTTCCGCGTCGATCGCCGTAGGCCGGCTGCCCGCCACCGACCAGGCTCACAAGCTGGGCACAATCTTCTACAACCCGGGCGGCCCGGGTTCGTCCGGGCGGTTCGCGCCCGCGTTGACACCGTTCCTGCACGAGCGCTACGACATCGTCGGGTTCGACCCGCGCGGCGTCGGCGCGAGTTCGAAGATCCACTGCTTCACCGACCCGTCGCAGCTCGAGGTGCTGCAACGGGCATTGGGCACCTTCCCGCTGACGCACGCGGCCGAGCAGCAGCAGATCGCGGACACCCGCACGATCACCGACCTCTGCGAACAGAACGCGGGCCCGCTGGCCAATCACCTGTCGACCGGCACGATCGCCCGCGACCTCGACCGGCTGCGGGCGGCGTTCGGCGAGCCGAAGCTGCGGTACTACGGCAAGTCGTACGGCACGTACCTCGGCGAGACCTACGCGAACCTGTTCCCCGGCCGGGTGGGATCCTTGGCACTCGACGCGGTCGACGATCCGGTCCGCTGGTCGACCGGCCCAGCCCCGATGAGCTACCGCCTGCAGGGCTTCTCGGACGCCCCGAAGGCTCTTTCGTCCTTTTTGGACGCCTGCGCGGCTCGGTGCGCGTTCGACTATTCCGCGATCCTCGACCGCTTGACGGCGGGCCCGATCACGGTGACGGACACGGCGGGCAAGCAGGTCACCGTCACGTACCAGAGCGCGATCGCCCGGATCCACAACTACTTGACCGACGCACAAGCCGCCCCGCAACTAGCGGCCTTCCTGACGGCGCTGGCCAACCCGGCGTCCCCCGCTCCGGCTTCGGCGGACGGACCACCGGACATCGACTCCCTCCTCGGCGGCGGCGCAACGCTGTGTTCGAACGCGGAGAACCCGCACGATCCGGCCGTGTGGTGGAACTACGCTCGCCGCGCCGACCAGATCGGCCGCGGGTTCGGCCCGTACGACGTCTACAAGACGCTGCCGTGCGCGACCTGGGACGTCTCGGACACGGGCCGCTACGCGGGACCGTGGAACCACCCGACGGCGCCGATCCTCTTGCTGGCCAACCGCCAGGGCGACCTGGAGACGCCATACGCGGGGGCGCAGCGGACAGAGCGTCTGCTGGCCAACGCACGCTTGCTGAGCCTGGACGCGTACGGCCACGGTTCCCGAGGCAAGAGCGCCTGCATAGACGCGGCACTCGACCGCTACTTCGGCACGGGAGCGGTACCCGCCCCGGGCACGGTCTGCGCGCCGGACCGCGGCCCTTTCGGCTGAGGCGAGGACCTTCGCCCAGGACGGCAGGGTGCCCACCAGGTGCCGGACGACCGGCGTGATCCGGCGATGCAGCGGATCAGCTGGTTCAGTCCACCAGCGCCTGATAGACCAGCTGCCGCAGCTGGGGTCGCAAGCGGTAGGTGCTCGACGGCAGCAGCTGCGTGTAGAACCCCACCGTCAAATCCTTGTCCGGATCCACCCAGAACGCCGTCGAAGCCGCGCCGCCCCAAGCGAACTCTCCCACCGAGGACAGCGTGCGGGCCTTGACCGGGTCCTGCAGTACCGAGAAGCCCAACCCGAACCCGTGACCGTCGAACGGCATCTCCGCGAACAGCGGGCGGCCGAACTCCTCCAGGTCCACGCGGCCCGGCAGGTGGTTGCTCGCCATCAGGGACACCGTTCGCGGGGACAGCAACCTGACGCCGTCCAGGTCGCCTCCGCGCCGGAGCATCTCCGTGAAACGCCAGTAGTCCGGCGCCGAGGAGACCAGGCCGCCGCCGCCGGAAAGGCAGTCCGGGCGGGCCGTGCCCATTCGGCCGAATGCGTCGTTGCGGGTGGCTCGACCCGATGCCGGGTCGCGCACGTACATCGCCGCCAAGCGGGATGGGGACGAGGCCACGAAACCCGTGTCCGTCATGCCCAGCGGTGCGAAGATCCGTGACTCGAAGAACTCGTCCAGCGGAAGTCCGGACACCACCTCGACGAGCCGGCCGAGCACGTCCGTCGCGATCGAATAGTTCCACTCCGTGCCCGGCTGGAAGACCAACGGCAGCGCCGCCCATCGCGAAGAACACGCCGCCAGGTCGAGGCCCGGCGGCGTGCCCCACTCGAAGCCCGCCGCGCGGTAGATCGCGTCCACCGGGTGACCGTGGTGGAAGCCGTACGTCAGGCCCGCCGTGTGGGTCAGCAGGTGCCAGACGCGGATCGGCGAAGTGGCGGGCTCGGTCAACGGCGCCAGCGCCGAGCCCTTGACGTACACCCGCGGCGACGCGAACTCCGGCAACCACCGCGAGATCGGGTCGTCCAGCTCCAGCAGGCCCTCTTCGGCGAGCATCATCGCCGCGACCGAGGTGACCGGCTTGGTCATCGAGAAGAGCCGCCACAGCGTGTCCGTCTCCACCGGCAGCGACGCTTCGACGTCCCGGCGCCCGCCACGGCCCAGGTGGACGATGCGGCCGCGCCTGCTCACCACCGCGAGCCAGCCCGGCAACCGGCCATCCTCGACGTACCGGTCGAAATGCGCGTCGATCCGGGAAAGCCGTGCCGCGTCGAAGCCGGCCTCGGCCGGGTCGACGTCCACCTCGAAGTCCGCCATGCGGCGAGGTTACTTCTCCCGCGCCCGCTCGGCCGCCTTCTCCTCGCGCCACGCTTCGTCGTTCTTCCCGTAGCGCCAGTAGCCCGAGATGGACAGCAGTTCGCGCCGCACCCCGCGCTCGTCGAGCAGGTGCCGACGCAGCTCGCGCACGAACCCCGCCTCGCCGTGGACGAACGCCTGGACGACGCCCTCGCGCCACGGCAGCTCGCGCACCGCGGCCGCGACATCGCCGCCCGACGTCCGGTGCAGCCAGGTGACCTGCGCGTCCGCCTTCGTCACCAGCGGCTGCTCTTCGTCCGCGTTCTCGACGAGGATCACCGCGTGCGCCGGGACGCCGGCGGGCAACGCTTCGAGCGACGCCGCGATGGCCGGCAACGCGCTTTCGTCCCCGGCCAGCAGGTGCCAATCCGCCTCGGCGCCGGGCGCGTATGCGCCGCCCGGGCCCAGCACCAGCAGCTCGTCGCCCGGCTGGGCCGAGGCCGCCCACGGGCCCGCGATGCCCTCGTCGCCGTGGTGGACGAAGTCGAGGACGAGCTCACCGGCCTGCGGGTCGAACCCGCGGACGGTGTAGGAGCGCTGCCGCGGCCAGTGCTCGCGCGGCATCGTCGCCCGGCACTCCTGGACGTCGAACGGCTCCGGGTACTCGACGCCGGGCACCTTGAACAGCACCTTCACGTAGGCGTCGGTGAACTCGTTCGGCGTGAAGTCCGCGATCCCCTCACCGCCGGCGACGATCCGGATCATGTGCGGGGTCAGCCGCTCGGTCCGCAGCACCCGCAGTCGCGCCGCGGGACGCCCGGACCGCCGGGGTGCTTCAGCCATCGGCCACTCCAACCATCGGGTAAGGCATACCTAACTCAGCCTACGCGCCGGAAGCGGCCTGCGGCTACTCAGGTGTACCCAGCTCGTCGAGCAACCTCACGAACCCGGCGGCGACCGCCTTCCGGAACCCGACGAAGAACCGGTTCGCCAACGGCACGCCCCACCGCCCCCGTGAAGCCGCGTTGACCACCCGGTGCTCGACGAGCGCCCCCGCCGGATCGGCCGTGACGCGGTACTCCCCGCGATACCACCAGCCGCCCTGCACCGCGACGAATCCCCTTTCCCGGTCGACCTCCATCCGCATCGGATGGCCGCCACGCAGCTTCCGCCACAGCCGTTCGAACACCTCCGCCGGCGGCCGGGCGACCACCCCGGACGCCTCCGCAAGCGTTTTCACCCGCGCGGATCCGAAACCCGCGTGTTCTGGAACGCGGTGATCAGCCATTCGCCCCCTTCCCGGACGAGCACGAAGGAAACGGTCGACTCGCGCCCTTCGTCGGCGACATCCGCTCCGCTCAGCGACGAGCCACCGCCGACGACGGCCACGGCGACGTCCGGCCGGACGAACCGCACCTTCGCCGCTCCGCCCAGCGACCCGGTGAGCTTCGACCCCCGCAAAGGCCCCTCGAACAAGGCCCGGTGCGAACTCTCGATCGCCTCCCGCCCCGGGAAGTTCGCCCCGAAGAACGTCACGTAATCCGCGTCTTCGGTGAAGAGCCGCCCGTACGCGGCGGCATCCCCGGAGTTCCACGCGTCGGCGAGCCGGCCCAGCACCCCACGGACATCGGCTTCGGCGGTAACAGTCATCAGATCCCCTCGAACGCTGTTCGTCTTACAAACACCGTTCTACTCTCGAACGCTGTTCGCGTCAAGTACAGTGTTCGGGTGACACTTCCGCCGCCGCCATGGCGCAGCGCTCCCCGCCGCCGCGCCGCGAAACCCGTCCTGTCCCAGGCCTCGATCGTCCGGGCGGCCTTGATCGTGCTGGACGACGAGGGGTTCGACGCGGTCACCATGCGGCGGATCGCCCAGGAACTGGAGACCGGACCGGCGTCGCTCTACGCGCACGTCTCGAACAAGGACGAACTGGCGGAGCTGATGCTCGACGCCGTGCTGGCCGACGTGGAGGTGCCCGAGCCGGACCCGGCGCGCTGGGACGAGCAGGTCAAGGACCTCGTCCGCGACCAGATCCGGGCGATGGCCGCGCACCGCGGCATCGCGCGTATCGCTTGGGACATCGCCGTGCCGGTCACGCCCAACTCGCTGAAGCAGGGAGAGGGGATGCTCGCCCTGCTCCGCGCGGGCGGGTTGACGCTCAAGCAGGCGACCTTCGCGGGCGACGCCCTCTCCCTCTACGCGAAGGCGTACGCCTACGAAGCCAGCGGCTGGACCTGGGGCGAAATCGACGAGGCGGAAGCCGGCGAACGCGGCAGGCAGATGGTGGCGTACATGCGGTCACTGCCCGCCGAATCATTCCCCAACATGCTGCACGTCGGCGAGTTCTTCTCAGCGGAGACGGCGGCGGAACGCCTCGAGTTCGCCCTCGACATCCACCTCGCCGGCCTCAAGGCCCTCTCCGCGAGGAACTGAAGAACTAGGGCCGCAGCACGATCTTGCCGCGCGTGTGCCGCTGCTCCAGCTCGCGGTAGGCGTCCCGGACCTCGTCCAGGGGGTACACGCGGGCGATCGGCAGCGTCAGCAATCCCTTGTCCAGCAGGAGGCCCAGCTCGCGCAGCACGTCGGCCGACGCCGCGGCCGCGTTGCCGTCGCTCTTCACGTTGTACCTCTCGGCCGCCGCGAAGTCGATGATCGTGTTGATCCGCCCCGGGTGGATCCCCAGGTGCAGCGCCAGTTCCACGTACCCGGAGCCGAAGGTGTCCACGAACGCGTGCACACCGGAAGGCGCGGCTTCGCGGATCCGCTCGAGCACACCTTCACCGTAGGAAACGGGGATGACGCCGAGCTCCCGCAGCCAGTCGTGGTTCGCCTCGCCGGCGAGGCCGATCACCGTGGCGCCGGCCAGCTTCGCCAGCTGCACCGCGAGCGAGCCCACACCGCCCGCCGCCCCCGAGACGACGACCGTCTCCCCTTCACGCGGGCAGACCGCGCTCACCGCGGCGTACGCGGTGGTGCCCGCGACGAACAGTGAGCCGGCGACCTCCCACGGCACGCCGTCGGGGCGCGGCGTGAGGTTCGCGGCCTCGGCGACGACGAAGTCGGCGTGGCTCGACCGCGTGTCGACGAACCCGATCACCTCGTCGCCGACGGCGATCTCCTCGACGCCTTCGCCCAGCGAAGTGACCACCCCGGCGAAGTCGCTGCCCTGCCCCGACGGGAAGGTCGCCGGGAAGCGTTCGTGCAGGAAGCCCCGCCGGATGCCGGCCTCGCCCGGGTTGATCCCGGCGGCCCGCACCTCGACGAGCACCTGACCCGGTCCCGGGACCGGCCGGGGAACGTCCTCGACCCGGAGGACCTCCACGTCGCCGTACTCGTCGAACCTGATCGCGCGCGCCATGAGGCCTCCTCGAAAGTCGTTGCTGAATACAAGCAACGGCACGGCCCCCGGTTTTAATCCCTACCCGGCGAGGCGGCGGACCACCCCGTCGGCCAGCAGCCGGCCGCGGTCGGTGAGCACCGCGCGGCCCCGGGAGTCCAATGCGGACGGATCGAGCAGCCCCTCGGCCGCGGCCGCCCGCGCCTCGGCGAGCCCCGGCTCGTCGAGCACGTCGAGCGGCAGCCCTTCGGCGACCCGCAGTTCGAGCATGATCCGCTCGAGGTGCTGGTCGTCGTCGGTGAGCACCTCGCGGCCGCCCGCGGGCGAGTCGCCGCCGGCGAGCAGCGCGGCGTAGCGGGCCGGGTGCTTGACGTTCCACCAGCGCACCCCGCCGACGTGGCTGTGCGCACCCGGACCGGCGCCCCACCAGTCGTCACCCCGCCAGTAGCCGAGGTTGTGGCGGCAGCGGGCCGCGTCGGAGGCCGCCCAGTTCGACACCTCGTACCAGCGCAGTCCCGCCAAGGACAGCATCGCGTCGATCATCTCGTAGTCCGCTGCCAGCACGTCGTCGTCCGGCGCGGGCAGCTCGCCGCGGCGGACGCGGCGGGCCAGCGCCGTGCCCTCCTCGACGATCAGCGCGTACGCCGACACGTGGTCGACACCGGCGGCCAGCACGGCGTCGAGCGTCGCGCGCAGGTCGTCGGCGCGCTCCCCCGGCGTGCCGTAGATCACGTCGAGGTTCACGTGCTCGAACCCGGCCGCGCGTGCTTCGGCGGCGGCCTTCCCCGGACGCCCCGGGGTGTGCACGCGATCGAGGATCTTCAGCACGTGCGGCGCGGCCGACTGCATGCCCAGCGAGATCCGCGTGTAGCCCGCTTCGCGGATGCCGGCGAAGAACTCCGGTGACGTCGATTCCGGGTTCGACTCCGTCGTCACCTCGGCCCCGGGCGCCAGCCCGAAGACGTCCCGGACGGCGTCGAGCACCGAGCGCAGCCCGTCCGCGCCGAGCAGCGACGGCGTGCCCCCGCCGACGAACACGGTGTCCGCGGCGGGCGGCACGACGAGCACGCGCGCGGCGAGCTCCAGCTCGCGGCGCAGCCCTTCGAGCCAGGACTGCGGCGACGAACCGGTGTCGAGCTCACCCGCGGTGTAGGTGTTGAAGTCGCAGTACCCGCAGCGCGTGGCGCAGAACGGGACGTGCACGTACACCCCGAAGGCTCTGCTGCCGAGCCCCTTCAGCGCGCTTTCCGGCAACGCCGGATCGATCGATGTCTCGGGGTCGGGACGCAGCACGGGCACGTGCGAATTGTCCACCCCGTCACGCCCGGTCGCCTCAAGGGGCCGATCGGGTCAACACCTGTTACGACGCGGGCGGGTTCGCCGCCGCCCAGTCCGGGTCGACCGGGATCATCTCGATGACGTCGAGCAGCACGCCGTTCGGATCGGCGACGTAGAAGTGGCGCTGCCCGTAAACCTCGTCGACCACCGGGGTCACCAGCTCGGCACCCGCCTCCTCCAGCCGCTTCGCCTCGGCGTGCGCGTCTTCGACGACGAGCCCGAACATCAGCCCGGCCGTCTGCCGCGCGCGGTAGGCCGGCGGCACCGACTCGTGCCCGCGCTGCACGAAGCTGATCTCGTACCCCGGCGCGCCCGCGTTGACGCTGGCGAACCAGTCCAGCTCGATGGTGACCGGCAGGCCGACGACGTCCGCGTAGAAGCGGGTGGTCGCCGCGACGTCGTCGACCAGGTAGCCCGCCCCGAAACCCTTGACCTGCATCCCCAGTTCCTCTCTTCAAAGCACTGTACCTGAAGTACTATATACGTAGTGCTTTGGTCGGCGCAAGAGCGTCCATCCGAAACGGTTGACACGGTTTCCGCAGGTACGTGACCCTTCTCCCAGCATCCGGGCAGGCCTGGACCACATTGTGGACACGTGGCAATCTGACGCCGTGACTCATGCCGGTGTTCTGCTCGTGGCCCGCCGCCACGTCGACCTCCTGCGGGTCGCCAGCGCCCTCTGCGTACCCGTTCGCTGACTCACCGATCGCCACCACCTGCCACGAATTTCGGACAGCCGGCGCCGGAGGAAACCCGCGAGCCGGCGGGCCTCCGCCGCCACGAAACGCCTCTCGGAGGACGCCGCCATGGCCACGCCCCAAACCCCAGCCCGCCCCGCGCGCACCAAGCAGAAGCGCGGCGAAGGGCAGTGGGCGCTCGGTTACCGGGAGCCGCTGAACCCGAACGAGCGGTCCAAGAAAGACGACCACCCGCTCAACGTGCGGGCGCGCATCGAGAACATCTACGCGCACCGCGGGTTCGACGCGATCGACCCGGGTGACCTGCGCGGCCGGTTCCGCTGGTTCGGCCTCTACACCCAGCGCAAGCCGGGGATCGACGGCGGCCGCACCGCGGCGCTGGAGCCCGAAGAGCTCGACGACCGCTACTTCATGCTGCGGGTCCGGATCGACGGCGGTGCGCTGACGACCGGGCAGCTCACCGTGCTCGGCGAGATCTCGCAGGCGTACGCGCGCGACACCGCCGACATCACCGACCGGCAGAACATCCAGTACCACTGGATCCGGATCGAGGACGTCCCGGCGATCTGGGCCAAGCTCGAGAACGCCGGCATGACCACGATGGAGGCGTGCGGCGACAGCCCGCGCGTCATGCTCGGCTCGCCCGTCGCCGGCATCTCGGCGGACGAGGTGATCGACGGCACACCTGCGCTGGAGGAGATCAAGCGCCGCTACATCGGCAAGCCGGAGTTCGCCAACCTGCCCCGCAAGTTCAAGACCGCGATCTCCGGGCAGCCCGACGTCGCCCACGAGATCCACGACGTGGCCTTCGTCGGCGTGGAGCACCCCGAACACGGGCCCGGCTTCGACGTCTGGGTCGGCGGCGGCCTGTCGACCAACCCGATGCTCGGGCAGCGCCTGGGCGCCTGGGTGCCCTTGGACGAGGTCCCGGACGTCTGGGAAGGCGTCATTTCGATCTTCCGCGACTACGGCTACCGGCGGCTGCGCTCGCGGGCCCGGCTGAAGTTCCTGGTCAAGGACTGGGGCGCGGAGAAGTTCCGGCAGGTGCTGCAAAACGAGTACCTCAAACGCGAGCTGCTCGACGGCCCGCCGCCGGTCGACCCGGCCGTCCCGATCGACCACGTCGGCGTGCACCCGCAGGTCGACGGCAAGTTCTACGTCGGCGCCGCGCCGATCGCCGGCCGGTCCAGCGGCGGCACGCTCGTCGCCGTCGCCAAGGCCGCCGAGCGGGCCGGCTCCGGCCGCGTCCGGCTCACCCCGCAGCAGAAGGTCGTCGTGCTCGACGTCCCCGAGGCGCAGGTCGCGACCCTGTCGGCCGAGCTGGCCGAGCTGGGGCTGGAGACGAAGCCGTCGCCGTGGCGGCGCGGGGTGATGGCGTGCACCGGGCTGGAGTTCTGCAAGCTCGCCATCGTCGAGACGAAGGCGCGCGCGCAGCAGCTCGTCACGGACCTCGAGAAGTCCCTCGCCGACATCCAGGACGGCCTCGAGACGCCGGTGACCGTGCACCTCAACGGCTGTCCCAACTCCTGCGCCCGAATCCAGACCGCGGACATCGGGCTCAAGGGCCAGATCGTCACCGACGCCGAGGGCCGCCAGGTCGAAGGCTTCCAGGTGCACCTCGGCGGCGGGCTCGGCCTCGACGCCGGGTTCGGCCGGAAGCTGCGCGGGCACAAGGTGACTTCGGGCGAGCTGACCGGGTACGTCGAGCGGGTCGTGCGCAACTACGTCGCCGGGCGCGAACCGGGCGAACGGTTCCCGCAGTGGGCCGCGCGGGCCGACGAAAGCGCCCTGCAGTGACCGAACGAGCGACGCCGTACCACTGCCCCTATTGCGGCGACGAGGACCTGCGGCCGGAAGAGAACGGCGGCTGGCTGTGTTCCGCCTGTCGCCGGGTTTTCTCGGTCAAGTTCCTCGGACTGTCCCTTCCGGAGGTGTCCCGATGACCGCCACTGCCGACTACAAGACCCTCGCCGAGCGCGCGTCGAAAGAACTCGCCGACGCGACCGCCGACGAGGCGATCCGCTGGACCGTCGAGACGTTCGGCGACGACTTCATCGTCGCGTCCAACATGCAGGACGCCGTGCTGATCGACCTGGCCACCAAGGTGAAGCCCGAGGTGGACGTCCTGTTCCTCGAAACCGGCTACCACTTCCCCGAGACGATCGGCACGCGCGACGCCGTCCAGACGGTCTACCCGGGCGTGAAGATCGTGAACGCCCAGGCCGAGCAGAGCGTCGCCGAGCAAGACGCCGAGTACGGCGAGAAGCTGCACGACCGCGACCCGACGCTGTGCTGCAACCTGCGCAAGGTCGTGCCGCTGCGCAAGACACTGGCGAACTACTCGGCGTGGGTCACCGGCGTCCGCCGCGTGGACGCGCCGACCCGCGCGAACACCCCGATCGTCACCTGGGACGACCGCAACGGCCTGGTGAAGGTCAACCCGATCGCGGCGTGGACCGACGACGAGTTCAACGGCTACATCCGCGAGCACGGGATCCTCGAGAACCCGCTGGTGTCGATCGGCTACCTCTCGATCGGCTGCGCGCCCTGCACGGCTCGCGTGGCGCCGGGCCAGGACCCGCGCAGCGGCCGGTGGGCGGGGCAGAGCAAGACCGAGTGCGGACTGCACGGCTGAGGAAGGGACGCATGACGACCTTGGAGCCCGCGACCGACGCTGCCCAGGACAACCTGGCTGCGCTCGAGTCCGAAGCCATCCACATCTTCCGCGAAGTGGCGGGCGAGTTCGACCGGCCGGTGATCCTCTTCTCCGGCGGCAAGGACTCGACGCTGCTGCTGCACCTGGCGATCAAGGCGTTCTGGCCCGCGCCGGTGCCGTTCCCGCTGCTGCACGTGGACACCGGGCACAACTTCGACGAGGTCATCGAGTTCCGCGACCGCGTCGTCGAGCAGCACGGGCTGCGCCTGGTCGTCGCGAAGGTGCAGGACTGGATCGACGACGGGCGCCTCGAAGAGCGCGCCGACGGGATGCGCAACCCGCTGCAGACCACCCCGCTGCTCGACACGATCGCCGAGAACAAGTTCGACGCCGTCTTCGGCGGCGGCCGCCGCGACGAGGAGCGCGCCCGCGCCAAGGAGCGGATCTTCAGCCTCCGCAACTCCTTCGGCCAGTGGGAGCCGCGGCGGCAGCGGCCCGAGCTGTGGAACCTCTACAACGGCCGGCACCGCCCGGGCGAGCAGGTCCGCGTCTTCCCGCTGTCCAACTGGACCGAGGCCGACGTCTGGAACTACATCGCCCGCGAGAAGGTCGAACTGCCGTCGATCTACTACGCGCACCGGCGCGAGGTGTACCTGCGCGACGGGATGTGGCTCGCCGAGGGCCCGTGGGGCGGTCCGCGGCCGGGCGAAGAGGTCCGGGAGCGGACCGTCCGCTACCGGACCGTCGGCGACGGCTCGTGCACCGGCGCGATCGAATCCACCGCGGCCACCGTCGAAGAGGTCATCGCCGAGGTCTCGGCCTCGCGGCTGACCGAGCGCGGCGCGACCCGGGCCGACGACCGGATGTCCGAGGCGGCCATGGAAGACCGCAAGCGTGAGGGGTACTTCTGATGAGTTCGCTGCTGCGCCTGGCCACCGCCGGGAGCGTCGACGACGGCAAGTCGACCCTGGTCGGCCGGCTGCTGTACGACACGAAGTCGGTGCTCGCCGACCAGCTCGACGCGGTCACCCGCGCGTCCGTCGACAAGGGACTGTCCACACCGGACCTCTCGCTGCTGGTCGACGGCCTGCGCTCGGAACGCGAGCAGGGCATCACCATCGACGTCGCCTACCGCTACTTCGCCACGCCGAAGCGGTCGTTCGTGCTGGCCGACACGCCGGGGCACGTGCAGTACACGCGCAACACGGTGACCGGCGCGTCCACCGCGCAGCTGGCCGTGCTGCTCGTCGACGCGCGCAAGGGCGTGATCGAGCAGACCCGGCGGCACGCGGCGGTGCTGGCCCTGCTCGGCGTGCCGCAGCTGGTGCTGGCGGTGAACAAGATCGACCTGGTCGGCTACGACGAGGCGACGTTCACGGTGATCGCCGAGGAGTTCGCCGCGCACGCCCTGTCGCTGGGCTACCCGCGGGGGTCCGTGCTCGCGATCCCGGTGTCGGCGCTGGAAGGCGACAACGTCGCGAGCCGCTCGGAGCGGACGCCGTGGTACTCCGGCCCCAGCCTGCTGGAGCACTTGGAGGAGGTGCCGGTCGCGCCCGATCCGCACGACCAGGCCCTGCGGTTCCCGGTGCAGTACGTGATCCGCCCCCGCACGCCCGAGTACCCGGACTACCGCGGCTACGCGGGCCAGATCGCGGCGGGCACGGTCCGCCCCGGCGACGAGATCGTCGTGCTGCCGCAGGGCATCCGCAGCCGCGTCGAGCGCATCGACACCGCGGACGGCCCGCTCGCGGAAGCCGGTGCCGGGACGTCGGTGACGCTGCTGCTCACCGACGACATCGACATCTCCCGCGGCGACCTGATCGCCGCCGCGGACGCGCCGCCACGGGTCACCGACGAGATCACCGGCACGCTGTGCTGGCTGTCGTCCAAGCCGCTGAAGCCGGGCGCGCGCGTGCTCGTCAAGCACGGGACGCGCACGGTGCAGGCGCTGGTGGACGAGTTGAACGCCCGGTTCGACGAGCAAACGCTGTCCAGTGTGGACTCGCCGGCGTCGCTGGAGCTCAACGACATCGGCCGCGTCTCGCTGCGGCTGGCCGAGGAGCTGGGCGTCGACGACTACGGCGTCAGCCCGCGCACCGGGGCGTTCCTGGTGATCGACCCGAAGGACGGCGACACCCTCGCCGCGGGGCTGGTGGGTGAGCGCTTCTCGTGACGCCACCCCTGGTCACCGTCGCGCACGGCAGTCGTGATCCCCGTTCGGCGGCGACCGTGCGGGCGCTCGTCGACGTCGTGCGCGCGCGGGCACCCGGCGTCTCGGTGTACGAGTCCTTTTTGGACCTTTCGGCGCCGCTCGTCACGGACGTGCTGCGAGCGTTGTACGCGGACGGCCACCGGGCCGCGGTCGTGGTGCCGCTCCTGCTGGGCAGCGCGTTCCACGCCCGGGTGGACCTGCCGGCGCTGATCGAAGAGGTCGTCGCGGGCTGCCCGGGCTTCCGGATCCAGGTTTCGGACGTGCTGGGGCCCGACCCCGCCCTGCAGGCGGTCGCCCTGGACCGGCTGGCGTCCGCGCCCCACCGCCGTGGCACGGGCGTGATCGTCAGCGCGGTCGGCTCCTCGAACGCTTCCGCGAACGCCGTGGTCGCTTCGCTGGCTTCGCGCTGGGAAGAGCGGCTGGGTGTCCCGGTGAGTGAGGCGTTCGCTTCCGCCGCTCAGCCGGACATCCCCGCCGCGGCGGCGGCCTTGCGGTCGCGGGGCGCCCAGCACCTGGTCGTCGCGTCGTGGTTCCTGGCCCCGGGCCTGCTGCCGGACCGGATCGCCGCACTGGCCCGCGAGGCGGATCCGAAGGCGTTCATCGCGAAGCCGCTGGCCGACGACCCGCGCGTCGCCGACGTGGTGGTCAGCCGGTACGCGTCCGCGGTCGGCGGACTGCTCCGCCAGTACGCGTAGCGGGGCGGCAACACCGCCACAAGGTGAGTCTTATTCACATTTTCGTTACCCAGCGCGCATGGGAACGGTGAATCCTTGACGAGCTAGTTAACTTGCCGGTAACTATCTGAACGGCTGCGCAGCTTTCTTCCCTCCCCTCGTGAAACCGCAGGTAGGTGGATACAGATGAAAGCTCTTCACTTCTCCCGGCTCGCCGCGCTGACCGCGGCCGCGGTCCTGCCGATCGCCCTCGCCGCTCCGGCGTCGGCGGCCACCAGCGTCACCTTCGACTGCCAGGCCGACGCCCCCATCGTCGGTCCGCAGAAGGTGGCGCTGAACCAGGACGCGGACGTCACCGCACCCGCCACGGTCGCGCCGGGCGGTGCGTTCGACGTCGTCATCGATCCCGCGCCGAACACCGTGCCCGGCGAGGTGAGCGGGAACAAGGTCAAGAACATCAACACCTTCGCGCTCAAGATCCCGATCCCGGCCAACTCGTCGTACGTCGGCGCGGACCTGACAGGCGGCTCGGGCCTCGGCTCGACCCCGCCGACCCTGTCCGTCGCGAACGGCGTCGCCACGCTGAGCTTCCCCGGTCCGATCGCCGGGGGCGCCACGTTCGAACTGCCCACCGTCACCGCGCACCTGACCGCGGGCCAGTCGGGCACGATCGAGACGAAGCTGGGCGGGACCAGCTATGGCGACCCGGGCCTGACGTTCAAGGCGGTGGCGAGCACGATCATCGGCGACCTCACCGCACCGACGGCCTGCTTCCCCAACCCGAGCCCGGTCTTCACCACGACGACCATCGGCTGAGCGCCGGGCCACCCCGCGGGTTCCCGCCCGCGGGGTGGCCCGCGTAACACCGCACCACCCGCGGCGGATGTGCAAGGGTGACGGGCATGGCTGACGAACTGGTGCACTACGACGTGGTGGGCGGCACCGCCACGATCACCCTGGACTCCCCGCACAACCGCAACGCGCTGTCGGCTCAGCTGCGTCGCGAGCTCTCGGACTCGCTGGCCAAGGCGGCCGCCGACGACGCCGTGCGGGTGATCGTGCTGACCCACACCGGGCCGGTGTTCTGCGCGGGGATGGACCTCAAGGAAGCCCGCGGCGCCGGCGCGGGTGACCAGGGCGTGAACGAGTTCCCGCGCATCCTCGAGCAGCTGTGGACCAGCCCGAAGCCGGTGGTCGCCCGCCTGGCCGGCCCCGCCCGCGCCGGCGGCATCGGCATGGTGGCCGCGTGCGACATCGCCGTGGCGGTGCCGGAAGC
Source organism: Amycolatopsis sp. NPDC024027 (assembly GCF_040638975.1). Lineage (NCBI taxonomy): Bacteria > Bacillati > Actinomycetota > Actinomycetes > Pseudonocardiales > Pseudonocardiaceae > Amycolatopsis > Amycolatopsis sp. NPDC024027. Next base: position 131,008 of record NZ_JBEZYY010000014.1, read on the forward strand.
GACGTTCGCCTTCTCCGAGGTCCGCATCGGCGTGGTCCCGGCGATCATCTCCCTGACGGTCCTGCCCCGCCTCAACCCCCGGGCGGCCCACGAGCTGTTCCTGACCGGCGACACGTTCGACGCGCGCCGCGCGGTCGAGATCGGCCTCCTGAACTCGGCGTCCGACGACCTCGACGGCGAGGTCGCCCGGTACGTCAAGGCACTGGCGGCAGGTGGCCCGAAGGCGCTGGCCGAGACGAAGGCGCTGCTGAGCCGTCCCCGCCCGGCCACGCCCTCGGACGGCTTCGACGAGATGCTCGGCCTGTCGGCGAAGTTCTTCGCCGGCGAGGAAGGCCAGGAGGGCATCCTGGCCTTCGCCCAGAAGCGCAAGCCGAACTGGGTCCCGCAGGACTAAGCCGGGACGCGGGCCTGCTTGCGCGGAACCAGCGCGAGCAGGCCCGTCACCCCGCCGGCCACCGCGGCGACGACGTACACCGGCGTCAAACCCCCGGCCTGGTAAGCGATCCCGAGCACGGCCACCCCGAGTGTCTGCCCGAACTGCCGGGTCGTCGTCAGGATCCCCGCGGCCATCCCGGCCCGTCCCGGCGGTGCCGCGGAAGCGATCGCCGCGCCCGTCGCCGGGCCCGCGATGCCCACGCCGACGCCGGTCACCGCCAGCCCGAGCGGGATCGCCATGACCAGCAGCGACGCACAGCCGAGCGCGCCCACCAGAACTCCGGCCCCGAGCAGGATTCGCGGCGGGAACCGGTGCAGCACCTTGCCGAGGAGCGTCGAAGTCAGGAAGGACGCCACCGCGAGCGGAGCCAGCGCGAGCCCGGCCGCGACCGGCGACCGCGAAAGTCCCAGCCACAGCGACACGTAGACCAGTGCCGCGAACGTCAACGTCGAGGCTGCCGCGCAGGCGATGAGCGTCGAGAACCCGCCGTCGCGGAACAGCCGCAGGTCCAGCATCGGCTCGGCCCGACGCCGTTCCACGACGACGAATCCGGCGAAACCGAGCACCGAAACCGCCAGCGCCCACCGGTCCGAGGTCAGCCCGTGCACCAAGCTCGCGGCGCCGACCGCGAACCACACCGCGCCCGCAACGTCGAACCGGCCCGGACGCCCCGGCTCGTCCGGCCGCACGGCCCGCAGCGCGAACAACCCCGTAGCCACCGCGAGCGGCACGTTGACCAGGAAGATCGCCGCCCAGCCGAAGTACTCGGTGAGCACGCCGCCCACCACCGGACCCGCCGCCGCGCCGAGCCCGTTCACCGCGAAGAACACGCTGATCGCGGTTCCCCGTGAGCGCCCTTCGTAAGAGGCGGCCAGGATCGCGAACCCGGTCACCGCCAGTGCCGCCCCGCCGATCGCCTGGACGCCGCGGGCCGCGATCAGCGTCCCGATGTCAGGCGAGAACCCGCAGGCCAGCGACGCCAGCCCGAACACCGCGAGCCCGCCGAGGAACACCCGTCGCAGGCCGAAGCGGTCGGCGAGCGACCCCACCGCGAGCATCAGCACCGCCAAGACCAGCGTGTAGACGTTCGGCACCCACTGCAGCTGCCCGACCGACGCCGACAGATCGGCGCCGATCCGGGGCAGCGCCACCGTCACGACGGTCGTGTCCAGCAGGAACAGGAACGACCCCGCACAGACGACGGTCAACGGCCACCACTTGCGCATCGAAACTCCCTTCGTGTGTGCCCCGAAGAGTGCGCGAGAGGCGCCGATCACCACCAGAAAAGTCGATGAGCCCGCCGGATACCGTCATCGAATACGCTGCGGACATGGAAACCGTCACGCTCGACGACGTCGACCGGGGCCTGCTCCACGCCCTGCAGCTCGACGGCCGCGCGCCGATGCGAACGCTCGGCCCGGTCCTCGGCGTCTCGGAGAACACCGTCGCCCGGCGCTACCAGCGGCTGCGGGCCGCCGGCGTCCTCAAGATCACCGGCGCGGTCCGCGGCGGTGAAGCCGGCTACACGACGTGGACCCTCCGCCTGCGCACGACCCCCGACGCCGGAGCCGCCGTCGCGGCCGCGCTCGCCGACCGGCCCGACGTGTCGTGGGTGCACCTGCTCTCCGGCGGCACCGAGATCTCCTGCACCGTCCACGCCCCGGACACGGCGGGGCGCGACGACCTCCTGCTGCACAAGCTGCCGCGCGCCCACCGCGTGACCGCGGTCTCCGCACACGAACTGCTGCACACGTTCGCGCTCCCGGACGGCTGGAGCGGACTGCACTGCCTGTCGCCCGGGCAGATCGAACGGCTGCGCCCGCCGGAGCCCAGCGGGCCGGGACTCCCGCCGGCTCCCGGGGACCAGCCGCTCCTCGACGCGCTGGCCCACGACGGCCGGGCGAGCTACACCGCGCTGGCCGCGGCCACGGGCTGGTCCGACTCGGCCGTGCGGCGGCGGATGGACCTGCTGCGGCGGCACGGCACGCTGACCTACCACCTCGACGTGTCCCCCGCCCGGCTCGGATTCCGGTCCGAGACGCGGTTGTGGCTGACCGTCTCGCCCGCGCACCTCGCCGAGGCGGGCGAGGCGCTGGCCGGCCACCCCGAGACGTCGTTCGCCGTCGCCACCACCGGCACGACGAACCTCACGGCGATGGTGAACTGCCGCGACGGCCGGCACCTCTACCGCTACCTCACCGGCCGCGTCGCCGGGCTCCGCGGCGTGCAGACCCTGGAAAGCGCGCCGGTGATCCGCACGGTCAAACGCGCGGGGACGCCGCTCAGGCGTCCGGCAGCACGACCGTGAGCCGCCACGAACCGGCGCTGCGGCCGCTCGGGCCGAGTGCACGCTGCGCGTCCGACAGCACGCTGCGGATGGCCAGGTACGTCTTGGGTTCGGCCTTGCGCAACGCGTCCGAGCCCGGCCAGATCAGCACGTGCTCGCCCGGCGGCAGCCACGACAGGTCGGTCAGGCAGTCGTAGAGCGCGTCGAGGTTGTGCCCGAAGTGGTCCGGAAAGGACAGTGCTTCGGCGAAGGCGCTCAGCGTGCCGGCCTTGTCGACCGTCGGCCGGGAGTTCACCAGGTGCGGGTACGCGCCCCGGGCGAACGCCTCTTCCGCGGCGGCCTTCGCCAGCTCGTCGGCGCTCATCGGGCCGGGTCCACGACGACGAACGACGCGTAGTGGTCGCCGGTGTAGTACAGCTCGTGCGCCTGCCCGGTGATCATCCGCCGGGCGCCGCGGTCGGCGCTGCCCGGGGTCTTCACCGTGTATTCGTGGTAATAACCGGATTTCTTACCGGGCAAGCGTTTCTCGCGGTTCTCGAACACGACGTCGTCGTTGCGCGGGTAGGGGTACGGGCCGCCCGCCTCGATCAGCTTCCACGTGTCCGAGGCCTGCGGCGGCAGCGCGGAAAGCGCCTTCACCGGCAGCCCGGAGTCCGCGCCCGGCACAGCGGCGCCGCCCTTGGCCGGCGTGCTGCTCTTCGCGGGCGCGCTCGCCGACGAGCTCGGAGCGGGCGATGACGAGCTGTCGCTGAGGACGTCCTTGACCAGCCAGCCCCCCAGCACCAGCACGAGGAGCCCGATCAGCGCGGCGGTGATCCGCCTTCGGTTGAACATGGTGCGCGAGCCTATGCCGACCCGTCGGAGTCGTCGTCACGCCCCGGAGTCAACCGCCGGGCGAAGAGGCCGACGACCTTGTCGAGCACCCAGGCGGCGGCCAGGCACAGCGGCACGACGACCACCATGACCAGCACGAACTGCACCGGGAACCAGGCCTGGGCGAGCCACAGCTCGACCCCGTCCCACCAGTCGGCAAGCCCGTTGAACACAGTGTGAGCCTACGCGCGCTCTGCTGCCCCCGCGTGCCAGGGGCGGTACGTTGCAGGACATGTTCGCCGTGTACGCGCAGGAGCCCAACGCCGACAGCCCGCTCGACTCGCTCGTCGTGGGCGAGCGCCCCGAACCCGAGGTGCCCGACGGCTGGGTCCGCGTGCGCGTCAAGGCGGCCAGCCTCAACATGCACGACCTCTGGACGCTGCGCGGGGTCGGGATCAAGCCGGAGCAGTTCCCGATGATCCTCGGCTGCGACGGTGCCGGCACCCTCGACGACGGCTCCGAGGTCGTCATCCACTCGGTGATCAACGCGCCGGGCTGGCAGGGCGACGACACCCTCGACCCGAAGCGCACGCTGCTCACCGAGAAGCACCAGGGCACCTTCGCCGACCAGGTCGTCGTGCCCGCCCGCAACGTCGTCCCGAAGCCGGCGGCGCTCAGCTTCGCCGAAGCCGCCACCATGGGCACGGCCTGGCTGACCGCCTACCGGATGCTCTTCGTGAAGTCCGGGCTGCGGCCGGGGCAGACGATGCTTGTGCAGGGTGCCTCCGGCGGCGTCTCGACGGCGCTGGTCCAGCTCGGCCGCGCGGCCGGGTTCCGGGTCTGGGTCACCGGCCGCACCGAGGAGAAGCGCGCTCTCGCAACGAGCCTCGGCGCGCACCAGGCGTTCGAATCGGGCGCGCGGCTGCCCGAGCGCGTCGACGCCGTGTTCGAGACCGTCGGCAAGGCGACCTGGTCGCATTCGGTCAAGTCGCTCAAGCCGGGCGGGATCATCGTGGTCTCGGGCTCGACCAGCGGCCCGGACGCGCATGCGGAGCTGCAGCGCGTCTTCTTCCTCCAGCTGCGCGTCGCCGGCTCGACCATGGGTACCCGCGACGAGCTCGCGGACCTGCTCGCCTACCTCGACCTGACCGGCGTCCGCCCGCAGATCGGCGCGGAACTTTCTTTTGCCGAGGCACCCAAGGGCTTCCAGGCGATGCTCGACGGGGACACCGCCGGGAAGATCGTCTTCACCCGCTAGACCCACCGTGAGCTGGGCGGACCCTTTGATCCGCCCAGCGCGGCATCTCGTGAATATTTCACGTCTTCAGTTCGAGACCTGGTCGTTAGCACCGAAATTCCACCAAAACCCCACCCCGGCCAGGTAATCTTGGAACATGACCGCAACGAAGCGGCCCGCGCCGGCTGTCCCGGGCGGCCGGCCCAGTGACGAGGACCCGATCCGGGTCTCCTTCCGGCGCTACGCCGGTGTCCGCACCCGCGTGCTCGAGGTCGGCGAAACCGTCCCCGAGCCGGAGGTTCCGCGCCGCTCCCTGCGCCGCAGGTCTGCCACACCGCACGTCCGGCCCACCGCACCGCGGCTGGTGCTGCTGCACGGCTACTGCGACAGCGCCGACACCTGGCGCCCCGCCCTGGAGCAGCTCGCGGCCGCCGGGATCCCCGCGGTCGCGGTCGATCTGCCCGGGTTCGGCGACGCCCAGCCACTGCGGCCGGGCCCGCTGCTGCCGCAGCTCGACGCGTTCACCACCGCCGTCGTCCGCGAACAGGCCGTGCTCGGCTCGGTCGTGCTGGCCGGGAACTCCCTCGGCGGCACCATGAGCCTGCGCGCGGCCCAAAACAGCAGGTTGCCGATCTCCGGCGTCGTCTCGATCGCCGCGCCGGGCTTCGTCGACTCGTGGCTGATCCGCGCGGTCGCGCGCTACCCGCTGCCGCTGCGGCTGTATTCGTCCCTGCCCCTCCCGGTGCCGGGGTTCCTGGTGCGCAAGGTCGCCGAGCAGCTCGTCCCGCGGCTGCTGTACGCCGACTCGGGCGCGGCCGACGCCACCCAGGTGCAGCGCTTCACCGCGCTCTTCCCGGACTACCGCGCGACCAAGAGCCGGCTGGAAGAGGCCCGGCAGCTCGTCGCGGAACTCGCCGACGCCTACCGCCTCGATTCGGTCGAGGTCCCGCTGCTGGTCGTCGCGTGCGGCAAGGACAAGCTCGTCACCGCCGCGTCCGGGCGGCAGCTGCACACGCTGGTACCGCACAGCAGGCTGCTGGTCCGCGAGGACTGGGGCCACTGCCCGCAGCTGGACGACCCGGTGGAGGTCGCGGAGCTGCTCACCTACTTCGCGGCGAGCGCGGTCCGGACCACCCAGGCGAAGCGGGCGGCCGCGTCGGCGCCGAAGGCCGTCAGCGAGGACACCGCGGCGGGCTGACGCGCTCAGGCTGTCGGCGCGCCGGGTTGGCGGTAGGTTCCCGCGAGGGTCCGTGATCCGGGCCTTCCACCGACCGTTCGGGAGACGATGATGTCCGCTCCAGGAGGCTTGGGCTCGAGCTCCGGCATCTTCCGGCGCAAGCCGATCGACCAGATCCAGGACCCGGCCGAAAGCGGCGGCCTGCAACGCACTCTGGGGCTGTGGCAGCTGACCGCCATCGGCATCGGCGGCATCATCGGCGCCGGGATCTTCGCCCTCGCCGGCAGTGTCGCGCACGGCGACGACGCGGCGGGCATCCCCGGCGTCGGGCCGGCCGTGCTGATCTCGTTCCTCATCGCCGGGGTCGCCAGCGCCGCGGCGGCGTTCTCCTACGCGGAGTTCGCCGGCCTGATCCCGAAGGCCGGTTCGGCCTACACCTACGGCTACGCGGTGCTCGGCGAGATCGTCGGCTGGTTCATCGGCTGGGACCTGCTGCTGGAGTACACCGCGATCGTGGCGGTGGTGGCGATCGGCATCTCGGGCTACTTCAGCTTCCTGCTCGGCCAGCTCGGCCTGGACCTGCCGGCGTGGATGCTCGGTGCGCCCGGGACCGGGCCGGGCCACAAGGTCGACCTGTTCGCCGCGCTGCTGTGCCTGCTGATCGCGTACCTGCTCAACCGCGGCATCCGCAGCGCCGCCCGGTTCGAGACGGCGATGGTCGGGATCAAGGTCCTGATCGTGCTGGTGGTCATCCTGGTCGGCTTCTTCTACGTCAAGACCGGCAACTACACGCCGTTCGCGCCGGCCGGCTTCGGCGGCGCGGTGACCGGCGCCGCGACCGTGTTCTTCGCCGTTTTCGGCTACGACGCCATGAGCACCGCGGCGGAAGAGTCGAAGGACGCCCAGCGGCACATGCCGAAGGCGATCATCTACTCGCTCGCCATTTCGATGGTGCTGTACGTGCTGGCCTGCCTGGTGCTGACCGGCATGCAGAAGTACACCGAGATCGACCCGAAGAGCGGGTTCTCGACGGCGTTCAAGTCGGTCGGCCTCTCCGGGCTGGCCACGGTGATCGCGATCGGTGCCATCATCGGCATCCTCACCGTGCTGTTCACGTTCCTGATGGGCGCCACCCGCGTCGGCTACTCGATGAGCCGCGACGGCCTGCTGCCGCCGTGGTTCGGCAAGACGAACGAGAAGCGCCAGGTGCCGAGCCGGATGACGTGGATCCTCGGCGGCGCGTCCGCGATCATCGCGGGCGTCCTGCCGATCGGCGAGGCGGCCGAGCTGACGAACATCGGCATCCTGCTGGCGTTCGTCGTCGTCTGCGTCGCGGTGATCGTGCTGCGCTACAAGCAGCCGGACCTGCCCCGGACGTTCAAGACGCCGGGCATGCCGGTGGTGCCCGCCATCGGCATCGTGTTCTCGCTCTGGCTGATCACGTTCCTGCAGCCGGCGACCTGGATCCGGTTCGGCGTCTGGTTCCTGATCGGCCTGGTCGTCTACTTCCTCTACAGCCGGCGGCACTCGCTGCTGAACCGCACGGGCGGCTAGCGGATCCGGTCGAGGCGGGCGGCGGCTTCGCGCGCCTCGACCTTCAGCCGCTCGATGATCACGGCGGCCGAGGCGTCGTAGGCGAGCGGGTAGGTCTGGCCCGCCCACAGCGAGATCGCTTCCGGGTCACCGGCCTTCGCCGACGCCTTGCGCACCGGGCCGGCCAGGTTGTTGAGCTGCGGATACGCGGCCGGCGCTCCCTCGGAGAGGGCGTCCATGAACTTGTTGACCAGACCTCGGGCCGGGCGGCCGCTGAAGGCACGGGTGAACGCCGTCTCGCGCTCGGCGAGGGCGAGCGCCTTGCGGTGCGCCTCCGATGTCCCCGCTTCGTCCGCGCGCAGGAAGGCGGTGCCCAGCTGGGCCGCCACGGCCCCGGCGGCGAGCACGGCGGCGACGTCGGCCCCGTGCACCAGCCCGCCGGCGGCGATCAGTGGCAGGTCCACGCGGGCGGCGACGAGCCGCAGGAGGGCCAGGACGCCGTATTCCGCGCCGCCGCCGGGCAGCCGCGGGTCGTCGGTGAACAGGCTCCGGTGCCCGCCCGCCTCGAAGCCCTGCAGGACGAGCGCGTCGGCGCCGAGGTCGGCGGCCCGGTGGGCGGCCTCCGGGGTGGTCACGGTGATGACGACCTTCGCACCGGCGTCGCGGAGCCGGAGGACGTCCGACGGCGAGGGCGGCCCGAAGGTGAACGACACCACGGGGATCCGCTTCTCGAGCACGACGTCCAGCTTCGCGGGGTACGCGTCGTCGTCCCACTTCGGCTCGCCGAGCTCGACGTCGTACTCGCGGGCGAACGCTTCGAGCCGGGTTTTGTGGGCTGAGATGTCGGCGCCGGTGTCGGGTTGCGGCACGAAGAGGTTGACGCCGAACGGCCGCCCGGTGAGCTCGGCGGTGCGGTCGATCTGCGCGCTCAGCGCCGCGGGCGTGAGCATGCCGGCGGAGAGGAAGCCGAAGCCACCGGCCTCGGACACCGCGGCGACCAGCTCCGGAGTGGTGGGACCGCCGGCCATCGGCGCGGCGACGACCGGGAACGTCAGCTCGTCGAACATGCCACCGAGCGTAGTACTCAGCCGGGCAGCAACATCGTGTACAGCTTCTTGATCACGCCGTCCTCGACGAGCGCGATGTCGATCCCCCGCACGACCGGCGGCGCGCCTTCGGGGCCGAACTGCCAGGCGAGGTGGCCCAGGTCGTGGTTGACGAGCACCGGACCGGCGGGCGCGAAGACGAAGCCCGGCGACTGTTCCAGCAGCCCGCGCGCCTTGGCGTTCAGCTCCGCGTGGCCGGTCACCACCCCTTCCGGGTCGGCGAACTCGACGTCGGGCGCGTAGGTCGCGGCGATCGCCTTCGCGCGCCGCTCGTCGTCACGTTCGTTGAACACCTGAAGCAGATTGGCTTCCATCAGCCCGGCCACCGTCGCCATCACGTCCTCCTCGGTCTCACGACCCATATTAGGTGACATGTCACGCAACTGTCAGGGGTGGTCGTCCGGCCAGGGCAGGGTGCCGCGCTCGACCAGCCGGTCGTAGACACGGTCGAGCAGCGTCGTCAGCTGCGCCAGCTCACCGGGCTCGAGGGCACCCAGGACCGCTTCACGCACGAACCCGACGTGGTCCGGCGCCGCTTGCCGCAACGAGGCCCAGCCCTCCTCGGACAGCGCGACCTCGGTGACGCGGCGGTCCTCGACGGCCGTCCCGGTTTCGACCAGCCCGCGGTCCCGCATCCGCTTGAGGTGGTGCGACAGCCGGCTGCGCTCCCAGCCGATGCGGATCGCGAGGTCGGTGACCCGCATCCGGCCACCGGCATCGCTCGTCAGGGCGACCAGGACGTGGTAGTCGGCGAGGGAGAGGCCACTGTCGGCCCGTAGCTGCCGGTTCATCTCGTAGTCCAGCCGCAGGTGCACCTTCATGTAGGCGTACCAGGCGGCCGTTTCGGCTTCCGAGAGCAGCGCGAACGGCGATCCCGGCACGAAGTCCCGCGTCACCGCGCGAGCTTAACCACCCAGACTGGTCTAGACCACGACCGCCGGAAGTGCGACGATCCGGTCAGGTGCGACGGCGAGGTCGCGCCCTTCCCGCCAGGAGGTCCCCCGGTGAAGCAGTCCTTCGCGCGGCGGCTCGGCCGCGCACTCGCCGTGCTGGCCCTGATCGGCGCCGGCACGACAGCCGCCCACTTCACGCCGGCCGCGGCGGCCACGCCGGCGTTGCAGTCGATCGTGCCGGCACCGGTCTCGGTGACCCCGGCGGCCGGGGTCGCGTTCCCGCTGGTCTCGACGACGAAGATCGTCACCGAAGCCGGTTCGGCGCCGGCCAGGCAGGTCGGCGACTACCTGGCCGGCGTGCTGCGGCCGTCGACCGGCTTCGCGCTGCCGGTGTCCGACGCGCCGGCGTCCGTGCCCTCCGACAGCATCGCCTTGCTGCTCGGCGGCGCCCCCGCGAGCGTCGGCGCCCAGGGCTACCAGCTGGTGTCGACGGCGTCGTCGGTCACCGTGCGGGCCACCACCGCGGACGGGCTCTTCGCGGGCGTCCAGACGCTGCGGCAGCTGCTGCCGGGCCGGGTCGAAAGCCCGACGGCCCAGCAGGGCCCGTGGAGCGTCCCGGGGGCGACGATCGTGGACTACCCGCGCTTCGCCTACCGCGGCGCGATGCTCGACGTCGCCCGCCACTTCCACCCGGTGCCGACGGTCAAGCGGTACCTCGACCAGCTGGCCCAGTACAAGATCAACAACCTGCACCTCCACCTGGCGGACGACCAGGGCTGGCGCATCCAGATCGACAGCTGGCCCCGCCTGACGACGTACGGCGGCAGCACCCAGGTCGGCGGCGGCGCGGGTGGCTACTACACGAAGGCGCAGTACACCGACATCGTGAACTACGCGGCTTCGCGCCACATCACGGTCATCCCGGAGATCGACATGCCGGGACACGTGAACGCGGCACTGGCGTCATACGCCGAGCTGAACTGCAACGGGGTGGCCCCGGCCCTGCGCACGGACACGGCGGTCGGCTACAGCTCGTTGTGCATCTCGAAGGACATCACGTACACGTTCATCGCGGACGTCCTGCGCGAGCTGGCGGCTCTGACCCCGGGCCCGTACCTCCACATCGGCGGCGACGAAGCGTCCTCGACGTCGGCGGCCGACTACCTCACGTTCGTCAACAAGGTTCTCCCCCTGGTCGCGGCCACGGGCAAGTCGGTGGTGGGCTGGCACGACGTCGCGAAGGCGTCTCTGCCGGCTTCGGCGACCCCGCAGTTCTGGGGGACTTCCACCTCCGATCCGGGGGTGTCGACGGCGGTTTCCCGCGGCAGCAAGGTGATCCTGTCGCCGGCGAACAAGGCGTACCTGGACATGAAGTACAACAGCTCGACGCCCATCGGGTTGTCGTGGGCGGGCTACATCGAGGTCCAGGACGCCTACGGCTGGAACCCGGGAGCGTACCTGTCGGGCGTGGGCGAATCGGCGGTCCGCGGCGTGGAGTCGCCACTGTGGACGGAAACGGTGGTGACACCATCGGACATCGACTACCTGGCGTTCCCCCGCTTGGCCGCGCACGCGGAGCTGGGCTGGTCACCGTGGTCGACGCACGACTGGACGGCGTTCCGGACCCGGCTGGGCGCCCAGGCGCCCCGCTGGGTGGCGCAGGGGATCAACTTCTACCGGTCGGCGCAGATCGCGTGGGACACGGGCGGGACGACGAACCCGGGCACGTGCGCGGACCCGGCGTGGACCGCGACGCAGGTGTACACGGGCGGGAACGTGGTGTCCCACAACGGCCACAAGTGGACCGCGAAGTGGTGGACGCAGGGCGAGGAGCCGGGAACGACGGGCCAGTGGGGGGTGTGGACCGACAACGGCGCTTGCTGAGCCGAACGCCGGGCCCTCCCTCCCCGGAGGGCGGCCCGGCCCGGAACTGGTTCCGGGCCAGGCGTGGGCGTGGCACAGTCGACCGGTGCGCAACCCACCAGCACGACCGGCCGGCGAGGGCCCGGAGCCGACCGAGCCGGCCGGCCTTCGCGAGGAGCGCCTCGGCAAGGTGCTCACCACGCGGGCCATCGTGTTCGCCGGGCTGGTCGTGGTCGCGGTCGGGACGCTCTGGCTGCTGCTGGCGCTCTTCGGCGCCGGCACACCGGCGGACCAGGCGCAGCTGGAGGTGTTCCGCGCGACCGGAAACGTGGTCCTCGGCGCGGGCGGCGCCGTCGCGCTCGTGCTGGCCGCGCGACGGCAGCGCCTGGGCGAGCTCGAACTCCGCCGGAAGGAGCAGGAGCTCGCCCAGCGGGAGCACGCGCAAAAGCACGTCGAGCAGGTGGCCTCGGACACTGCCGCGCACCAGCGGCGGCTGGCCGAGGACGCCCGGGTCGACGCGGCGGAACGGCGGATCACCGAGCTCTACACCAAGGCGGCGGACCAGCTCGGATCCGAGAAGACACCGATCCGGCTGGCCGGTCTCTACGCGTTGGAGCGGCTGGCGCAGAACACGCCGGACCAGCGGCAGACGATCGTCAATCTCCTCTGCGCCTACCTCCGGCTGCCGTACACGCTGCCCACCGGGCCCCGGATGCCACCCTGGTCGTCGTTGCGCGCCCCCGGTTCGAGCCAGGACACGGCGGATTCAGCACAGACCGGCACCGACGGGCACGCGAGCGACCAGGAGCTCGAGGTGCGCGCGACGGCCCAGCGCATCCTGGCCGACCACCTCTACCCGGCGACGCTCCCGGCGAGCCGCGTCCGGAGTTCTGGCCCGGAATCACCCTCAACCTGACGGGCGCTCTCCTGTGCCACTTCGACTTCCGTGGGTGCCGGGTCGGCAACGTCCGGTTCGGCGGAGCGCGGTTCGCCGGCTGGAACCGCTTCGAGGACGTCGAATTCACCGGCTACGCCAGCTTCGGCGGCAGCGAGTTCCGCACGTCCGCGAACTTCAAGCGTGCCCGCTTCCACGGCTTGGCGCTGTTCCGGGGAGCGGTCTTCCACAACGGCGCGATGTTCGACGAAGCCGTGTTCCGCGACGAGGCCCTGTTCGGCGGCGTGCGCACGGTCGACGGCGTCCCCCACCCGGACGGCGCGGTGTTCGGCGGCGCCGTCTCCTTCGCCGCCGCGGCCTTCGAACGGACCGTCGTCCTCGAACACGTCCGGGTTGCGGACGACGCCGCCGGCCACGTCTGGCCTCCAGCCGATCGAACCTCGACCTGAACCGTGGCGCAGTACGCTGCGGTCATGCCGTGCCCGATCTGCGCCAAGCACAGCGGTACCGGCCCCTTGGTGGGGCCGGTCATCTGGGCCGACGAGCTCGCCGTCGTCAGTCATCGGCCCGGCGCCTTCCCCGGCTACCTCTTCGTCGAGACCCGGCGGCACGTGGCGAACCTCGACGGGCTCACCGAAGCCGAAGCCCTGACCGTCGCGCGGGCCGCCTGGGTGGCGGCCCGGGCACTGCGGGCCGAACTGGATCCCGAGTCCGTGCACTCGGCCATCGCCGGGCGGGCCATTGCCCACTTCCACCAGCACGTCTTCGTGCGGCACCGGGGCACTCCCGCCGAGGTCGGGTGGATGGACGTCGACTGGCCCGGGGCGCCTCGCGCCGACGTCGACCTCCTGTGCGGACGGTTATCGGCGCACTTCGCGCGGTGAAACCCGGACGGGCGGCCCGTGCGGCGGGTTAGGTTGGGGCATGACCGCAGATCTGGAGCAGGTTCGCACGCTGTCGCTGCAGGAGCACGGCCTCGCCACCGTCGCCACGACGCGGGCGGACGGCACCGTGCACGCCTCCGTCGTCAACGTCGGTGTCTTCGACGATCCGGTGACCGGTGCGCCGGGTGTCGCCTACGTCGCCGTCGGCCAAGCGCACAAGCTTCTCCTGCTGCGGCGGTCCGGGCACGCCACCGTCACCTTCCGGCGCGGCTGGAACTGGCTCTCCGTCACCGGTGCCACCCACCTCATCGGGCCCGACGATCCCGACCCCGCCTTCGACCCCACGGGCCTGCCGCAGCTGTTGCGTGACGTCTTCATCGCCGCCACCGGCACCCACGACGACTGGGCCGAGTACGACCGGGTCATGGCCGAAGAGCGGCGGGTCGCGGTGTTCATCCGGGCAGACCGGATAATCGGCAATCCCTGACCCCTCCGGCCCCAGGAGTCGTCCCGTTGTCCGAGTCCCCGCCCCGCGTGACCACGCCGGTCAAGGTCCTGGTCGGCTTGCTCGTCGTCGCCGACGCCGGCTTCGGCGCGGCGCTCGCCACCGGGTTGGTGCGCGGCCTCTCGCCGTGGCTGATCGGCGGCGCCTACGCGGCGACCGTGCTCGCCGCCGTCCTGATCTACCGCGTCTCCCGGGCCCGCGACCTCAAGCGCGGGTTCGAGGGCCTGCGCGACCTCACCATCGGCGACGAGGGCATCCGCCTGCCGGCGGGCACGCTCAGCACGCGCCTGGTGCCTTGGCCGGAGATCGCGGAAGTCACCGTCCGGCGTTCGGCCCGCTTCGGCGACGGCTACCTGCGCGACGCCCTCTGGGTCGACCTGGTCACCGGCGGCGGCGTCGAGAGCTCAGTGCAGCGCTACGCGCCGCGAAGCAAGCTGCCGCCGGCACCGCCCGAGCGGAGACAGTTCGAGCAGACGGCGATCCTCACCCCGGCCCTGTTCGACGCCGTGCTCGACCGGCTCCGGAAGGAACTGCGCCACCGGCAGCTGCACGCCCAGCTCCGCGGGACGCCTCGCATCCGGCCCCACTGACCGGCGCCGCGTCAGCCGAGCCGGCCCAGCAGCTCCCGTGGCACGATCCGCACCGGGAAGGGTTGCTCGAGCTCGACCGCCTCGTCGCCCGCTGCCTTGGCCACCTGCTGGTAGTGACCGTCCGCATCCAGCTCGAACACCGTCAACGCGGGCGCCGCCGGGTCGATCACCCAGTAGCTGCCCGTCCCAAGCCGCTCGTAGACCGCCTTCTTGGTGTTGAGGTCGTGGATCGCCGTGCTGGGCGACAGCACCTCGACCGCCAGCACCGGTGGCGCGGGGAGATCCTTGTCCGTGAAGTCCTCGTCCAAGCCGACCAGGACGTCCGGCTGAAGCTCGATCTTGTCACCCGAGTGCACCGCGAACGGCGCGACGAGTACGTCGTACTCTGCCGGGCACACGTCCTCGAGCACTCTCGCGAGTTTCATCACGATCTTCTGGTGTCTTCGACCCGGTGCGGGGCTCACGATGAGCACCCCGTCGATGAGTTCATAACGTCGGCCATCAAACGGGATCCCCTCGAGGTCGTGCACCGTCAGGGGGCCCGAATCGGCGGGAAGCTCGATGTCTGCCATGACCGTCATGGTGCTCTCCTTTCGCTCTTCACACCAGAGGAAACCAGAGAGCACCGACAGAAACCACCTCGAACACGGGTTCGGCGCCCATATTCACGCGGTGGCGTGAATATGGGCGCCGGTGTCACATCAACGAAACAGTCACATCAATGGAACAGCCTACTTCTTGTTCTTGCCGGAGTCCTCAGTGGACAGTGCGGCGACGAAGGCCTCCTGCGGAACCTCGACCCGGCCGACGGTCTTCATCCGCTTCTT
Organism: Amycolatopsis sp. NPDC024027; assembly: GCF_040638975.1. Classification (NCBI taxonomy): domain Bacteria; kingdom Bacillati; phylum Actinomycetota; class Actinomycetes; order Pseudonocardiales; family Pseudonocardiaceae; genus Amycolatopsis; species Amycolatopsis sp. NPDC024027. The sequence continues at coordinate 146,054 of NZ_JBEZYY010000014.1, forward strand.
GCCTTCCTTCTGCTTCTCCAGCAGCTTGCGCTTACGCGAAATGTCACCGCCGTAGCATTTCGCGAGCACGTCCTTGCGGATCGCGCGAATCGTTTCGCGGGCGATGATCCGGGCGCCGATGGCGGCCTGGATGGGCACCTCGAAGTTCTGCCGCGGGATCAGTTCGCGGAGCCGGTTCACCATGCGGTTGCCGTAGTTGTAGGCGTCGTCCTTGTGCACGATCGCGGAGAACGCGTCCACGCCCTCGCCCTGCAGAAGGATGTCCACCTTGACCAGATCCGCCGCCTGCGTACCGGCCTCTTCGTAGTCCAGCGACGCGTAGCCGCGCGTACGCGACTTCAGCGTGTCGAAGAAGTCGAAGATGATTTCACCGAGCGGCATGTTGTAGCGCAGCTCGACCCGATCCTCGGACAGGTAGTCCATGCCGAGCAGCTGACCGCGCTTGTTCTGGCACAGCTCCATGATCGTGCCGATGAATTCCGACGGCGCCAGGATGCTGACCTTGCTGACCGGCTCCAGCACCTTGTCGATCTTGCTCCCCGTCGGCCAGTCCGACGGGTTGGTGACGTGGATTTCCTTGCCGTCGTCCTGCACCACGTCGTAGACCACGTTCGGTGCCGTCGAGATCAGGTCGAGGCCGAATTCGCGCTCGAGCCGGTCGCGCGTGATCTCCAGGTGCAGCAGGCCGAGGAAGCCGCAGCGGAAGCCGAAGCCGAGCGCCACCGACGTCTCCGGCTCGTAGTCGAGCGCGGCGTCGTTCAGCTGGAGCTTGTCGAGCGCCTCGCGCAGCTCGGGGTAGTCCGAACCGTCGACCGGGTACAGGCCCGAGTAGACCATCGGCTTCGGCTCGCGGTAGCCCGCCAGCGCTTCCTTGGCGCCGTTGCGCTCGGACGTCACCGTGTCGCCGACCTTCGACTGGCGGACGTCCTTCACGCCGGTGATCAGGTAGCCGACCTCGCCGACGCCGAGGCCCTTGCTGGGCTTGGGCTCGGGCGAGATGATCCCGACCTCCAGCAGCTCGTGCGTGGCGCCGGTGGACATCATCTTGATCTTTTCGCGCGGCGTGATCTTGCCGTCGACGACGCGGATGTAGGTGACGACGCCGCGGTAGGTGTCGTACACCGAGTCGAAGATCATCGCCCGGGCGGGCGCGTCGGCGTCACCCTGCGGCGCCGGAACCGACTTCACGACCTCGTCGAGCAGCGCGCCGACGCCCATGCCGGTCTTGGCCGAGACCCGCAGGACGTCTTCCGGCTCGCAGCCGATGATGTGGGCCAGCTCACCCGCGTACTTGTCGGGGTCGGCCGAGGGCAGGTCGATCTTGTTGAGCACCGGGATGATCTGGAGGTTGTTCTCCAGCGCGAGGTACAGGTTGGCCAGCGTCTGGGCCTCGATCCCCTGCGCGGCGTCGACCAGCAGGACAGCGCCTTCGCACGCCTCCAGGGCCCGGGAGACCTCGTAGGTGAAGTCGACGTGGCCGGGGGTGTCGATCATGTGCAGGACGTGGTCCTGCCCGTCGACCTTCCAGGGCAGCCGGACGTTCTGCGCCTTGATCGTGATGCCGCGCTCGCGTTCGATGTCCATCCGGTCGAGGTACTGAGCGCGCATGGCCCGCTCTTCCACGACGCCGGTGAGCTGCAGCATGCGGTCGGCCAGGGTGGACTTGCCGTGGTCGATGTGCGCGATGATGCAGAAGTTCCGGATGAGCTCCGGAGGCGTGAAGGTCGTGTCGGCGAACGTCGTCACTCGAATGAGTCCTCGGAAAGTCGGGGATGGCCACCTCTATGGTCCCATGGCCCTCCGGGTGCGGTTGGGGGTCATCCCCGATGCGGGGTTTCGCGATCCGTGGTGCCCTCGAAGTATGAGTACTCCGCACCAGCCGGCACCCCCTCCCCAGCCGGAGACCAGCGGCTTCGCCCGCGTCCTCGACCGGACGTTCGGTCACCCCACCGGCACGCTCGGCCGCCTCGGCGGCTGGGTCATGGCCCGCGGCAACGCCGCCACCGAACACCGAGTCGTCGACCTGGCGAAGATCGAGCCCGACGAGACCGTCCTGATCGTCGGCCCCGGCCCCGGCGTCGGCCTGGAAGCCGCCGCCCGCCTGGCCGGGCGCGCTGTCGGCGTCGACCCCTCCCCCGAGATGCTCACGCTGTGCCACGAGCGCTGCGGCGACCGCGCCGAGCTGCGCGAAGGATCGGCGGCGCACACCGGCGAGCCCGGCGGCTCCGTCGACGTCGTGCTGAGCGTGAACAACGTCATGCTGTGGGAAGACCGCGCCGCCGGGTTCGCCGAGCTGTTCCGGGTGCTGCGCCCCGGCGGCCGGCTGCTGCTGTCCGCGCACGAGAAGTGGCTGCCCGTGAGCAGGCACGTCCTGGCCGACGAAGCCGCCGCCGCGGGCTTCGCCGACCTGCAGACCTGGACCTGGGAGCCGCCCGGGTTCGCCGCGCTCGCCGCGCAGCTGCGCGCCGTCAAGCCCGCCTAGCGGGTGTCCGTGCGGATCGGGTGTCCCTCGGGCACCTCGACCAGCACGATCCGCGTGCCGTCCGGATCGGCGATCCAGGCCTCGTCGAGGCCCCACGGCTCGCGCCGCGCGTCGCGCACCGGCTCCAGGCCGTTGCCCTTCAGCTCGGCCAGGGTGCCGGCGAGGTCCCGGACCTGCAGCCAGAGCACCAGATCGGGCGACGAGCCCGTCTCGCCCGCACCGGAGACCTCCAGGGAGCCGTGGCCGAGGAAGAACACGGTGCCACCCGGGAATTCCCGCTCGACGGCCAGGCCGAGGGTGTCGCGGTAGAACGCCGTGGACGCGGCGACGTCCCGCGGGCGGATCAGCAGCCGGCTCTTCAGGATCTCCATCCGACCATGCCTACCGGACGGGCTCAGGCGGCCGCAATCGCGGCGATGCCGGACAGCACGATCACCGACCCGGCCAGCCGCCGCACGGCGTCACGCTCGCCCAGGACCAGCCACGCGGCGAGGCCGCCGAGCACGATGCTCAGCTCCCGGGCGGGCGCGACCAGGCTGACCGGCGCCATGGTGAGGGCGAACAGCACGAGGATGTAGGCGATCGGCGACAGGACCGCGACGAGCAGGACCTCGCGGCGCTGGTCCCGCCAGATCCGCGTCACTTCGGCACGATCGGCCAGGGCGCCGGGTACGAGCAGCACGCTCTGCAGGACCGAGCCCAGGCCGAAGTAGACGACCGGCGGCACGCCGATGCCGGTCACCGAGTGCGCGTCCCAGAGCGTGTAGCCGGCGATGACGGCCCCGGTCAGCAGCCCGTAGAGGATCCCCGCTTTCACGGCGCGGGAGTCACCGCCCTTCCGGCCGGTGCTGATCACCAGCACCCCGGCGACGACCAGGAACGCGCCGAGCAGGCCGAGCGGACCGGGCCGTTCCCCGAGCACCAGGACGGCGGCCAGCACCGAAAGCAGCGGCCCGGTGCCCCGCGCGACGGGGTAGACGACGGAGAGGTCGCCGACGCGGTACCCGCGCTGCAGCACGACCCCGTAGGCGATGTGCAGGACGGCGGTGACCGCGGCGGCGAGCAGCCAGCTCCACTGTGGACGGTGGTCTTCGACGACGAGCAGCACGATCGTGACGGGAAGCAGCAAGACGGCGCCGGCCGTGTAGTAGAGCCAGACGAACTGGGTGCCCCCGGAGGAGACCCGCTTGGCCGCGAGGTTCCACGCGGCGTGCACGACGGCGGCGACGAGGACGAGGGACAAGGCGGTGGCGTTCACGGGACCCCTTCGGCTGTTCGCGCGCGCGAACAGCCGGTCCTCCAGGCTTTTGCCCCGTCAGATGAACGACCGGCCGTCCGGGCCCGCCGATGGTGCCGCTCGGACCAGACCCACCGGTCCTGGTTGGGTGATGCTGTGTGGTGCGTGTGGTGCGTGGTGCGGGTGGTGCGGGTTGCTCGGACCGGCGACGGAACCCTAGGCACTGCCGTCGCCCACGGTACTCCCGGCTCCGGGCGCCGGCGGCCCGGCTGTTAGAGTGATCGCTCGCTGCCCGTGCGGCATTCCGTCATGGAGGAAACCTGCTCATCGAGCGGGGCCACTTCAGCGCGGCGGCGAATCTCACCGAGTGAAACAGGAGTTGCCCTATGGCCAACATCAAGTCGCAGATCAAGCGCATCACGACGAACGAGAAGGCGCGTCAGCGCAACCAGGCGATCCGGTCCTCGGTGAAGACCGCGATCCGCAAGGTCCGCGAAGCCGCCGAGGCCGGCGACAAGGCCAAGGCCGCCGAGCTGCAGCGCGACGCCGCCCAGAAGCTGGACAAGGCCGTCTCGAAGGGCGTCATCCACGCCAACCAGGCCGCCAACAAGAAGTCGGCGCTGGCGAAGCGCGTCAACGCGCTCTGAGCTGGTTGATTTCTGGGAAGGCCCCGGCTTCGGCCGGGGCCTTCTTCATGTCCAGGCCTTTTGCGCCCGGACTTCTCGCTTCCGGCTCTTCAGGTCCGGGCTGTTCAGGTCCGGGCACCTCGCGCCTGGGCTCCTCGTCCTCGTGTCCGGGTTCCTCGGGTCCGGCTCTCGCGCCTGGGCTCCTCGGGTCCGGCTCTCGTGTCCGGGCTCCTCAGGTCCGGGCTCTTCGCACCTGGGCTCTCGAGCCGGGCTCCTCGCGCCTGGAGCTCTTCGCGTCTGGGTTCTTCGTGTCCGGAGCCGCTGCGGTCAGCGGTCGCCCTTGGCCGCCGCCACCTGGAGGACCGCGCGCTCCAGCGCGTAGCCAGGGTCCGCCGCCACGCCCTTGACCTCGGCGTTCAGCCGCGCGACCACGCGCATCGCCGTCGCGAGGCCGTCGGGGTTCCAGCCCCGGGACTGACCCTGCGCCTTGCGGATCTTCCACGGCGGCATGCCCAGCTCGCCCGCCAGCTGGTTCGGGTTGCCCCGGCCGGCGCCGGAGACCCGGGCGATCGTGCGGACCGCGTCGGCCAGCGCGTCGGCGACCAGCACGTGCGGGACACCAAGCTGCATCGCCCAGCGCAGCGACTCCAGCGCCGCCGCGCGATCGCCGCTGACCGCCTTCTCCGCGACCGCGAAGCCGGTGACATCGGCCCGGCCGCGGTGGTAGCGACGAACCGCGTCGGCGTCGACGGTGCCGCCCGTGTCCGCGACCAGCTGCGTCGCCGCCGAAGAGAGTTCCCGCAGGTCGGAGCCCACGGCGTCGAGCAGGGCGGCGACCCCCGCCGGGTCGATCTTGCCGCCCACCCGGCGCACCTCGTGGCGCACGAACTGCTCCCGCTCGGCCGGCTTGGTCAGCTTCGGGCACTCGGTGACCTCGGCGCCGGCCTTCTTCAGCGCCGCCGGGAGCGTCTTGCCCGCCTTGCTGCGGCCGCCGCCGGTGTGCACGACGACGAGCACGACCCCGTCGGCCGGGTCCTTCAGGTAGGCCGCGACGGCGTCGGCCAGCTCCTGGGAGATGTCCTGCGCCGACTCCAGGACGATCACCCGGCCTTCGCTGAACAGCGACGGGCTGACCAGTTCGGCCAGCTCGGGCGCTGTGAGATCGGACACCCGGGCCCGGGTCAGCTCGGCGGTCGCGTCCATCGCGCGCGCGGCGGCGAGCGTCTCGCGGACGGCCCGCTCGATCAGCAGTTCTTCCTCACCCAGCACCAGGTGCAGCGGGGCCGGGGCGGTGGCTTGCGCGGTCACCCGGGAATCCTCTCACTTGCGCTCGGATGCCCCCGCTCCGGTGATGTCGAGCGGCCACCGTGGCACGTCCCGAGCGCGATGTCGTACGGTGTAGCCGAGGCAGCCCGCCCCGGAGGATCCGGCGTGCGCGCACCGACAATTGAATACCGCTCATCCAGAGGGGCAGAGGGAACGGCCCGACGAAGCCCCGGCAACCGGCGTACAGCCTGTCATCCCGCGATCGCGGGATAGCTGACGACCACGGTGCCAATTCCGGCCCGCTTCGGCGGGGCAGATGAGGAAAGGAACCTCGCGATGACCGCCACCCTCGGCACGACCTCCACCACGAAGACCCCGGATCTCGGACCCGCCGTCGAACTGGTGTCGAAGGAAGAGGGCCACCGGCAGCCGCTCGCTCCGGAGTTCGTCTCCGCCGAAGACTTCTCGCCGCTCGAGGTCGCGTACGACTTCGGCCGCGTCCGCCGCGAAGACATCGAGGCCGGCCCCAAGAACATCTGGCGCTACAAGAAACTCCTTCCCGTTCCGTCCAACGTCGAAGAGATCCCGAACACCGAGCCGGGCGCGACGCGGCTGGTCCGCGCCGACCGCCTCGCCAAGGAACTCGGCCTCAAGCGCGTGTGGGTCAAGGACGACACCGGCAATCCGACGCACTCGTTCAAGGACCGCGTCGTCGCCGTCGCGCTGGCCGCGGCCCGCGAGTTCGGGTTCGAGGTGCTCGCGTGTCCCTCGACCGGCAACCTGGCCAACGCGACGGCCGCCGCCGCGGCCCGCGCCGGCTGGCGGTCGGTCGTGCTGATCCCCAAGAGCCTCGAGCGCGCCAAGATCCTCACCACCGCGGTGTACGACGGCGACCTCATCGCCATCGACGGCAACTACGACGACGTCAACCGCCTCGCCACCGAGCTCGCCGGCGAGCACCCGAAGTGGGCGTTCGTCAACGTGAACGTCCGGCCGTACTACTCGGAGGGCTCGAAGACGCTGGCCTTCGAGGTCGCCGAGCAGCTCGGCTGGCGCATCCCGCCGCAGATCGTCGTGCCGATCGCCTCCGGTTCGCAGCTGACCAAGGTGGACAAGGGTTTCCGTGAGCTGGGGCAGCTCGGTCTCGTGGACGCCAGCCCGTACAAGGTCTTCGGCGCGCAGGCCACCGGCTGCTCGCCGGTCTCGGCCGCGTTCCGCGAGGGCCACGACGTGGTCCAGCCGGTGAAGCCGGACACGATCGCCCGCTCGCTGGCGATCGGCAACCCGGCCGACGGCCCGTACGTGCTCGACATCGTCAACCGCACCGGCGGCGCGATCGAGGACGTCTCGGACGAAGAGGTCGTCGAGGGCATCCGCCTGCTGGCCCGCACCGAAGGCATCTTCACCGAGACGGCCGGCGGGGTCACCGTCGCCACGGCGAAGAAGCTGGTCGAGACGGGCAAGCTGGACCCGGACGCCGAGACGGTGCTCCTCATCACCGGCGACGGCCTCAAGACCCTCGACGCGATCGAGAACCACGTGGGTCCCAAGGCAACCCTGCCGCCCTCGGCCGCGGCCGTGAACAAGGCCCTCGGCTACTGAGCTCCGGCCGGGGCGGCCACTCGGCCCGCCCCGGCGCTCGGCGGAGGGGCACGGCCACGTGTCGCCTCCCCCGGGCTCAAGCTCGCCGGCCCGGCGGCGCACCTTGTCTCCCCGGGCGCTCGAACCACGTGTCGCCTCCCCGGCGTGAGTCACCGGCCCACGGCACCTCTCCGGCAAGAGTCACCGGCCCACGGCACCCTTCCCCGCCCCGGCCATCACCGGCGAGGCGGGCCGCGGGGCTCGCCACGGCGGGCTATCGCTGTTCCGGTGACCACCGCCGTGTCGCCGTCCACGTCCGTGCGGGTCACTCGTGCGCCGAGGGCCGTCAGGGTGTCCATTGTGGACTTGCTGGGGTGCCCGTACGTGTTTCCCGCGCCCACGCTGACCAAGGCCACCCGTGGGGCCACCGCCGCGAGGAACGAGGGCAGTGAGTAGCGGCTTCCGTGGTGCGGCACCTTCAACACCTCCGCCTTCAGATCTCCGATGTCGGCCAGCAGGTCCGCTTGCGCGGCCAGTTCGACGTCGCCGGTCAGCAGGACCCGGCCCGCCGTGGTCTCCGCTCGGAGCACCACCGAGCTGTTGTTGATCGTCGTGCCGTCCTGCGGCCCGTCCGAGCGGGCGGGTACGTAACGCGGGCCCAGGACGTCGAGCGCCAGGCCCGGCCAGTCCAGCCGCTCGCCCGGGGTCAGCTCCACCAGCGGCACCGCCCGCCGGGTGGCCTCGGCGGCCACCTGGCGCCACGCCCACCCCGGCGACCGCCCCGGCCCGACGGCGATCGCGCCGACCGCACGGCCCTCGAAGACCGAAGCGAGGCCGCCGATGTGGTCGGCGTGCAGGTGGCTCAGCACCAGCAGCGGGATCCGGTCGACCGCCAGCCGGTGCAGGCACTCGTCGACCGGTCCGGGCTCGGGCCCGGCATCCACCACGACCGCCCGTCCCGGTTCGGCCGTCGCCAGCACGACCGCGTCACCCTGACCGACGTCGCATTCGACCATCGCCCAGTTCCGCGGCGGCCACGCCGGCGCCAGCACCCGGACCGGCACGAACACCAGCAGCGCGCCGGCGACGAGCACCGCCACCAGCACGCGCACCCGCCGGTGCCGGAGCGCGAGCACCAGCACCACGAGGACGGCAGCGGCCAGGAGGCCACCCACCCAGCCACCGGGCCAGGCGATGACCGCCTCCGGCGCCCGCGCGCCGTGCCGGGCGACGGTGATCAGCCACCGGGCCTCCGGATCGGCCAGGTGCACCAGGACCTTCCCGGCGCCCGGCCACCACGGGCCGGTGACCGTCGCCAGCACGCCGAGCACCGTCGCCGGGGCCACCACGGGCGCGGCGAGGACGTTGGTCAGCACCGAAACCAGGCTCACCGAGCCCGCCATGCCCGCGAGCACCGGCGCCGTCACCAGGAATGCCGCCAGCGGGATCGCCAGCCCTTCCGCGAAGCCCGGCGGGATCCCGCGGCGGACCAGCGCGTCGGCCCAGCGGGGCGCGAGCAGGACCAGCCCACCGGTGGCGCACACCGACAGCGCGAAGCCGAAGTCCGTGGCCATCGCCGGATCCGCGACCACCAGCAAGCACACCGCGAAGGCCAGTGCGGGCAGCGCCGAACCGCGGCGGCCCAGCGCCAGGGCCAGCAGCGCCACGGCCGCCATGACCCCCGCGCGCAGCACGCTCGGCTCCGGGCCGACGAGGACGAGGAACCCGGACAGGCACGTGCCGGCCGCCGCGGCCGACAGCCGGGGCCCGAGCCGGAGCAGGCGCAACAGGAGCAGTACCGCCCCGCAGATCACCGCGAGGTTCCCGCCGCTGACCGCGGTGAGGTGGGTGAGGCCCGCGGAGACGAACTCCTGCTCGACGCGCGGGGACAACGCGCTCGTGTCGCCCAGCACCAGTCCCGGGAGCAGGCCCGCGGGTTCGTCCGGCAGGACCTGGCACAGGTCGTGGAGACCGGTGCGCAGCCCGGCCGCCGCCCGCTGCCACCACGGCGCCGGGCCGGGCTCCCCGGGCGGGCCGCGCACCGACAGCACCGCGGCGGTCAGATCCGAGCCGCGCGGCGGCATCAGCAGACCCGTCGCCGTCACCTCTTGGCCCGGCAGCAGCGACGCCCACTGCGCGACCGGGGCCAACAGCAGGACGCGGCCGGAGGAGGGAACCGGCCGGCCGTCGACTGATGCGGTGCGCACATCGGCGGCGAGGACGACCGACCGGGCACCGGCTTGCTGATCGGCATACCCCGCGCTCCGCACGGGCTTCGGACGTTCGGCGACGACGACCCGCAATGCCGCCGGCAGCCCTTCTGCGGCGGAGGCACGAAGTTCGTCGCGTTGAGCTTCGCGGATGCGCCAGGAGATCGGGCCGGCGGCGAGGAGGCCCAGGATCAGGAGGGCTGCCGCCGCGTCGCGCACCCGGGGCCGGCCGCGGGCCCGCCACAGGACCAGCCCCGCGAGCACCACTGCGGCAAGGCCGGTGGCGACAGCTGTCCACCAGCCGAGCAGCAGGCCGGCCAACGCCGCCAGCCAACAGGCCGCTGCCGCTGGGACGAGCCGCATGTCCTGGCGGGTGTCGGTGCTCATCCGGGGGCCTGCTCTCGCGGGCGGGCGAACTCGCGTTCGGCGATGCTGCGGGCATGGGCCGCGGCCGGCCCGGTGGCGGTCGTGCGGGAGGTGCTCAATCGAGCTTCACCTGCTTCCGTGTACGAACGAATGCGACTTCGCCTGTGCCGTCGGCACAGGCCATCGGGAAAGGCTCGCCTGATGGCGACCCGGCCCGTGGCGAGCCGGACCGCCACCTCCACTCACAGGTGCGGGCTCGCCTTCGCCCACGCCGCCGAGATCGATCGCAGCGAGCAAGTCAGCCACCGTCGGCAAACCTCGCCGATCGCCGCTCCTTTCGCGACGAACGGACCGGCCCTTGCCCACGCCGCCCGGACCAGCCGGGGGGCGGCCGCTTAGGGACGCTCACCCGGCCGCCACCGCCACTCACGGGTGCGGGCTCGCTTTCGCCCGAGGCACCAGGACCGGCCGTGGTGGCCAAGCAGCCGACATCAGGAAGCCTCGCCCGCTCGCCACTCCTCCCGCGACGAACGGACCGGCCCTCGCCCACGCCGCCCGGACCAGCCGGGGGCGGCCGCTTAGGGGCGCTCACCCGGCCGCCCCCAGCAAACGAACTCGCCGACGCCAACCGCAGCCAGTCCGGGCGGGTGTCTCGGGGAAGGCGGTCATCCGACCGTCACCTTCTCCCGTAATTTCTGGAACTTGCTTTCCCCTATGCCGTCGACGTCACGGAGTTGCTCGACCTTCGCGAAGCCGCCGTGGTCGGTGCGCCACTGGACGATGCGCTTGGCCATCACCTCGCCGACTCCGGGGAGCGTGTCCAGCTGGTCCGCCGTTGCCGTGTTGAGGTCGAGCTTTCCGGCGGCCGCCGGCGGGGTGTCGGGAGCTGGTGGTGGGGCCGGGATGCCGACCGCCAGCTGCTCGCCGTCCGTCACCTTGCGGGCCAGGTTCAGTGCGCCTATGTCCGCTCCCGGCTCGGGGCCGCCGGCCGCTCGCAGGACGTCCGCCACCCGGGCGCCTTGCGACACCGTGACCAGGCCCGGCGACCGGACTCGGCCGATCACGCTGATCACCAGACCCGCCGGCGGTGCGGCGCGCGCCTCCGCCGCCGGTCTTGCGGTGGGCAGCGCGGGCGGTGGCTCGGGCGCCGGACCGCCGCCCACGAGCGCGACCGCGCCGAGGACGATCACCACGACCGCTGCGAGGACGCCGGCCAGTGCCCACCGGCGGCGGCCGGTGCCGGCCTGTCCACCCGGTAGCCAGCGCCGGACCAGCCGGCCGCCCGGGCCGACCGTGCTCGCATCGGGCGAGAGCTGGTCGGCCAGCCAGGAGAGCCGGTCGTTGACGGGGGAGCCCGGATCCCGGGCGGACTGCTCGAACACACGATCGACGTTAGGGCCCGCGGGGAGGTGTCCGACAGGGGTGGCGGCGCGTCCTGTGGACAACCGGGGTGTTGTGGATGGATTCCCCGTGCCGAGCCCCGGAGCAGGCGTTTCCGTCGTTCCCCGGTGGTATGGGCGCTAGCTTCGGGGCAGGACCGTCCGCTGGACGACAACCCCCAGCACGCCGGGACCCGTGTGCGCCCCGATCACCGCCCCCAGCTCGGAAACCACGCAGCCCGCCGAGCGCGGCACGGCCTCCTCGAGCCGGTTCGCCAGCTCGACCGCCCGCTCCGGTGACGCCAGGTGGTGGACGGCGAGCTCGACGTCGTCCTCGGCCGCCGCCTGGGCCGCGAGCTCGACCAGGCGCGCGATCGCCCGGTTCATCGTGCGGACCTTCTCCAGCGGCAGGATCCGGCCTTCGGACATGTGCAGCACCGGCTTCACCGCCAGCGCCGTGCCCAGCAGCGCCGCCGCCGGGCCGATCCGGCCACCGCGGCGCAGGTGGTCCAGGGTTTCCACGACGAACAACGTCGACGAGCAGCCGGCCGCCGTCACCGCGGCGGCCTCGACGGCGGCCGCCGAAGCACCGGCGGAGGCGGCCGAAGCGGCGTGCAGCGCGGCGAACCCGAGCCCCATCGCGGTGGTCCGGGAATCGACGACGCGGACCCGGTCCGGGCCCACTTCCTGCGCCGCGAGCACCGCCGCTTCCCACGTGCCCGACAGCTCGCGCGACAGGTGCACCGACACGATCGCGTCCGCGCCGTCGGCGAACGCCGCCTGGTACTCCTTGACGAACTCGGTGGGCGTCGGCCGCGACGTCGTGACGATCTTCCGCTGCTTCATCGCCTCCGCGACGGCCGCCGGTCCGGTCTCGACGCCGTCGAGGGAAACCACGCCGTCGACCAGGACGTGCAGGGGCACCACCCGGACCTCGTGCCGTTCGGCGAAGCCCTCCGGCAGGTGGGCGGTGGAATCCGTGACTACGGCGACCGACACGCCGTCAGCCTACGTGGCCGGGTGCCAGCACCGGCGCCATCAACACGGACATCGCCGCGCCCACCGCGGCGTGCCCCGGCCAGCCCCAGTGCATGCCGTCCGGGTTGCCCGCGCCGCTCAGCACGTGCTCCCCGACAATGGCTTCGAGGTCCAGCAACGGAACTCCCGCTCGCGAGCTCCAGGCCGCCATCGCCGCCGCCGCGGCCGGGCGCGCGGTGTGCACGCCGCCGTAGGCCGCCGCGCGGTGGACCGACGGCAGCCAGCCGAAGATCGGCAGCTCGGGCCGCAGGACGCGCAGCGCGCCCACGGCCGTGTCGAGGTACTGCACGGTGAGCTTGGCCGGCAACACCACGGGCCGGCCGCGCAGCGCCACCGCCAGCCGCGGCTGCGCGGCGAGATAGGCCTTGCGCACGACGCGCCGCACCGGGTCGGGCCGCAGGTACCGCAGCCCGGTGCGCAGGTAGGTCGGCAACGGCGAGGGCAGCGTGTCCATGCTGCCGATCGCGAACACGACCGCGTCGACGTGGTGCAGGTCGGCCCAGACCCGCGGGTCGCCGGTCAGCGACCACCAGGCGTCCCGGGCGTTCCAGCCGATGCCGGCGACCAGGTCGGCGGTGCCACCCAACGCGGCGGCGGCCAAGTTGGGCCACAACCGCGGTTCGTCCGCGGCGCAAGGTCCTTCGGGACCGTGAAAGCTCAGCGAATCGCCGAACACCAGCAGGCGCGGCCCCATCGGCTAGCCGTGCATCCCCGCGTTGTAGGCGTGCAGCCGCCACTTCCCGTCGCGGCGGCCCAGCTCGACCCAGTGGCAGTTCGAGATCCCGCCGAGCGAGGGCCAGGTCACGACCGGCAGGTCCAACAGCCGGGCGGTCAGCGCGATGATCAGGCCGCCGTGCGCGGCCAGCAGCACGGTGTCACCCGCGTCGGAATTGGCTTGCTGCAGGTCCGTGACGACTTCGCCGGCACGGTCGGCGACGTCGACCCGGCTCTCGCCGCCCGGCGGGGCCCAGGTCGCGTCGGTGCGCCAGCGGTCGCGTTCACCGGGGTAGGCCTTGTCGACCTCCTCGCCGGTGAGCCCCTGCCATTCGCCCAGGTGCGTCTCGCGCAGCCGCTTGTCGATCCGCAGCGGGACGCCGATGGCGTCGGTGAGCACGGTGGCGGTGTCGGTGGCCCGGCGCAGGTCGGAGGCGATGACGAGGTCCGGGGAAAAGCGGGCCAGTGCGGGCGCCGCGAACCGGGCCTGGTTCCAGCCGCGCGGGGTCAGCGCGGAGTCGAGGTGACCCTGCATCCGCCCGGCGGCGTTGTAGTCCGTCTCGCCGTGACGCCAGAGCACCAGCCGCCGCGGGCTCACGGGACGTCCGGGTCCTCGTCGGCGGGTGCCTCCTCGAGACCGGCCACCTCGATGCGCGGGCAGTCCTTCCAGAGCCGCTCGAGGCCGTAGAAGGTGCGCTCTTCGACGTGCTGGACGTGCACGACGACGTCCACGTAGTCGAGCAGCACCCAGCGCCCTTCGCGGGCGCCTTCACGGCGGACCGGCTTGTGGCCGCTCTCGCGCAGTTTTTCCTCTACGTTGTCGACGATCGCGCCGACGAGGCGCTCGTTGGACGCGGAGGCGATGACGAAGGCGTCGGTGATGACGAGCTGCTCGGACACGTCCAGCACGACGACGTCGCTGGCCTTCTTGTCCGCCGCCGCGTGGGCGGCCGCTACGGCCAGCTCTCGAGCCTCGGACGTGGCTGCCACGGTGCTCCTTTTCCAGATCGGGTTCGCCCGAGAAGGGTACCCGCAGGGACCGACAGTGTTTCAGTCGCTCTTCCGGTACAGGTCCTTCTTGGCGATGTAGCGGACGACGCCGTCGGGAACGAGGTACCAGACCGGCTCCCCGCGCTCGACCCGATCGCGGCAGCCGGTGGACGAAATGGCCATCGCGGTGACCTCGACGAGGCTCACCTTGCCGCTCGGCAGGTGGTGGGAGTTGAGCCGGTAACCGGGCCGCGTGACGCCGATGAAGTGCGCGAAGTCGAACAGCTCGTCGGCCTTGTGCCAGGTCAGGATCTGTTCGAGCGCGTCGGCGCCGGTGATGAAGAAGAGCTCGTCCCCGGGGTATTCGGCGTGCAGGTCGCGCAGGGTGTCGACGGTGTAGGTCTGGCCGCCGCGGTCGATGTCCACACGGCTGACCGAGAAGACCGGGTTGGACGCCGTCGCGATCACGGTCATCAGGTAGCGGTCCTCGGCCCTGGTCACTTCGCGATCGGTCTTCTGCCACGGCTGCCCGGTGGGGACGAAGATCACCTCGTCGAGCCCGAACCGGGACTGGACCTCGCTGGCCGCGACGAGGTGGCCGTGGTGCACGGGGTCGAAGGTGCCGCCCATGACCCCGATCCGCCGTGGTGACATGAGCGAAGAGCCTATAAGGCCGAGCGCCGGGCGGCCTGGTGCTCTTCGCCACCTCGCCCGACCGGGCAGAAGTTGTGATTCGGATCACATTACGGCCCGTATTCGTCGCGAACGGTCCGTTCGCGACGCCGCCGATTCCCGATCTGTCGGTGTCATGGGGTAGACGTGGGGACGTGGACACGACCAGCACCACCCCAGCCCTCCGCGACCGCGCCGAGACCCTCCTCCGGGCACTGGCCGGCGATGCGGCGAAGCTGCGCGAAGACCAATGGACGGCCATCGAGGCCTTGGTCGCGCAGCGGCGCCGCGCGCTGGTCGTGCAGCGCACCGGGTGGGGCAAGTCGGCGGTGTACTTCCTGGCCACGGCGTTGCTGCGCGAGCAGGGCAGCGGGCCGACGGTCATCGTCTCGCCGCTGCTGGCGTTGATGCGCAACCAGATCTCGGCGGCGGCGCGGGCCGGGATCCACGCGGCGACGATGAACTCCGCGAACGCGCAGGAGTGGGACCAGGTCCAGGCAGCGGTCGCGGCCGGCGAGGTGGACGTGCTGCTGGTCAGCCCCGAACGGCTGAACAACCCGGACTTCCGCGACAACGTCCTGCCGAAGCTCACCGCGAGCACCGGCCTGCTGGTGGTCGACGAAGCACACTGCATTTCGGACTGGGGCCACGACTTCCGGCCCGACTACCGGCGGCTGCGCACCCTGCTGGGCGACCTCCCGGACGGCGTGCCGGTGCTGGCGACGACGGCGACCGCGAACGACCGCGTGGTCACCGACGTCGCCGAGCAGCTGGGCCTCGGCACCGGCGCGAACACGCTGGTGCTGCGCGGCAGCCTCGACCGGGAAAGCCTGCGGCTGTCGGTGTGCCGGCTGCCGACGTCGCAGGCGCGGCTGGCCTGGCTCGCGGAGCACCTGGCCGAGCTGCCCGGCTCCGGGATCATCTACACGCTGACCGTCGCGGCGGCGCACGACGTCGCTTCGCTGCTGAAGGACCGCGGCTACCCGGTGGCGGCCTACACCGGCAAGACCGACCCGGCCGACCGGCAGGCGGCCGAGGACGACCTGCTCGGCAACCGCGTCAAGGCCCTGGTCGCGACGTCCGCGCTGGGCATGGGGTTCGACAAGCCGGATCTCGGGTTCGTCGTGCACCTCGGGGCGCCGTCGTCGCCGATCGCGTACTACCAGCAGGTCGGCCGCGCCGGGCGTGGCGTGGAGCGCGCCGAGGTCGTGCTGCTGCCCGGCGAGGAGGACAAGGCGATCTGGGCGTACTTCGGGTCGCTGGCCTTCCCCGACGAGCTGCGGGTGACCCAGGTGCTGAACACGCTCTCCTACGCGGATCGTCCACTGTCGACGGCCGCGCTCGAGCCGTCGGTCGAGCTTTCCCGGTCACGGCTGGAAATGGTGCTCAAGGTGCTGGACGTCGACGGGGCGGTCCGGCGCGTGAAGGGCGGCTGGACGAGCACGGGCGAGGACTGGCAGTACGACCGCGGGCGGTACAAGCGGGTCGCGGAAGCCCGGGAGCGCGAGCAGGAGGCGATGCTCGGCTACCTCGCGACCGGCGGCTGCCGGATGGAGTACCTGCGCCGCCAGCTCGACGACCCCGAGGCGACGCCGTGCGGGCGGTGCGACAACTGCACCGGGCAGCACTGGGACACGACAGTGGCCGACGACGTCGTCAATGCGACCCGGGAACGCCTGCAGCGGCCCGGCGTCGAGGTCGCGCCGCGGAAGCAGTGGCCCACCGGCATGTCCTCTTTGGACGTCCCGGTCTCCGGCCGGATCTCGGCCGACGACCAAGCCGAGCCGGGCCAGGTGCTCGGGCGGCTCACCGACGTCGGCTGGGGCAACCGGCTGCGGGAGCTCGTCGGGCCGGGCGCCCGGGACGCCGACGTGCCGGACTCGGTGTTCAAGGCTTGCGTCCAGGTGCTCGCCGGGTGGCAGTGGGCGCAACGGCCGGTGGCGGTGGTCGCCGTCCCGTCGGAGACGAGGCCGCAGCTCGTGTACAGCCTCGCGACTCGGCTGGCCGAGATCGGCAAGCTCGACTTCCTCGGTGCGCTCGACGCCGAGGGACCGCCGCCGCGCCAGGCGAACAGCGCGCAGCGGCTGGCCGATCTGTGGCGGCGGATGAGCATGCCCGCGGACCTCGCGGCGGTCCTGCCGTCCGGGCCGGTCCTGCTGGTGGACGACGTCATCGACACCGGCTGGACGATGACGCTCGCCACGCGGCTGCTGCGGCGGGCCGGGGCACCCGCGGTGCTGCCGTTCGCATTGGCCAGCACGGCCTAAGAGAAGGGAGGACGGTCAGAACCTTTCGAACTGCGAACGGATGTGGCAAAGTCCCGTTCCACCTTCGGGTGACGTGGAGGCCGCCATGACCGAGTCCGCCGTCCAGGTGCCGCAGCGCCACCGGCTGCCGGTGCGCAAGCTGTTCGCCGCGAGCGCCGGCAACGCGCTCGAGTGGTTCGACTGGACGATCTACGCGACGTTCAGCATCTACTTCGCCAGCGCGTTCTTCCCCGCCGGGAACGACACCCTGGCCCTGATCAACACTTTCGCCACCTACGCGCTCGCGTTCTTCTTCCGGCCGCTGGGCGGAGTCCTGCTCGGGCGCTTCGCGGACACCCGCGGCCGGAAGCCGGCCATGATCCTCACCATCCTGCTCATGGCGGGCGGGTCGGTGGCGATCGGGCTGCTGCCGACGTTCTCGCAGGTCGGCTGGCTCGCGCCGATCCTGCTGCTGCTCGCCCGCGTCGCGCAGGGGCTGTCGCTCGGCGGTGAAGTGTCGAACGCGTCGGCCTACCTGGGCGAGATCGCGCCGCCGGAGCGTCGCGGCCGGTATTCGGCGTTCTTCTACATCTCGACCGGGTCGGCCGTGCTGATCGCGACCGTGCTCGGGTTCGTCCTGGCCCGGGCGCTGGACAAGGCGCAGCTGGTGTCCTGGGGCTGGCGGCTGCCGTTCCTGCTGGGCGGCGTCTTCGGCCTGGTCGGGCTGTGGCTGCGCCGGAGTCTCGCCGAGACCGAGCTGTTCGAGCAGACGAAGACCAAGGCACGCAAGCTCGAGCGGCCGCTGCTGACCACGCTGACCCACCACCCGAAGGCCGTGGGCAGGCTCGTCGGCTTCACGATGCTCTCGACGCTTTGCTACTACACGTTCTTCAGCGCCCTGACGTCGTTCGCGGTGAAGAACCGGCACGCGGACGCCGACGCGGTCTTCCTCGCGCTGTCGGTCGGCACGGCGCTGTTCATCGCGTTGCAGTACCCGATGGGCGCCCTCGCCGACCGGGTCGGGCGGAAGCCGCAGCTGCTCGTCTGGTCCGGGGCGACGGCGGTCGTCGTCGTGCCGCTGTCCACTTTGATCGGTCCGGGCGTCGGCGGCCTGCTCGTCGTGTTCTGCGTCGGGCTCGGGCTGTACACGGCGATGACGTCGATCGCGCCGGCCATCATGAGCGAGCTGTTCCCCACCGAACTGCGCGGGCTGGGCATCGGGGCTTGGTACAACCTCACCGTCGCGATCTTCGGCGGCACCGCTCCCCTGCTCATCACCCTGTTCGGCACCGTGTCCCAGACGCTCTACTTCTGGTACGTCGCCGTGGGCGCCGCGATCGCGTTCGCGGTGATCCTCACGCTCCCCGAGACGAAGGGCAGCGAGCTGCGGTAAACCCTTCGTCACCGGCCGGTCACGCTCGCTACGCTGCGGGCTTCCGCGACCGGAGCCGAAGGAGGGACACCGTGCAGCAGACCGCCGACGTTACCGAGGAGCTGGCGCGCCGCGTGGTGACCGCCGCCGGCCGGGCGCTGGACGTCGCACTGACGCCAGAGCAAGCACTGGTCCAGGCGTCGCCGCGCGACGGCGTCGACTACCAGGCCAATCTCGCGATGAGCTTGGGCAAGCAGCTCGGTCGTCCGCCACGCGAAGTCGCCGGGCTCATCGCCGGAGCGCTGGAGCTCGACGGGATCGCCGCTCCGCCCGAAGTCGCCGGGCCGGGTTTCCTGAACTTCGTGCTGCGCAGGGAATGGCTTGAAGCACGCACCGGCGCGCTGCTCGGCGATCCGCGGCTCGGCGTGCCGGAAACGGCGACGCCCCGGCGGATCGCGCTCGACTACAGCAGCCCGAACGTGGCGAAGGAAATGCACGTCGGGCACCTGCGCTCGTCCGTGATCGGCGACGCACTCGCCCGCCTGCTGCGCTTCGCCGGGCACGAAGTGCTGCCGCACAACCACCTCGGCGACTGGGGCACGCCGTTCGGCATGCTCATCGAGCACCTCCTCGACGTCTCCGCCGGGCAACGCGCGATCGCCGACCTCGACGCCTTCTACCGCGAAGCGCGCCGGAAGTTCGACAGCGACGATGCGTTCGCGACGCGGGCGCGCACCCGCGTGGTCAAGCTGCAGAGCGGCGACGAAGAGACTCTCACCGTCTGGCAGGAGCTCGTCGACGAATCGACACGGCACTTCGACGAGGTCTACGCGCTGCTCGGGATTTCCCTCACGGACAAGGACATCTACGGCGAGAGCTTCTACAACCCGTACCTCGCCACGGTCGTCGACGACCTCGAGGAAGCCGGTCTCACCGAAGCCAGCGACGGCGCGATCTGCGTGTTCCCGGACGGGTTCCGCAACCGTGAAGGCGACCGGCTGCCCCTGATCGTCCGCAAGCGCGACGGCGGTTACGGGTACGCCGCCACGGACCTGGCGACCGTCCGGTACTGGACGGCCGAGCGCGGCGCCACCGACCTGCTCTACGTCGTCGGGACGCCGCAGGCGCAGCACTTCGCGATGCTGTTCGCCACCTGCCGCGCCGCGGGCTGGCTGACCGGCCACGCCGAACACGTCGGCTTCGGCACGGTGCTGGGCGCGGACGGCAAGGCCATGCGGACCCGGGCCGGCGAGACCGTCAAGCTGGCGGACCTGCTCACCGAAGCCGTGACGCAGGCCGCCGCGGTCGTCGCCGAACGCAGTGAGCTCGACGCGGGCGGGCAGGCCGAAGTCGCCCGGGCGGTCGGCATCGGCGCGGTCAAGTACGCGGACCTGTCCGGCGACCGCGAGCGCGACTACGTCTTCGCCTGGGACCGGATGCTGGCCAAGGAGGGCAACACGTCGGTGTACCTCCAGTACGCGCACGCGCGGACGCAGTCGATCCTGCGGAAGTCGGGCGGCCTGCCGGAGGGCGACGACGTCCTGCTCGAGGCGCCGGCGGAGCGGGCGTTGGCGCTGAAGCTGCTCCGGTTTGGCGAAGCACTGAAGGCGTCGACAAGCGCCTACGCGCCGCACAAGCTCTGCACTTACCTGTACGAGACCGCGGTGGCTTTCTCGCGGTTCTTCGAGGAATGTCCCGTTCTGAAGGCGTCTTCACCGTCACTGCGCGCGTCTCGGCTGAGGTTGACTACGCTGACGTCGCACACACTCGCGCTCGGGCTTTCCCTGCTCGGCATCGAAGCGCCCGACCGGCTCTAGCGGGAGACCACTGTGGAACTACCCGGCGATCTGCTCGCTCTGCTGCGCGAGCCCAGCCTCTGCTTCCTGTCGACGCTGATGCCCGACGGCTCGCCGCAGCTCACCCAGACCTGGGTGGACACCGACGGGACACACGTCCTCGTCAACACCGTGCTGGGTCACCAGAAGCAGCGCAACATCGCGCGTGATCCCCGGGTGGCGCTCAACGTCGCCGACCGCGCCCGGCCCTCGCGCTACTTCGCGATCCGCGGGCAGGTCATCGATACGACCGAAGACGGCGCGGTGGAGCACATCGAGAAGCTGTCGCAGCGCTACCTCGGCGGCCCGTACCCGTGGTGGGGTGGCCGCGACCAGACGCGGCTGCTGCTCACGATCAAGGCGGATCGGATCACGTCGTGATCATCGTCGCCGGCTGGCTCGCCGTCGCTCCCGAAGAGCGTGAGGACTACCTGGCGGGGTGCGCCGAAGCCGTCCGTCTCGCGCGGGAGGCGCCGGGCTGCCTCGAATACGCGCTGGGTGCCGACCTGCTCGACCCCGGCCGGGTCACGGTGTACGAGCGCTGGGAGTCCGACGAAGACCTGGAGCGCTTCCTCGGCTCCGGGCCGTCGGACGAACAGGCGGCGCGGATCCTCGACGCCTCGGTGGCGCGCTACCGGATCTCGGCGGTCGAGGCGCCGTGATCCGCCAGCAGCGCCACTAGTTCGTCCGCCAGTCCCCGGTCGACCGGCTCCCGCGTCGCGAGGAGCCGGTACCAGAGCGTCCCGAACACGACGTCGAGCACCGTGCCGGGCCGGACGCCGGCCGGGAGTTCGCCGCGCTCGCGGGCGCGGTCGACGAGCGTGCCGAGCGCGTCACGGCGGCGGAACAGGAAGTCTTCGCGGAAGCGCTTGCCGAATTCCGGGTCGATCTGGGCCTGGGCCATCAGCGCCCGGAGCGTGTCCGCGACCGGTGACTTCCCGCCCAGTTCGAAGGTGCTGCCCAGGAACCGGGCCAGGTCGGCGCGGAAGGAGCCCTGGTCGGGGACGGGGATCTGCAGGTCCGCCTTCGTCGCGAGCGCGTCCAGCAGGACGTCGGCCTTCGACGGCCACCAGCGGTAGATCGTCTGCTTTCCGACGCCCGAGCGCGCGGCGATGCCTTCGATGGTCAGTGCGCCGTAGCCGGCCTCCGCGACCAGTTCGAGCGTCGCGGCGAGGATCGCCAGCCGGCTCTGTTCGCTGCGCTTGCGGCCGGGGCGGGACTGGTCGGTCATGGGATCCGATGGTAGCGTTAATTTCGAAACGAGACGTACCGGTTCGAAATGAGGAACAAGCATGAGCATCGCTCTCGTGGCCGGCGGCACTTCGGGCATCGGCCTGGCGACCGCGCGGCGGCTCCGGCAGCGGGGATACGACGTCCACGTCACCGGGCGCGGCAAAGAACGTCTCGATGACGTCGCATCGAGCGATCCGGAGCTGACGGGGCACCAGGCCGACGGCGGCGACACCCCGGCGATGGCCGCGCTGGCCGCGTCGCTCGGGACGGTCGACGTGCTGGTGGTGAGCCTGTCCGGCACCGAAGGCATGGGGCCGATCGATGCGCTGGACCTCGCCGTGCTGCGGCGGGCGTTCGACGCGAAGTTCTGGGCGCACCTGGCGACGATCCAGGCCGTCCTGCCGCACCTGGCGGCGGACGGGTCGATCACGCTGCTCAGCGCCATCACGGCCCGGGCAGCGATGGCCGGCACGGCCGGGATCGGCGCGCTGAACGCGGCGATCGAGGCACTGGTCAAGCCGCTGGCGGTCGAGCTGGCGCCGAGGCGGGTGAACGCGGTGTCGCCGGGAGCGGTCGATACGGCGTGGTGGAGCGGCTTCCCGGAGGAGATGCGGGAGGGATTCTTCGCGCAGACGGCGGCTTCGATCCCGGTGCGCCGCGTCGCGACGGCGGACGACGTCGCGGAGGTGGTGACGCTGGCGGCGACGAACCGGAATCTGACCGGCACGGTCCTGGAGGCCGACGGCGGAGCCCGGCTGGTCTCGCTGGGTTAAGACCTCACGTGTGACGGGAAGGTCATCACGTGTGATTGGCGGGTCGACACGCGTGATTGGCGGGTCGGCACGGGCGGGGTCAGCGGCGGAGGGGGACGAGGTCGTCGGCGTGGACGACCTCGCGTCGTTGCTCGGCCGGGAGTTCCGGGGTCGAGCGGCCGATCAGGTCCGGGAGTTCCGTGGCGTCGAAGGCTACGACGCCGCGGGCGACCGGGCGGTCCTTCGCGTCCACCAGGTCGACTACGTCGCCTGCCTGGAATTCGCCGTCCACGCCCGTGATGCCCGCGGCCAGGAGGGACCGGCGGCGGCGGACCACCGCTGTCACCGCGCCGTCGTCGAGGCGGAGCTTGCCCGTGGTGTCCGCCGCGTAGCCCAGCCAGAACCGGCGGGCCGACAACCGCGTGTCCGCCGGGGCGAAGGCTGTTCCCGGGGAAGCGGAAGTCAACGCCGCCGAGGCTTCCGAAGCCGCCGCCAGCAGCACCGGGATGCCCGCTCCCGCCGCCGTGCGGGCCGCCGCGAGCTTGGAGACCATGCCGCCCGTGCCCAGGCCGGAACTGGACATGCCGACCGAGATTCCGTCCACATCGGACTCGGAGAGGACCTCGGTCAGCTTGCGGGTCGCGCCGCCGCGGGGGTCGCCGTCGTACAGGCCGTCCACATCGGACAGCAGGATCAGCGCGTCGGCGCCGATCAGGTGGGCGACCAGGGCCGCCAGGCGGTCGTTGTCGCCGAAGCGGATTTCCTCGGTCGCCACCGTGTCGTTCTCGTTGACGACCGGGACCGCGCCGAGCGCCAGCAGCCGCGAAAACGTCCGCTGCGCGTTGCGGTAGTGCGAACGGCGGACGACGTCGTCGGAGGTGAGCAGCACCTGCCCGACCGTCAGCGAGTACCGCCCGAACGACTCCGCGTACGCGTGCGCCAGCGCCAGCTGCCCGACGCTCGCCGCCGCCTGCTGCGTCGCGAGGTCACGCGGCCGCTTGCCCAGCGAGAGCGGGGCCAGCCCGGCCCCGATCGCGCCCGAGGACACCAGCACGATTTGCGTTTCCCGGGCGACGCGCTCGGCGATCGCGTCGACCAGCGCGTCCAGCTGGGCCACCTCGAGGCCGCTGCCCGCGCTGGTCAGCGCCGACGAGCCGACCTTGACCACCAGCCGCCGCGCGGCGGCGATGGCTTCGCGCGTGCCGCTCACTCCTCGACGTCCAGGTCGTCCTCGAGCTCGTCCGAGCCCGCCCGCCGGATCCGGCGGGCTTCCTTGCGCTCGGTGGCGCCGGGCCGGTCGATGCGCTCCAGCCGGACGTCGGTGCCGCGCCCGGACAGGTGCATCGCGACGCTCGGCGTCGACGGCTCCCATTCGAACTGGACGTCGCCGACCGTGACCGGGCTGCCCGGCCTCGCGCCGAGCTTCGCCAGCTGGTCCTCGACGCCGAGGCGGTTGAGCCGGTCGGCGAGGTAGCCGACGGCCTCGTCGTTGCCGAAGTCGGTCTGGCGGATCCACCGCTCCGGGCGAGCGCCGCGCACGATGAACGCGCCCTCTTCCTCGGGGTCGACCTCGACGGTGAACCCGGAGTCGTCGACGGCCAGCGGCCGCAGCACGATCTTCTCCGGCTCCAGCACCGGCTCCGCCTCGCGGTTCTGCTCGACGATCGCCGCGAGCGCGAAGGTCAGCTCCCGCAGGCCCTTGCGGGACGCCGTCGAGACGGCGAACACCTTGAGGCCGCGGGCTTCGAAGTCCGGCCGGACGAACTCGGCGAGCTCGGCGGCCTCCGGGACGTCGATCTTGTTGAGCACGACCACCCGCGGACGATCTTCTAGCTTGCCGCCGAGGCTCGGCGTGTACTTCGCGAGCTCCGCCTCCAGAGCGTCCACATCGGACACCGGATCGCGGCCCGGCTCCAGCGTCGCGCAGTCGACGACGTGCACCAGCACCGCGCAGCGCTCGATGTGGCGGAGGAAGTCCAGGCCCAGGCCCTTGCCCTCGGACGCGCCGGGGATGAGGCCGGGCACGTCGGCCATCGTGAACACCGTGTCGCCGCCGGTGATGACGCCGAGGTTCGGCACCAGCGTGGTGAACGGGTAGTCGGCGATCTTCGGCTTGGCCGCGGACAGCACCGAGATCAGCGACGACTTGCCGGCGGACGGGAACCCCAGCAGGCCGACGTCGGCGACCGACCGCAGCTCCAGCACGAGGTTGCGGGTCTCGCCGGGCTCACCCAGCAGCGCGAACCCGGGCGCCTTGCGGGCCTTCGACGACAGCGCGGCGTTGCCGAGCCCGCCGCGGCCGCCCTGGGCGGCGACGAACGTGGTGCCGGGGCCGATCAGGTCGGCGACCATCTCGCCGTCTTCGGTGAACACGACGGTGCCGGACGGCACCTTCATCACCAGCGTCTCCCCCGCCGCGCCCGCGCGGTTGCTGCCCTGGCCCATCTTGCCGCTGCCGGCCTTGGCGTGCGGGCGGAAGTGGAAGTCGAGCAGGGTGTGCACGTTCGGGTCGACGACCAGCAGGACGTCACCGCCGTTGCCGCCGTTGCCGCCGTCCGGGCCGCCGAGGGGCTTGAACTTCTCGCGGTGCACCGAGGCGCAGCCGTTGCCCCCGTCACCGGCGGTCAGGTGGATGACCGCGCGGTCCACGAACCGGGACGCCATGACTTTGCCTCACTTCACTCGCGAACAGAGATACACAAAACAAACGAGGGGTGGCACCGGATATTCCGGTTCCACCCCTCGTTCGAGGTCTAGCGTCGAGAACCGAAGACTCAAGCCTCGACTGGCACGACGATGTTGACCGTCTTGCGGCCACGCTTCTCGCCGAACTGGACCGCACCGGCGGCCAGGGCGAACAGCGTGTCGTCGCCGCCACGGCCGACGTTGACGCCGGGGTGGAACTTGGTGCCGCGCTGGCGGATCAGGATCTCGCCCGCGTTGACTTCCTGGCCGCCGTAGCGCTTGACGCCGAGGCGCTGCGCGTTCGAGTCACGACCGTTGCGGGAGCTGGACGCACCCTTCTTGTGAGCCATAGCTCAGTCCTCTTTCTTACTTAAGATCCGGAGAAGTTCTTACAGAGAGATGGCGGTGACCTCGACGCGGGTCAGCTTCTGCCGGTGACCCTGACGCTTGTGGTAGCCCGTCTTGTTCTTGAACTTGTGGATCCGGATCTTCGGACCCTTGGTCTGCTCGACGACCTTGCCGGTGACCGAGACCTTCGCCAGCGCGTCAGCGTCCGTGGTGACATCGCCACCGTCGACGTACAAAACGGCGGGGAGGATGTGCTCGGTGCCCGGCTCGCCCTCGAGCTTCTCGACCTCGACGACGTCGCCGACGGCCACCTTGTACTGCTTGCCGCCGGTCTTGACGATCGCGTACGCCGACACGGAAGTCTCCTGCATTACTCGACAATGGGTGGGGGCTCCACGCGACCGGCCCACCTGATGGAACGGCGGTCCTGGACTCGCGCAGACAACCTGCTCTGGTGGCAGGCCGTACTACAGGTTACGTGGGGTGCCCCGGTGCGTTACCACCGGGGTCCCCCTAGTGATTCACTTGCTCTGGTCGGAGGCGTGCACCGGCGGCCCCGCCGGCCGCGACGCCGCCCGACGCGGACGGCGCCGGGTGGAGCGCACGGCCGGTTCGGGCACGCTGACCTCGGGGTCGGCGAGCTCGGCGACCGGCTCGCTGACCGGCTCCTCCGCCGGTTCCGGAGCCGAGGACCGTTCGACCTCGGGCTCGTCGTCCTGCGGCACCGGCACCTCGTCCGCCTCGGTGGTCACCGGGGTGCCGGCGACCTCCTGGGCGGGCTGGGCGGGCTCGGCGGCCGGCTCGGCCGCCACCGGCGTCTCGTCCGCCTCCGTGGTCGCCGGGACGCCCGCGACCTCCCTGGCCGGCTCCGGGACGGGCCCGTTGCCGTTCAGCGCGCCGTGGTCGTGCTCCTTGGCGGCCTTCGCGGCGTTGGCCACCGCGGCCACCGCCGACGCGATCGACTCGCGCCGCTCCGGCGGCGGAACGGCGTGCACCTCGGCCTTCGCGGCCTCGGCGGCCTCCTTGGCGGCCTCCTCGGCCTTGCCGCGGCCCCGCGACCGGCGGGAGCTCTTCTCCCCGCCGCCGCTGTTGCCACCGCTGTTACCGCCGTTGCCGCCGTTGCCGTTCCCGCCCTGCGACTGCGGCGAGTTGCCGGCCGTGCGCTGCACCTCGGTCGAGACGAGCACGCCCCGGCCCTTGCAGTGCTCGCACGGCGTCGAGAACGCCTCCAGCAGGCCGGTGCCGATCTTCTTGCGGGTCATCTGCACCAGGCCGAGCGAGGTGACCTCGGCGACCTGGTGGCGCGTGCGGTCCCGGCCGAGGCACTCGGTCAGGCGGCGCAGCACCAGCTCGCGGTTGGACTCGAGCACCATGTCGATGAAGTCGATGACGATGATGCCGCCGATGTCCCGCAGCCGGAGCTGGCGGACGATCTCCTCCGCCGACTCCAGGTTGTTGCGGGTCACCGTCTCCTCGAGGTTGCCACCCGAACCGGTGAACTTGCCGGTGTTGACGTCGATCACCGTCATCGCCTCGGTGCGGTCGATGACCAGGTAACCGCCACTGGGCAGCCAGACCTTCCGGTCGAGCGCCTTGGTGATCTGCTCGTCGATCCGGTGGTCGGCGAACGCGTCGCCGGTGCCGGTGTAGCGCCGGAGGCGCTCGGTGAGCTCCGGGGCGACGTGGCTGACGTAGCCGTTGATCGTCTCCCAGGACCGGTTGCCCTGGATCTCCAGCTTGGTGAAGTCCTCGGTGAAGAGGTCACGCACGACCTTGACCAGCAGGTCGGGCTCTTCGTAGAGCATGGTCGGCGCGCCGCCCTTCTTGCCGGAACCGGCGGCGGCCTTCTCCTTGATGACGTCCCACTGCGCCTTCAGGCGGTCGACGTCGCGGCCCAGCTCCACCTCGCCGATGCCCTCGGAGGCGGTGCGGATGATGACGCCCGCGTCCTCCGGGACGATCCGCTTGAGGATGTCCTTGAGCCGGCGGCGCTCGTTTTCCGGCAGCTTGCGGGAGATGCCGGTGGCGCCGCCCGCGGGCACGTAGACGAGGAAGCGGCCGGGCAGCGAGATCTGCGTGGTCAGCCGGGCGCCCTTGTGCCCGACCGGGTCCTTCGTGACCTGGACCAGCACCGAGTCGCCGGTGGAGAGCGCCTGCTCGATCTTGCGGGCCTTGCCCTCCAGGCCGGCGGCGTCCCAGTCGACCTCGCCGGCGTACAGCACGGCGTTGCGGCCGCGGCCGATGTCGATGAACGCGGCCTCCATGCTCGGCAGCACGTTCTGGACGCGGCCCAGGTAGACGTTGCCGACGATCGAGCCGGAGCCCGACTGCGTCACGAAGTGCTCGACGAGGACGCCGTCCTCCAGCACCGCGATCTGGGTGGAGTCGCCGTGCTCGGCGACGACCATCGTGCGCTCGACCGCCTCGCGGCGGGCGAGGAACTCGGCCTCGGACAGGATCGGGGCGCGGCGGCGGCCCGCCTCACGGCCGTCACGGCGGCGCTGGCGCTTGGCTTCCAGCCGGGTCGACCCGCGGACGCTGCGGACCTCGTCGCGCGCCGGGCGCTCGGCCGGCTCGGCCTTGGCCTGGCGGACGTGGGTGACCGTGTTCGGCGGGTCGTCGGTGCCGGTGGCCTCGGCGTCTTCGCCGTCCGAGCCCTTGCGGCGACGGCGACGGCGGCGACGGCGGGTGCCGCCTTCGCCGTCGTCCGCGTCGCTCTCGGACTCCGAAGACGACTCTGCGTCCTCGGCCTCTTCGGTCTCCGCTTCGGGCTTTTCGTCGCCGTTGCGGCCCTTGCGGCGGGGCTGCTCTTCGACCTGGTCGTCGTCGTTTTCGGCGGTCTCGTCGCCGCCCTCGGCGCCCTTGCCCCGGCCACGGCCGCGACGGCCCCGGCGGCGACGGCGGCGGCTGCCGGCGTCGTCGTCTTCGTCGGCCCCGACGTCGGCGCCCGGCGTCGTGTCTTCGATCTCTTCCTCGGCGACCTCGGGCTCCGGGCGCGAGGGCGGCTCCGCGAACGGGTCGGCCGGCTTGCGGGCCGGCTTGGCCGCGCGTTCCGCCGGCTCCGGCGGCAGGAAGACCGGCGACGGCGCGGCGAAGACCGGCAGGTGGGCGCGGGTCTTCTGCCGCGGCCGCGGCTTCTCGGCCTCGGCGGCCGGCACCTCGGCCACCTGCGGCCGCTCGGCCACCTGCGGGCGCGTCTCGGCGGCCGGCCGGGCCTCCTGGGGCTCCGGCTCGGCCGGCGTGTCTTCGGTCTCACCGGGCACGAAGGCCTCGGCCACCTTGAGCGCCACGTCCCTGGTCACGCTCGACTGCGCGCTGCGCACGCTCTCGCCCAGCTCGGCGAGCTTCGCGAGGACGTCCCGGCTGTGCGACTCCAGCAGCTTGGCCAGCGCGTGCACCCGGATCCGGGGCGGCAGGTCGGCCAGCGGGCCGCCCGTGGGTGTGGCGGGATTCCCGCCGGTGTGCTCGGCGGGTGTTTCCGCGTTCGACATATGTCTCCTCCGCCCCCGGGCGCGTCTGCCGGTTCGCACCGGCAGGGACGCGGCCGCGCAGGGGCCCCTTTCTGTTCGTTCCGCCGTGGTGGTCACCAACGGCGGGAATCCTGGCCCGACAACCGGGCGCCGCACCACCGCTTCCGGTGGGACGCAACCCGGTCAAAGGTCTGCTCGGCGGCGTACGCGAGGCATCCGCGGCCCCCGGGCCGCCCGCCACGTCGTCCAGCCGCCCGGTTCGCGGGCGGCGACGCGCGTCGCAGGAGTTCACGCACATCACCGGGCCACAACGCCGCAGGCAGCACCTCTCACATGCGCCCCGCGGCCCAGCGGCCACCCCGAGTATCCCACACCGGGTGACCGCTCCGGTGTACTCGGTACCTCCCGCAGGCATCCGGGCGCGCCGCACCGCCCCCATCCGCCCCACGGCCGGGGGAACTTCGCCGCAGCGCTTGTCCACCGGGCACCGGGTGGCTACGGTGCGGCTCGGGGTGACCGGGATCTCGCGCGCCGGCACCCGCGGTTCCTGCATCCGGTGGGAGGTCCGGTGTCCCTGCTGGCGCGGCCGCTGCGAGCGGCCGTGTGCACCGTCCTGGTGCTTTCGGGATGCGTCACCGCCGGTCCGGCGGTGGCCGGGGAGGACAGCTGCGCCCACGGCCGGGCCCTGCGCTACGTCGTCACCTTCGACCGCGGCACCACCGAGGCCGCGGCCCGTTCGGAGATCGACGGCGCCTGCGGCGCCACCACCGTCTTCTACCCGCAGATCGCCGTCGCGGTCGCCACCTCGGGCGACCCGGGTTTCGGCGAGCGGATCGGGCTCGACCGGGCGTTCAGCGCGCAGGCCGAGCGGCTGGCCGCCCAGCGCGTCACCGAGGTCAAGCCGCAGCCCGCGCGGGCCGCGCTGCCCGCGACCGATCCCGCGAAGGTGCCGTCCGCGGACCTGAGCGAGCAGCAGTGGGACATGCGGATGATCGGCGCGGACCGGTCGCACGGCGGTCCGGGCGGCTCCCGGGACGTCGTCGTCGGCGTGCTCGACTCCGGGATCGACCCGGACCACCCGGAGCTGAGCGACGCCGTCGACCGCGACGACTCCGCCGGCTGCCTGACCGGGGCGCCCGACCGGGCGCCGTCGGCGTGGGCGCCGACGACGTCGGTGCACGGCACGCACGTGGCGGGCATCATCGCGGCGGCCGGCGACGGGCACGGCGTGACGGGTGTGGCACCCGGGGTGCGGGTGGCGTCGGTGAAGGTGATCGACGACCGCGGGTACGCCGACCCGGAAGCCGCGGTGTGCGGCCTGATGTGGGCCGCCTCACGGCACATGCGGGTGACGAACAGCAGCTTCTTCGTCAACCCGTGGTCGCTGTCGTGCATCCGCGGCCACGACCGCGGCGTGGTGCACGAGGTGCTGGCCCGGGCGGTCGAGTACAGCACGTCGGCGGGGACGTTGAACGTGGCGGCGGCCACCAACGAGGCGGTGGACCTGACGCCGTCGGCGCGTTCGGGGGCGCGCGGGGCGAGCAGCGGGTGTGAAGCCCTGCCGGCCGGGCTGCGGGACGTCGTCGCGGTGTCGGCCGTCGGCGCGGACCGGGTGAAGGCGGGGTACAGCTCGTACGGCCTGGGCGTGATCGACGTCACGGCACCGGGCGGGGAGAGCGGCGGCTGCGTGGCGTCGGCGGTGCCGGGCGGGTACGCGCCGCTGTGCGGGACGTCGATGGCCGCCCCGCACGTCACCGGGGTGCTCGCGCTGCTGGCGTCCGCCGCGCCGGAGGCCCGGCCGCGGCAGCTGCGCCGGACGCTGGAGGCGGCGGCGCTGCCGATGCCCTGCCCGGCCGACTACGACCTGACCGGGGACGGGCTCCAGGACGCCTACTGCGCCGGGTACGAGGGCTACAACGGGTTCTACGGGCACGGGATGGTCCAGGTTCCGGCGCCCGCCGCGGAGCCGGACGGCCGGCCCGACCAGGCCCGCTGACCCGGGCGTCACGTCAGCAGGAGCTTCGCGATCCGGCGCGTCGAGGCCCAGAGGCCCAAAGCGCCCAGGACCAGCAGGTACGCCAGGTTGATCAGCATGCCGCCCGACAGCAGGCCGGTCGCGAGGCCGCGCATCAGCTCGATCGCGTGGTAGAGCGGGAGGCAGCGGACCACCCACTGCAGCGGCTCCGAGTACACCGACAGCGGGTAGAACGTCGTCGCGAAGAGGAACATCGGGGTCAGGACCAGCTGGATGTAGTCGAACTGGGCCGTCGACCGCAGGAACGTCACCAGGGCCATCCCGATCGCCGAGAACGTCAGGCCCACCAGCAGCGCCGACGGGACCATCAGCAGCGCCCACCACGACGTCAGCAGGCCCATCGCCGCCGCGATCGCGAGGAACGCCACCGCGTAGATGCCGCCGCGGGTCATCGCCCAGCCGATCTCGCCCAGTGCCACGTCCAGCGGGCCGATCGGGGTCGCCAGCATCGCGTCGTACAGCTTCGCGTAGCGCAGCTTGAAGAACAGGTTGTACGTCGATTCGAACACGGCGCCGTTCATCGCCGACGTCGCCAGCAGGGCCGGCGCCACGAACGCGACGTAGCTCATCGGGTGCCCGTCCGGGCCCGTCACCTCGGTGACCAGCTTGCCGAAGCCCAGCTGGAACGCCAGGAGGTAGAGGAACGGCTCGATCGCGCCGGACACGAACAGCAGCCAGCTCGCGCGGGACACCATGACCGAGCGCTCGACGAGCATGCGGGCCCGGCCGGCGTACAGCCCGGGCGGGAGGATGCGCAGCAGCAGCCCGGCGCGGGCCTCGACCGTCGTCATTCAGACCACCAGCCTCCGGTAGAAGGCCCGGTGCGCGAGCACCCACCCAGCCGCGAACAACGCCGCCAGCACGGCGAGGTGACCGAGCATCGCCCAGCCGCCGACGCCCCCGATGCTCAGGCCGCGGGCCAGCTGCGTGCCGTGCCACAGCGGGGAGAGCCAGGCCAGCCAGCGGATCGCGGCCGGCAGCTGGGCGATCGGGAAGAACGTGCCGGAGAACAACGTCATCGGCATCACGACGAACCGGAAGATCAGCCCGAACCGCTGGCCCTCGTCGAAGGTCCGCGCGGCCAGCGCGGCCATCGGCGCGGTGCAGGCGAGCCCGGTGACGGTGCCGGCCAGGATCACCAGCAGCACGCCCGGCCCGGTCCAGGCGCCGAAGAACAGCGCGACGAACGCGTAGATCGCGCCCGCCAGCGTCAGGCGCATGGCCGACCAGATCAGGTGCCCGCCGAACACCTGGCCCGGCGACACCGGGGTCGCCGTCACCGCCAGGTACTCCTTCTGCCACTTGAACCCGGAGAGCACGGGGTAGCTGGACTCGCCGAAGGCCTGCTGCGCGGCCCCGGCGGCCAGCAGCGCGGGGGCGATGTACTGCAGGTAGGACAGGCCGCCGGTGACCGTGCCGGGCCGCACCTGCGAGCCGAAGCCGAGCCCCATCGCGGCGAGGAACAGCACCGGTTGCAGCCCGGTCGAGTACAAAGTGGACAACCAGTGGCGGCGGTACCAGGTCCAGCGGCCCTCGACCTGCAGCCAGGCGCCCCGCCACTTGCCGACCACGCGGCCGGTCGATGCGACGGTGGTCATGCCCGCCACCCCGCGCACGGCTGAAGCCGCGGGAGACAGCCGGGGGTCCGGGGGCTCGCCCCCGGACCGGGCGCGGGGGCCGCGCCCCCGCAGAACACATCGACGAGGGTCATGGGCGAGCGCTTTCCGCGAGCATGGTTCTCCCTCATCCCGAGTCAGTCCACCAAGGTCCGGCCCGTGAGCCGGAGGAAGACGTCCTCCAGCGAACTGCGGCGCACCAGGCTCGACAGCGGCCGCAGCCCGCGGGAATGCGCGTGCTCCAGCGCGTCCTCGCCGTCGTCGCTGTAGAGCAGGACCCGGTCCGGCAGGATCTCCACCCGCTCCGCCAGCCCGTCGACCTGCCGGGCCGCCGCGACCTGCTCCCCCGGCGCGAACCGGAGCTCGACGACCTCGCGGGTGGAATACCGCCGGATCAGCTCGGCCGGTGCGCCCTCCGCCGCGACGCGGCCGTGGTCCATCACCACCAGCCTGTCGCACAGCTGCTCGGCTTCATCCATGTAGTGCGTCGTGACGATCAGCGTCGTGCCCTGGGCCTTGAGCCGGAACAGCCGATCCCACAGCAGGTGCCTCGCCTGCGGGTCGAGGCCCGTCGTCGGCTCGTCGAGCAGCAGCAGCTCCGGGTCGTTGACCAGTGAGCGGGCGATCGTCAGCCGCCGCTTCATGCCGCCCGACAGCGGGTCGACCTTGTCGCCGGCCCGGTCACCGAGCTGGGCGAACTCCAGCAGCTCGTCGGCCTTGCTCCGCGCCGCCGCCCGCGAGAGGCCGAAGTAGCGCCCGTAGATCAGCAGGTTCTCCCGGACCGTCAGTTCGACGTCCAGGTTGTCCTGCTGCGGCACCACGCCGAGGCGCGCGCGGATCCGCGGCCCGGCGACCTCCGGGTCCAGCCCCAGCACGCGGAGATCGCCGTCGGTGCGGGGCGACACGCACGCGATCATCCGCATGGTCGACGACTTGCCGGCGCCGTTCGGGCCGAGGAAGCCGAACGCCTCCCCGCGCCGCACCTCGACGTCGATCCCGCGCACGGCTTCGAACTCGCCGAAGCGCTTCACCAGTGCCTTGGCCTGCACCAGTGCCGGTTCCCGGTCCTCCGATTCGTCCACACTCCGCACCATAGGACCCGCCACCGACAAAAACCGAGCGGATTAGCCGCGGACCGTCACGACCAGCGTGGCCGTCACCCCGTTGACCGTCACCGACAGCCGCGCGACCCCCGGCCGCAACGCCGTCAGCACCCCGGACGCGGGATCGAACGCGACGACGCCCCACGACACCGCCCAGCCGGCGCTCACCGGGTACGACACCGGCACGTCCCGCGTGCCCTGCCGCACGGAAGCGCGGACGACCGCGCGTTCGCCGCGGGCCAGCGAAGACGGCCCCGACAGCGAAAGCGAGTCCACGTTCGGCCGCGTCTCGAACCGCACCGGCTGCGCGCGGTCGGCCGGGTCGACGCGCAGCAGCGTCCAGCCGACGAACCCGCCGTCGCCGGGCGCGGCCGCGGGCGCCTTGCCCGAGTTGCCGTTGACCAGGTACGGCACCCCGTCGACCCGCGACAGGGAGAACACGCCGGCGTGCGACGCCACGGCGGCGGCCGGTTTGCCGGACGCCTGCTCGAACCCGGTCAGCCACTGGGTCAGCAGGGTCGCCTCCTTGCGGTCGCCGAGCTGGGAGTTCCCGGTCGGGCCCGGGTCCTCGACCGGGTGGTGCATCGCGACGATGACCCCGCGCACGGACCGGTCGGCCGCCGCCGAATCGAGGGCGGAGCGCAGCAGCCGGACCTGGTCGAACCCGCCGGCCCGCAGCGAGCCGCGGGAGGAGTCCAGCAGCACCAGCCGGATGCCGCGGACGTCGACGACCTGGTGCGTGACCCCGAAGGCGGCCTGGAAGTTCGCGAGGCCGTTGCCGGCCTCCGCCTCGTGGTTGCCCGGGACGTAGTACCAGGGCACCTTGCCGTCGAGCTCGTCGGTGATCACCTGCCGGGCCAGCACGAAGTCGGGCGGCGTGCCGCGGTCGACGAAGTCGCCGTTGATCAGCACCAGGTCCGGTTTCGCCGCGACGGCTTCGCGCAGCGCCCGCCGGGCCTGGGCGACCAGCGGCCCCGCCGGGTCGTCCGCGGTGAACTGGGCGTCGCTGACCACCGCGACCCGCAGACCGCCGGTCAGGACGCCGTCGGTGACCAGTGCCGGGTCGTGCGGGGCCGGATCGGCGGGCACGGCGGTCGTCGGCGCCACCTCGAACGTCAGGTCGTCGAACCCGAGCCGGCCCTCGTACTGCTGGTCGGGCACGTTCTCGACGGCGTAGAAGCGCGCCAGGCGCTGTCCCGCGGGCAGCCCGGCCGGGATCGCGGCCGTGACGTACCGCCAGCCCGTCCAGTCCACGCTCAGCGAAAGGTCCACAATGGACGCCACGTTCGCGGCGTCGCGCAGTTCCGCCCGCAGCCACGCGCCCTTGCCGTCGCCGTTCACCCACAGGCCGATCTTCTGCGTGCCGCCGGGAACCGGAAGCGGCGAGGACGGCGTCACGTAGGCCGCGCGCGTCGCGGTCGTACCGGTCAGCCGGTAGTCCAGCGCCAAGCCGGCGCCGCCGTCGTGGCCCGGCGCCGCGGAGAGCGCCGCGCCGACGACCGCCGGGAACACGGTGGCCGCCCAGCCCGCCGGACCGTCCAACGGCGACGCCACCTGCGCCACGGTGCCGACCGACGCGGCCAGGTGTGTGGTCAGGCCGGCGGCCGAAGCGGTGATCGCCGAAGCGCCGGAGGAGGTCAGCGCGGTCACCGCGTAGCCGTCACCGGACGGCTCGACCCGCACGACCGAGGGGTCGTAGTCGAGCTTGACGTCGCCGGGCTCGAGCCAGGTGCCGTAGCCGTCGGCGTCGTAGCCGTAGACCTTGAAGGTGCTTCGCGCGCCCGCGGCCGAAAGCGCGACCTGCTCGGTGCTCGTACCGAGGCGAACCGGCTTGCCCAGCACCGCGAGCGCCGCCTTCCCGGATGCCCGGCCGGAGCGCGCGACGACGTCGACGGCACCCGCGCTGTGCCCGGTGACGACCCCGCGTGTCACGGTGGCCCGCCGGAGGTCCGACGTGCTCCAGCGCGGGTCGGCGGCCACCGCGGCGCCGGTTTCGTCGTGGCCGTCGGCGATCAGGTGCCGGGTCAGGCCGGACAGCACGCGGTTCGCGTCGGTCGTCGCGACGGCCGGCGCCGGAGCGAAGCCGGCGAGCCGGCCGCTGCCGGGCACGGTCGTGACGCCGATCCCGTTGGGCACCAGGCGTTCCCCGCCGTCGGACGGCGCGTTCCGGACGCTCGGCGCGGCTTCGCCCTCGTTGCGCGCGAGGAGCGTCGACGACCCGCCGCCGTCGAGGTTGAGGGCGTCGTCGGCGCCGAGGCTCTTCATGTGCCGCGCCAGTTCGAGCTCGGTCATCCCGCGGCTGTCGGCCTGCCGTCCGTCCACGGTGGCCAGCCACAGCTTCCGGCCATCGGCGGAGAAGCCGACCGCTGTCCGCGGGTGCATGGCGACGTCGTCGACCGGCTGCACGACGCCGTCGCGGAGCAGGACTTCGTTGCCGCCCACCGCGACCGCGATCTTCCCGGCGTCCGAGCGCGGCGCGTAGGTGACGCCGACCGCGTCACCCGGCCGCAGCGCGGCGAGCGCGTCCGCCCCGGCTTCCCGGGCCAGCAGCACCGTCGTCCCCGCCGCGATCGGGCCGTCGGCGGGCGCGGTGCGCACCTGCGTGACGACGCCGTCGCGCACCTCGACCTCCCGCACCCGCGCGGCGCCCGCCACCGATGTCCGACGGCCCGAAGCGCCCCACAACGGCGTGTAGACGCCGATCGCGTCCGCACCGAGGACCGGGCTGTTGAAGTTGGTCGCCGGCACCGTGCCCCCGGGCAGCGTCACGGTGGCTTCGAGGAAGATCGACGCGAGCTCGGCCTTGCCCGCGTCGGTGATCGACGCGGTGAGGTTGTGGCCGGCGGCGGGGGCGGTCTGCAGCTGCCCGCGGTCGATGCCGACGCCGATCGGGGCGCCGGTGGCGTTGATGTCGAAGAAGTCGCCGTTGACGCCGGCCACCGCGCCCGCCCGCGCGGCCTGCTGCGACAGCGGTGTGCGCGCGGAAACCGTCCCGGGGCTCAGGTACGTCGGCTTGAGCACCTTGCTGCCCAGGTCGACGGCCAGGGTGTCGCCGCGGATCCAGCCGGCCGGGTCGAACCGGTCGAACTGGGTGAGGTTCAGGCCGGGCGCGACCTCGGTGGTCGCGCTGCCGGTGACGAGCCCGTCGTCGGGATTCGCGGCGGCGAAGGCGGCCGGGCCCTGGTGGTCCGACGACGCGGCCGGCGCGGCCTCGACCGGTGGTGTGCCGAGCGGTGCGGCGAGGGGGTCGGCGTGGGCCGGAACGACGAACGCCGTCGCGAACAAGGCGACGAGCGGCAGCGCTGCGCGTGACTTCTTCACCAGGTACCCCAGTATCGAGTGAGAGTGAGCCGGACCAGCACAGCGCAGCGGCACGGCCGGGGGAAGACTTCCCGGTGAACGCCGCCTGAATGGTCTAGAACACCCTTAAGGGGTCAGCGGTGCGGCGAGAAGCGCTTCCGCGGCCTCGCCGGTGGCACGCGGGTCGGGCCCGGAGCGCTTCCACAGCCGCAGCAGGAGATCGCGCGCCGGCCCTTCCACCCTCGCGCCGCCGGAAGCGGCGGGGCCCAGGGCGGGCGGCTCGCCGGGGTGCACGGTCCAGACGTCGCCGGTGTCGGTGGCGCGCAGGGTGACCGGCCCGGGCAGCTGGGGAACGGCGTGCCAGCGCGTCACGCGCGGCAGCATCGCGCCGAGGACCTCGTCGACGCCGTCCGCGGCCACGGCGGGGTCGAGCGCGTGGTCGCTCCCCGCATCGGCGAGGTGGACGGCGGTTTCGTGGACCTGGCGGCGAAACCAGAACGCCTTGGTCTTCTCGGTGCCGCCGAAGTGCCAGCACCGGTCTTCAGGGGTGGCCGCGGCCAGCGCGTCCAGGAGGATTCCGGCGCTCTCGGCGTACCAGGACGCCAGATCGGCGCCCGGGCCCCGCTCGAAGTCCTGCGGGTGGGATTGACCGGTGGTGACGACGGTGGCGGCCCATCGGTGCACGTTCCCGAGGTGGGTGCCGAGGTCGGCCAGCGTCCAGCCCACGCAGTCCGGCACCTTCGCCGCCGGGTCGCCGGTGCGCAGCCGCTCCGCGAAGGCGCTGGTCAGCTCGCGCAGCACGGGCAGGTACTCGCGGGCGGGGAACGGCATCGTCGTCATGGGGTCTCCCGGGAAACCGGGGCCGCGCGGTACGCGGCCCCGGTGCCGATCACAGGTCGGGGAACCAGAGCTTCAGCTCACGCTCGGCCGACTCCGGCGAGTCCGAGCCGTGGACCAGGTTGTACTGGGTCTCCAGCGCGAAGTCGCCGCGGATGGTGCCCGGGGTGGCCTTCTCGACCGGGTCGGTGCCGCCGGCCAGCTGGCGGAACGCGGCGATGGCGCGCGGGCCCTCGACGGCGAGCGCGACCAGCGGGCCCGAGGTGATGAACTCGAGCAGGTCGCCGAAGAACGAACGCTCCTTGTGCTCGGCGTAGTGCTCCTCGGCCAGCGCCTGCGGGACGGTCCGCAGCTCGACCGCGGCGAGCTTGAGGCCCTTGCGCTCGATCCGCGAGATCACTTCGCCGACGAGGCCGCGCGCGACGCCATCGGGCTTGACCAGGACCAGCGTGCGTTCAGTCACGACGGTGTTTCTCCTTAATACTTTTTCGGGGGTCCGGGTGGCGGAGCCCCCGGCTCGGGGCGAAGCCCCGGATGTCATTGGTACGGGTGCGTATCGGTGCGCGCGAGCCTAGCCGACCCGGTCAGCGGCCCGGGCCGAGGTCGCGAATGACTCATTCGGGACGTGGGAGGTCCCGAATGAGTCATTCGCGGCGTCCGGCGTCAGCGCCCTGCCGGGTGCAGTGTCTTCGACCACAACGACGCTCCGGTGGCGTCGCGGAGATCGACCGTGAGGTCGCCGCTCGCGCCGTCGACGTTCAGCTCGCCGAAGTGCTGGAAGCCGTCGACCGGGGCCGTGTTCGCCGCCGGCGGGGCGTGCACGAACACCGCCTGCGGGCCGAACGTCGGGTCCAGCGCGTTCGGCCCGAACGCGCCCGCGTTCAGCGGCCCGGACACGAACTCCCAGAACGGGTCGAAGTCCTGGAAGGCGGCCCGGTCGGGTGAATAGTGGTGCGCCGCGGTGTAGTGGACGTCGGCGGTCAGCCAGACGACGTTGCGGACGCGGCGGCGCTGGATTTCCCGCAGCACCCAGGCCAGTTCGGTCTCCCGCCCGCCCGGCGCGCCCGGCAGGTTGTTCGCCACGGCCTCGATGTCGGTGCCGTCCGGGACGACCAGGCCCAGCGGCATGTCGGCCTGGACGATCTTCCAGGTGGCCGTGCTGCGGCCGAGCGCGTCGGCCAGCCAGCGGGCCTGCGCGTCACCGAGGATGTAGCCCGGCTTGGTCCGGTCCGCCGTGTTGGCGTTGCGGTAGGTCCGCATGTCCAGCACGAAGATTTCGAGGCGGGACCCGTAGCTGAAGCTGCGGTAGACGCGGCCGTCGACGGCCCGGCGCGAGTCGATCGGGTGCCACTCGTGGAACGCCTGGTACGCCCGCGGCGCGAGGACGTCGACGCGCTTCTCGGTGTAGGCCGGGTTGTCGAGGATCTTGCCCGGGTACCAGTTGTTCAAGACCTCGTGGTCCCACCAGGCGCGTCAACCAACTACACTGGCAAGGCGTCTACCAGCGAGGATACCGAACATGAGCGCACCGGCACCCCGGAAGAAGCGGCGGTTCAAGAAGCAACTCAGCGAGCGGCCGGCGGTTGTCCCGTTCGACCCTGAGGGCGACGCAGCGTTGTGCTACGTCCGTCAGTCGCACTTCTCGGACGAGAGCACGTCCAACGAGGTCCAGACACGCGACACGCAGCGATGGGCGAACGCGTACGGCATTCCGATCGTTGCGACCGTGTCGGACCTGCACGTCTCCGGGGACTTGGAGCCCGACAAGCGTGACGGGCTAAGGCTCTGGTTGTCGGATGCGGCGCCGCAACCATGGAAGACGTTGGTTGTGTCGAAGCTGGATCGCCTAGTTCGCAACGTCATGGACGCTCTCACCTTGCTGGAGTGGCTGAGGGCGCGCGGGAAGCGACTAATCTGCATTGCAGAGGGCATCGACTCCAGTAACTCGATGTCTGAGTTCATGATCACGCTGATTGCCGCGTTCGCCCGTATGGAACGGGAGCGCATGAGGGAGCGTTTCCGCTCAGCCAAGGCTGCCCTCAAAGAGGCTGGGCGCTGGGGCGGCGAGGGCCACATTTACGGCACCATGCCCGTAGAACTGCCTGGCGGTGGTTGGGTTCTCGGACTTGACCAGTACGCCGTCAAGATCCTTCACCAACTGTCCAGGATGGCACGGGCGGGCGACGGCCTAACTGACATGTGTCGCTGGCTCATCGAACGGAAAGTCGTAACGCCGAGGGATCGACAGTTGCAACTGGGAGCCGAGCGACGTGGACAAGACCCAACCACTGTCGAACTAAAGGGCTATAAGTGGCAGGGAAACACGCTTGGCCGCCTTCTGACAGATCCCGCTCTGGTCGAATTCGGCATCTTCGAGCCAGCCGAGCAGGCAGAGATCATAGCCCGACTCGCAGAGAAATCTAAGCGAAAGACACGCGGCAGCAATCGACCATACGAGTTTTCAGGTATCCTGGTATGTCCAGAGTGTCTTGAAAACCTATGGCATCGCCTTACCGTAGTTAAGAGGACAGGCAAAGACGGAAGTCCTATCGAATATCAGTACAGGTTCTGGCAATGCCCGTCACGCAAACACGGCCCAGCCATGAAGGCCGAAGAAGTGGAACCACTAGCCACGCAAGCATTCTACAAAATCTTCGCGATGGTCCCAGTGCGCGAACGAGTCATCTTGCCGCCAACCAACCATGCCAACGAAATAGCGAAACTGGAACGCGAGTACGGCAAGTTGATGTCCGAGGTTGCTCGGGCCAAGTCACTGGAAGCTCGACGCCGAATTATGAACGACGGAGAGAAGATCCTGGCCGATATTGACACATTAAGGACCCTTCCAGCCGAACCAGGCGGAGTGCAGTGGGTTGCCACCGAGCGAACT
This sequence comes from Amycolatopsis sp. NPDC024027, assembly GCF_040638975.1. Classification (NCBI taxonomy): domain Bacteria; kingdom Bacillati; phylum Actinomycetota; class Actinomycetes; order Pseudonocardiales; family Pseudonocardiaceae; genus Amycolatopsis; species Amycolatopsis sp. NPDC024027. Next base: position 186,337 of record NZ_JBEZYY010000014.1, read on the forward strand.
TGGCAGCAAGAGCTAGCAGGGATGACACCGGAGGATCGCCGTATTCGGTGGCTCGAACTGGGTTTTAGATTCGCCGTGCAAAAACGATCAGATGGCGCATGGTCTGCCGGCTGGCGTTTGCCGGAAGGATGGCGGGAAGCAATGCCGGAGCTTTCTGAACATTTTGACGAGATTTCCAGAACCAGCAAAACCATCAAGATTACCAAACCCCTGCACTAATTGCAGCGTTGAACGCAGGGCGATCGCAGCACTTGCCATCGACAGACTTCATCGAACTTCAATTCCAGCTGAATTCTTAATCCCAGAATCCACAGTAACACTAAATGCTTAACTGAGCTATAATGATCAGATGGCCAACCTTGCAGACTCACGCAACAAGTTCTACGCGAAACACAAGTTACCAAAGCAGGGGAGTTTCTGGTACGAGGTGATACGACGCCTCGACCAACTCGACAACGCTTCGGCAACCTCTCTTGAATTTCACCGCACATGGAGACCAGATCGCTCAAATTGCCCAGAGTTGACGTCGCATGTGGAGCACTTGATCGACAGCCTTCCAGCGGAATGGAGAGCGGCCGCCAAATCAATTTTCGTCGGCAGGATTATCAACGCCGAAGCAAACGCGCAAGCCTGGACTGAACGTCAAGCCGGAATCATTGAAATAAACTTGCAATATACCTACATCTTAAACAGCTACGTAGTCGCATTCGACGAATTCACGCGCGTAGTGCGAACATTGATCGGGGACATCGTCAACGAACAAGGCGATAATCCCCAGTGGGTTGAGCGCCTTCATCATCAACTCTATGAGCCCTGGGACTACCTGGATAGTTCACGGCAAGAATGGATTGATTCGAAAATAATCGGCGGAACGAATAGGAAGCTTACTTCGAAGATAACCGCCAAACGGCGAGCCACTCTTGAAGTGGCCGAAGAGTCCTGCGAGATGTTCATTGTTGGCCATGAGCTCGCGCATCACCTTCTAGGCCACACCACCTCATCGTCAAAAAACCGCAAGGCAAAGCGCGCAGTTGACGAGGCCATACAGGGGGCCGACATTTGGAATGAATTAATTAAGCTGACCTTACCGCAGAAGCGAGAAATTCACGCTGACATTCTTTCATTCCTGATGATAGCAGATTCTATCGAGCGTGCGGCTAGCTTTAGCAACATCTACAGAGCAACCCTGGGAAGCACACTCTCCCTTCTTGCATTAACCCATGTCAACGAGGCGTGGCTTGAAGATGATTCAGCCTCCACGCATCCCGGGTTTGACGTACGCTTCAAGATTATATCCGAACTCGTTAAGTGGCTTTCAGCAGATCGCAAAAGAGAACCCCTCGGCGATCATCCATTGGGGTTACTTGCGCAACTCACCGGCTTTTGTGCTATCGCTCTGCGCGAATGGCTAAGCAGACGCTACCCAGACGAGTTTACGAAACCGCATTTGCTCAACTGGATATCATGGCTCCTCGACGAAAGTGCCAGAATCGAATCCGAGCTACCAGGCCAATAGACACCGTACCTTGACTGCGCAAGAAGTTCAGAAGCAAGTCAAGGAGTCTCGCGGGACGTCTCAGCCTTGACGAGGCCATAAAGCGGAGAAAGACTGCGCAGTACCACTTGACCGATGCCTAATAGTTCCAGCAAGGCAGGCTCTTTTCCGAAGAATACTAACACCTCAGCAGTATCGTGAAGGGTAGCGTGTTCAGGACTTTTCGGACTGCCAGCGTGTACCCCACCCGCGACATTCGCCCCATACAAGATCAAATCCTTTACAGTAAAAGAATGCGGCCGGGTGTAACCAGCATGTCGACGAAGAAAGTCATCTCTTGACAGGGTCTTCGTTCCAATTGGCAAAGGTGAATCTAAACCTTCAAAAGGCGGCTCCGGCAGATCCTGATCCGTCATACTCGCAGGATATGACGAGCGAAACGTGACCGAGACCCGATACTCTCGATTTATCTGCGCATACAGCGGCTGAGCATCGAGAATCAACTGGCGCAGCAAGGCCGAAATTCTAAGTAATTCATAGTCGCTGATATTCGATTGACCTTTTCTAACTAATCCATCCAACTCTTCGAGCGCACTAACAAAAAGTCTCTTGCGGTTCATTGTTCGCCCTCCATCCTCGACATAAGCCGCGCCATCTTCTTAGCAGTCCGCAACGAAGACACCGCCACCGGATTGGAATATGGATATCGGAACAGTTGCATCCTCGACAACGCTCCACAGACTCTGACTCAACACGCGAAAATCAAGACGCTGCGCTTTCTGCACCCACACTTCTCTCTCCTTGTTGTCGAAGGGATCGTCTAGCTGAAATCCAGGAGAGCCGAAGCGTGATGCGTACAGAACAGAATCAAATGCCCTTCCGACGGCATCGGAAATTTTCGAGGAATCATCAGCACCGCTGAATGTGAAACTTGCCACCGATGGCTCAATCAGTAGATGAACAATCAGGGGTCGAATAGGAGCCACTTCGCTCCACAGTCTTCTCGGATCAATTACACCCGACCCTCCAACATAGAACTCGGCGTGCCATAATAGCCCAGATGACTCCTCCAGGGAGCTTCTCCACTCCCCCCATGGTCGCTTGCTAACATGCAGACTAAACCGTGTGTCGTACTGCCGATAGGCATGATCTAGCAGACGATCTGCGTCGCGATGCTCTCCCCGCATCCAACCTTTTACAACAAGGTTAGCATCATCCGAATCCGGTATCGCCTGTCTATTATAGGAAGCGCAAGCACGGAAGGCGCCCAGCTCAAGGTCTCGAAGAGTTTGTTCGATTCTATTTAGATCATCACTATGCGGACGCCGCACATGCCCAATTCGGTGACGTATCCGCTTTAGTTCTTCCTGACGTCCATTCCATGATCGCTTCTCAAGTAGAGCATACGAAAAGAGGTCCCAGTTTCTTTCAATTACCTCAAGGAGTTGACTGTAGTCGAGGTAAGCCAGCGGGTTCTCGTTATCCACTCCAGTCATATGACTGAACGCCGCATCTTGACTTTGCCTACCAATCGCAGCTTTCACCGAGTCACCCCACTTCTCGCCGTGACGTGCTCGAAGCTCCACGTACACAAGATCGCGTAGCCAACCTTCGAGCTGCCACCACCGTCCATAGAGCGCAAGCGATCGCCACGGCATCCATGACGGCGCGGCCGCGTTGAGCGCAACCGCAGAAGCGGGATCAGTGGGCAGCTCCACGCCACGACTAACATCATCCTCGCCAACTCGCTCAAGGTCCATGCCGTCAGGTTTACAGCACGGAGACTCCAAAGTGACGGAAGAATGGGCATGTCGCCTATCAGGATGCCGACAGTCTGGGGTTGTAGATTTCCATCCAAAACCAACTCTCGACAGACTTGCGCAACCGTCGGTGCGGACGGTGTTGCTCAACCCCCGGCGCTTCCCAATGGCAGACGCCCTTCGCCGCACAGCGAAGGGCGTCTGCAGTCACTTCCGGGATGGCTGCGCCCGGAGCAGCGCTTCACATGTCGTGGTGATCCTCGCAGCCACCTCCTGCAGGTCCGCGCCGCCCACAGCCATCCACGGACCTCCGTCCGGCCCCATCATGAGCGTTACTGAGAGATCGTTCGGCTCGGACGGTGGTGAGCCGTCTACGGACCGTTGGGACCGTGCTGCGGCGGTGCTCTGTTTGGCGCGCCGGGGCAGGTCGCCGCCCGACTGGCCTCGGCCGTCCGGGCTGTGGGCACGGTCACCTCCTGAGGTGTTTTTCTCGAACGACCCGTCAATGAGGGTCGGACGGCCAACCTCTGTGTCGCGCTGTTGGTCATGTTCGCTTCCTTCTGGGTCGGGCTGGGTGAGTTTCGGCCGCGTGCGTATGGGGTGATTGGGCAAAAGAGCGATCACCTCCTCTCGCCGGGCCAGCGGGGAGCCGGGGAAGGATCCGTATCGGTCCCGGAACCACCCCGGCTTCGGCCCGATCCGGGGTCCGGCCGGCGGCAGCTCCCCGGGCTCCCCGGGCCGTGTTTACGCTGGTCATCGGGGGGAGATTGCCCAGGGGAGTCGGCGGGGAGAACTCCCCGTATCCCCTCCTCCTCCCCTGCAGCGGTTCCCGCTTCCCGACGAGCGAGGGCAGCGGTAACGTCGGCGGCGCGCACGGTCATCACGCCGTGGGACTTACGCGCGCCAATGCCGTGCTCGGCCAGCAGCGCGGACAGTGCGGCGAAGCTCCACCCGCCGTAGTGCTCTTGGTTAAGCTCCACCAACCGCGTCAGCACCTGCTGCGTCCGCACCCGGTCATCCCCACCGATCACGTCGGCAAGGTCGGCCAGCTCGTCCACCTCCACCGGTCCGCCCGGCTCGAGTTGCGGCCGTGCGCTGGACTCGACCGCCCGGCCCATCTCCGCGATCAGAGCCAGAGCGCGGCCAACGACCGGGGTAACGTCGTCGGCCCCGTCTTCGAACGGGACGTAGAACGTGCGGACCAACTCGAACGTCTCATCGGTGATGCCGACCGCGACACAGGTTCCCCGGTCGGTATTGATCCGCAGTTCGGTCGCGCGGATACCGGCTGCGTACTTGCCCGACCCGAGCAGCCCGTCATTGGCCACCTGATCAGCCACCGAGAACGCCACGCCACACGAGACATTGCGGGTGACCTCCCGGGGGATGCTGTCCTTCGTCGGCGACTGGGTGGCCAGCAGCAGCACAATCCCGTACTTGCGGCCCCGCTTGATCAACCGCACTACCAGTTCGGCGGCTTTCTTGCCGTACTTCGGGTGCTGGAACAGCTCGTGGCACTCGTCGATCCCGCACACCAACGGGTGCAGGCCGAGCCCGGCCTTGTCGGCGAGCTTGCGCGAGACCTTCGGCGGACGACCCGGCTGCTCTCCGAGAATCTTGCCGCGTCGCTCCATTTCGGTCAGCAAGTCCGCCAGCGCAGTCGTTGCCGCTTCGGCCACGCTGTCGTCCATCCCCATTCCGTAGCGGGACAGCCGGGGCCGGAACGGTTCGAAGTCCGGGGACTCGCCCATGACGAACGCCCACAGTTCGGCCGTGGGATCCAATGCCGCGCCCAGCAGCAACGTCCGCAGCGCGGCGGACTTGCCTTGCCCGGGACGGCCGCCGATGAGCCAGTTCACTCCGACCAACGGCGCGTTGATCACCCTCCCGCGCTGCGACAGTCCGAACGGAACGCCGTCGAACACGTCGACCTGTCCATCGTGGACCAGCGGCCATTCGCCGGCCCCGCCCCCCAAGACGCCCTTGTCGGCGACCCACAGGTCAAGCACCCCGTCTTCGTCGCCCTTGGTCGGCCACGTTTCTAACGACGCCCGACCGAGGTTCGCCGCCAGCTTCGACCGACGCGCGGCGACCATGTCGGCGGTCACCCCGAGCGGCAACCGGACCTGAGCGAACGTGCCGTCACCGTCCTTGCGCGCTGCCACGGTGTAGATCAACTCCCCGCCGTCGCGGTAGAACCGGTCAAGCGGCGCGATGCCCAGATGCGCCAGCGCCTTGGAGATCATCCGTTCGTCAATCCAGGAGTCGGCATCTTCACGGTCCGGGCGGACCAGCCATCCGGCACCCGGGGCGCGGTCCCGGCCCTCGAACGCCGCCGCTACCGCCCACACCACCGGTGCCGCGATCAGCAGCAGCGGTACAGCGACCGTGAGAGCCGACCACACGGCGCCCAGTCCCATGTATACGTCGACCAGCCACGGCCACATGTCCGCCCGGTCCATCACCGAATCCACCAGCCACAGCACCCCGGCGACCGGTCCCGCGAACCGCAGCGTGATCGCCACCCGGCGCAGCACGATGCCCAGCCGCGCCCACCGCACCGTGGCATCGGACCGGATCAGCTCCTGCGCGGCGCGGCGCGCTTCGGCGTCCCCGGACAACCGAGCCCGGCGAGCGTCGGCGCGGAGATCGGCGTAGGTGGCCCAGTTCCAGAACTTGACCAGCCACCGCCAGTTCCCGCGCAGCACGAACCACACCAGCCGGAGCACGTCCACCGGAGCTTTCCGCACCCGGTAGGCGGACACCGACCGCGCCCGCAACACCGGACCGGATCGCCACACTCGGCCCGCCCAGGCCACGCACCGCTGCCACGGGCCACCCCGTTGGCCGGCTGTCCGAGGGCGCGGCTGCGGCAACGTGTCGTCGATCAACTCAGCGTCGAGCACCGGGCCGACGTGTTCGACGTCCCGGCCGCCGCTGTGGGCCAACGCGGCACGCTCGTGGTCCTCCCGGCTCGGTTCAGTCATTGCCGCGCACCCCCTTGCCGATCTCTGCAGAGAGCGCGGCGGCGAGCCGGGAGGACAGTCCCCGGGAACATCCCGTGGTCTCCCGCACCCACGCCGGGGTGATCTCCAGGCCGGGCGTCCAGGTGGCCCGGGCGTCGGCGAGGTAGTCGGCGAACAGCTTCCGCCGAGCCGGACGTTCCCGACGCGGCTCCGGTGTCACCGGTTCAGGACCTGACACGTTCGGCTCACTTGCCAGGTCGGTCGGTTCATGATCAGGCGTGTTCGGTTCGTGGACCAGCACGGCCGATCCTTGAACCCCGACCGCTTCGCCAGGCTCCGCCTGATCAGTGGCGTTCATGAACGCCACCGACACGGCGTCGGTGAGCTTGTCCCGCAGGTCGGTGACCGCTTCAGCAGCGACGAACACAACCAGCGGCGGAACGGAGTGCAGGACCACCCCGGCCGGCGACCCGGCCGCCCACGATGACCAGGTGTTCATGACGTAGGTGGCTGCGAGCGTGAGCCACTTCGCCGCCCGTACCCACGCTCCCGTGTGTACCTGGTACCGCGCGGTCACCTGCTCAGCACGCAGGATCGCCAGCAAGACCAGACACACGGTCGGATCGAGTAGCCACGCCGTCAGCCACGGCAGCGACCCGAACGCGGCTCCAGCAGCGGCGAACCACTGCACGTTGGCCGTGGTGAACGCCAACCCGAGCACGATCCCGGACCAGCACAGGCGGTCGACCTGCGCCCGGACCCGCTCCACCCGCAGCGCCACCACGTCGGGGTGGGTCTGCCAGCGACGGACGTCGGCTGCCTCAGCCGCGTCTTCGGCCAGCCGCCGCGCCCGCCCCTCCACGGCAGTTGTCTCGTTCTGGTTAGTCGTGGTCATCGGCGACCACCACCCCGGCGGCGCGGGCTGGTGGTGTCCATGGACGTGACTGTCAGGACACGCGTCAGGACGTAGGCCGCGATCAGGTCCGGCAACCCGAGGACCACTAGGACCAAGGTCGGGTTGTGCACGTGCGTGATCACGAGCCACTGAACGCCCGTGAACGCCGCGCCCGTGAACAGCACCCGCCCGGCCAGCGACACCACCCGGGAACTTGCCCGCGCCGCGTCGGCGGCCCGGCGAGCCTTGCGGGCGCTCCAGCGCCAGACCATGAACAGCGCCAGCATCACCCCGACTCCGGCGAGGATCTGTGTCGGCGTGAGATCGACCGTCATCGCGCCTCACCACCCCGACGGCGCGTCCACACCGGATGCAGGGCACGCCGATCGGTATCCGGCAGCGCGCCCCACACCCCGACCGTGTCCGGCCCGGCCGTCCGCAAGTCCAGCTCCCGACATTCGTCGATTACCGGGCACCCGGCGCACATCCCGGCAGCCAACTCCCGGTCCGGCGAGCCGTCGCCGGACAGCTTGGGCATGTCGGCCCGGTCGAACGCCCAGAAGCACAGACCGTCCCTGGTCACCACTTCGTTCAGCACGTCTTCCGGCACGTCGGCGTACCGATCGAGCTGGGAGGCCATCTCCTCGTAGTCGTAATCGGTCATCGCGCACCGCCGCTCAGCACGCGCCGCAACTCCGTCGCCGGAACTACCAGCTGGGAGCGCCGACGCACCGCACGAAGCACCCCACTGCGGATTGCGGAGCACACGCAGGACTCGGTGACACCGAGACTCCATGCGGCCTGACGGATGGAAAGAAACGCCGAAGAAGCGGCGCCATGTGTTGTGGTTTTCATCAGTATTTGACCCTTACTATTGGCTCCGGCCCTGCGGTTTGCGGGCCGCGCCATCAAGTAAGCCGTCAGCGCGAGATAGCGACTATGTCGGCGCGTGAATAAAGGATCCCACGAAGGAATATGCACAGGTCGAGGCCACGTTCAAGCCACGCAACATTCCAGAAAAGAATATTGAACGCCGAGAATATTCTCTGTCGGAATATTGCGTTACTGGGCGCGCTTGACGTCGGCGAACATCTCTCGGAAGTCCGCACCTGCGTTGGCGCCGTAGGTGTCCAACTCGTGCTCTAGCTCGCTGGACACCATGAGCAGCGTCGGACGGCTCTGACGGCCGTTCTGAAGCGCCTCGATGCCCAACGCTGCGGCCTCGTCGACGTCACCGCGCCTGGCGGCGATCACGGCGAGGGTGAGCTGCGCTTCCGCTATGCGCATGGGTGCCATCGGAACACCTTCGGGGTTGACGCTCCGGCGCATGACTTCCTCAGCGTTGCGCTGGGCAAGTTGGTCCTCGCCGACCAGTCGGTAGGTGTCCATCGCGTAGAAGTCCCACTTGTCCGGGTCGACCACAAAGTGATTATCCGGTCGCTCTGGGAACGGCAGTCGTCCCAGCAGCTCGCTGCCAGCGTCGAGGGCCTTGTGAACTTCCTCGACCATTCCCATGCGGGCATAGGCTTTCGCTTGCTGTCCGTAGAGCTGTACCGCAACGGAATGCGAGGGCGCAGCCAGAGCGCCGGACTCAGCCGCCGGAATCACGGCGCGATAGTTTCCGGCCGTCAGATGGAACCACGCCAGCATTTCATGTGCCCAGCCGACGATGCCGGGATCTCCAGCTTCCTTGCCGAGTTCCAATGCCATACGTCGGGTGGCCTCGGCTGCACGCGCGTCGCCCACGTCGTACTCAAGGCACCCCACCAGAAGCGCCAACATCCCAGCCTTGGTGAGCACCTCACGGTGCTGGCCCAGCGATAGGCGGTTTTCGAGCAGCTCGGTCATCTTGCCGAGCCACTCCTTGCCCGTCGTCATGAGCTGACGGGCATCCGCGTGCGGGTAGTCGCAGCACAGCTGCTCAACGGTGATGTCCAAGGCGTCGATGGTGGACGAATCGATTGCTGACGCACGGACTCGCCGAAGCAGTTCGAGCGTGTCCATGCCGGTGTTCACGACAAGAAGTTCGTCCCGAGCCTCGGGAGTGACCAAGCCGCTGGGCCGCGAGTCGCCGGAGTTCAGACGTTGACCCGCTGAAAGGTGCTGAAACCTCAAGCGGCTTTGGCCGGGGAAGTCGAACCAGAGCAGATGCTGAGGCAGGTGAAGAATCTTCGCGTAATTCCGGAGCGTCTCAAGGTTCTGCTCAGGCTTGCCGTTCTCCAGCTTGCTTACCTGAGCCTGAGTGAGCCCGAGCCACCGCCCCAATAGCTCTTGATTCAACGCCTTGCCGAAGAGCTGAAGGTGACGCGGGTGGTTCCGATACGCCTTGAACACCTTGCCGATGTGCTGACTTTCGAAGGCGGCACGAAACTCATCCGTCTCGAAGAACTCGTTCCTCAATTGGGCGGGAGGCGTCCGAAGCTGGTCCCGTTGCTCCCGGTGGCACTTGCTGCACAGGCGGGCCGTGTTGTCTGCGGCAAGTGCCGACCCACACCCCTGGCAACGACGGCCGCCGGAAGTGCCGGCCGCGCGATGCTGCGGACCACCGGGTGAACTCATCGGATCCCCTCGCCTTGCAGGTGCCTGCCTCCCTCTGACCAGCGTACATAGGGCGACAGGGTCTCACCAGCGAGTGAGCCGCGTCAGAGCGGAATCGCCGCTTCACCTGGCGCTATGCCGCTCTCGGCATGTCACATGCCGAGAGCGATATAGACGCGCCTGTTGCACAGCGTGACGGTTGGGGCGAAGGCCGAGCACGTGCCCGCACGCCCGGCCCTGAACCACTCCCCGACCGAACGGCGACGTGACACATGTTCCTGACAGCTTCGCTTACCACTGGCGTGGCCCGTGTCATGAGCGGAATGCTGGAATCGACTCGACTTGTCGACGAGATTCTGAGAACGGATCATGTCGACTGGGAGACCACACTTATAGTCGGGGACGTCGAATTTCACCGGAGCAAAGATGGCCCCTTCCCCGACCATCAGCTTCGGATCAGCGTCCGGCCATCGGCCGGTTTTGCGGCACTGAACTACATGGATAACCACGATCGAGAAATGCCGATCGCAAACTCTTTCAACTCGAAGCGCCCTCTGCCTGATGTGAACCTGATATTCAACGGCACAACGGGCGCAGTGTTTCCCCGCGCGGCAGCCATCACAATCCCCGATGCGCGCGCAGCCTTGATCGAGTGGCTAAACACCCGAAAACGACCAACCTGCATCGAGTGGCGTCCCTATGACTCATACTAACGACCTCGGCCAACGCTTGTTCGTGACCTGGAGTCGATGCCTTGTGGACAGCCAGGATCACGCGATCACGGATGAAGAGTTTGCGCGTGGTGTCCAGCGTCAAGAAGGATCGTTCGTTGCTCTGTGCGGACATGAGCTGCTGATCGCATCTAGCCTCATACCACCAGCTCCACCCTGCCCGCGCTGTCTTGCCTATGTTGCCGCGCGAGCGATCCTCCGCAACGCGAACACGCAGCCCAAAATACCTGCGCCCAGGAAAAGTCTGCGAAGACGGCTTTTCCGGCAGCACCGATGGTCGTCCGCCGCCGCGTGCCCTCCACATGGCGGCGGATCTGAAAGTCCGGCGGGGACGGTCTGCCCCTCGACCGCAGCCGTCCCCGCCGGACGCGATTCTCACGGAGCCGAGCGATGACGACACGACTCATCCTTGGACGCCCACTGCCGGGCGTCGCGGGCGAGACTCGCCGCGTGGTCCACGTATTCGAACTGGCGGAGCAAGAAATTTCTTCCGATCAGCTGGTCGCAATGTGCTCAGCATCGTTCAGCCCCGGCCAATTGGAGTTAATCGACCACCCCACGGGCTTGCCCTGCGAGTCCTGCTTAAGGCTGGCTCCCAGCGCTGCACCCGAGCTGCCAAGCGAAGCATGGCCATCACTCCCAGCCAGTTCGAACGGCGAGTGATATGGAACAGAAAGACCAAGAGTCGCCGCTCGATGATGCGTTCCGGCAGCTATCGAGAGAACGCAAGCCCGGCGAACCGATGACAGAAGAAGATATGGCGGCCGCGCAGCGCGTTGTAAACGCCTTTTGGCCCCGATTTCGACCTTCACGACCGCTGCCTAAACGGTGGCGCTAATAGGAGCGAAGTTGACTAAGCTAAAAACAGGACCCGCCTCGACCAAGTCCGGTTGGCCAAGCGTATTCGCACTTGGCATTGCACTCCGCCGCGCACGGATGGCGAGAAGGATCTCATTGCGAGTTCTCGCTTACCGAGTGGGTATTCACCCTGCCGTACTGTCCGCATGGGAACTCGGCGTACGCGCCCCCAAGCTTGAGGACGTCGCACGCCTACTTGGCTGCCTCCATGTCAAGAAGGCCGAATACCTGGAAATCATCGATATTTTCCGTCAGATTGACAGGCCGACGCTAATCGAACCATTCTCGGATCTTGCCAATCCGCTGCTCTGGCACTACGAGATGACCGCAACTAAAATCTTCGAATGGGCGCCTGCACTTGTTCCAAATCGTCTTCAAACCACCGACTACACTCAGGCGATCTTGGAGAATAGCATTCTCGGTGAAGATGAGGTTAGTCGCCACTCGCTCGCCTGCGCGGCACGCCCGGACATTGTCGACGGTAACAACCCAGGTACTTTTACCTTCGCCCTAGGCGAACCTTCCTTGCGAAGTATTGCCGATTCTCCACAGGTAATGCTCGACCAATTGCAATATCTACAGAAGGTCAGCGAGCTTCCCCACATCAGGGTATGCGTAGTTCGCGGTAACGCCTCCACCAACTTCGTACCATCGTTCTCGATTTACGAGTCGACCAGAACAGGCGCAACTACGGTAGTGCACCAAAGTCTTCACGGCATCGTTTACGACGCAGAGCCACGAAATGCCAATCGGTATTTGGCGACCGCAAAAGCCATACGCGCAACAGCGGCCAGTGAATCCAGCTCCATTCTGACAATCGCCGAAATCATCGACCAATTACGCCTCCGTTAGCCGATGATTTAACGCTTCCGCGTGATACTGCTGCGAATGCGACTGGGAAGACTGTTAGCTAATCCCCATTTCCGACCATTGCGTCGACAACGTCCGAGTTCCTCCCGGCCGTGCGCCCGCCTACCCATGGCAACTCGACATTAAATCGCCCAGTGAGCTCGCAGAGGAAACGAACACTGAACTTCAGTACCTCACCCGATTCACCGGCTGCGCTCAAGGACGAGGTTTGGCGAACGCCAGAGTGAAGCATTGCCATTCCGATAACGATCACAGCGATGGCGCATCAAAGAATGGTGGTTCATATCCTTGAGCCCCGACAAGAAGGGCGCCAAACTGGACGACGCGAGAGTCAAGGATATTTCCACCCTTCGCCGATGTATCCCGCGTAAGCGTGCCGTCCGAATCTCGGAGCCATCGCACACCATTTACGTCCCGGAACCGCGCCCTGACTTCGACGTACTTGGCCGCATAAAACAGCAGATCATTTCTGTCGAGGATTGGCGAGGGTCCCTTTTCTCGCCAATCCGAAGTCATCTGATACTTCATGACATGATCTGCAGACTCTTGCATCGATTCGCGAAAACTCCCGCCGTCTTCAATCGCTGCAGGCTCATCAGTTGGGGCAATATTGGTAATGTGAATACCGCGAGTTCTCTTGCCGATTCTCCACTCAACTGTCACGTCATAAAATGGCAGCTGACTAGAGTTATGATACGTGAGTACACATATCGTCTGTCCCGACTCTGGATCAGTGTTCAAACTTACCCATACTGCGAAGCGTGATGCTAATTGCTTTAGCCGGTCATCCTCCTGACGTTGCCGTTCTACCTCCAATCGCTGTTGTTCGACTTCCAGCTGCTTCAGTTGAGCGGACTGATTTCTGTTCGTCTGAATCGTCGCTCGGGCCGCAATGGCAGCGGCGATCAACGCAAGCAGCGCGATCAGTCCGGATCCAAGAGTGAACCACGCACCCATCCAGTCGGTGATCTTTGGCTCCTCGACAGCAAGTACCATGCCGATAAGTCGCCAGGACGGATTACCCCGTTGCCTTCGTGACCGATCCGAGAGGAATCCGAGACCGCCCGGGCTGCGACGTCCAGGGACAGCGAGCGGCCTAGCTTACGTTAACGCCAGAGCGAACGCCGCTATGCAATAGAGGCGGCCATCTTCGCTGGTAGAGCGGTGCTAGACTGTTGTTGGTTGACGCGCTTGGTGGTCGTCCCACTGGACGTAGGCGGGCACCTGCGCGGCGAAGCGCTTGAAGTGGTCGTCGAGCCGGTTGTACGCGTGCTGGCCGCGGAATTCGTCGAGGGTCTCGGCGACCTTCGCCTTCTCGGGCGTGACGACGTTGCGCCAGGTCCGGCCGCCGGGGAGGGTGACGGTCTCGGTGAGCGGGCCGTCGGAATACACCGTGTCGCCGCTGTGCAGGAACAGGTCCGGGCAGCGGGCGGCCATCGCGGAGAAGATCGTCATCCCGCCCAGGCCCGGGTTGATCCCCCAGTTCTGGCCGACGACGTCGCCCGACCACAGGATCCGCGCGTCGCGGCGCCCCACCGGTGCGGTGGCGAACCGGCCGGTCAGCGGCTCGCTCGTAGCGCGCCCGTCCAGGGCTTCGGCGGTGACGCGGTAGTGGTACTCGGTGCCGGGTGCCAGCGCCGCGACGCGCACGCGGCCGGTGCCGCCGCTGTCCGGGCCCACCAGCGGGCCGGGCACGCGCCGGGCGTGCCGGAACGACGGGTCCCGCGCGATTTCGACGACCAGGCGGGCCGGCCGGTCCGCGCGCGACCAGACGATCGCCGAGCCCGGCGTGACGTCGCCGGACTGGACGCCGTGGGTGAGCAGCGGCCGGTCGCCGCGGACGAGCGGGGCCGCGGCGAAGGCCGCGGACGGCACGACGAGGCCGGCGGTGACCGCGGAGGCGCCGGTCAGCCCGGCTTTGAGGAGCGTGCGGCGGGAGTGGTGGGTCGGTTCGGTCATGCGCGGTTTCTATCCCGCCGCGGCCAACACCGGCTTGCGTGCGGATGAACGAACATTGGGGTTTTCCCCCATACCCGGCGGCGATCGCCGTCGGTAGCTTGGTGATCACGACAAGGGGGTACGAATGACGCACATCCGGAAGGCGCTGGCCGTTGTGGCTGCGGCGCTGTGTTTGACCACAACGGCGATCACGACACTCGGTACCGGCGTCGCGACGGCCGGGGAGGACAGCGCGAAAGCCGTCCTGCGCTACACCGAACACGGCATCCCGCACATCGTCGCCAAGGACTTCGCCGGTCTCGGCTACGGGTACGGCTACGCGGCGGCGAACGACAACGTCTGCGAGCTCGCGAAGATCTACGTCACGGTGAGCGCGCAGCGGTCGCGGTACTTCGGCCCGGACGGCGAGGGCTATCCGTCGCTGTCGGAGGCGAAGAACAACCTGCACAGCGACCTGTTCTTCCAGCAGCTCAACGACTCCGGCGTGGTCGACCGGCTGGTCGCACAACCCGCGCCCCAGGGGCCGCGGCCCGAGGTCCGGCAGATCGTTTCGGGCTACGTCAAGGGGTTCAACGCCTTCCTGGCCCGCACCGGCCGGTCCGGGATCACCGATCCGGCCTGCCGCGGCGCCGACTGGGTCCGGCCGATCAGCGAGCAGGACTTCTACCGGCACTTCTACTCCATCGCCGTCACCGGCGGCCTGGGCTTCGTCACCGAAGGGCTGTTCGCGACGCCGCCGTCCGGCACGGCGGCCGCGAGCCCCGGCACGGCCGCGCAGTTGTCCGCGAGCCTGCGTGACGGGCTCGGCAAGGGCGGGCTCGGCAGCAACGGCATCGCCATCGGCAGCGACGGGACCGCGGCGGGCAAGGGCAGCGTGCTGCTCGGCAACCCGCACTACCCGTGGCACGACGGGCGGCGGTTCTGGCAGAGCCAGCTGACCATCCCGGGCCGGGTGGACGTGGCCGGGGCGAGCCTGCTCGGCATGCCGTTCGTGATGATCGGGCACACCGCGGACGCGGCCTGGACGCACACGGTGTCCACACCGGTCACGTTCGGCCTGTTCGAGGTGCCGCTGGCCGCCGGCGACCCGACGACGTACCTGGTCGACGGCAAGCCCGAGAAGATGACCTCCCGCGAGGTCACGGTCGAGGTGCGCCAGACCGATGGTTTGCTGAAGCCGGTCCGCCGGACGTTCTGGGCGACGCGGTACGGGCCGGTGCTGAACGATGTCGGCGGATTCCCGGTGCCGTGGACGGCGAAGTCGGCGTACGCGTTGCGGGACGCCAATGCGACCAACCTGCGCGGGTTGAACACGTGGTTCGAACTCGACCAGGCCCGCAGCACGGCCGACGTCGTCCGCGCGCTCAGCAGCACGCAGGGCGTGCCGTGGGTCAACACGATCGCCGCCGATCGGGCGGGCAACGCGCTCTACGCCGACATCCAGGTCGTCCCGCACGTCACCGACGCACTGGCCGAGGCGTGCAGCACTCCCTTGGGACGCCAGACGTTCCCCGGCGATCAACTGGCCATTTTGGACGGTGGGAAGTCATCCTGCCGGTGGGGTTCCGACCCGGGAGCGCTGGAACCGGGAATCTTCGCGCCGTCGCGGCTACCGCAGCAGCAGCGCCGTGACTACGAACTGAACACGAACGACAGCGCCTGGCTGGCGAACGCGAAGGCGCCGATCACGGGGTACCCGCACATCGTCGGAGACCAGGCGACCGAGCGCAACCCACGCACCCGGGAAGCGCTGCTCACGGCCGAAAAGGGCGGGTTCAGCACGGACTCGATGAAGAAGATGCTCTTCACCGACCACAGCCTGCTCGCCGATCTGGCGGCGGCGGACCTGGCGAAGCTGTGCGCGTCCTTCCCCGGCGGGCAGGCGCCGTCGTCGTCCGGCCCGGCGCCCGTCGGCCCGGCGTGCACCGCGCTGGCGAACTGGGACCACACGTATTCGCTCGACAGCCGGGGTTCGCTGCTGTTCCAGCGGTTCGCCACCCGGCTCGGCGGGCTTCCCCGGTTCACCGTGCCGTTCGATCCGCAGGCGCCGCTGACCACGCCGAACACGCTCAACGTCGGGGATCCGGGCATCCAGCGGGCGTTCGGGGACGCGCTCGTGGAGCTGCGCGCGGCGAGGCTTGCGCCGGACGCGCGGTTGCGGGACGCCCAGTCCGTCACCCGCAACGGCGAGCGCATCCCGATCCACGGCGCCCAGGGCTTCCTCGGGGTGCTCAACGTGATGACGCCGGTGTGGGAGCCGGCACGCGGCAACACCGAGGTCGCGCACGGGTCCAGCTTCATCCAGGTGGTGGGGTTCAGCGCGCGCGGGTGCCCGGACTCCTCGACGTTGCTGGCGTATTCGCAGTCGGCCAATCCGGCGTCGCCGTACTTCAGCGACCAGACGAAGCTCTACAGCCGGGGCGAGTGGGTGAAGGGCCGGTTCTGTGAAGCCGACATCCTGCGCTCCCCCGCGCTGCGGGTCGTGGTGCTGCGCTGACGGCCTCGGCGGAGGCGGGCGCTAGTCACTCGTCTCCGCCGACAGCGCGCGCAGATCGGCGAAGGCCTCGTCGAGGTGCTCGTCCAAGCTCCGCGCGGATTCCCGGATCCAGGCCCCGGCCGCGTGGTGGAAGGTGACCCAGCCGACGTGGGCGGCCAGCGCGGCGAGCCGGTCGCCGACCCCCCGCTCGCGCAACGCCGCCGCCAGGGCGTCGGCCATCGCCGCCGCCTTGGCCAGATCGCGCTCCCGCAGCGCCGGGGTGGCGGCGATGACCGCCAGCCGCGGTTCGGCGAACGGCCGGTTCTCCGCCAGGATCCGCCCGGCCTTCCGGAAGGCCCGGATCAGGACTTCGAACGGCGGCAGGCCCTCGGGCGCGTCGGCCACCGACCGAATCAGCTCCGCGCGCAGGGCGGCTTCGCCGTCGAACAGCACTTCGCGCTTGTCCGGGAAATGCCGGAAGAACGTGCGTTCGGTGACGCCGGCCCTGGCGGCGATCTCGGCCGTGGTGGTCCCGTCGAAACCACGCTCTCCGTACAGCTCCAAGGCCGCCTGCTGGAGGCGGCGGCGCGCTTCTTCTCCGCTGCGTGGCACGCCCTTATCTTACCGGTAGCGACAGTGACTGACACTACGAGGTACAGTCGGTAGCGTCAGTCACTGTCGCTACCAGGAGAGTCCCATGCACGTCTTCGTCACCGGCGGTTCCGGCCTGACCGGCCCCGCCGTCGTCGCCGAGCTGATCGCGGCCGGCCACACCGTCACCGGCCTCGCGCGTTCGGACGCCGCCGCGTCCCGGCTGGAGGGGCTGGGCGCCACCCCGCACCCCGGCTCGCTCGACGATCTCGACAGCCTGCGTGCGGGCGCCGAAGCCGCCGACGGTGTCCTGCACATGGCTTTCGGCGGCGACTTCAGCGATCCCGGCGACATGATGCGCCGCGACCGGACGGCGATCGAGACGCTGGGCCGGATCCTCGTGAACTCCGGCAAGCCGTTCGTGAGCACGTCCGGCACGCTGGTCATGCCCGCCGGCCGGGAAAGCACCGAGCGGGACGAGCCCGACACAGCCGGGCTCGCCGCGTTCCGGATCGCCGGCGAGCGGGCCTGCCTGGACTTCGCCGGGCGTGGCGTGCGGGCGAGCGTCGTCCGGCTCGCGCCCAGCGTCCACGGCCCCGGGGACTACGGCTTCCTCGGCATGCTCGTCGACACCGCCCGCAAGACCGGGAAGTCCGCTTACGTCGGCGACGGCGCCAACCGGTGGCCCGCGGTGCACCGGCTCGACGCGGCGATCCTGTTCCGCCTGGCCCTGGAAGCAGCTCCGGCCGGCAGCGTGCTGCACGGGGCCGCGGAAAACGTCCCGTTCCGGAGCATTGCCGAGACGATCGGGCGCGGCCTGGACCTGCCCGTGGTCTCCCTGACTCCGGACGAGGCCGCCGGCCACTACGCGAGCCCGTTCATGGCCACGGTCTACGGCTTCGACGCGCCCGTCTCCAGCACCTCCACGCGGGAGCTGCTCGGCTGGTCGCCCACCCGGCCGGACCTGCTCGACGACATCGAGCACGCCGACTACCTCTAGCATCACATCCGGATATGCGGATATAGTGCGGACGTGCGTGTTCTGGTGGTGGGACAGGGCCCGGTCGCCCGGGTATTGGCGACGTCGGCGGCCGAGGGGCACCGGGTCGGGTTCGCGGTGCGCGAGCGGACGGCGGAGACCCGGCTCGTCGGGACCCGCCGGCTGCGCAGCGCCCGTCCGGTCGAGCGGCGGAGCGTCGACCTGGTGCCGGCCGACGAGCCCGCACCGGGCTGGGATGTGGTGCTCAGCACGGCCTCGCCTGCCTCGCCCGGCGTCGCCGAGCTGCTCGGGCAGGCGGCGATCGTCGCGGCGGTCACGCAGGTGCCGTCGGAAGTGGAGCTGCTTCGCGAACTGGCGGGCGACCGGCCGTGGGGCCTGGTCGTTCCCGAGTTCTTCGCCACCGGTGCCGATCCGACGTGGTGGTGGCCGCCGGCGCGGGTCCGGTTCACGATCGCCGGTCCCGCGTCGGCGTCACTGCGGTCCTTGTTCGCCCGCCCGCGGTGGTCGCGGACCGCCCCGCTCGCGGCTCCGCTGGTGTCCGCGGCGACGATGATGCCCGTCGTGGCCGGGTTGCACGCCGCGGGCTTCGACCTCGCGGCCGCCCGCCGGTCGTCCCGGCAGCTCGCCGCCGCCGCGACCCAGGCGCGGCACGCGGTCGCGGCCGGATTCGGCGGTCCGAGCCCGCGCCCGGTCCGCCCGCGGGCCGTGGGTGCGGCACTGGCGCTGCTGCCCCGGCTGGCGCCGTTCGACGTGCCGCACTACCTCCGCGGCCACTTCGGCGGGCACGGCCCGCAGACGGTCCGGATGCTGCGGGACTGGGTGGACCTCGGCCGGCGACACGGCCTTTCGACCGGCGAGCTCGAAGAGCTGCTGGCGGGGGTGAGCGCATGATCCAGGACGCACTCACCACGGCGCTGCCCGTGCTGCGGGCACTCGGCGAAGCGACCCGGGTGCAGATCGTCGGGGTCTTCATCGACCGGGGTGGATCCGCCACGGTCGGCGAGGTACAGGCGGCGCTCGGGCTGCCGCAGTCCACGGTGTCCCGGCACCTGCGAATCCTGCTCGACGCCCGCCTGCTGGCGGTGAGCCGGGCGGGCCCGCACCGGATCTACCGCCTCGACGTGCCCGCCGATGCCCTCGACGCGCTCGACGCGCTCACCACCGAGGTGCGGGCCTGCCAGGCGGCGCCGCACGCGTGAGTCACGGCTGGGGCTGCTGACTCGCCAACGTCCCGGCCGCCATGCGGCGTGCCACGTCCCGGCGCAGCCACAGCAGCCACAACCACACCGCCAGGAAGATCACGCCCAGCACCGCGATCGCCGGCAGCCAGAACACCAGCGCGATCAGCACCCCCTGCAGCGCCAGGATCAGCGGCACCGCCCACGGGCGCTTGACGAACCCGCACGTCACGATCAGGGCCACGGCCACCGCGATGACCGTCCAGCCCGTACCCGTCGAGATCCCGCCGCCGAGTTTGTTCACCACCGGGAGGGCGAGGGCGACCGTGATCGCCTCCATGATCAGCGTCCCGGACATCACGCCGCGGAAGCCCTTCATCGGGTCCTTCGGCTTGGGCGTCTCCTGCGCGGGGGACGTCACGCCGGCTCCTTCCCGAACAGCGTGCGCGCCTCGCCCGCCGTGACCACCGAGCCGGTGATCAGCACGCCGCCGCCCGCCAGGGGCTCCTCGGGGTCGTCGTTGGTCTCCACCAGCGCGATCGCCGTCTCGACCGCCGTCTCCAGGTCCGTCTCGGCGACGACGCGGTCTTCGCCGAACACCGAGATCGCCAGCTCGTTCAGCTCCTCCAGCGGCATCGAGCGGGGTGAGGAGTTGCGCGTCACGACGATGTCCGACACCACCGGCTCCAGCGCGTCGAGGATGCCGTGGGCGTCCTTTTCGGCCATCACGCCGACCACCGCGACCAGGCGGCGGAAGGCGAACTCCTCGGACACCGTCGTCGCCAGCGCTCGGGCGCCGTGCGGGTTGTGCGCCGCGTCGAGCAGGACCGTCGGGGCCGACCGGACGCGCTCGAGCCGTCCCGGGGTCTCGACCTCGGCGAACGCCTCGCGCACCGCCTCGACGACCAGCTGCCTGTCCTTGCCCGCGCCGAAGAACGCCTCGACCGCGGCCAGCGCCAACGCAGCGTTCGAGGCCTGGTGAGCGCCGTGCAGCGGGAGGAAGATCTCGTCGTACACGCCGCCGAGGCCCTGCAGCTTCAGCAGCTGGCCGCCGACGGCGATCTCCTTCTCCAGCACGCCGAACTCGCTGCCCGCGCGGGCGACCGCGGCGTCGACCTCGACCGCGCGCTCCAGCAGCACCTTCAGCACCTCGGGGTCCTGCTCGCCGATCACCGCGACCGAGCCGGGCTTGATGATGCCCGCCTTTTCGCGCGCCGCGCCGAGGATGTCCGGGCCGAGGTACTCGACGTGGTCGAGGCCGATCGGGGTGATGACGGCGACGTCGGCGTCCGCGACGTTCGTGGCGTCCCAGGCACCGCCGAGGCCCGCTTCGAGCACCGCGGCCTCCACCGGGGCGTCGGCGAACGCGGCGAACGCCATCCCGGTGAGGATCTCGAACTTGCTCATCGCGACGCCGTCCGCGGCGGCACCGTCCACCATGGACACGTACGGCGCGATGTCGTTCCACAGCTCGGCGTAGCGCGCGGCGGAGATCGGCCGGCCGTCGAGCGCGATCCGCTCGGTGACCAGCTGCAGGTGCGGGCTGGTGTAGCGGCCGACGCGCAGGCCCATCCGGGTCAGCAGGGCGTCGATCATCCGGGCCGTGGAGCCCTTGCCGTTCGTGCCGGCCACGTGCAGCACCGGGTAGCCGCGGTTGGGCTCGCCCAGCAGCTGCGTCAGCGCCGAGATCCGGGTGAGCGACGGCTCGATCTTCGTCTCCGGCCAGCGCTGGTTCAGCTCCGCCTCGACGGCCATCAGCTCGCGGCGCGCCTCGGGGCCGTCCGGGTTGCCGTACGCCTCGGGTTCGCCCTGGTCGTCGAGCTCGTGCAGCTCGGCGTCCTCGGGCACGCTGAGGTCGGGCACCGGGCCGGTGGCGAGGTTGTCACCGAGCTGGCCGACGCCGCCGATCCCGCCGCGCGAGCCCCCGCCCACGTCGAACGCGGTGTCCCGCGCGTCCAGTTCCGGGTCGTGGTCGTCCGAGTCCTCGTACCCCTGGGCACCCAGCTCGTCGACACCCGCGAAACTGTCCAGATCCGACAGGTCCGGCCTGCGACCTGTCTCATCCTGCGGCACTGAATCTCCTCCGGCCTGGGGTTTTCGCACTTGCGATCCGAGTCTACGTGCGTGCTTGATGGCACTCTCGACGCATGCCGTTCAACCACAACCACCACTACCACCCGCTGCTGCTGGACCTGCTGCCGCCCGGCCCGGGGATCGCGCTGGACGTCGGGTGCGGCACCGGCCGGTTCGCCCGGCGGCTGGCCGCGACCGGCATGGCGGTGGAGGCGGTCGACGTCTCGGCGGCGATGGTCGAAGCGGCGGCGGGGCTGGGGTCGCCGGGGCCCGGCGAGATCGTCTACCGGCGGGCCGACGTCACCACCGACGCCCTGCCCGAGGCCCACTACGACTACATCTCGTGCCTGGCGTCGCTGCACCACATGCCGTTCGAGACGGTGACCAAGCTGCGCCGCGCGCTGGTGCCGGGCGGCGTGCTCGTGGTGCTGACCCCGGCCCGGCCGAGCAGCCCGGTGGACTGGGCGCGTGAGCTGGCGGCCGTGCCGCTCAACGCGCTGGCGCGGCTGGTCGTGTATACGGGCGAGCAGCTCAACGGTGGCGGGGAGGCCGGCCCGCAGGCACCCACGCTGTTCCGGTTCCCCACGATCGCCGAGCTGCGCCGCGAGTCTGCCTGGCTGCTGCCCGGGAGCACGGTCCGGCCGCTGCTCTTCTGGCGCACCTTGATCGCTTACCGTGAACAGGGAGACGGTGACCCGACTGGCGGGTGAAGTTCGTCCCCGTCGGCGTCCGGGGCTCGCTACAAGTGGAGGCAGCGTTTCCACCAGCGAGAACGGGGTCTTCATGCGCATCACCCGGCTGCTCGTCGCCGTCTCCTCGGCAGCCGTCCTGCTCACCACCGCGACCCCCGCGTCGGCGGCGGGGATCCACCACTACGTCGCCCTGGGTGA
Source organism: Amycolatopsis sp. NPDC024027 (assembly GCF_040638975.1). Taxonomy (NCBI): domain Bacteria; kingdom Bacillati; phylum Actinomycetota; class Actinomycetes; order Pseudonocardiales; family Pseudonocardiaceae; genus Amycolatopsis; species Amycolatopsis sp. NPDC024027. Next base: position 208,617 of record NZ_JBEZYY010000014.1, read on the forward strand.
TTCCTACACCTCCGGGCCGTTCATCCCGATGCAACGGTCCGACCCGCTCGGCTGCGGGCGGTCGACGGCGAACTACCCGTCGGTCGTGGCGGCCGCGCTGAAGCCCGGCGTGTTCACCGACGTCAGCTGCGCCGGTGCCGTCACCGGCTCGATGACCGAGCCGCAGAAGGTGTCGTTCAACGGCACGAACGCTCCCCAGCTGGCTGCGTTGCGCCTCGACACCGACCTGGTCACCGTCGGTATCGGGGGCAACGACTTCGACCTCTTCGGCCGGCTCCTCGCGACGTGCCCGGGGCTGCGCGCGGGCGCCCCGACCGGCAATCCCTGCGAAAAGCACTTCACCGTCAACGGCGTCGACACCGTGCAGATGGCCATCACCGCCATCCAGCCGCGGATCGAGGCCGTCCTCGCCGCGATCCACCAGCGCTCGCCCGGAGCGCGGGTGATCGTCGTGGGTTACCTGCGGATCGCGCCGGAGAGCGGCTCCTGCCCGGCCATCCTCCCCTTCGCCGAAGGCGACTACGCCTGGTTGAACCGCGTCGAGAGCGATCTCAACGCGGCCCTCGCGGACGCGGCCGCGGACGGCGCCGCGGAGTACGTCGACACCTTCGGCCCGTCGCGCGGCCACGACGCCTGCGCGCGCGGCGGCTCGGCGTGGATCAACGGCAAGGACCAGAACATCCTCGCGGCGGCCGCCTACCACCCGTTCCAAGCCGGGATGGCCGGCGTGGCGGCCGTGGTGCTCAAGGCGCTGCGCTGACGAACTCCAGCACGAGCCGCGCGAACTCGTCCGGCAGCTCGGCCGGGGCGCCGTGGCCCGCGTCGATCGCGGCGGCGCGTGCGTCCGGGATCGCGGCGACCAGCTCTCGCTGCTGGTCCGCCGTGACGATCCGGTCGTGCGTGCTGCCGAGCACCAGCACCGGCGCGGTGATCCGGCCGAGGACCGGCCGCAGGTCGACCGCGCGATCGGTCTCGATCTGCCGGTCCGCGCCGGGCTGGATCACCGTTTCCAGGGTCTTGACGAGCTGTTCGTTGCTCTCGGCGGTGGCCTGCTCCCAGTAGCGCGGCCCGAACGCCATCAGCGGGAGCATGCGGGCGAAAGTCCCCGTTTCGAGCAGGTCCAGCCAGTAGCGGAACTCGGCGTCCTGCCGGACGTCGGTGGCCGGCCAGGCGGCGTGCAGCACCGCCGAGCGCACCCGGTCCGGGCGGGTGCCGGCCAGGTGGGCCGCCACGACCCCGCCGAGCGAGTGCCCGACGACGTGGGCGGTGCCGGTTCCCGCGTGGTCCAGGACGGCCACGGCTTGGGCGGCGAGGGCTTCGACGGTGATCGGGCCGCCGCCGTCGGTGGTCAGGCCGGAACCGGGGAAGTCGGGGGCCAGGACGGTGAAGCCGGCCGCCTGCGCGGTCAGCGGCGCCCACTGTTCGCGGGACGCGGCGGTGCCGTGCAGCAGGAGCAGCGCGGGACCGTCGCCGGTCCGGTCGTAGTGGACGACGGTGTCTCCGAGCGTCACTTTGGGCATGGTCGTCCCCTTCAGGCGGCGATGGTCCGGAGCGCGGCGGTGAACGCGCGCGGGTTTTCCTGGTGCGGCACGTGCCCGCAGCCGGCGAGCACGTGCACGCGCGCGCCAGGGGTCGCCGCGGCGCAGCTTCGCGGCACTTCGAGGGGGATCTGGGCGTCCAGCTCGCCGTGCAGATAGGTGATCGGGACGGCGAGGCCCTTGAGCCGGGGCCGCGGGTCGTAGGTGGTGCATTCGGTGAACAGCTCGTCGATGTAGGCGCCGGAGTCGAGCAGCTGGCGGACGGTCCACTCGACGAGCTCGCGCGCGGCGCCGGGGGCGAACCAACCCGGCACCCAGCCGGCCAGCGTGCCGGCCCGGTCGTCGACGAGCTGTTTGCGCAGGTCACGGACCTGGTCGAGCATGCCGGTGCTCGGCCAGTACCCGGGGCTGTCGACCGCGACGACGCGTTCGACCAGGTCCGGCCGGGCCAGGGCGAGCTCGGTGGCGAAGAGGCCGCCGATGCTGGAACCGACGACGGTGGGCTTGATCCGCAGCGCCTCGATCGTCTGCACGAGGTCGGCCGTGACACCGGCGATGGTGTTGCCGTCGGCGGGGTGGTCCGAGCGGCCGCACCCACGCCAGTCGAGGGTGACGACGCGGTGGTCGCGCACGAGATCGGGCAGGCACGAGTGCCAGACGCGCCCGCTGGTTCCCCAGCCGTGCAGGAGCAGCAGCGCGGGGCCGGTGCCGGCGTCTTCGTAGTGGAGGCGGGTTCCGTTGACGTCCAAGGAGGGCATGCCGGTCATGGAACCGCGTGCGTCCGGCGGCTTCGATGAGCAGTCCGCTCCTACACTGATCACGAAGCCTGATGAATGGGGGCCGGTCGTGGAACTGCGTCAGCTGAGGTATTTCGTCACGGTGGCGGAGGAGCTTCACTTCGGCCGGGCGGCCGAGCGGCTGCACATCGTCCAGCCGGCGGTGAGCCAGCAGGTCCGGCGGCTGGAGCGGGAACTGGGGGTGACGCTGCTGGCGCGCACGACGCGCAGCGTGTCGTTGACGGAGGCGGGCCAGCGGTTCCTGCCGCAGGCGCGATCGGTCCTGGCGGCGGCGGACCGGGCGGTGGACTCGATTGCGGAGTTCCGGCCTTCCGGGGCCTTGGTCCGGCTGGGGACGAGCGAGGGTCTGGGTGATCGGCTGGAGGTTTTGCTGGGAGCGTTCGCGCGGCTTTCTCCGTCGGCTTCGTTGGAGTTGCTCCACGCGCCGACTCTTCAGCGGCTTCAGCGGGTCCGGGACGGTTCCCTGGACGCGACCATCGTGCGGGGGTCGTGGCCTTCCCCGGGGCTCGACTTCACTCCCTTGTGGATGGACGAGGTCTGGGTGGCGCTTCCGGCTTCGCATCCACTGGCTTCTTCTCCGGTCGTCGAGTTCGCCTCGCTGGCTTCGCTTCCCGCGCGATTGAGTCCGCCTTCGCGGAATCAGCCGTTGTACGACCTGGTGATGTCTTCCTGCCGGGAGGCGGGGTTCGAGCCGGTGCTCGGGAAGGAATTCACGACGGCGCAGGACACGCTGGGGACACTGGGATTCGGCCGTCCACACTGGACGGTGTTCTACCGGGCACACGCGAACCTGCTGCCGGTCCCGGGCGTGGTGTTCCGGCCGCTTCGGGATCCTTCGCCGCGGATGCCGACGTACCTGGCGACGTCTTCGGATCGGCGGTTGACGCCGGAACTGGTGGCGTTGATCGAAGCGGCGCGGGCCACCGAAACACCAGCTACCAGCCGTCCGTTCCCCAGAGGATCTTGAAGTCCGGATCGGCGATCACCACGGCGATTTCCCCGGCGCCAGGAGGGGCCTCGAACTCGAAGACCACTCTTTCCGCGGACGAGCCCGGTCGAACCGAGAACACCTGAACGACTTCCGTGGGATGGCTGCCTCCCTGACCACCGAAGGTCTCGTCATCGTTCATCGATCCGGGGCCGCCGGCAATCCGCACGGTGACCGCTGTCTCGCTCACCGACCCGTCAGGCAGGCCCACCCTGACCTTGATCATCCCCAGGACGGGACGGGGAGACACGGAGTTCACCTGGTGGTCGACAGCACAAGCAACTCTCTGAACGCCTCCGCCACTTCGCAGGGTGAAGCGATATCCGACCTCGTAGTGCAGACCATCCAGGTAACCGGGCGGGACTCGTACTGGCCTGGTGGCATTCCCACCCGCCCCGACGGACTCGCAAGGGACTCCCAGCTCCAATCGTGTGGCCGGCGGCAGCGAGGTCTCCCCCGACCCCATGAGAACGGCGGCGGTGACGGCAGCGACCACTGTTCCCGCGGTCGCAAGAAGCCGACGCCGGCAGCCCTTCCTCTGGTTCACCGGCAGCGGAGCGTCGCCGTCTGACGGCATCCCCGATTCGCCGCAATCTCCGTGCAGTTCCGCGAAGTATCGCCACCACTGGCGTTTACAATACTTGATCGCGGCCGCACAGTCCACACCTTCGCAGGCAATCACGTAGGCAAGGACGTGTTCCCACCGAGGCAGCTTCTTACCGTTCGCCGCCGTGGACAGGACGGACGCGGAGAAGTGCACTCCGGGACGCGCCGCCAGTTCCCGGTAAGTCGGGCTGCCCGCGTTTTCCCTCAATTGACGCAAGGCGGCGCCGAACCGAGCCTCGGGGCCGGACCCGAGATCCAGACTCGACTCCGGGCGCCCCGGCTTCGCCATCATCCGGTTCCCCTCAAGCCGACGGCCGGGGGCGACCGGCATGCTTCGAACACGGGACCACCGGAACTCCGCCACACCGGGTCTTGAGCAGGCTGTTCACCAGGGCAACCACGACGACGGCTTCCCCGTTCGCCGCCGTTAGAGCCGCCAGGAACGCGACACCGTCGTGCTGGATGATCCACGTCAGCACGGCAATACTGGTGAACACGGTCAAGTACAGCCACCGCACGGCTCGTGCAGTGGTGCCGCGCGGACGCGATGCCGCGACCGACACCACGGAATTGCTGGACATCCTCGGCTCTCCTGCTCGGCGTAACTGACAGTTCAGGGCGACCGTGCGACCGGTATTCAACGCGCCCGGAGCAAGTATGTCCGAAGGGAAAGACCGGCTTCCACTTGTCGGCGCAGTCTCAAATCAATTCCGCGGGCTTCGAGCCCACCCGGTTCAGGGGCGTCGGTATACGCGACAGAACGAACTGAGCAGCCCCCGATTTCCACGCTACCCGAGGGGTACGACAAAGCCCGGCACTCCCGTGAAGAAGTGCCGGGCTTGTCCACAACCTCAGGAAGCCGGCAGAGCCGCCAAGCGGGCCGTGATGCGGTCGATGTCCGCGACCGCCGTTTCCTTGCGGGTCTTGATCTTCGCCACCACCTGCTCCGGGGCCTTCGCGATGAATGCCTCGTTGCCCAGCTTGGCCTCGGTCTGCGACAGCTCCTTCTCCGCCGCCGCGAGGTCCTTCTGGAGACGCTTGCGCTCCGCCGCCACGTCGACCGTGCCCGACAGGTCCAGCTCCACCGTCACCACGCCGTCCGGCAGGGCCACCTCCAGCGACGCGCTCGCCGCGAAGTCGTCCGCCGGCTCGGTCAGGCGGACCAGCGAACGGATCGCCGGCTCGTGGCCGCCCGCGTAACCCGCCAGGCGGGACGCCACCTTCTGGCCCGGCTTGAGGCCCTGGTCCGCGCGGAACCTGCGGATCTCCGTCACCAGCTTCTGGACGTCCGCGATGTGCGCGTCGGCCGAAGCGTCCGCGTAGCCCTCGAACGGAACCGGCCAGGACGCGACCACCAGCGACTCGCCGCCGGTCAGCGCCGTCCAGAGCTTCTCCGTGATGAACGGGATGAACGGGTGCAGCAGCCTCAGCACCGTGTCCAGCGCGTGGCCCAGCACCGAACGGGTCGCGGCCACCCGCGCGTCATCGCCCTGGTACAGCTGGACCTTCGCCAGCTCCAGGTACCAGTCGCACAGCTCGTTCCAGGTGAACTGGTAGAGCGCGCCCGCCACCTTCGCGAACTGGAAGTCCTCGAACAGGCCGTCCACTTCGGACACCAGCGCGCCGAGCCGCCCCAGGATCCAGCGGTCCGCTTCCGTCAACTCCGCAGCAGGGGGCAAGGGGGCAGCGGCCGAAGCCCCGTTCATCATCGCGAACTTCGTCGCGTTCCACAGCTTCGTGCAGAAGTTGCGGGAACCCGCCGCCCACTCGTCGGCCAGCGCCATGTCCGCGCCCGGGTTGGCGCCGCGGGCCAGCGTGAACCGGGTCGCGTCCGCGCCGTACGCGTCCATCCACTCCAGCGGGTCGATCACGTTGCCGCGCGACTTCGACATCTTCTTGCCCTGGGCGTCGCGGATCAGCCCGTGCAGGTACACGTGGTCGAACGGCTGCTTGCCGTCCATCTGGTGCACGCCGAACATCATCATCCGGACGACCCAGAAGAACAGGATGTCGTAGCCGGTCGACAACACACTGGTCGGATAGAACTTCGCCAGGTCTTCCGAAGACGAAGGCCACCCCAGGGTCGACATCGGCCACAGGCCCGACGAGAACCACGTGTCCAGCACGTCCGGGTCCTGCGTCCAGCCTTCCGGGGGACACTCGTCGTCCGGGCCGACGCACACCACTTCGCCGTCCGGACCGTAGTACACCGGGATGCGGTGGCCCCACCACAGCTGGCGCGAGATCGTCCAGTCGTGCATGTTGTCGACCCAGTCGAAGTAGCGCTTGCCCAGCTCCGGCGGGTGGATCTTGGTGCGGCCGTCGCGGACCGCGTCGCCGGCCAGCTTGGCCAGCTCCTCGACCTTGACCCACCACTGCAGCGACAGCCGCGGCTCGACGACCGTGTCGCACCGCGAGCAGTGCCCGACGGCGTGCACGTACGGGCGCTTCTCGGCCACGATCCGGCCGGCCTCGCGCAGCGCCGCCACGACCGCCGGCCGCGCCTCGAACCGGTCGAGTCCCTCGAACGGCCCCGGCGCGGTGATCTCGGCGCGCTCGTTCATGATCGTCAGCATCGGCAGGTCGTGGCGGCGGCCGATCTCGAAGTCGTTCGGGTCGTGCGCCGGGGTGACCTTCACCGCACCGGTGCCGAACTCCGGGTCGACGTGCTTGTCGGCCACGATCGGGATGCGGCGGCCGGTCAGCGGCAGCTCGACCTCGGTGCCCACCAGGTGCGCGTACCGCTCGTCGTCCGGGTGGACGGCGACCGCGGTGTCGCCCAGCATCGTCTCGGCGCGGGTGGTGGCCACCACGATGGCGTTGTCGCCGTCGCCGTAGCGGATCGACACGAGCTCGCCGTCGTCGTCGTTGTGGTCGACCTCGATGTCCGAGAGCGCCGTCTGGCAGCGCGGGCACCAGTTGATGATCCGCTCGGCCCGGTAGATCAGGCCCTCGTCGAAGAAGTTCTTGAACACCGTCTGGACGGCCTTCGACAGGTTCTCGTCCATCGTGAAGCGCTCACGCGACCAGTCGACGCCGTCGCCGAGTCGCTTCATCTGGCCGAGGATCTTGCCGCCGTACTCGGCCTTCCACTCCCAGACGCGCTCGACGAACTTCTCGCGGCCCAGGTCGTGGCGCGAAAGGCCCTCGCCGGCCAGCTGGCGCTCGACGACGTTCTGCGTCGCGATGCCCGCGTGGTCCATGCCCGGCAGCCACAGCACCTCGTAGCCCTGCATGCGACGGCGGCGGCTCATCGCGTCCATCAGCGTGTGGTTGAGGGCGTGGCCCATGTGCAGGCTGCCGGTGACGTTCGGGGGCGGCAGTACGATCGAGAACGGCGGCTTCCCCGACGAAGCGTCGGCCGTGAAGTACCCGGCCGCTACCCAGCGGTCGTACATCGGGGCTTCCTCGGCGGCCGGGTCCCAGGCACCCGGAAGGTCGGTGGTCTGCTGCGGAGCGTTCTCGGTCACAATGGACAAGTCTACGAACCCGTCACGGCGGGTCACCCAGGGGGAAGGCACTCGGGATGGCAGAGCCTCAGCAGCCGCAGGATCCGGACGACCGGCGCCTCGAGACGCACCCGGACCTGATGAACCCGGACTGGCAGAAGCACGCCCAGCGGGACGCCTGGCTGGGCGCGAAGAAGGACCTGAAGAAGCGCCGCAAGCGCGAGCGCCGGTCGGGGGGTTTCCAGCAGCCGGGGCACAGCCGCTGGCCGGGCGTGCTGGCCCTGCTCATCGTGGTCGGGCTGGTCGCCGCGGCGATCATCGTGCACCAGCTGCAGGGTTTCGGCGTCAACGAACTCGCGTACTTCGGCTGACGCCCGTCCTCCGCCGTCGATGATCGAATCGTCGGCGGTCCCGACCTTCGACGGCTGCCCGCAGTAGCAGCCTCCCAGATGCACAGTCTGGACTGAACAGTTAGACTGTGTGTATGGGCGAAGTACCTCCACACGTGGCCGAGAGCGCCGGCTGGATCCGCGGGGTCGTCGGGCAGCTGCACCGGCGGCTGCGCCAGGTCGACAACGCCGGGATCCTGACGCCCTCGCAGTCCGCCGTGCTGAACCGGCTCCTGCGCGAAGGCCCGGCCACGCAGGGTGAGCTGGCCGCCGCCGAGCACGTGCGCCAGCAGTCGATGGCCGCCACCCTCGGGGTCCTCGACGAGCTCGGCTACCTCGCCCGCACGCCCGATCCGGCCGACCGGCGGCGCGTGGTGATCAGCCTGTCCGACGCCGGCCGCGACACCGTGCGCGGGATCCAGCAGCACCGCGACGAGTGGCTGGCCCAGGCCCTGCTCGACGAGCTGTCCCCCGCCGAGCTCGACGCCGTCACCCGCGCGCTGCCGCTGCTGCAGCGCATCGCGCAACGCTGAAAAAGCCGAACCGCTGAAAAGCCGAAGGAGTTCCTCACGAGCACCGTCACCGCTCCCGCCAAGTTCGGCGCCCGCCTGGTCACCCCGCTGGTGGCCGGCGCGGTGCTCAACCCGATCAACTCCACGCTCATCGCCGTGGCGCTCGTGCCGATCGGGCAGAGCTTCGGTGCCGGCCCGGGGCAGACCGCCTGGCTGATCTCGGCCCTCTACCTGGCCACCGCGGTCGGGCAGCCGGTGGTCGGCCTGCTGGTCGACCGCCACGGCGCCCGCCGCGTCCTGCTCGGGGGCGCGAGCCTGGTGATCGTCGCCGGGATCGCGGGCATGATCCCCGTCTCCGTCGGCTGGCTGACCGCTGTGCGCGTCGTCCTCGGCCTCGGCACGTGTGCCGGGTTCCCGGCCGCGATGGCCGTCCTGCGCCACCACGCCGAAGCGCACGGCCAGGGCGTGCCCGCGCGGGTGCTGTCGCTGCTTTCGATGTCCGCCCAGACGGTGATGGTGATCGGCCCGACGCTGGGCGGGCTGCTGATCGGCCTCTTCGGCTGGCCGGCGATCTTCGCGGTGAACATCCCGCTCGCCGGGCTGTCGCTGGTCCTGGCCCTGCTGTGGGTGCCGAAGGACGACCGCGGCGAGCGCACCGCCACCCGGATCGACGTGCTCGGCATCGCATTGTTCTCCGCGACCCTGCTCGCGCTCCTGTTCTTCCTGATGGACCCCGGCGCCGAGGTCTGGCTGCTCGCCGTCGTCGCCGCCTTCGGGACCGCGTTCACGCTGGTCGAGCTCCGACGCGACGCGCCCTTCCTCGACCTGCGGATGCTCGCGGCCAACGGCGCGATCCTGCGGACCTACCTGCGGCAGGCGCTGAGCTTCATGGCCATCTACGCGATCATGTTCGGGTACGTCCAGTGGCTGGAGACCGCCCGGCGGCTGTCCGAGGAAGCCGCCGGGCTGATGCTGCTGCCGATGTCGGGCACCGCCGTCTGCGCCGCGGCCTTCTCCGGACGCGGGTCCGGGATCAAGGCGCGGCTGGTCACCGTGGCGGTGGCGCTGGCCGGCGGCTCGGCGCTGCTGCTGCTCGTCCACGACGGCACGTGGGTCGGCGCGCTGCTCGCCCTGGCCGCGTTGTTCGGCCTCGCCCAGGGCCTGACCAGCGTCGCGAACCAGACGACGCTCTACCGCGAGGCACCCGCCGAGCAGATGGGCACCGCGAGCGGCCTGTTCCGCACGGCCCAGTACCTCGGCGCGATCGTGGCCTCGACGCTCATCGCGCTCTGCTACGGCCCGCACGCCGACTCCGCCGGCCTGCACCGGCTGGCCGTCGCGCTGGTCGTCATCAGCGGGCTGCTGCTGGTGGTCACCGTCGTCGACCGCGGGCTGCGCGCCGAACAGGCCTGACCCTCGTGGCGCCCGGCGATCATCGAGGCGCACGATGGACACATGACCCGTGAAGCGCCGGCGCAGGACGTGGACGAAACCCGCCTCGAGGTGGGCAAGCCGAAGGGCTGGGCGGCCGGGATACCGGGTGTCGCCGTGTCGCTCGCGCGCAGCGTCGAGCAGATGGGCACCGGCCGGACGATCAAGGCACTGCGGCTGCTGAACCAGCGCGAAGGCTTCGACTGCCCGGGCTGCGCGTGGCCGGAGCCCCGCGAGGTCGACGGCGAGAAGCGCAAGCTGGCCGAGTTCTGCGAAAACGGCGCCAAAGCCGTCGCCGAGGAGGCCACGAAACGGCGGGTGAGCCGGGACTTCTTCGCCGCCCACCCGATCGCGGACCTCGAGACCAAGACCGACTACTGGCTGGGCCAGCAGGGCCGGATCACCGAGCCGTTCGTGCTGCGCGAAGGCGCGACGCACTACGAACCGATCTCCTGGGACGACGCGTTCGAGCTGGTCGCGGGCGAGCTCAAGGCGCTGACCGAGCCGGACGAAGCGATCTTCTACACCTCCGGCCGCACCAGCAACGAGGCCGCGTTCCTCTACCAGCTGCTGGTGCGTTCCTTCGGCACCAACAACCTGCCGGACTGCTCCAACATGTGCCACGAGTCCTCCGGCGCGGCCCTGGCGGCGACCACCGGCATCGGCAAGGGCTCGGTCAGCCTCGCCGACATCCACCAGGCCGACCTCATCGTCGTCGTCGGGCAGAACCCGGGCACCAACCACCCGCGGATGCTCTCGGCGCTCGAGGAGGCCAAGAGCCGCGGCGCGCAGATCATCGCCGTCAACCCGCTGCCCGAGGCCGGGCTGATGCGGTTCAAGAACCCGCAGAACGTCCGCGGCGTCGTCGGCAAGGGCACCCCGCTGGCCGACGAGTTCGCCCAGGTCCGCCTCGGCGGCGACCTGGCGCTGTTCCAGGCCGTCGGGCACCTGCTGCTGGCCTGGGACGCCGAGGCGCCCGGCGCGATCGTCGACCGCGAGTTCGTCGACCGCGTCACCGAGGGCTTCGACGCCTACGCGAAGCACCTCCAGGAGATCGACTGGCCGGAAGTCGAGCGCGCGACCGGCCTCCCCCGCGCGCAGATCGAGCGCGTCGCCCGGATGATCGCCTCCTCCGAGCGCACCATCTACTGCTGGGCGATGGGCCTCACCCAGCACAAGCACGCCGTGCCGACGATCTCCGAGATCGCGAACCTCGCCCTGATGCGCGGGATGATCGGCAAGCCGGGCGCGGGCCTGTGCCCGGTGCGCGGGCACTCGAACGTCCAGGGCGACCGGACGATGGGCATCTGGGAGAAGATGCCGCAGTCCTTCCTGGACGCCCTGGCGGGCGAATTCGGCATCGAGGTCCCCCGCGAGCACGGCTTCGACACCGTCGACGCCATCCGGGCGATGCGCGACGGCCGCGGCAAGGTGTTCTTCGCCGTCGGCGGCAACTTCGCGTCGGCGACGCCGGACTCGGAGCTGACCGAGAAGGCGTTGCGCTCCTGCTCGCTGACCGTGCACGTGTCGACGAAGCTCAACCGCTCGCACGTCGTCCACGGCCGCACGGCGCTGATCCTGCCGACGCTCGGCCGCACCGAGCGCGACGTCCAGGCCGGCGGCGAGCAGTTCGTCACGGTCGAGGACTCGATGTCGCAGGTGCACACCTCGCGCGGACGCCTGAAGCCGGCGAGCGAACACCTGCTGTCGGAGATCGCCATCGTCTGCCGGCTGGCGGAGAAGCTCTTCGGGCCCGGTCACGCCGTTCCGTGGCGCAGCTTCGAGACCGACTACGACCTGATCCGCGACCGGATCTCCCGGGTCGTGCCGGGCTGCCACGACTACAACGACCGCGTCCGCGAGCCGGACGGCTTCGTGCTGCCGCACGCTCCGCGCGACTCCCGCGAGTTCACCGGGACCGCGAACGGCAAGGGCAACTTCACCGTGTCGGAACTCGAGTACCCGCGGGTCCCCGAGGGCCGGCTGCTGCTGCAGACGATGCGCAGCCACGACCAGTACAACACCACGATCTACGGCCTCTCGGACCGCTACCGCGGGATCGAGAACGCCCGCCGCGTGGTGCTGGTGAACCCGGACGACCTCGCGGCGCTCGGCTTGGCCGACGGGGCGATGGTCGACCTGGTCTCCGAGTGGCGCGACGACCCGGACCGTCGCGCGGCGGCGTTCCGGGTCGTCGCCTACCCGACCGCCCGCGGCTGCGCGGCGGCGTACTTCCCGGAGGCGAACGCGCTGGTGCCGCTGGAATCGGTGGCGGACAAGTCGAACACGCCGGTGTCGAAGGCGATCGTCGTGCGGCTCGAACCGGTCCGGGCCGAACCTCAGCCCTGATAGTTCCGCTGCAGCGTGCCGGTCATGTCCGTGACCACGGCCTGCACGTTGTCCAGCGTCGCGGGCGGGATCAGCGCGGCCTCGGTCCCGCCGTCGGCGATGGCCAGGCCCAGCACGACGTTCCCGGTCCGCACGGCGGCCCACTGCTCGGAGAAGCCGGACTCGTCGCCGACGCCGGTGGCGAGCCGGACGCCCGAGTGGTCGCCGAGCGCGTCCGTCATCAGCTGGCTGGCCTTGCTGGCGGCCTCGTCCGGGTCGGACTGCGTGAACCGCACCACCGCGATCGTCACGAGCCGGTAGTCCTGCAGGTTGGGCTTGCCGCCGCCGAGGTCGCGCGCGAACAGCCGGCGGCAGGTGGTGACCTCGTTGCCCTCGCTGGCGTGGTCGTCGGGGATGACCTTGGACTCGGCGAGCTTCACCGAGTCGACCGGGATCTCGACGGTTCCGGGCGCGAGCTGCTGCTCCGCGTTCGGCCCGGGCAGCCGGCAGGCGTCTATCGCGCCCGGGTAGTGCACCGAAGCGGACGCCGACTGGCACCCGGCACAAAGAACGGCTGAAGCGAGGACGGGCAAGATCCACCCGCCCCGGGCGACACTGCTGCGCATAAATCCCGGACTTTCCGTATTCCCTGAAATCGATTTTCCAAGATCGCCCACCGATCGGGTGAACTTTCGACCGCCCACGCGGTCCTGCCCGCGCCGACGGTCACCGCACCCTGCCTCACCAGCGCGGCAGCGTCAAGACCACTGACCCGGGTGGTCCACCGTGGTCCAGTCGGGACGATCCTCGCGGGAATTCCCCGCGCATTTCAGGGATTCGACGGAAAATCCGGAACTCCGCCGTCGATCAATTCACCCCGCCGGTCAGAAGACGCAAACGACGCCGTTCGACGTGATCGGCTCGTCCGCGGCGCCCGCGGGAGCGCCGCCGCCGGCGGACACGCCGGGACCGGAGTAGACCGACCCGAGCACCACCTCGATGTGGCCGGCCGGCACCGACGCGGACTGCTGCGTCGTCAGCCCGCCCAGCAGCTTCGCCACCTCCGCGCCGCGCTCGGCCAGGGCGGGACCGAAGCGGACCAGCGACGTCCGCCGGGTCTCCGAGTTGCCGGCCGCGCGCGAGGTGAACCCCTTGTCGTGCAGGACCCCCGCCACGCGGGTCGCGAGCCCCGCCTTCGGGCCGGCGTTGGAGACGTCGACGGTGACCGAGGCGGCCGGCGTGGAAGGCGCGGCCGGCGTGCCGGACGGCGCCGGGGCCGCGCCGCCGATCAGGTTCGCCGCGAACGCCTTCACCGCCGCCGGGTCGACCTGCACCGCCGTCGCCTTGGGGTTCGCCGGGTCGTAGCGGTAGTCGACGTTGCCGACCGGGATCGTCGCGAACTGGATCCCGCCGCCGCTGACCCCGCGCATCTGCCCGACGAAGTCGAGGAGGTTCCACGAGTCGTCCAGCACCACCGAGCGCTTCACCGCGTCGATCAGGTCCGACAGCTTCCCCGGATCGGCCAGCGTGCCCGCCGAGAGCACCTGCCTGGCCAGCCCGGCGAGGAACACCTGCTGGCGCCGGACGCGGGCGAGGTCGGTGCCCGGGAGGCCGTCCCGCTGCCGGACGAAGGCGAGCGCGTCCGCACCCGCGACGCGCTGCGGCCCGGCCTGGAAGTCCGCGCCCGAGTTCTTGTCCTTGGTGGCTTCCTTCAGGCAGACCTCGACACCGCCGATGGCCTTGCTGATCTCGTAGAAGCTGAGCAGGTTGACCTCGGCGAAGTGGTCGATCTTCACCCCGGTGAGGTCCTCGACCGCCTGGCGCGTCGCCCGCCGCCCGGCGGTGAGCGCACCTTGGTTGATCTTCGCCTTGTCGGTCTCGCCCGCCCGGCGCAGCCGCCCCGCTTCGGTCGCCTTCGCCCGCCCGAACGCGGCGTTGATCTTGCCCTTGCCGCCCGCCATCGAGACGTAGCTGTCCCGGGGGATGGAAAACGCTTTCACCTCTTTGGTGCCGTTCGGGATCCGCAGCACGATCAGGGTGTCGGTGAGGTCGTCGCCGTTGGCGCCGGCCCGCAGCTCGCGCAGCACCTCCGGCGCCAGCGGCTTGCCCTGGTTGTCCTCGCGCGCGTCCCGGCCGACCAGGAGGATGTCGAGCGAGCCGTCGGCGGGCTGTTCCCCCGGCTTCGTCTCGCCGTCCGCGTCGATCACGCTGTCGCGCGTCACCTCGTCGAGGGCGCGGAGGTTCGTGTAGCCGTACGCGGTACCGCCCAGTACGACGAGGGCCAGCCCGGCGACGACGATCTTCCCCAGTGGATGCACGCCCTCTGGACGCCTGGACGCCGGGAACCGCTGCACGAGTGAGACCCGGGTCACATCCGCAGCTGCGAGGCTCCGTTGAGGTCGAGGATCGCGCCGGGCGCCCAGGCCGCGTCGGCCGAGGCCAGGTAGACGCCGGCCGCGGCGACCGGGTGCGCGGTCTCGCCGGGCAACGCCACCAGGGTGACCTCCGCGTCCTCGGCCCTGTGTCCATAGTGGACGGAGAGGCGGTCGCCGCCGGCCGCGAAGGCCGTGGCCACGGCGCGCCCGATGCCGCGGGACGCGCCGGTGACCAGCACTCCCCTGCTCAGCCGAACAGCTGCACCAGCTTCAGGAACAGCTGGTACACGCCGTAGCCGAAGGGGATCACCACCCACGCCCAGGCCAGCACGATCAGCGGCACCCGGTTGGGCTTCGTCGACGGTTCGGTCATCACGCGTCACTCCTCACGGCCTCGCGGACCGGCTCGTGGTACTTCTCCTTGACCGGGCGCACCAGCTCGTTGGCCACGAAACCGACCACGAGCAGGCCGATCATGATGTAGAACGACGTCGTGTACAGGTCCGGGCCGGACTTGCCCGCCGCCTTTTCGCCGTCGGCGATGCGGTTGACGATCAGCGGGCCGAGCACACCCGCCACCGACCACGCGGTGAGCAGGCGGCCGTGGATCGCGCCCACCTGGTAGGTGCCGAAGAGGTCCTTCAGGTACGCCGGGACGGTCGCGAACCCGCCGCCGTAGAACGACAGGATCACCATGGCGCACAGGATGAACACGAGCTTCGACGAGTTCTGCGTCAGCGCGATCACCAGGTACAGCACCGCACCGACGCCGAGGTAGGTGCGGTAGATGTTCTTGCGGCCGACCAGGTCCGAAGTGGACGACCAGACGAACCGGCCGAGCATGTTGCACAGTGACAGCAGCGCGACGAACCCGGCCGCCGCGGCCACGCCCACCGGCGTCGACGTGCCCTTGAAGAAGTCCTGGATCATCGGCGACGCCTTCTCCAGGATGCCGATGCCCGCGGTGACGTTGAAGCACAGGACGACCCACAGGCACCAGAACTGCGGCGTCTTGATCGCGTTGGCGGCCGAGACGTTGGCCGTGCTGATCATCGCCTTGCCGTGGTCGGTCTTCGGCTCCCAGCCCGCCGGCTTCCAGTCGTCGGCCGGCACCCGCACGAGCAGCCAGCCCATCGACATGAACGCCGCGTAGACGAGGCCGTGGATCAGGAACGCCGTCGCGATGGTGCTCGTCGTCGGCGTGGTGCCCAGCATCGACGACGACCACGGCGAGGCGATCAGCGCACCGCCGCCGAAGCCCATGATCGCGATGCCGGTGGCCATGCCCGGCCGGTCGGGGAACCACTTGATCAGCGTCGAGACCGGGGAGATGTAGCCGATGCCGAGCCCGATGCCGCCGACGCCGCCGTAGCCGAGGACGACCAGCCAGAACTGCCCGGTCGCCACGCCGAGCGCGGAGATGAGGAATCCGCTGGCGAAGCAGCACATCGACACGAACATCGCCCAGCGCGGGCCGTTCTTCTCGACGAGCGTGCCGCCGAACGCGGCGGAGAGCCCCAGCATGACGATGCCGAGCTGGAACGGCAGCGAGCTCTGCGTGCCGTTGAGGTGCAGTGTCTTCTCGAGCGGGGTCTTGAACACGCTCCACGCGTAGGCCTGCCCGATCGACAGGTGTACCGACAGGGCCGCCGGCGGCACCAGCCAGCGCGTCCAGCTGGGGGGTGCCACGATCCGGGATCGGTCCAGGAAGCCGAGAGCCATCGGTTCCCTCCGTATTCTGGGGATGATGGTGGGAATGTATTACTAAATACCCGGTGTTGCACCATACGAGTGTCGAACTTTCGGGCAGCGAAGGGTGTGCTGATGGGCAGGGTGACCGTGCGCAGGCCGGTGCGGCGGATTTCCGCGACCGGGGACCGGCGCCGCCTCGACGCGCTGGCGGCCGAAGAGCCCCTGGAGCTGCGGGTCGGCGGCCGGGCGCTGGCGGTCACCATGCGCACCCCCGGCCACGACGTCGAGCTGGCCCACGGCTTCCTGCTGTCCGAAGGGGTGATCGGCGGCCGCGAGGACATCGCGGTCGCCCGCTACTGCGACGGCGTCGACGACCAGGGCCGCAACACCTACAACGTGCTGGACATCGCGCTGGCCGACGGCGTCCCGCCGCCCGACACCGGCGTCGAGCGCAACTTCTACACCACCTCGTCGTGCGGCGTCTGCGGCAAGGCCGCGCTCGACGCGGTCAAGCTCCGCACCCGCTTCTCCCCCGCCGAGGCGGGGTTCGCGGTGAAGAGCGAGACGTTGTCCGGCCTGCCGGACGCGCTGCGCGCCCGCCAGAAGGTGTTCGCCAGCACCGGCGGCCTGCACGCGGCGGCCCTGTTCACCCCGGACGGCGAACTCGCCGTGGTCCGCGAGGACGTCGGCCGGCACAACGCGGTGGACAAGGTGCTGGGCTGGGCGGTCCTCGACGGCCGGATCCCGGCGCCCGGCCTCGGCCTGCTGGTGTCCGGGCGCGCCTCGTTCGAGCTGGTCCAGAAGGCCGCGATGGCGGGCATCGGGCTGCTGGCCGCGGTCTCGGCACCGTCGTCACTGGCGGTGGAGCTGGCCGAGGAGAACGGCATCACCCTGGTCGGCTTCCTCCGCGGCGACTCGATGAACCTCTACACCGGCGACCACCGCATCCTGACCTAGACCGAGGCGACCCAGTTGCCGTGGAAGCCGTTGGGCACGCGGTCCGGCAGGTGGATCGCGGCCACCGTGTCCAGCGTGCCGGCGTCCAGGATCGTCAGGTCGCTGCGCTGCGTCGCCGGGTCGAACACGAAGCCCATCAAGACGCCGTCGTCCTCCGCCGCGTCGTCGTGGCGGGGCACGAACACGAACTCGCCCGGCTGGCGGCCGGCGCCGAACGCGCGCTCGTCCCGCGCGCCGGTGTGGAAGTCGTGCTTGTACAGCGAGCCACCGGGCTCCGCGCCGCCGTCGGCCGCCATCGCGTAGCCGTAGCGGTGGCGGCGGCCGATCAGGCGCTCGTCCACGCGCGGGAACTCCTGGCCGCGGTCGTCGAGACGGTCCTCCAGCACCTTGCCCGTGGCCAGGTCCACGGTCCAGCGGTCCAGCGTCGGGCCGCCCTCGTCGGGGCCGTTCAGCCCGCGGTCGAACATCTTGGGGTGGCGGACGACGTCGAGGACGATGCTGTCACCGTCGTCGTAGGCGTTGAGCGGGTGGAAGACGTAGCACGGCTCGACGTCGAACCACCGGACGTCCCCGTTGCCCCCTTCGCGCGGCATCACGCCGATCCGCGCCGGGTACTTCGGGTTCCAGCGGTAGGGCAGGCCGCCGTTCGCGCCGAGCTTGCCGGCCATCATCGCGGTCACCGGGTCCGGCACGCGGACCTTGCCGACCATGGCCGACACCACCAGCTTCGCCGGCGTGCGCAGCGCGGCCGGCACGCTGGCGGCGACCGCCATCTCGGCGTTGAACGTCACCGGCAGGTCGTAGAAGACGACGTGCTTCTCGGTCAGCGAGAAGTCGTGCATCATCGGCGACCCGGTGACCTCGACGTCGACCGTGCGGCGGGCGCGGCCGGCCGCGTCGATCACCGAGTACTGGACCTTGTTCCCCATGCCGAAGAAGTACGAGACGGCGTGCAGCTCGCCGGTGCACGGGTCGCGCTTGGGGTGGGCGGTGTAACCACCGGGGAGCGTGCCGTCGAAGTCGCAGCGGCCGGCGGTGTCGAGTTCGTCGGTCAGCTCGTAGATCGGCGCGCCCGCCTCGACCAGGGCGAGGGTCTTGCCCGCGTGGCCGATGACGTTGGTGTTCGCGCCGAGCGCGCCCAGCCCGCAGAACCGGCTCGTGTCTTCGCCGTTCAGCGCCGCCGTGACGGCGGGGTTGCGGACCCACCGGTTGCGGTACCACTCGGCCTTCCCGTCGCGCAGGCGCACGCCGTGGACCATGCCGTCGCCCATGAACCAGTGGTAGGCGGCCGGATCCACCTCGGAGAGCGGATTCGGGCCGTTGCGCAGGTACCGGCCGTCGAGGAACTCCGGGATCCGCCCGGTGACGTCGAGCCCGGTGATCGTGTGCTCCTGGCTGACCGGAGCGAAGTTGCCTTCGAGGAACTTGTTGCCCATGTGACCCTCACGCCTTCCATAACTCGGTTATAGAACCAGGTATAACAGGGTTATGAGATACTGGCAAGCATGAGCCCCAAACCGCGCGCGACCGACGTCAAAACTCGGCTCGTCGAGGCCGCCATCCGGTTGCTCGACGAGAACGGCCCCGACGCCCTCCAGGCCCGCAAGCTGGCGGCGGAGGTCGGCGTCTCGACGATGGCGGTCTACACGCACTTCGGCGGCATGGCCGCGCTGGTCGACGCGGTCGCGCAGGCCGGCTACCTGCGCCTGTCGGGGTGGCTGGCCGGGGTCGGGGAGACCGACGACCCGGTGGCGGACATCTTCAGCCTGGCCCGCACCTACCGGCAGGCGGTCGCCGAGCAGCCGCAGCTGTTCGCGGTCACCTTCGGCCAGACCTCACCCGGCGGCAAGCGGGCGACGCTGTCCGACCTCACGACCGCGGCCGGCCGCGAAGCCGCCCAGGAGGGGCTGGAGGCCTTCGCCCACATCGTCCGGGCGACCGAGCGGGCCATCGCGGCCGGCCGGTTCCGGCCGGCGGACGAGTACCAGGCGGCCGCCCAGCTCTGGAGTGCGCTGCACGGATTCGTCACACTGGAGGCGTCGGGGCACTTCGGCCCCGGTGAACAGGGGATAGACCACATTTTGATCCCCCTCGGGATCACCATGGCGGTGGGTCTCGGGGACACTGTGGACGAGGCCGGGCGCTCGGCCGAGGCCGCGCGGGCGGCTTGGCGGGCGAGGACCGGAAACGCCGGGCAGGGTGAGAACGAATAACCCGGTGAACGGGGACGCCGGGGAACGCGGAGCGGGTGCGCGGCGTCCTTGATGAGGGGGCAGGGGGATGGAGACAGGGTGAACGAGCAAAACGGGGACGCGGAACCGGCCGGGGCGGTCGTCGAGGCGGTCCAGGGGGCCCGGCGGTGGATCGGCCGCCGGTCGGTGCTGATCGCGGGCGCGTCCGGGCTGGCCGTGACCGGGCTGGCCGTCGGCACCGCGACCGGCAAGCTGCCGTTCAGCCAGGCCCTGCAGCGGACAGTCGGCGTGACGTCGTCGAACCCGACGACCCAGCTGGGCAGCACGCGCGTCGAACGCGTCTACTCCGCCGCGCGCGGCCGGATGGTCGACCTGGTGTTCATCCTCCCGTCGAAGACCCCGCCGAAGGGGCTGCCGATGTCGCTCGCGCTGCACGGCCTGCACGGCAACGCCCGCAGCGCGGTACCCACCGGCACGCTCAAGCAGCTCGCCAGCGACGTCGCCCGCAAGGCGGTCCCGGCGTTCGGCTTCGTGGCCGTCGACGGCGGCGACAACTACTGGCACCAGGTCCACCCCGGCGACGACCCGATGGCCATGCTGCTGGAGGAGGTCCCGCAGTGGCTGCGGGCCCGCGGCTTCGCCGGCCCGGCCGGCCAGCCGTTCGCCTGCACGGGCATGTCGATGGGCGGGTTCGGCGCGCTGGTGTACACGCGCCGCCGGATCGAGCGGCGCCAGCCGCCCGCCGCCGTCGCGACGCTGGCCCCGGCGCTGATCACGTCGTGGCCGGAGATGGCCAAGCGGCACATCTTCACCGGCATCCAGGACTGGACGGCCCTCGACCCGCTGCGGCACATCGACGAGACCAAGAGCGTTGCCAACGGCATCTGGTGCGGCACGGAGGACTCGTTCATCACCGGCGTCCGCCGCTACATCGACGCGGCCCACCCGGCGGTCGCGCACACCGCCCACGGCAAGCACGGCGACCCGTTCAACCGCACGGTGGTGCCGAGCCTGATCAGTTTCCTCGGCAAGCACGTCCCCCGCGCCGACTGACCCAGCCCGCCTCGCATGCAGTGAATGACTCATTCCTGGCATCCGATGACAGGAATGAGTCATTCACTGCGTTCGACCGGCGGGTCGGGTCAGCGGGTGAAGTGGATGCGGGTGGTCGTGCGGCCCGGGACCCAGTACGTGCGGACCAGGTCGGCCAGGCGGTTGACCAGCAGCAGGCCGCGGCCGCCCAGGGTGGTCACCGAGGGCGGGATGCGGCCGGCCAGTGGCTCGGCGATCGTGCCGTCGTCGCAGACCTCGCCGACCACCTGCGACGCCTCCGCCCACAGCCGAAGCACGCCGGTGCCGCCGCCGTAGAGCACGCTGTTCGTCGTCAGCTCGGCGATCGCCAGTGTGAAGTCGTCGCGGCGGGGGCGGCGCAGGCCGTGCCGGGCCGCCCAGATCTCCGCGAAGCCGCGCAGCGACGCCAGCTGCCCGATGTCGAACCCGCGCTCGACCGCGCCCGGCGGTGGCTCGAGCGGCCGCGTGAAGTCCGCCCGGACGCCGTCGGGGTCGAAGCGCGGGCTGGTGAACGGCCCGGCCAGGCCCCACAGCTCCGGGTGGGTCCGCTCGGCATCGGCCAGGACCGCCGGCGGCAGCTCCCCGACGTCGTACGGGCAGAGCACCGCCAGGTCACGCCCGGCGAAGGCGTTGTTGATGAGGGCTTCGTGCACCACGCACGCCGGGTACTCCGCGTCCGTGCGCGCGGCCCAGATCGGCTCGCCCACGATGCGCACCGGGCCGGCGTGCTCGCCGGCGAACGCGTGCAGCACCGACGGCAGGATGGCACCGGGGTTGCGGCCCGCCCGCTGCATGTCGATCAGGCGGACGTCGCCGGCCCGGTCTTCCAGGGCCTTCTCGATCAGCAGCAGGTTGCGGCCGGGAACGGCGACGGCCGCGGGCTCACCCCGGTCGAGACCTTCGAGGAGGAACGGGATGACACCGTCCAGGTACTCGGTGTCGCCGCGATAGAAGAGTGCCGGATGCCGGAACGGTCCGAGGGCATCTACCACAGTAGTTTTTTTACCCAACCGGCGAGCGCTTCAAACCCTCCGGACGTCGGGAATTCACTCCACCCAACGGCCGACGACGGCGATCAGCCAGAAGCCGACGATGGTCGCCAGCGCGAACAGCAGGACCCAGTTGAACAGCTGACGCCGCTCGGTCACGCCGCGGGCCTGCCGCAGCCCGTACGCCGCGACGACGAACAACGGCACCGGGATCAGCGGCAACGGCGAGAGCCGAGACACGACGGCGACGACGCACGTCCCGGTGAACACGGCCAGCATGCCCATCAGCACCCGGTGCAGCCACGGGCACCGGTCGGCGACGGACGCGATCACGCGCTCGCTCAGCTCACGAAACCCCAGGACCGGCCCAGCCGGGGTGGTCCTGGCGGGTTCCGGGGCCGGCGGCGCCGGCGCTTGCACGCCGCCGGCGGGAGCGGCCCCGGAACCCGGGAAGGAGTCAGCAGTCATTCAGCTTTCCTGTCGGGTCTCCGGGCCGGGCGGCCCGGAGACGCCCGGCGTCAGGCCGACTTCTCGCCGCGCTCGCTGCGCGCGCGCCGCGTCGGCTGCCGGGCGACGATCGTCGGGTTCACGTTCTCCCGGACGGTCTGCTCGGTGATGACGACCTTCGCCACGTCGTCGCGGCTCGGGATGTCGTACATCACCGGCTGGAGCACTTCTTCCATGATCGCCCGCAGCCCCCGAGCACCGGTCCCGCGCAGGACCGCCTGGTCGGCGATGGCCTCGAGCGCGGTCTTGGTGAACTCGAGCTCGACGTTGTCCATCTCGAAGAGCTTCTTGTACTGCTTCACCAGGGCGTTGCGGGGCTGGGTGAGGATGTTGACCAGCGAGTCCTTGTCCAGGTGGTTCACCGTCGCCACGACCGGAAGACGGCCGATGAACTCCGGGATCAGCCCGAACTTGATCAGGTCCTCGGGCATGGTGTCCGAGAAGACGTCGCTCTCCTCGATCTCGGACTTGGTGCGGATCTCCGCGCCGAAGCCGAGGCCGCGCTTGCCGACCCGCTCGTTGATGATCTTCTCCAGCCCGGCGAACGCGCCGGCCACGATGAACAGCACGTTCGTCGTGTCGATCTGGATGAACTCCTGGTGCGGGTGCTTGCGGCCGCCCTGCGGCGGGACCGAAGCGGTGGTGCCCTCGAGGATCTTCAGCAGCGCCTGCTGGACACCCTCGCCGGAGACGTCCCGGGTGATCGACGGGTTCTCGCTCTTGCGGGCGATCTTGTCGACCTCGTCGATGTAGATGATCCCGGTCTCGGCCCGCTTGACGTCGTAGTCCGCCGCCTGGATGAGCTTGAGCAGGATGTTTTCGACGTCCTCGCCGACGTAGCCCGCTTCGGTCAGCGCCGTGGCGTCCGCGATCGCGAACGGCACGTTCAGCATCTTCGCCAGTGTCTGCGCGAGGTAGGTCTTGCCGCACCCGGTGGGACCGAGCATCAGGATGTTCGACTTGGCGAGCTCGACCGACTCGTCCTTCGAGTCCTTCGGCCCGGCCTTGTCGTCCGCCTGGATCCGCTTGTAGTGGTTGTAGACCGCTACCGCGAGGGTCCGTTTGGCGTCTTCCTGCCCGATGATGTACTGCTCGAGGAACTCGTGGATGTCGGCGGGCTTGGGCAGCTCGTCGAGCTTGACGTCGCCGGCCTCGGCCAGCTCCTCCTCGATGATCTCATTGCAGAGGTCGATGCACTCATCGCAGATGTAGACCCCGGGGCCGGCAATGAGCTTCTTCACCTGCTTCTGGCTCTTCCCGCAGAAAGAACACTTCAGCAGGTCTCCGCCGTCACCGATCCGTGCCATGGCCGTTGACCCTCGTCCCCTCCGGCGCGGGTTTCCGCGCCTGACGTGTGTTGCGACGGTGCGACCCGCGGTCAGGGGTGACCGAACGGAGCCTCACGCATTGCCACTGACGGTACCCGTCCGATGCCGCGAGCGGGAACACCCACGAACTCAGGGAGCACGTCAGAGGACGACCCTAAACCAGGATGCCGGTGTATGTCGTCTTCTCGACACACACCGGCCTGGCGGATCGAGCTACAGAGCCGACGCCTTGCGGTACGGCAGCACCTCGTCGATGATGCCGTACGTCTTGGCCTCCTCGGCCGTCAGGATCTTGTCGCGCTCGATGTCGGTCCGGATCTGGTCCGGGTCCTTGTTCGTGTGCTTGGCCAGGATGACCTCCATCTGGCGCCGCACCCGCTGGATCTCGTTGGCCTGGATCTCCAGGTCGGAGACCTGGCCGTAGGTGCCCTCGGTGGCCGGCTGGTGGATCAGCACGCGCGAGTTCGGCAGCGCGTAGCGCTTGCCCGGCGTGCCGGCCGCCAGCAGCACCGCGGCGGCCGAAGCGGCCTGGCCGAGGCAGTACGTCTGGATGTCCGGGCGGACGAACTGCATGGTGTCGTAGATCGCCATCAGCGAGGTGAACGAGCCACCCGGCGAGTTGATGTAGACCAGGATGTCGCGGTCCGGGTCCTCGTGCTCGAGGTGCAGCAGCTGGGCCATCACGTCGTTGGCCGACGCGTCGTCCACCTGCACGCCGAGGAAGATGACCCGCTCTTCGTACAGCTTGTTGTACGGGTTCGACTCCTTGACGCCGTAGCTGGTGCGCTCGACGTAGGACGGCAGGATGTACCGCGACTGGGGGATGTTCGGAGCCCGGAAGTCACCCGGGAGCCTGAAGTTGCTCATCGAAAGTCTCCTTGGTGCTTCGGGCTCAGCGAGAGCCCGGACGGGCGATGTCGGCGGTGAGGACGTGGTCCACGAACCCGTAGTCCTTCGCCTCCTGCGCGGTGAACCAGCGGTCGCGGTCGCCGTCCGCGATGATCTGCTCGACCGTCTGCCCGGTCTGGTCCGCGGTGATCTGCGCCAGCTCGCGCTTCCACTTGTTGAACAGGTCGGCCTGGATCGCGATGTCCGACGCGGTACCGCCGACACCGGCCGACGGCTGGTGCATCAGGATCCGCGCGTGCGGCAGCGAGTAGCGCTTGCCCGGCGTGCCCGAGGAGAGCAGGAACTGCCCCATCGAGGCCGCCATGCCCATCGCGTAGGTCGCCACGTCCGGGCGGATCAGCTGCATGGTGTCGTAGATGGCGAACCCGGCGGTGACCGAGCCACCCGGCGAGTTGATGTAGAAGCGGATGTCGGACTCGGCGTCGTCCGCGTCGAGCAGCAACAGCTGCGCGGTGATCCGGTTGGCGATCTCGTCGTTGACCTCGGAACCGAGGACGACGATGCGCTCCTGGAGCAACCGCTCGAACACCGAGTCGGTGAGGGTGAGCCCTGCGGTACCGGTCCGCGCCTCGGGCGTGTGCTGCGTCACGTCTGCCTGCCTTTTCGCCGGCGGCGACCCGGTGCTGACGGCCGCCGCTGTCGTTTCAGATGCTTGAGATCTTGTATCCGACCCTAACGAACTTGGGCGGTGCAGAATGCCTGACACCGCCCAAGTTCGCTCACAGCTTCACTCCGCCGGAGTCTTGGCCGTTTCGTCGGTGACCTGCGTCTCCTCGGTGGCCACGTCGGCGGGCGGCTCGTCGCTGCCGAAGAGCTCCGAGAGGTCGACCTCGGCGCCGGAGCCGTCGGTCACGGTCGCCTTCCGGACGACCGAGGCGAGGGCCTTGCCGCGGCGGACGTCGGCGTAGATCGCGGTCAGCTGGCCCGACTGCTGGGCGCGCTGGACGTACTCGTCCGGGCTGATCCCGAAGCGCTGGGCCTGGTAGATGATCCGCTCGGTGAGCTCGCCGTCGTTGACCGACACCTCTTCCTTGTCGGCGATGGTGTCCAGCAGCAGCTGCGTGCGGACGGCCTTCTCCGACTCGGTGCGGGTCTCCGCGTCGAACTCCTCGAGCGTGCGGCCCTCGGCCTCGAGGGCCTGCGCGAACTGGGCCTCGTCGTGGTCGAACGGGTGGATCGCGTCGTGCTTGCGGTTCTCGATCTCGGCGTCGAGCACCTTCTCCGGGATCGGCACCTCGGTGCGCTCCAGGAGCTCGTCGAGCACCTTGTCGCGGGCCTGGACGCCCTGCTGCATCTTCTTGACGCGGCCGAGCCGCTCGCGCAGGTCGTTCTTGAGCTCGTCGATCGTGTCGAACTCGCTGGCCATCTGGGCGAACTCGTCGTCGGCCTCGGGCAGCTCGCGGGTCTTGACCGACTGGACGGTCACGGTCACCTCGGCGTCCTTGCCGGCGTGCTCCCCGGCGACGAGCTGGGTGGTGAAGGACTTGGTCTCGCCGGCGCTCGCGCCCACGATGGCCTCGTCGATGCCGTCGACGAGCTGGCCGGAGCCGATCTCGTAGGACAGCCCGCTGGTGCTCGCCTCCTCGACGGCCTCGCCGTCGACGGTGGCGGCCAGGTCGATCGAGACGAAGTCGCCGGTCTCGGCCGGGCGCTCGACGCCGGTCAGCGTGCCGAAGCGGGCGCGCAGCTCGTCGAGCTGCTCGTCGACCTCCGCGTCGGTCAGCTCGACGTCGTCGACGGTGATCGCGAAGCCGTCCATGTCGGGCAGCTCGATCTCCGGGCGCACGTCGACCTCGGCGGTGAACTCGAGCACGTCGCGGTCCTCGAGCTTGGTCACGTCGAACTCGGGGTTGCCGAGCGTGCGGACCTCGTTGGCGCGGACGGCCTCGATGTACTTGGCCGGGATGGCCTCGTTGACGACCTCGTCGAGCACCGGGCCGCGCCCGATCCGGCTTTCCAGGACGCGAGCGGGCGCCTTGCCGGGCCGGAAGCCCGGGATGCGCACCTGCTGGGCGATCTTGCGGTAGGCGCGGTCGAAGTTCGGCTTCAACTCGTCGAACGGCACCTCGACATTGATCTTGACTCGCGTCGGGCTCAGCTGCTCGACGGTGCTCTTCAAGGTCTTCTCCTCGAGCGGTAACGATTGTGGTGGACAATCCTGCGGAAATGGCCCCGCCTCACCTGTCAGGCCGGGACGTCCGAGTCTAGGCCAGTGGCCTCCGCCACCGGGCCGGGGGCCACCTGCGGCGTCAGGCGCCCAGCATCCGGCCGATCACCCAGCGCATCTGGCCGGTCGCGTGCGCCACCGACCCGCTCGGCTGCACGAGGTGGGAGAGCAGCAGCCGGACGATGGCCTCGACCGCGACCGTCCACTCCGACAGGGTCAGCCCGGCCTCCGGGTAGCACCGGGCGAACAGGACCGCCACGGTGTCGACCGAGCGCTCGAGCACGCCCTCGGGCCGGGTGGTCAGCAGCGGGAGGAAGTCGTCCCGGCCGCCCTTCGGGCAGCCGAGCGCGATCAGCAGCAGCGGGTTGACCCGGGCGGCTTCGAGAGTCTGGCGGAACGCGGCGGTGACACCGTCGACGGGACGACCCGGGTGGGCGGCGACGACCTCGCCCACCCGCTCGGCGAAGCGCTCGGTTTCGCGCAGCAGCAACGCTTCGGCCAGTTCGGCCTTCGAGCCGAGTTCGTTGTAGACGGTCTGCCTGCTGACGCCGACGTCCGCGGCCAGCTTGCCCATCGTCACCGCGGCCCAGCCCTCGCCGGCGATGAGGGCGGCCGCCGCGTCCAGCAGCCTGTCCCGGGTGCGCACCGGGGCGGGATGGGTGACAGCCTTCACACGCTCAGCTTACCCACCGCTTGCGTTCGGCTGGCCGGGACCTTTTTTCGAAGCGTGGCGCAACGTTTACAAACCTCGGCGGGTTGTCTACGGTGACTCCCGCCTCGCCAGGAGCTTCTCGACCGAGGAGACCGCTCGATGCCCGTCGTCGATACCCCGCCGCGCGGCTCCCGGACGTCCGGATCCTCCCCGTCGGGGCCGCTGAACGTCGCGCCGGCCCCGCGCTCGGTGCCCTCGCCCCGCATCCCGCTGCCCCGCCTGTCGGTGCCGACGCTCCTGTTGTTCGCCGGCGGTGCCGCGCTGTGGGCCACCGCGACCTGGTTGCTGCTGGCCGGGATCGCGCCGCCGGTGTACACCGTGCCGCTGCACGCGATCGTCACCTTCACGATGTTCACCGTGGTGCACGAATCCGCCCACCACGCCGCAGGAAAGCTGACATGGGTCAACGAGGTGCTCGGCCGGCTGGCGATGCCGTTCGTCGCCGCGTACGCGTCGTTTCCCCTGCTCCGGTTCATCCACAGTGAACACCACCGCAACACGAACGCTGACTCGCACACGGATCCCGATGCGTGGACGTCGCAGGGAGCCTGGTGGTCGCTGCCGTTCCGCTGGCTCACCATCGACTTCTGGTACGCGCGCTTCTACACCGCGCGCGTGCGCACCCGCCCGGCGCCCGAGCGGGCGGAGACGATCGTGCTGCTGTCGCTGGCGTTCGTCGCGGCCGCGATCCTGATCGCCTGCGGTCACGGCCGGGAACTGCTGCTGGGGTACCTGCTGCCGCAGCGGATCGGGCTGGCCCTGCTGGCGTGGTGGTTCGACTGGCTGCCCCACCACGGCCTCCCCGAGGCGAAGCCGCGCGACAAGTTCGGCACCACACGGGTGCGGGTGGGGCTGGAGTGGCTGGTGACGCCGATGATGCTGTTCCAGAACTACCACCTGGTCCACCACCTCCACCCCGCCGTGCCGTTCTACCGCTACCTGCGGGCGTGGCGGGACAACCGGGACGCGTACCTGGCCCGCGACGTCCCGATCATCACGGCGTGGGGCCGGGAGCTGACGCCGGCGGAGTACCGCGCGTGGCGGCGGCTGGCCGACGACTTCGGCGACCACGAGCCGTGCCCCGAGCCGCCCCCGCGCGGCCCCAGCCGGTTCCACCGGCTGCGGGTCCGGGAGGTCCGGCCGCTGACCGCGGACGCCGTCGCGATCACCTTCGACGTCCCGCCGCAGCTGGCGCCGGAGTTCCGGTTCGCGCCGGGCCAGCACGTGGCGGTCCGCGCGGTGGTCGACGGCCAGGCCGTGCGGCGGACGTACTCGATCTGCGCGCCGGCGGACTCGGGCGAGCTGCGGATCGCGGTGAAACGGCGGGCCGGCGGGGCGTTCTCCGGCTTCGCGACCACGACGCTGGCCGCGGGCGACTTCCTCGACGTGCTGCCGCCCTCCGGCGCGTTCACGCTCACCCCGGATCCGGCGCGGACCGCGCACTACGTCGCGCTGGCCGCGGGCAGCGGCATCACGCCGGTGCTGTCCATCCTGGTCAGCACCCTCACCGCGGAACCGCACAGCCGGGCGACGCTGCTGTACGTCAACACCTCGGGGGCGACGACGTTGTTCGCCGCGGAGCTGAGCGCGCTCGCCGAAGGGTTCGGCGGCCGGCTGCACGTCGTCCACTACCGCACCGACGAACGCGACCCGGACCTGCACGTGCACCGGCCCCGGCACTTCGACGCGGTCGGCGAGGCGCTCGCCATCTCCCACGAGCGCTACCAGCGCGGGCGGCTCGACGGGACGCGGCTGCGCGCGCTGCTGCAGAACCGGCTGCACCCGGCGAAGGTCGACGAGTGGTTCCTGTGCGGGCCGCGCGGCCTGACGGAACTGGCCCGCCGCACCCTGGCCGACGCGGACGTCCCGGAGGAGAACGTCCACTTCGAACTCTTCCGCGGCGCGGCGCCCCTGCGCGACCCGGCGGGCACGCCGGCGAAGGTGGCGCTGACGCTGGGCGGCACGACGACGTGCGTCACGGCCGAAGCCGGGGAGACGGTCCTGGACGCGGCGTTGCGGGCCGGGTACGAGGTGCCGTACTCCTGCACCGGCGGGGCGTGCGGCACCTGCCGGGCGACGCTGCTGCACGGCCAGGTGGACATGGACGTCCGGTACGCCCTGACCGAAGACGACGTCGCGGCGAGCCGGATCCTGACGTGCCGCTCCCGCGCGACGACCCCGGAGGTCGCGGTCGACTACGACCGCCGCTGACCGCCCGCTTTCCGCTCCGCCCGGTGTCGCGAATGACTCATTCGGGACGTGGGAGGTCTCGAATGAGTCATTCGCGGCGTTCGCCGGGGAGCGCGGTCAGCCGGTCCGGGTCGGGGCGCCCGAGGGCGGTGTCCCCCGGCCGCCGCCCGGCGCCTGGCCCTGGCCCTGGCCCTGGCCGCCCGACTCGCCGTCCGTCACCGAGGTCGCCGTCGCCGTGCTGCCGGACTCCGTGGCCACCACCGTGACCGTGTCGCCCGTCGCCAGGCCGGTCGCCTGGGCCGACGTGATCGTGTACGTCTTCGAAAAGCCGTCGTCGCTCTTCGCGGTCAGCGACGTCGCGCTCAGCTCCGTCACCTCGCCCGTCTGCATGATCTTCGTGACGTAGCCGTCGTTGCCGTCGGACGACACGTACTCCCCGTGCAGCGCCGCGCCCAGGCCGCCGCCCCGCATGCCGCCGGGGCCGCCCGTCATGCCGCCCGGCCCGGCCTGGGTGTCGGTGGCCGCCGACGACGAAGCGGCCCAGACCGCCGCTCCCCCGCCGGCCACGATCACCGCCGCGACGGCGCCCGCCGCGACCTTCTTGCCCGGCGACCAGCCCGGCCGGGGAACCTGGCCCGGTGCCGGCGTCGCGCCCCACGTCTGGTCCGGAGTGGACGGTGCCTGCGGTGTGGTCATGGTGGTGCTCCTTCACGTGGTCCTTCGGTGCGATCCACGGTGGAGTCCCTCGCTGTGTGCGCACTGTGCCTGTCGTCAGCCGTTCCTGTGACCGGAGGAACCGGACATCCAGCGACGGGCCGGTCACCCCACAGCCGCCTCACAGGCAGCACACAACCCGCACACACGGCACGGACGGACGCTGGCTCCATGGCCGCGCGAACCATCCCGTCCCGCCCCCGCCGGGGGCGCCTTTCGCTGCGCGCGAAGCTGACCGGCTCGGTGGTCGTGCTGCTCACCGTGGTGTGCCTGATCATCGGGGTGGTCAGCGAGTTCGCGCTCGACGTGTTCCTCACCCGCCAGATCGACCAGCAGCTCTCGGCCGCGGCGAACCGCTCGCTGGTCTTCGCGAGCAACGTCCGGCCGCCGGATGGCGGTCCGCCGCCGGAGAGCCTGGGCCAGCACCCGCTCGGGCAGAACGTCGGCACGGTGAGCGCCACCTTCTCGGGTCGGCGGCTCGTCCACGACGACAGCATCTCCGAGCACGGCGGCCGGCTCGAGCTGAGCACGGACCAGCAGGCCCTCATGCTCTCGGTGCGCACCGACGGCGAACCGCACACCCTGTCCTTCGACGACCTCGGCGAGTACCGCCTGATGGCGCTGCGGGTTCCCGGGACGTCCGACGTCGTGGTGACCGGCCTGCCCATGAAACCGATCAACGACACCCTGCTCACCGTCGGGCTGATCCTGTTCGGCGTGGCCGCCGCGGGCGTGCTCGGCGCGGCCGTCCTCGGTGCGTTCGCGGTCCGCCGCACGCTGCGCCCGCTCGACCGCGTCGCGGCCACCGCCGGCCGCGTCAGCGAGCTTCCGCTCGACCGCGGCCAGGTGGCGCTGTCCATCCGCGTCCCGGAGGGCGACACCGACCCGCGGACCGAGGTCGGCCAGGTCGGCTCGGCGCTGAACCTGATGCTCGGCCACGTCGCCCAGGCCCTCGAAGCGCGGCACGACAGCGAAATCCGGGCCCGGCAGTTCGTCGCGGACGCCAGCCACGAACTGCGCACGCCGCTGGCCGCGATCCGCGGGTACGCCGAGCTGGCCGCCCGCGGCAGCGCGCTGGTGCCGCCGGACGTCGCGCACTCGATGGACCGGATCCAGTCCGAATCCGTCCGGATGACGGCGCTGGTCGAGGACCTGCTGCTGCTCGCCCGGCTCGACGCGGGCCGTCCCCTGGACGCGCGCGACGTCGACCTCACCAGGCTGGTCGCCGACGCGGTCGGGGACGCCCGGGTCGCCGGGCCCGGGCACCGGTGGCTGCTCGAGCTGCCGCCGGACCCGGTGCTCGTGTTCGGCGACGTCCAGCGCCTGCACCAGGTGCTGGCGAACCTGCTGGCCAACGCCCGCACGCACACCCCGCCGGGCACCACGGTCGTGACGGCGCTGGCCCGCTCGGCGGACGGCCACGCCGTGGTCACGGTGACCGACGACGGCCCCGGCATCGCGCCGGACCTGCTGCCGGACGTCTTCGAGCGGTTCGCCCGCGGTGACTCGTCGCGCTCCCGTCACGCCGGCAGCACCGGGCTCGGGATGGCGATCGCCTCCGCCGTCGTCGTCGCCCACCACGGCTCCATCGAGGCGCACAGCCGGCCCGGGCGGACGGAGTTCGCGGTGCGGCTTCCCGTGGCCGTGCCCGCACAGCGCGTGCACAGGCTCGGCACAACCCGGCCCCAGCTGGACACCGCAAGCTGAGCTCATGACCGCTGTGACATCCGGGGCTTCGCCCGGG
This sequence comes from Amycolatopsis sp. NPDC024027, assembly GCF_040638975.1. Lineage (NCBI taxonomy): Bacteria > Bacillati > Actinomycetota > Actinomycetes > Pseudonocardiales > Pseudonocardiaceae > Amycolatopsis > Amycolatopsis sp. NPDC024027. Next base: position 240,202 of record NZ_JBEZYY010000014.1, read on the forward strand.
GCCGAGGGCTCCGCCACCCGGAGCCCCCGGGAACAAGCCGCTCCCGAAACCGTCGTGCCCCCTTCCCCGCCGGCCCGCCCTTCCTGGCACCGGCCCGCGTTGGCCGCGCTCCTGCTCGGCACCGCGGTGCTCTACCTGTGGGGCCTGAGCGCCTCGGGCTGGGCCAACGCCTTCTACTCCGCCGCCGCGCAGGCGGGGTCGCAGAGCTGGAAGGCGCTGTTCTTCGGCTCCAGCGACGCGGCCAACGCGATCACCGTCGACAAGACCCCGGCCGCGCTCTGGGTGATGAGCCTGTCGGCGCGGCTGTTCGGCGTGAACGCGTGGAGCATCCTGGTGCCGCAGGCCTTGATGGGCGTGGGCTCGGTCTGGCTGCTGTACGCGACCGTCCGCCGCTCGTCCGGCCCGGCGGCCGGGCTCGTCGCGGGCCTGGTGCTGGCCCTGACGCCCGCCGCAGCACTGATGTTCCGGTTCAACAACCCGGACGCGCTGCTGGTGCTGCTCCTGGTGGCGGGCGCGTACTGCGTGGTGCGCGCGTGCGAGAAGGCGAGCCCGCGCTGGCTCGCGCTGGCCGGCGTCGCGGTCGGCTTCGGGTTCCTGGCGAAGATGCTGCAGGCGTTCCTGGTGCTGCCCGCGTTCGCGATCGCCTACCTGGTCGCCGCCCCGGTGTCCCTGGGCAAGCGGCTGCTGCACCTGCTCGGCGCGCTGGTCTCGGTGCTGGTGGCGGCGGGCTGGTACCTGGTGGTGGTTGCGTTGTGGCCGGCGGCTTCACGGCCGTACATCGGCGGCTCGCAGACGAATTCGCTGTGGGAATTGATCTTCGGTTACAACGGTTTCGGCCGCCTCACGGGCGACGAGGTGGGCAGCGTCGGCGGCGGCGCCGGCCGCGGCTGGGGTTCGACGGGCCTGACCAGGCTGTTCGGCAGCGAGATGGCGGGCGGCATCGCCTGGCTGCTGCCGGCGGCGCTGCTCGCTTTCTTCGCCGGCCTCTGGTTCACCCGCCGCGCCCCGCGCACGGACCCATCCCGGGCAGGCCTGCTGCTGTGGGGCGGCTGGCTGCTGGTGACGGCGCTGGTGTTCAGCTACATGGGCGGCATCATCCACCCCTATTACACGGTGGCCCTGGCCCCCGCGATAGCGGCGCTGGTCGGAACGGCGGCGGTCCAGCTGTGGCGCCTGCGCGCCCACCCGGCGGCGTCGGGTCTGCTCAGCGGCGGCGTCGCGGTGACGGCGCTGACGGCGTACCTGCTGCTTTCGGGATCGTCGTGGCAGCCGTGGCTGGCCCCGACGGTGCTGGTGGGCGGCCTGCTGGCGGCGGTGGCGCTGTTCTTCGCACCGCACCTGACCCGCGGAGCGGCTTCTTTCGTGGCGATCTTTTCGCTGGTGGTCCTGCTGTCCGGCACCGGGGCGTACACGCTGGCAACGGCGGCGGTGACGCACGGTGGAGCGATCCCCTCGGCCGGACCATCACCCGGCTTCGGCGGCGGCCGTGGCTTCGGCGGCCCTGGCGGCGGCTTCGGCGGCTTTGGCGGCGGCCGTGGCGGCGGCCCCGGTTCGCTGCTTTCGACGACAATGCCTGGCGCTTCGCTCACCGCGTTGCTCCGGCAGGACGCCTCGAAGTACACCTGGACGGCCGCCACGGTGCTGTCGAACGCCGCAGCGGGCTACCAGCTGGCCAGTGGTGCGCCGGTGATGGCGGTGGGCGGTTTCAACGGGACGGACCCGTACCCGACGCTGGCGCAGTTCCAGCAGTACGTGGCGAGTGGGCGGATCCACTACTTCCTGGGCGAGGGCATGTCGATGCAGGGCAACAGCGGTTCGGACGCGGCCCAGCAGATCGCCGAGTGGGTTGCTTCGCGGTATGAGGCATCCACTGTGGACGGCGTAACGATCTACGACCTGACTGCGACCGTGTGAGACACGACGAAAGCAGGGTGTGACGCCGGTCCGGGCCCGGGCAACCTGGTCAAGAACCGGCTCACTCCGGCACACTGGTGGTGCCCAGGCGAACAGGAGTTCCTGCTGATGACCGAGCCCTCCGTACGGTCGGCCGACTCGGCAGACCTGGATTCGTTCGCCACCGCCCTCGGCGACCGCGCATTTTTCGTCGATCGCTTCGAACGGCAGCGAAAAGGGCTGGGTGAGCTGTTCCTCGCTTGGCTTGACGGCCAGCCCGCCGGAGCCGTCTACCTGTGGCGGGAAGACGCTGAGGAGCTGCTGATCCGCTGTTACCTCCCCTGCGTGGCACTGCTGACCCACCTGGAAGTGCTTCCGGAGATGCGCAATCGCGGTGTCGGTCAGGCTCTGGTCGGGGCGGTCGAGCAGCATCTGCGCGACCGTAGCCATCACCGTGTCGCACTTGCAGTGCGTACGGACAACCACGACGCGGCGCGGCTCTACGGCCGGCTCGGCTACCGGGATTGGGCACACGGCGAGGTCACTTGCTTGTCGTGGACGACCTCGCCGGACGGACGGCAGGTACGGGAACCAGAACGATGCCGCATCCTGGTCAAGGACTTGGCACTGATGCCGCCGGCACCACGGACGGAGTTCCGGACCATCGGCACGCTTCAGCGCTTCAATCCCTGATCGGAACCCCTGGCTGCGCCAAGTCCGAAAGCTTCAATGTGGTCAACGCGCCCGCAAAATCTTTGGCTGCGCGCCGCTCACGCCGGACAGTCCGGAGGTGCCTCTGCCACCGCAGGCTGTCAGCCTGCCAGGCATGGAGGTACCGCACGCAGAGATCCGGGGTGATCAGCTTGCTGCGGCCGATCGCGGCCCTGAGCGCAGCCAGCATCCGGTCCTTCTGTGCCGGCTCGACCGCAGACGCCTCGACCAGGCCGATGGTGGTCCGGATGATCCGGCGCCGGGCAGGGAGGAACTCACGCCAGTACCGCTCGTCGGCATCAGCCAGGCGGAGACCGTCGTCAAGGAGACTGAACAACCCCTCCGCGAGGGTGTCACCCAGCTCCTCTCCACGAGCACGCCGCGAGTCGCGGTAGGGATCGTAGGGCTGTTGGATCGCCGTCCCGATCACCGCCGACCGACGCATGCGCATGCCGTCCAGAAGAAAGAACCAGTCTTCGTTGTAAATGTTGGGAAAGAACGAGCCGAACGCGGCTTCGCCGACAGCGAGCGCGCCACCGCCGATGAACGTGTGCTGCGCGACGCCGACGTCCCGAAGGGCGTGGCACACCACCGAGTTGTCCGGCATACCGGCGTTCGCAAGGCCTGCTACAGCATAGTCGTCGACGAGACCAGCTGCGGCGGTGAGATCCGCCGAATCGGGCACGACGATATCGTCGTCGAGGAAGAAAAACCGTTTCCACCCGGCCAACGCGGCGATCAGGAGGCCGAGGTTGCGCTTGAAGCTGACGTCGGTCTGCCTGGTGAACCTGCCGAAGAAACGCAGGAGCTCATCGGTGGCGAAGGGAGGCACCAGATGCTTGGGCACCAGATCCACGTTGAGCGCAGTCGCGCGCACCCCCTCGCGTTTCGCCAACAGCGCAGCGCTCGCTGCGTCGGATTGCTTGCTGCAGAGCAGAAGCAGGTGGACGTCGAGGTCTTTCGCCACCGCCATTGCTTTGCACAAAGAGGCAGCGCGGCGCGCAGTCGGCACGATGATCGCGTCCACCTCCGCGCGCGGTGCGAAGGCCGTGTCGGCTCTGACCAAGAGGTCAAGGTGGGATTGGTGCTGCCGCACCTGCGGGTGACGGCGCGCGGTCATTCGTCGGCCTTGGACCACTCGTGCAGCACGTTGTCCTCGATGGTCCAGTCGGGGGTCAGCCCATTGCCGGCCACGATCAACACGCGGCTGATCACGCTGAACGAGTCGGCGCCGCGGAACCGGGATCTGATGTAGTCCTGGTTCCGGTCACGGAAGCGGGGGTCGGTCAGCGCTCTAACTGCTCCCAGCGTGCCGCGACCGTACATACCATTGCACACCGTCACTGTGCGCTCTTGGTTGAAGGGACTGACTCCGCGATAGAAGTGCGCCACGTCCTCCAACAGGCGCCCCGCGCGATCCAGCTTGGGCTCGAACAGTTCCGATCGACCGGCGTACTTCACACGGAATCCACCGTGTTCGGCGTCAGCCTCGCGCGCGACTTGTTCGACAGGCAGGTCCGCTACCCGCTCGATTACATCACGGGTCACCTTGTTGAAATCGACACCGCCAAGGAGAATTAAATGGCTCGTGTAGTCCTTCAAAACCAGCTCATCACTCGTCTTGAACGTGACCAGGTTATCCGGATTGCGCGAGCGAATATGACCAAACAGGACGATCAACGCGTCCGGATCGGCATAGGTGTAGAGTGTGACGAAATCGGCGCTTTCCGGATTCGCGTACGTCAAGTGCTCCCGGTACTTCGCGGGCAACGGAGCGCACACGATGGTGATATCTTCGCCCTCCGGGAAGCGCCAGACATCCGGCAGGGGCGCGGCCGCCGACTCTTCTCCGCCGCGAAGCTTCATCAGCTCGACCAACAAATCGTCACGGAGTTTGCGCTCGTCGTCGGTGAGGTTTTCCAGCGGAAGAACCCGCACGCTTCCCCCTTCCACCGACCGGCGCGTCGCGAAGAGTGTGGCGTAGGCGTCGAGCCGCTTGATCGGCGGGGTAACAGGCTTTTCGATGTTCTCCCACGAGGAGATGAGCGAGACGCTTAGCGGCTTCGCCCCGCCGATCGCCGCCGCGAGCTGCGACTGGGTGATTCCCGCGTCGGGCCACTCCTTCTCCCGCAGCTCGCGCAAGCGGCGGGCAAGGGCGGGCCGCGGCTTGGCTTGGGACACGACTCCGCCTTTCAGTAAATTTCAGTGGCGCGAGCAAGGGGTAAATTGTACATACCGACAGACGAGTTTCGAACGCGGGTCCTCCCAAACCGGGGCCGAAGCGTGACCAGAGGGTGTTTTCCCTGGCACCAAACGGGTAACTTCCGATGCTACCCCTTCCTCGTACCGGACTACGGGTTCTACAGTCAACTTCGACTGAAACTTCAGTCCCGACCTGAAGTCAGGAGTCGGCCATGGGCACCTCACCACGCAACACACCGCTCCCTCGGGCCATGATGGCCGTCGACATCGAAGGGTCGACCACGCACACGAACCCCGCCCGAGCCCGGCTCCGGACCGCGCTGTTTGAGCTGCTGGACGAGGCCCTCCTCGCCGGCGGAGTGACCAAGAAATTCCGCGACGAGTACGTCGACCGCGGGGACGGCGCCCTGTGCCTGGTCCGCCCCGTCGACCAAGCTCCGAAGACGGTTCTGCTCACCAGCGTCGTTCCGGCACTGGCCGCACTGCTCGCCAAACGCGCCGAGAACCACCCCGAACTTGCCTTCCGGCTGCGAGTCGCTGTGCACGCGGGGGACGCCCACTACGACAAGCGGGGGCCGTACGGTGAAGACGTCGACATCACCTGCCGGCTCGTCGACGCTCCCGAGGTCCGGCGCCGCCTGCGGGAGACAACCGACCCGCTCGTGCTGGTGATTTCCCAGGAAATACATCATTCGGTGGTGCGGCACGGCTACGCCGGAATGGATCACTACGAATTCACCCAAGTCGCTCACTTCTCGATGGGGAAACGACGGCTCCGCGGCTGGATCCATGTCCCCAGAGCCGGGCAACTCGTGGACGGCATGACCGCATAGCGCCCAGCGGACCGGCGCGGCGACTGGGGAGGTGGACGCGGCCATGAAAGCAGGTGGCTTCTGGACCGGCCTGGATACCGCCACGCATTCCAGATTGGCGGAGTCGGGGCGGCCTCGCCGGTTCCGGCGCGGACAAACGCTGTGTCGGGAAGGCGACCGCTCCCGCGCCGTGTTGTTACTGCGGTCGGGTCACGTGCGAATCCTCAGCTCCACGTCTGACGGGCGCGAAGTGATCGTCGGGGTGCGCGGAGAAGGTGACGTCGTTGGCGAACTGGCGGCAATCGACGCTCTACCGCGCTCCGCAACCGTCGAAGCTCTGGACGATGTCGACGCGCTGGAAATCTCAGGGTCGACCTTCGTCCATCTGTGCCGGACCCAACCCCGCCTCTCTTGGGCGCTGGTGCTCGTCCTCAGTGCGCGCTTGCGAGACGTCGGCAAGCAGAGGTTGGAACTCGGCAGTGGAACCGCACTGCGACGTGTCGCGGCGCAGCTCATGCAGCTTGCCGTCCAGCACGGCCTGAGGAACGGCGACGAGGTCGAAATCGCCGTCCCGGCCACGCAGGCCGAACTCGCCATGACCGCGGCGATGTCCAGGGAGTCGTGGGCCCGGGCCACGCGAGAACTGCGTCAGGCGGGTGTCATCAGCACTGGCAGAAGACAGTTGACGATCCACCGCTTGGCCGAACTTCGCAGGCTCGCGAGCTGAATTTCCCCTTTCTGTGTCATCTGACACAGAAAGGGCGGCGAGCCGGAGGTCTCCTGGATCCACCGAGGAGGAGGGCAAGCATGGATTTCCACACGACCCCACCGCGTCGCAGCCACTGGCGCCGGGGCGTCTACGCAGCTTGGATCGTCATCCCGTTCACCGCTTCGCAGGTCTGGGCACTGCTGGTGTTGTTGCGGTTGGCGCCACTCGATGGCTTGCTGGGTCAAGCTTTCGTCCTGACCCTGCTGGGATCCGTCGCCGCGATCTGGGCGGGATGGCGCTGGACCTGGAAGCTGGGCCGCGACCGGGACCTCCGGCCCGAACCCACCGCCAAGAACCGGATCCCGACATGACGCCCGGACTGGCGATCCTGACAACGCTTCTGTTCGGCATCGCGACCGGACGTTTCTCGCGCCACCTCGGCGGCCTTCTCCGTCGCCGGCTCACCGAAAGGAATACGGAAATGACCACCGCTCCGCAACCGTCTGTCCCCGCACGGCTCTACCACTGGCGGTGGGAAATCCTGGCGGTGACGCTGCTCCCCTACGCTCTCGTGACATTCGCGCTGTGGGCGGGCGCGCTGTGGGCGTCGGCTGTCCTGGCCACCGCCATCGGCTTGGCGGTGCTGCGGCGCCGGCAGCTGCGGACTCGGATCCAGACAATACGGTTGCAACACCGGCTGAGGGCGGTATTCCCGCTGCTGCGCCTACCGGGTGGGCGTTGCCCGGCGATCCTTTGGAGCCGCCCTCGCGGCGACGACATCGTCGTTTCCCTGTTCGGGCGCGAGGCGTTCGAGCCATTGCACCGCCGGCGCACCGTCCTGGCCGCGGCGTGTTCCGTCCCGGCCGTCTACGTCGACCGCCACCCGAAGTACGCCAGCCTGGTGACGCTGACCATCAGCCCGACCGGCGGCCCGCGGGAACCGAGCCGGGCACTGGTCCCGAGCAACGTGGTTCCGCTGCGCGCGCACAGCTAAACGGATACACCCAGCACGTCGGTGAGCAATGTGGACAGTTCGCCGCCGTGCCAGGAACTGGCCGAGAACCGCTCTTGGGCGATCCCCCGCCAGGGAACCGTTCCCCTCGTGAACTCACCGTCGGACGTGAGCGTCCCGATCTCCTGCGCCGCGACACCTTCCTCGCGCAGGGTCTTGGTCGCCACCTCGACGTCCTCGGCCCGGACCGCGACGACGAGGCCCCAGTCGCCCCAGGTCTGGGCGAGGGCGAACGGCGTCAACCCGCACTGCCGGGCCACCGAAGCCGGCCGTTCGTCGAGGGTGAACTCTTCCGCGACGGACGCACCGAGGCCATTCGCTTCACAAAGCGTGCGGACCGTCGCGAACAGGCCGTCGGAAACGTCCATCGCCGCCCGCGCGAGTCCGGAGGCAGCCAGCAGCCGCCCGGCCTTCAGCTGGGCCATCGGCCGGCAGGCGCGCTCCCAGACGTCCGAACGGTCCGGCTCCGGGAGTGTCGCCTGGCCGGTCTCCAGCAAGGCCGCGGCCCAGAGGTAGCCGGGGGATCCGACCAGCAGCAGGCGGTCCCCGGCGAGAGCGCCGGACCGCCGGAGCCTGCTGCCCGGGACGCATCGGCCGATCGCGGTGGCCGTCAGGTGCGTCACGGCACCGTCCCGGATGTCGCCTCCGACGACTTTGGTGTCGTGCGCGGCGCAGCAGTCGTCGACGCCGTCGAGCAGTCGCTCGAAGGCCCCGACCGTGGTCGTTTTCGGCAGGGTGTAGTTGACGACGAGCCCCAGCGGCTCGGCCCCGGCCGCGGCGAGGTCCGACAGGTTGATCGTGGCCAGCAGCCAGCCCGCGTGGTAGAGGTCGGGCTCGCGCAGGAGATTGACCAACGGTGTCGGACAGCTGTCGGTCGTCGCCACGAGTTCGCTGGGTGCGTTCACCGCCCCGAGGAGGGCGCTGTCGTCGCCGAAGCCTTCCGTGCCGTCGTAACGCGGCCGCAGGACGTGTTCCTGGATGCCGCGCTCACCCAGGTCGCCGAGGCGCGGCTCAGTGGTATCGGACATGATCCGCCAATCGGGATGCGACGACCGCGTGGTCACTCGAATAATTGTGCGGCATGGTGCCGTAGGACAGCTCGCTCCCAGCGGAGGCGAACAGCATCAAGTTGCAGATGCGCACTCCGGGATACAACAGCACCGGGTGCCTGAGGTGGTTGACGATCTCCAGGGTGAGCACAGCGCCGGTCTCGTGGCCGAAGCCGGGGCTGACTTGCCCGCACAGCACCACGCTGATCCCGAGCCTCGCGTAGTCGCTGGTGCCGTCGACGAGCCCGGCCAAGTTCCCGGACAGGCCGATCTTTTCCAGCGTCGGGGCGAGCACCACCTCCCCCGGCTCGACGGTCAGCCGCCCACGTCCGTCCGGCTCCTTCGGGACGAGCTCGGGGTGGGTCGAACGGTCCGCGACGTCCACCGGGCCGGTGGTGACCAGGCTGAACGCCTCGTGGCCCAGCCGCAGGCTGAGCGCGGCCGGGCGCACCAACGCGGGATCGAACGGATCCACCCGCAGCTCGCCGGCACCGAGGGCGCGCCGGATCGCCCGGTCGGTCAGAATGCCCGGCCGGCTCCGTTTCCTGGCCTGGTCCGCCGTCTCCCCGAACGTCATGGCGCGACCTCGCTGTCCAGGCTCGCCCGCACGGCGGTCACGAGCTCGTGGAAGTCGGCCTCGGTGAGATCGAAGTTGGGCTGGTCGTCGCTTTCCCCGGGCTCGCAGTAGACGACCGTGGTGGGTGTCCGCCGGGGTCCCTGGATCACGACCGTGGCGGTGAGCCCGGCGTCGATCGGCCGCACCGTGTGCACGATCTCCGTGTCGCAGGTGTAGACGTCACCACCCTGGACGTGCGGAACCGCCCGGCGTTTGAGCCGCGCCTCACCGTCGGCGGCCAGGGCGGATGGATTCGCGGGGTCCGTGCCGTAGCGATACCGCCGGAAGGGCTTGCCGCCCTCGGCCGTCTCCGCGAACTCGACCATGTGCATCCCGGCCCCGACCAATACGTGCGAGGCGAACTCCCAGCGGTGGCTGTGCGGGTTGGATTCCCCGCGGGACGGCGTTTCGCTGCGCGGCCAGACATGCAGGCGGACGCGGAACTCCGGCTCGGCACCGGCGTGGAGGACGATCTTCGCGAAGCCGTTGGGATGCCAGTACGAGCGTTTCGCGATCTCGGCGACCGCCGCGTCGTCGGCGGCCAGGTCGCGCAGCCACGCGGCGAACGCACCACGGGCGGCGCGCACGTGCTCGGCTGCCGCCACCAGCTCGTTCAGCCCGGGCTGGGACTCACTGCCACGCAGGACTTCCGCGAGCTGTCGGGGGAAGACGTGGTCGTCGGCGACGACCCTCGGTGTCGTGCTCATCGGGTGAGGGTCTCTATTCTGCGGCCGCAGGGGGAAGGAACGGAGGTGCCGCGAAGACCAGCGCAGCCGAGCGCAGCGCCGTCACGGCGTCGAGGGTCATCCAGATGGGGAGGTCACCACTGCCCCAGGCCCACAGGCCGACACCGGCTTCGTAGCGTTCCCACAGGGAGCTGAGCGCGCGGCTCAGCCGGACCGCCGGCACCTGCGGTGCCTCGGCCAGGGCCTGGACGACCCAGGCGGAAGTGAAGTGCTTGATGTTCACCCGGACCGCGTCCCGGCCACCGGGCTGGGGCAGTGCCAGGTCTTCCATGATTCCGTCGTCCGGGTGGTTCCGGTCGAGGAGCCACTTGGTGCCGACCTCGACGGCGTCCCGGACGTCGGCGCGGTCGTCGCCGGCGCGCAGGAGAGCCCGCAGCGCCACGACGGCTCGGGCCGTGTGCGCTGTCGACGGTTCGGGCGCCACCAGCCGGGGCTCCTTCTTCTCGCCCCAGAGCGGGACGCCGTCGAAGTCGAGCCGGGCCGCGAGAAGGTCGTCCGTCAGGCCCCGGGTCAGCGGGGCGTCCGGCCCGAGCCGGACCGAAGTGCGTAAAGCGGCGGAGAGCAGGAAGGGCCGCGTCCGGCTGTAGTCGTCCAGCGAGCTCTGGAGGCTTTCGAGCCCTTCCTCCGCCGACAGGATGGTGCTGGTCTGGGACAGCGCGTCCACGACCGCCGCCGTGACCTCGGGGCGACGGCCCTCCGACCGGCCTTGCCAGCCGTACTCGGTCCGCTTGGCGTAAAGGTCCTGGACCACCGCATGTAGGTCGATGTAGGGCTCGCCCAGCACGACCATCGCACTGATCCCGTAGGCGGTGGCGAGCGTCGTCTGCTTGCCCCGCTTCTGGAGGTTGTGCCGCCAGCCGACCGCCCGGCCGTTCTCGTCGCGGATCAGCTCCTGCGCGAGGACGGCCCCGGCCCGCCGGAAGACGTCGAGCAGGGATCCCCCCGTGGTGAGGACCCCAGCCGACGCCTGCCCCGGCGACCGCGCCGCTTCGGCCAGCTCCACCAGCGCATTCGCTGCCCGGAAGTGATCGTCGAGCAGCCTGGCGTTTTCCACCGACGGGAGGTAGCGGCCGGTCTCCCACTGGGTCAGGTTGGCCCGGCTCACCCCGACGATCCGGGCGACGTCCGCCTGGGTCTGGCCGGCCGCTTTGCGCAGCCGCCGCAGCTCGGCACCCACCTGCTCGGCCGTCACCGTTACCACATCAGTACCTATCGGCCGCGGGGCGGTCGACATAGAATGTAGGTAAGCACTCGGCACCAGCCTTACCTACTCAGGTAGGCGGAGGTAGGGAGGTGACAATATGTGGACACAGAGCGCACCTTATCTCATCGCTGACTGTTCGTTGGTGCGGACGGCGCATGACTCGCCCGAACGGGTTGCATCCCCAGCTAGAGGGCCACCCTTCCGCCGTATCGGTCGCGACCGCGCGCAGCTGGGGCACCACGCAAAGTGCCCGGCGGCCTCCCCGAGCCGCCCGTGGGCGACCCTACCGGGTCGGCCTTCCGAGTCCGTGCGTTCACTCCGGGGGTGCCACGATGCAAGACCACAACCTACCTACGTCCGGCCAACGCAGTTGGTTCGACCGGCTGCTCTACCGCCTCGGCACCTGGCTGTTCGCCACCGAGGAAGACGCCCGCGCCGAAGCGCGCGGCTGGGAGGTTCGCCGCGGGGCCCGAGGCACCCGCACCTACCGCGATCCTCGCTGGGACACCGTGCACGCCTGTATTTCCTGCGGCGGCCACGGGCTCAGCTTGACCGACGGCGCGGCTTGCCCGGCCTGCACCGGCACCGGAGTCGTCCGCCGGGCGCCCACGACCGCCGTCCCGGTCGCCGACGGCTGCGAAGGAGCACGGTCATGACCCACGACAACCACGTCCCCGAACTGGCTCGGCACCTGGCCCCCGTGAAGCGGTCCAACCCGGTGCTGTGGCTCTACCACTGGCGTTACGAGCTCCTCGCCGTGACGCTCCTGCCCTACGCCCTGGTCAACCTGGTCCTCTGGCTCGGGCCGATCTGGTCCGTCATCGCTTTGGTGGCGGCGTTCAACTGGGTCTTCTACTGGCGCGCCGCCCGCCGTCACGTACGTGGCCGGCTGCGCGCGATCGTGGTGCAGCACCGGCTCCGCTCGGCCTTCGCGGGTGCCCGGATCTGCACGGTGGACGGCCGCCGGCCGGCGATCCTGTGGACCCGCCCGGTGGACGGCGACATCGTGGTCTCGCTGTTCTGCCCGGCGGGCATCGGGTTCGAGCAGCTCCACTCCCGGCGGGACGTCCTGGCGAACGCCTGCTTCGCCGCCGAGGTCTACGTCGACCGGCATCCGAAGTACGGGGCTCTGGTGACGCTGACGATCTGCACCACGGCGTTCCGGCGCGAGCCCGGCCGGGCCGCGTCACCCGGCGAAGTGGTCCCGCTGCGAGCTCACAGCTGAGCCCCCCGGTGCCCGGCCGCGAACGGGGCACCGCACAGGAACCGCACAGAGAGAACACACGATCACCAAAGCGGCGGCCGCGATCGTAGGGGCATGACAGCCACCGCCCCCGCATCGCGGCCCGGGAGCGTCCCGGTCGATCTGGCCGGTCCGCAGCCCGTTCTCGACGTCGTCATCCCGGTCTACAACGAAGAGGCCGACCTCGAACCGTGCATCCGCCGGCTGCACGCGCACCTGGCCGAGCACGTCTCCTACCCGTACCGGATCACCGTCGCCGACAACGCGAGCACCGATGCGACGCTGCAGGTGGCCGAACGGCTCGCCCGGGAGTTCCCCGAGGTCGCCGTCCACCACCTCGACGAGAAGGGCCGCGGCCGCGCGCTCAACGCCGTGTGGCGCGCCTCCGACGCCGCCGTGCTCGCCTACATGGACGTCGATCTCTCCACCGATCTCGCCGCGCTCGGGCCGCTCGTCGCGCCGTTGCTGTCCGGGCACTCCGATCTCGCCATCGGCAGCAGGCTCGCCCGGGGGGCGCGCGTGGTGCGCGGGCCGAAGCGCGAGTTCATTTCCCGGTGCTACAACCTGATCCTGCGCTCGACGCTCGCCGCGAAGTTCAGCGACGCGCAGTGCGGCTTCAAGGCCATCCGCGCCGACGTCGCCCGCGAACTGCTGCCGCACGTGGTGGACACCGGCTGGTTCTTCGACACCGAGCTGCTGGTCCTGGCCCAGCGCGCCGGGCTGCGGATCCACGAGGTGCCGGTCGACTGGGTCGACGACCCCGATTCGTCGGTCAACATCCTCAAAACCGCCACCGAAGACCTCAAGGGCATCGCCCGGGTCACCAGGGCCACGTTCACCGGGGACATCCCGGTCAGCAGGCTGCGCGAGCAGCTCGGCCGGCAGCCGATCGGCGTCGACGCTCCGGGCGTGCCGCCGCGGCTGGTGACGCAGCTGGTGCGGTTCGCCGCGATCGGCGTCAGCAGCACGCTCGCCTACCTCGTGCTGTTCCTGCTGCTGCGCACGGTCGTCGGGGCGCAACCGGCGAACTTCGCCGCGCTGCTGGTGACGGCGGTCGGGAACACCGCGCTGAACCGGCGGCTGACGTTCGGCATCCGCGGCCGCGCCGGCGCCGGACGCCACCAGTTCGAAGGGCTGCTCGTGTTCGGCCTCGGGCTCGCGCTCACCAGCGGGGCGCTGGCCCTGCTCAACGGATCCACCACCCCCGGCCTCGTCCTGGAGCTCACCGTGCTGGTGCTGGCGAACCTCGCCGCCACGGTGCTCCGGTTCCTGCTGCTGCGCGGCTGGGTGTTCAACCCGCGCCGCCAGGCCACCTCTCAGAAGGAGTACTGATGACCACCGTCCTGCCCGCCCCGGTCACCGAGCACCGCAGGGAGCCCGCCGCGCACGCGCCACCGCGCTGGGTCCGCCCGGCCGCGTTCGGGCTGCTGGCCGCCACCGCGGTGCTGTACTTCTGGAACCTGACCGCGTCCGGCTACGGCAACTCCTTCTACGCCGCCGCCGTCCAGTCCGGGACGCAGAGCTGGAAGGCGTGGCTCTTCGGCTCGCTGGACTCGGGGAACGTGCTGACCGTCGACAAGCCGCCCGCGGCCCTGTGGGTCGGCACGGCCTTCGCCCGCATCTTCGGCTTCTCCAGTTTCACCGTGCTCGCCCCGCAAGCGCTCATGGGTGTCGCCTCCGTCGGGATCCTCTACCTGACGGTGAAGCGGACGTCGGGCCCGGTCGCCGGGCTGCTGGCGGGAGCGGTGCTGGCGGTCACGCCGGTCGCGGCGCTGATGTTCCGCTTCAACAACCCGGACGCGCTGCTGGTGCTGCTGATGGTCGCGGGCGCCTACTTCGTCGTGCGGGCCACGGAAAAGGCCAGCCCGCGGTGGCTCGCGATGGCCGGGGCCGCGATCGGGTTCGGCTTCCTGGCGAAGATGATGCAGGCGTTCCTGGTGCTGCCGGCGTTCGGCCTGGTGTACCTGCTCGCGGCGCCGGCGTCGCTGGGCAAGCGGCTGCTGCACCTCGGTGGTGCGGTCGTGGCGCTGGTCGTTTCGGCGGGCTGGTTCATCGCACTGGTGGACCTGTGGCCGACGTCTTCGCGGCCGTACATCGGCGGGTCCGAAGGGGACAGTCTGCTCGAACTCGCGTTGGGCTACAACGGGTTGGGCCGCATCTTCGGCGGCGAGGGCAACGGCGGCATGGGTGGCGGCGGCATGGGCGGCAACACCGGGTTCGGCGGCTCGTCGGGCCTGTTCCGGATGTTCGGCGCCAGCTTCGGCACGGAGATTTCGTGGCTGCTGCCGGCCGCGCTGATCGGGCTGGTGGCCGGCTTGTGGTTCACGCGCCGCGCGCCGCGGACGGACGCGACCCGGGCGGCGCTGGTGCTGTGGGGCGGCTGGCTGGTCGTGACGGCGCTGGTGTTCAGCTTCATGAGCGGCACCGTGCACCCGTACTACGCGGTCGCGCTGGCACCGGCGATCGCGGCGCTGGTCGCGATTTCGGGTCGCGCGCTGTGGCAGGGCCGCGCGCACCTGGCGCCGCGGGCGACGCTGGCCGGGATGGTCGTGGCGACGGCGGTGTGGTCGTTCATCCTGCTGGACCGGACGCCGGAGTGGTTCCCGGCGCTGCGCTGGATCGTCGCGGTGCTCGGGGTGCTGGTGGGCACGGTGCTGGTGATGGGCGTGCCGGCCTCGCGCCGGGTGATCGCGGTCGTGGCGGCGGCGGTGGTCCTGACGGTCGGCGTGTCGTCCGCGGCTTACGGCGTCGAGACGGCGTCGGTGGCGCACAGCGGGTCGATCCCCACGTCGGGTCCGACTTCGAGCGCGATGGGCGGCTTCGGTGGCGGTCTTGACTCATCGTCGAGCGCGATCGGCTCCTTGCTGGCCCAGACGACGACGAAGTGGGCCGCGGCGACCACGGGTTCGCAGAGCGCGGCCTCGCTGGAGCTGTCGAGCGGCAAGGCGGTGATCGGCATCGGCGGCTGGAGCGGTTCCGACCTGGCGCCGACGCTGGCCGAGTTCAAGGCGTACGTGGCCGCGGGTGACGTCAAGTACTACGTCGAAGGTGGCCGGGGAGGCGGGCCGGGTGGTGGTTCGTCGGACATCACGGCTTGGGTGACGGCGAACTTCACCGCCACCACAGTTGATGGCCAGACGGTGTACGACCTGCAGAGCTGACAGCGGGTGCCCGGGCTTCTTCGGAAGCCCGGGCATCAGTCGTCCGTGACCGGTGTGATCTCGCGGGTGTCCCGGACCCTCGTGTTGTAGTGCGCACCACGCACCACGGTCGTCTCCACCAGCGCCTCGAAGTGCTTCGACTTCCGCTGCTTGCGGAGAAACTTCCGATCACGCAGCTTCTCGGCCGCGGCCGTCGTGCCGTACCCCCAGCAGCCGGCCAAGATGACAATCTCGGCCGTCTCGGGCGCCAGCGGGTTCGCCGCACGGATGATGAGTCCGTAGTCATTGGTCGGGTCCCCGATTCCGTCATACTGCGGCGCCGAAGCAGAACCGGTTCTGCGATCGATCACCGCGGTGCCGCCTCCCGCGTCCCGGGCGAACTCATAGGCGACCGCATGATCGAGTCTTGCCAGCATGGTCGCTGTCACGGAATTGCCGTCCGGCCCGCCGATCAGCACCAGGTCCGAACGCAGATCTCGGGAATTCAGCTCCTTGGACTCGACGATCTTTCCCTCGAAACCCAGCTCGCGCAACTGGGTTTCGATCTCGACGAGGGCGAGCATGTCCCCCTTGCCCACCATTCCCGACTTCTCCCACGCACTGAGGGGCTCCCAATCCGGAGCACCGAGAACGATGAACGGCGCACGGCTCCCCATGGCTTTCCAGAACCGCCGAGCACGCAGCAACCGGACGCGCCTGCCGGTTCTCGTGGCCAGCCATACCGTCGCGCCACCGATCGCGGCGGCGATCAAGTTGACCGAGACATCAGGGACCGCACCGAGGACCAAGCCGCTGAAACTCGCGTGCGGCACCATCATCCGCGATCACCTCACCGGTTGCCAACGCCGTGAGCGATCACCCTACCCGGCCGCGCGATCATTCTCCCGAAGTCGGCGACTGGGCAGCAATCTGATTCTCCATGTCCTTGAATTGGCCCGAAAACGCTGCACTCAACCACCGAATGGCGGATTGACGGATAGCACCCACCTCGGACCGTGTTCACGACCCTTCGCACGCAGATAGTGGCTAAACGATCTTACAGAGAAAGTATAAAAATCTTCCGTACCTTGGCAGCGAACGGCGGCAGGGGGCCGCCAGACCAGGGGGTACACCATGGATCGCCGTAGCCTGCTCAAAATCGGAGCCGCCACCGTTGCCGGGGTGGCGCTTGCCGGGAGCACCGTCGGGACCGCCGCCGCGGACAGCGGGCTGCCGCCCGTGCCCGGGATGCTCGGGGACCGCCGGGCCAACGAACTCTGGTACCAGCTCGACGAAATCTCGCTGTACCACCCGTCGCAGGCAGTCCAGGACGCCTACGCGGTGCTCTTCCCCTTCATCCAGCAGAACGCTCCGGAAGGCCTGTACGAGAAGTGGCGGGAGCTGAGCCGGGAACCGGCGTACCCGAAGAACTACGCCGAGTTCGCCAAGCCCGTCGAAGGTCCGCTGACCACTCTCTCGACGCTGCAGCTCGACAACTTCGACCACTTCTACCGCGGTGACGAAGCCGGCCTGGTCAAGGCCTTCGCCGCCTTCGGGCAGGGCATCCTCTTCGACCCGCGGCGCGCGCCGGAAGAGTCGGAGGTGCACACCATGAACGGGAACCCGCCGGGTGGCTACCACTTCTGGCACTCCGTCCTGCGCGCGCAGATGGTCCTCGGCATCGACCGGCACCGGTGGGCGCGGATCCACCCGATGATCGGCTTCGGCTGGGCGTTGCAGTCCATCGCGAAACCCGACCACCGGCACGTCAACCCCGCCCTGCCGCGCGAGCAGGTCCGTGCGCTCGCCCGGTACTGGCTGCCGCGCTCGCCCGCCGAACTCGATCGTGACTTCCAGTCGGCGCCCTACCCGGGCTGAACGTCCAGCACCCGCTGGTACGCCGCCCGCAGCGTCGGGCCCGGCGCGATCCCGAGCCGCTCGTCGAGGAGGTGGCGGCCGCGGTGGTACACCGCCACCGCGTCCGCCGGCCGTCCGCTCGCGCAGAGCGCGGCCATGAGCAGGGCCCGCGCGCGCTCCCGCATCGGGTGCTCGAGGACGAACGCCGTCGCGTCGGGCACCGCGCGCCGGTGTTCGCCCGCCGCGATTTCGGCTTCGAGACGGCCCTCCAGTGCCGTCAGGCGCAACTCGTCGAACCGCGCCGCCTCACCCGCGCGGAGCGGTTCGGCGACGCCGGCGAGCACCGGGCCGCGCCACAGCTCCAGTGCGGCGTGGAACAGCCCCGCCGCGCGGGCCGGGCGGTCCGCGCGCAGCTCCGCGTGGCCCGACGACGCCAGCCGCTCGAACTCCTCGGCGTCCACGGTCCCGCCCGGCGTCAGCAGGTAGCCGCCGCCGGCCCGGACGAGCCGCGCCGGGCGCCCGAGGGCCTTGCGCAGGCGGGAGACGTACGTGCACACCTGCGCGTCGACCGTCGACGGCCGTTCGCCGTCCCACAGCAGTGAAATCAGCCGTTCGTCGGGCACCACGCGCCCACGGGCCAGCAGCAACGCCGCCAGCAGCGTCCGCGGCTTGCACCCGCCGAGCACGGCCGGGCGGCCGTCGGCGCGCGAGACCGCCAGCGGCCCGAGAATCCGGAACTCCATCCCCACCCCCTCTCCAACGTACCCGGAAAGTCTCAGCCGCCCCTTAGGTTCGGCGCGGATCATGGAGACCAGAGGGGGATGAGGAGGCCGCGATGATCATCACCCGTCCGGGTTACCCACGCTGGCACACCGCGAGTGCGCAGGGACCGCGCTCACTCAACGCCGACGCCGTCGGGGCGTACGCCGCGGCCGGCGGGCCCGGCATCGCGTTCGCCCTCGCCGACGGCGTCGGGGACGATCCCGCCGCCGCGCGCGCCGCCCGCACCGCCGCCGCGGCCGCCGCGCGCACACCGGTCCACAAAGGACCGGTCGAAGCCGTGCTCGCCGCGCAGCGCGCGGTGCGCGAGCAGACGCTCGGGGACGCCGTGCTCGTCGTCGCCATGCCGGCCGGGCACGGCGGGTACCGCATCGCCTGGGTGGGTGACGCCCGCGCGTACGCCTGGGACGGCACCACGCTGAGCCGCCTGACCACCGACCACACGCTCGCCGAGTTCTTCCGCGCCCGGCACCAGCCGGTGACGCCGCGGATGGAGCACGTCGTCACCACCAGTGTCCGCACCGCGGAGGCGCATGAGATCGGCACGGCGGAGACGACGAGCTCGGGTTTGCTGCTGACCAGTGACGGCGTCCACAAGCCGCTCACCGGGAGTGGTATTCGGGCTGTGCTGGCGCAGCCGGGCCGGGGTGCGGCGGAACTCGTTGAAGCCGCGCTGGCGCGCGGTGGCTCGGACAATGCCACCGCCCTCTATGTCGAACCCTTGGAGGTCGACAGCACGACCGTCCGGTTTCCCGTTGCCGCGTGAAACTCGGGGGTGAGGGCGTCCTGCCGGGGTCTTCCCGCCGGCGGGTGTGGCCGATGCGTGGATTGCGGGTCAGGCGCCGCCTACCTGCCTCGCCCTTAACCGCGCTTGAGCTGGCGGTACTCCCGCAGCACCAGCACGATGATCACGATGTCGAGGGCGGCGAAGAACGGCAGTGCTATCGAGTGGGTGTGTACCGCTCGGAAGATCTCGTAGACGACGAATGCGGCCAGGATGGCGGCCGCGATCGGGTAGGCGCGGACGATCTTGCGGGCCAGGGCCCACACCAGGCCGAGCTTGATCAGGCCGTGGGCGAGCAGGTAGGCGACGGCGAAGGTCTTCGTGTCGCCGTGCAGGAAGTTCTCCGTCGCCGATTCCAGGTGGCGCGCGAGCGTGCCCGATGGGTCGCCCAGCAGGTCGCGGGTGATCACCGCGTGGGTGAACCCGCTGACCGTCGAGGCGGGGATGAACGCCAGGATCAGTGCCCCGACTACCTGCAACGCGCCGTCGAGGCCCTTGATCGCGATGGCGATGCGGAAGAACCGCTCGGTCGCCGTCGGTTTCTGGTCGGTCATGTCCCCAGCTCAGCAGAAACGGCGGGTCAGCGCACGTGGAGGCACTTTTCGCACCGTTCGTGGCGGGTTGTCCGCCCGGTCGGGTCTGTCCCGTAGAAGGGGAAACAGGCCGCGCCGCAGACGGCCAGGAAGATCGGCCCGCACCGGAGGGGGCGCGGGCCGACCTGGTGGGCGACGGCCAGTGCGCGCCGCCGTGCGCCCGCTTCGGGGAGCCAGCCGTGGTCCGGGAGGCCGGCCCGGACCTCGGCGTCGAGCTCGTCGGCGCGGGTGATCAGGTCCTCGCCGAGGTCGGCGAGGCGCTCTCCCAGGTCGCGGAGGATGTCGGGGCGCGGTGCCTCCTCCCCGACGGTCCTGGCCAGCCACGCCAGATCCGGGACGAGCGAGGCGTGCAGGTCGCGGATGCGCTCCAGCAGCCGATGGTCCCGATCGGCGTCGATCAGCACCGCGCCAGCCACGCCGACTCGCATTCGGCGCACGTCGGGTCGAACCAATTCCCCCCGAGCTGCGGAACATCCTTCACCGCGACGGTCACTTCTTCCCCGCACAAAGCCACGAACTGTTCCTCCGGACGCGGAGGGAACGGTCCGTCGAGCGCGTGGCGCTTTCCCTCCGCCTGCTGCCACCTCAACATGATGTCCATTGAAACTGTCTCGTTTCGTTGACACCAACACACCGAGGGAGTCATGAGGTTACATCGCGGGCGGCGCTGAGCTCGTGCCCCAGGCGGTGGGGGTGTCGCTCAAGGAAAAGCGGATCTTGCCCGCGCGGAGCAGGTCGTCGTGCGAGATCCAGCTGCGGCCGTGATCGCGGTGTCCGATCCGGACGTCCTTTGTGTACTGGAGCTTCGCCGCGCTCGCGCCGGGTGCCTCGATCTCGATCTTGCGGCCGCCGGCCGGGCGAATCTCGACCTTCTCGAACATCGGCGTGCTGAGGAGGTACGTCCCGGAGCCCGGCTGCGCCTCGAAGACACCGGCCATGCCGAAGACGAGCCACGACGAGATGGTGCCGAGGTCGTCGTTGCCCGGCATGCCGTACGGCGTGTCGGTGAACAGCGTCCGCGCCGCGCGCAGCACGGCCGAGGTCTTCCACGGCGCGCCCGTCCAGCTGTACATCCAGGGCGCGTGCAGGTCGGGCTCGTTGTTCGGGTTGAAGGCGAAGTTGTTGTGGTAGTCGTACGCGCCGTGGACCCAGGAGTCCTTGGCGGCCTTCGCCGGATCGGTGAGCAGCAAGGGCATGTCGAAGAAGGTGTCGAGCCGCTGCTCCGCCTGCGCCGGGCCGCCCATCAGGCCGAACAGCTTCGCGGTGTCCTGCTGGGCCAGCCACTGGTACTGCCACGGCGTGCCCTCGTGGAAGCCGGTCGACTTCGCCGGGTCGGGATCGCCGACGCCGGTGCCGTCCGCGGCCTTCGTCCGCGGGAAGCCGGTGAAGCCGTGGGATTCGACGCTCGTGTCCCACAGGTGCGCGAAGTTGCCACAGCGCGCCCGCAGTGTCGCAGCCTTGTCTCCGTAGCCCAGCCCGGCAGCCATTGTGGACAGTGCACAGTCGGCGAGGGCGTACTCGAGGGTCGCCGAGCCGGCCTGCCGGGTGTCGCCGTAGGTGTAGCCCGGGAGGTCCTGGTAGCCGATCCAGCCGTTCTCGACGTAGCTCGGGTTGCCGTCCCGGCCGCGGAAGATCGACTGGTCCGCGGGCACTTCGTTGGCGTTGCGCCACAACGCGTCGAACAGTTGACGCGCGGTCCGGTCGTCGAGGAGACCGCGACGGTAGTTGTCGACCACCCACGGCGTGACGGGGTCGCCGCTCATCACGTTCGTCTCGCCGCCGGCGAGCGCCCAGCGCGGGACCCAGCCGCCGTCCTGGTAGATCTTGAGGACGGACTTGGTCATGTCCGCGGCCTTGTCCGGGTGCAGCAGCGCGACCAGCTGGTTCTGCGAGCGGTAGGTGTCCCACAGCGAGAACATCTGGTAGTAGGTGTCCCGGCTGCGGTGGACGGCGTCGTCGAAGCCGCGGTACGAGCCGTCCACATCGGACCCGACGGACGGGTGCAGCAGCGACCGGTACAGCGCACTGTAGTAGGTGCGCTGGTCGGCGGTCGTCCCGCCGGCGACGCGCAGCCGGTTCAGCTCGTCTTCCCACGTGTCGTGGGCGGCCTTTCGCGCCTTGCCGAACGACTTGGGCTGCTCGGCGCCGCGGTTGAGCCGGGCGCCGTCGATCGAGGTGTAGGACAAGCCGACCGAGGCGCCGACCTGGGCGCTGTCGGTGCCGAAGGTGAGCCAGGCGCCGGTGCGCTGGCTGCCGAGCTTCGCGTCACGCTGGTTCGGCGTCAGCTTGTTGTCGGTCCAGGTGCCGAAGCCGGTGAACTTGCGGTCGAACTTGGCGCTGAAGAAGACCCTGTAGCGCTCTTTCTGCGTCTCCCAGCAGAAGTTGCCGCCCTGCAGCCAGCCCTCGACGGTGTCGTCGCCGACCACGTGGACGTCACCGGCGTAGGTGTAGCCGTTGCTCTCGCCGACCTCGATGAGGACGTTTTCGCTGGTCGCGCCGTTGGGGAAGGTGTAGCGGTGCTGGCCGGTGCGCTGGGTGGCGGTGAGCTCGGCGCCGATGCCGTTGGCGAGCTTGACCCCGTAGTAGCCGGGCTGCCGGGTCTCGTCGGCGTGGCTGAACTTCGCGCCGTACTTCGCGGGGTCGCTCGTGGTGACGGCACCGGTGGTGGGCATGAACCGGAAGTTGCCCATGGTCTGGCAGCCGACCCCGGAGAGGTGGGTGTGGCTGAAGCCGAGGGTGGTGTCCTGCGCGTAGTCGTAGGACGCGTACTTCTTCAGCTGCGTGTCCGGGCTGAGCTGGACCATCCCGAACGGCGTGGTGGCGCCGGGGAAGGTGGTGCCGTCGCCGTTGTTGCCGATCGAGGTGTCGACGAGCGTGGTGGGGTCTTCGGCGAACCTGCTGCCCCCGGCTTCGGCGGGGGTGGCGAGCGCCATCGTCGTGGCTCCCGCGAGCAGAGTGGCGAGGACGCGGGTGCGCGTCCGGGTAATCGGCGACAACGTTGTCAGATCCACGGTGGGATCTTTTCCGTTGTCCGGTGGACAAATCAAGCCCCGACGGGCGCCTAGCCGAAGGTGAAGCTCGTCGCGTCCGTGATCGCCGAGGCGCCGGCCGCGGTCTGGGCCACCACGTCGACCTCCGCCGGATAGCGGTCGGGCCGGGTGGGCACCGCCACGACGACCTGCCAGTCGGACGGCGGCCCGATGGGCGTCGCCGGAAGCGTCCCGAAATGGATCGACGCTCCGGAAAGCCCGCTTCCGGTCACGGTCACCGCGCTTCCGCTCGGGCCGGTCGCGGGGGTCACGCCGGTGATGACGGGTACGACCGGCGCGCGGCTGGGAGTTCCGTTGCCCAACCCGGCTTGCGCCTCGATGGCGGTTTGCGCGGTGCGGGAACCGAAATAGAAACCGATGACCAGGCTCAGCACGGTCAGAATCGAAGCGATGATCGTCTTGCGCAGATCCGGGGCATCCGCCGCACCCGAAAACGCGGTGACGCCGAATGCGGCGGCGACCAGCGCGACCACGAGGTAGGCGATGGTGGTCCGGGCGGTGTTCGCGGTACCGCGAGGCCGGGCAAGAAACCGCAGGATCGGCAGCAGCTCGGCGCAATGGCTTTTGCTGGTCTTGAGCCAGGCGGTCAGGTCGTCGCGCCACTTGGCCGCCCGGCGCAGGTCCATGACCATGGGAATGAATGCCGCGAGGAGGAGCACCACCACGAAACCGGCCGCCAGGGCGACCGCGCCGCCCGTCGTAACCGGAATCATCGAGCCGGGCGGCGGGGAACTGGGCGGGGAACTTGGGGTCGTGGTTTGGGCAGGCACGAGGTGCAGCCCCATTCCGAAGTGCCTCATCACACCGCCACCGCCTTACTCACTCGAGCCGATATCCGACCCAAAGCGTGATCCCGAAAAGCGAGAACGGTCCATTACCACCCCGAATCGGATCGATTTCTTGACGCGACCGAAATATCGGCCGGGATTTCCCCGCGACGCCCGGCGCCGGTTCGGGAAAATCACGCCGGGCCACGCGCCGGTGATCCGCTCAGATCTGGTGCGTGACGTGCCCGTCGACGATCGTGGCCGTCACCGGAAGGTTTCGCAGGTCGGCCGGGGACAGCGCGGACGGGTCCGTGGCCGTCACCATCAGGTCCGCGACGTCCCCCACCGCCACTCCGCGACGGCCCCCCGAAGACGCGGCCAACGCTTCGGCGAACGGGATCGCCTGCTCCGGGTGCCACGGTGGGCGGTCGTCGTCCGTGCGGGAAACCGCCGAGGCGATGCCGTCCCACGGGTCCAGCGGTGCCACCGGGGCGTCCGAGCCGAACTCCAGGCGGGCTCCCGACTCCAGCAGCGACCGGTACGGGAACGCCCGCGCCGTGCGGCCGTGCCAGTGGCGGTCCGCGACGTCGCGGTCGTCCGGCTGGTGCGCCGGCTGGACCGCCGCAATCACGCCCAGCGCGGCGAACCGCGGGATGTCCTCCGGGGACAGCAGCTGGGCGTGCTCGATGCGGCCGGGACAGCCGACCTCCTCGAACGCGTCCAGTGCGATCGTGTTCGCCCGGTCGCCGATCGCGTGGACCGCCGGGACCAGCCCGTGGTCGAACGCTCGCCGCAGCAACGGAACCAGCTCGCCGGGCGGCAGTTCCAGCAACCCCGGCGACTCGGCGCCCGGGTACGGATCGTGGCAGTAGGCCGTGCGGGTGTTGAGGGATCCGTCCACGAAGAGCTTGAACGGCCCCACCGTCAGCCGCCCGCCGGAGTCCGGCAGGACGTCGCCGGTGCGGTGGCCGCGCTCGATCGTCCGGTCCAGGAGGTACCTCGCGATCACGCACGAGATCCGGGCGGCCGGGGCGCCCCGGCGCGTCCAGTCCGCCACCGTGTCCGCGTATTCGTAGTCGGCGATCTCGGTCACGCCGCGCGCGGCCGCCGCGGAAACCGCTTCCGCCACCCACCGGTCCTGGACGTCGATCGCCGCCGTCGGGAGCTGGGCCGTCGCGGTCATGCAGTCGCCCTCGAGCAGGACGCCCGTCGGGTGCTCGCGGCCGATCAGCTTCAGCGCCACCGGGCTCAGCCACACCGTGTGCAGGTCCGCGCTGAACAACGCGACCGCGCGCCCGGGCAACGCCCGCTGCAGCAGGTCCTTGTGCGGCTTGTCCGGCCACAGCGCATCACGGAAACCCGCGCCCACGACGAGTTCCGTCTGCGGCGCCGGCGTCGCCAGCAGGTGCGCGAGCAGCAACTCGATCGCCTCCCCCGCCGAGCGGGCCGCGTCCAGCGGGATGCGGCGCCGGGACGTCGCCCACTGCACGACGTGGACGTGCGCGTCGACCAGCCCGGGCAGCAGCGTCCCGCCGTGCCCGTCGACCACCCGCGCGGCGAACCCCGTGGAGCCCGGTTCGGTGATCGACGTGACCCGGCCGTCGTTCACCCGCACGTCGGCGAGGTCCCCGCCGAGGCCCGGCCGGACGCGGCGCAGCAGGAGATCATCCATGCGGACCACCATGCCAGCCCCGCCCGTCCGGGTGAAGCACAGCTTGAGAAGGGAAATATCCGGGTACCAGCTACCGTTGGAGCAGATGGCAGCCGTCGCCCGCCGAAGGGTCAGGGCCGGTCCATGGGCGCCGCCTTCACAAGCCGCGCAGGGTTCGACTCCCTCGGTTGCCACGCGATCGCCCTCCTGGGGCCAGCGAAGCCAGCTCCGGGCCTTCTCGGTAATGGTGAAGCTCGGCTGGTCGGTGTCGCGGGCGCGG